>DATGHC010000020.1:0-40460 GCA_035308165.1 Candidatus Acidiferrales bacterium | reverse complement strand
AAGAAATTCGGCGGTTATAAACCGCCACGGCTCCTGAATGTTATAGAAAAGCGGCAGGGAACTTCCCAAGAGAATGGACGCATTCGTGTCGATAGCACCAAGATTGAAAAGCGCGCTGAAGCCGTTGCCTTCAGGAATCATCGATGCGCCCATTCGGATGGAGAGCATCACGCTGATTGCATACATAAGGCAGCAGAGAGTGAGGAGGCAATAGGTAACTGGCGAGGCCGAGGGAAGAAGACTGCCGAGCGAGCGGCTGGCGGCGGCAAGTCCGAATCGCAGATTGGCACCGCAGACGTGGCACTTGGTGGCCTTGACGCCGACCAAATTGCCGCAAGACGGGCACATTTGCGGGCGCGCGTTGGAAGGGTCGCTGCGGAAGAATCCGCTCACTCGTTCGCGGAGTCGGTCAATCTTCCATTGCCAGCGTAGGGGAAGCGGCACCCGGTCTCCTTGCGAGTGTGCAAATCGCGTGACTATAATACTTGAAATCGCAGAACGCAGCCGGAAAGCCAGCGCAAATAAGCGCGAAATTCGCTGCGTCGGGCGGGGGAAGGGAATTTATGAAGCAATTCGAGGATTTTGGCCGCTGGCTGGATGAAGAGATTCAGCATGTGAAACACGTGGTGGATACCGAAATCCGCCCGGCCGCGGAGAAGAATTTCATCTCCGCGCTGCGCGCCGCCTCAGGCAAACTCGCGGAGATGGCGGCCGAGTTGGAAAAACGCGCGCCCAGGCCGGGCGCCTGAGGCGATGATCTTTCACTTACGTCTCCGTCCCCCTCGCGGTACTTCAAGAATAATTGTCCCCTTAAGTTTGCTCCTGGCGCTCGTGATGATCGGCTGTGGGCCGAAGCGGACCACGGCGAATGTGCCTCCCGCGCCACAGCCTGCGCCATCCAATACATCGCCGCCGAATACTAAGCCGCCGAGAGCAATCCCGCCGAATGCGGGGCAACCCGGCAAGAATAATAAGCCGGAACCCATTGCACCCGGCGGATACGCGGAGCAGGGAATCGCCTCCTGGTATGGCCTCCCGTTTCACGGGCGGCAGGCGGCCGACGGCGAAATTTACGACATGCACAAATTCACGGCCGCGCACCGCACGCTCCCTTTCAATACCGTGGTGCGCGTGACCAGTCTTGTGAATGGGGAGCACGTGGACGTGCGCATCACGGACCGCGGGCCATTTGTCGGGGATCGCGTCATTGATTTGTCGTTGGCGGCGGCCAGTGCGATTGACATGGTGGGACCGGGCACAGCGCGCGTGCGCCTGGAAATTGTGAACGCGCCCACGAATCCCGCAAAAGGGCGTTTCGCCGTGCAAGTCGGCGCATTCTCAGCCCGCACAAACGCGGAGCGGCTGCGCGATCAACTCTCCTCGCGATATCAGGTCATTTCCATTCAAGAGGGGATAGGCCCCAACGGACGTCTTTTCCGCCTGCGCATCGGCAACGAGCCCAGTGAGGATGCCGCGCGGAAACTGGCTTCCAAACTGCACAGCGAAGATGGGTTTGAAACTTTCGTCGTTCGATTGGACGACGCGCAGCAAACTTCATCCCCAAACTGAGGAGTTCAGTCATGAGCGACTGCATCTTTTGCAAAATCGGTGCGAAGGAGCTGCCCGCAAGGCTTATTTATGAGGACGCGGATATTTTTGCGTTTGATGACATTCATCCGCAATCGCCCACACACCTGCTGATCTGCCCTCGCAAGCACATGGTTTCACTCGATGATGCTTCGCAAGAAGACGCGGCGCTGCTCGGGAAAATGCTGCTGGTCGCCAAGAAACTGGCAGCTGAGCGCAAAATATCAGGCGGCTATCGCACGGTCATCAACAACGGCGCGGGAGCTGGGCAGAGCGTGGATCATTTACATTTGCATGTGTTGGGCGGACGCGCGATGCGTTGGCCGCCGGGATAAGCCGGAAGTCATTACCCTCAAATTACAGTTTGGATTTTCAATCGCGGTAAGTGAAGCGGAAGTGGACTCGGCCAATCTGAACGGAGTCGCCATCCTTTAATTTCGTTGGGCCCGAAATTGGTGCGCCATTAACATTGGGGATGCGCGCGCCGCTGCCGATGTAGTAGCCATCGTCGCGGCGGCTGATTTGCGCGGCCACACCGGGCCCGAACCATCCGCGGAGTCGAATGGTGGCCATTTCGGATTTGCCCACCACGGTGAGTTTGTTGTTCAGCAGATACTCGGTCTGATCCGTTCTTCCCTTCACCACCTCAAGTGTGGGGACACGCATGCGTCCAGGCGCCACTTGGACGCGCTCGCCGATTGCGGCGGCCTGGTGGAACATCTCGCGGCGCTCCTTGGTGTCCAGGACCACCGTTTCATCCATGTTGGGCGCAGCGGCTTTGCGGCCCGCGCCCAAGGGAATCTCGAGGTCATGGGAGGTGTCCACCAGAATGGTGTGCTTGCCGATCTGAATTCTGTTCCCGCCGTGAAGAGCGGCGCGCTCGATGCGCATGTCATTGAGGAAAGTGCCGTTCAGGCTCTTTAGGTCCTCCACGAATAATTGACCACCCTCGTAGGAAACGCGTGCGTGGTGATTGGAGACCGCCAGGTTATCGATCACCAGATCGTTGTCGGGGGAACGCCCAATCGATGCTTCGCGGCTGCCCATGGGCAGCTCGCGCAGAACTTGATCCTCAAAGGTCAATAACAGTCGCGCCATATGCGAATTCTCCTCCCCACGAATAATCCCGCAGGGAATGAAAGGGGGGGCTCCAAGACCGCTTGAAGCCGTAGAAACTCGCCAAAACCAATGCTCCATTATCTCCTGTCCTTGTAGAAGAGGAGGGAAGACGATTCAAATGATTGTCTGAGAGTAACTACGGTCAGTGATCGTCGCCCGAAGTCCAGCGTTTCAGCGTGTTCAGGATCCCGCCGGGCTCGCTGGCGAGGTGAATGACGATGACGGTCGAGTTGTCGACGCCACCGTTTTCATTGGCCAGGTCAATGATGCTGTCCGCGGCCGCCTGCGCACCCGTGGTGGTCTGCAGAATGCTGGCAATTTCTTCATCGCTGGCCATGCGGGTGACGCCGTCAGTGCACAGCACCACCGTGTCCGAGGGCAGGAGCATGACCTCCGCGGAATCCACGCCAATGTCTTCATGGGGGCCGAGGGCGCGCGTCAGCACGTTTTGCAACTCGCTGGATTCGGCTTGCTGCGGCGTGATCAGGCCCTGGCGGACCTGTTCGGCGACCAGCGAATGGTCGGCGGTTAATTGCTCGAGCGAGCCGGCCCGCAAAAGATAAGCACGGCTATCGCCAACATGCGAGAGGCTCATGCGCGAGCCCTCAATCCATGCAGCCACAATCGTGGCTCCCATGCCGCGTTGCTGAAGGTTGCGCTCCGCGGATTCAAAAATGCGGCGGTTCGCGAGATTCACCGCGCTGGTCAGTCGGTTTGTGCGCGGGGAATACCCAGCCCGGGTTTCCCCAAAAAATGGCGCCGCGGGGTCCTGCAGCGATGACTGGCAATGTTCAATAATGGTTTCAATTGCCAGGGCGCTGGCCACCTCACCATTGGCCTCGCCCCCCATACCGTCGGAGACGACATACAACTCCAGCGCATCCACCACTCGGTAAGCGTCTTCGTTATTTTCCCTAACGCGCCCCACATCACTGCGCGCACCCACGTCCAAGCGCAAAGTGTTCCTCCGGACTGCATGCAGGCTAACAAAGGCGCGAATGCGGTGCAAGCGGGGCAGGTGCCGGGGTATCAGGCGGGAAACAGCCGGGTGGCTGCATTCCTTTTGCGCAACATCCATTCGATATAATTACTGTACCTGCCTTGGCCAGGAACGATGCCCTCTCACGTTCAAGTGTGGATGTCGCCCGGGTGCGCGAAGCAGCGATGGGCACGAGAATTAGGCCGCCACTATGCCGTTTTGAAACATCTTCCCGACCCGCTTGAATTTGAATCCTCTCGCAAGCTGCAGAAACTCCAGGTGGTCTGTGTGGCCGATTGCGATGGCCGTACTCGTCGGCAGGATTTTGACCGTTTGAGCGCGCTCGCGGAAATGTTCCCCAGGGTGCGCTTCATCGGAATGATTGGAGGGCGCGCGCCGAAGGAAACGCGTGGAATCGAATGGTTCGCTTGGCTGCCCCGCAATGCTTCGTCCGAAGTTGCTGACAAGGCCGTGGCAGCCGCGTTCGCCAGCCTGGAACTGGAAACGCAAACCAAGGCTGCGCAGGAGGACCTGCGGCGGAGCGAGAATGAAATGGAGGAGTTGCAC
Organism: Candidatus Acidiferrales bacterium; assembly: GCA_035308165.1. Classification (GTDB taxonomy): domain Bacteria; phylum Acidobacteriota; class Terriglobia; order Acidiferrales; family UBA7541; genus DASTCZ01. The sequence continues at coordinate 36,208 of DATGHC010000020.1, read as the reverse complement.
CGTATCGGCGTGGCGCTTTCAGCCACACATGATGCCGACGCCGTGCTCGATTTGATCCTCAGAAAGTGCCGGGAGATTACCTCCGCGGACGCCGGCTCGATTTATCTGGTGGAAGAGACCCGGCCTGAAGGGCAGCCGAACGGGGAAGGTCCGCGCAAACTACGCTTCAAACTTTCGCAGAATGACAGCATTTCCCTCCCCACGCGTGAATTAGTCATGCCGATTTCCGAGAAATCCATCGCAGGCTATGTGGCCCTGCATGGCGAACCGATTCACATTCGCGACGCATACCGGATCTCACGTAGCTCTCCCTATCAGTTCAACAAACAATTTGACCGTGAATTTAAATATAGGACGCGCTCGCTTTTGACCTTACCCATGAAGAACGCAAAAGCGGAAGTGTTGGGCGTGATGCAGCTCATCAATTGCAAGCGCGATTTTCGGGTGAAGCTCACTCGCCCGGAGATGGTGGCGCGTCAGGTGGTCCCATTCGGGACCCGCGCCATGCAGTTGGCGCTTTCCCTGGCCTCGCAGGCCGCCGTCAGCTACGAAAACAGCACGCTCTATCAGGACATCGAGCGATTGTTCGAGGGATTCGTCCAAGCCGCCGTAACCGCGATCGAGCAGCGCGACCCCGCCACATCCGGCCATTCCCATCGCGTTTCCGGCATGACCTGCGGTTTGGCCGAAGCCGTGGACAGGACTCCTACTGGAAGCTACGCAGACGTCCGCTTCACGCGCGAGCAAATGAAAGAAATCAGATACGCCGCGCTGCTCCATGATTTCGGGAAGGTGGCGGTGCGCGAGGAAGTGCTGGTCAAGGCCAAGAAACTTTATCCCGGGCAGCTGGGTGTGGTGCAAACCAGATTCGATTATGCCTGCAAGGAACTGGAAGCCCGTTACGAAAAGAGGAAGCTGGACTTGGCGCTGCGCCTGGGTCCGGAGCGCGCGGCGCCTGAAATTGAAAAGCTTGACCGTGAGTTACGGTCACAACTCGCGGAGCTCGAGGACGCCAATCAATTTGTCCTGAGAGCCAACGAACCGACTGTGCTTCCCGAAGGCAATTTTGAGCGATTGATTGAAATCGGGCGCCAGGCTTTTGAGGATCCGCGGGGAGCAAAAGGGTACCTGCTGACGCCGGAGGAAATCCGCTTTCTGAGCATTCCGCAGGGAAGCCTGGATGACACCGAGAGGCTACAAATTGAATCGCACGTAGTGCACAGTTTCAATTTCCTGATGCAAATCCCCTGGACGCGCGAAATCCGCGGCATCCCGGCGATCGCCCGCGCGCATCACGAAAAACTAAATGGGACCGGCTATCCCTATCAGTTGAAATCCGACCAGATACCATTGCAGGCCAAGATCATGACCGTGTGTGACATGTTTGACGCGCTCGCCGCTTCGGACCGGCCCTACAAGAGAGCGGTTTCGCCGGATAGAGCGCTGCAGATTTTGGAAATGTCGGTGCGCGAAAAAGAACTGGATCCCGTGCTGTTCCAACTTTTTGTGGATGCCAAGATTTACGATCTCCTCCACAACTCCAACTGAAACTCTTCTCAGGTTTGACCGGACACGAAACGCGTCCCTGTTCCCGTTCGTCCTTTAACGGCATGGGGGTTGTGCAAGTATCCCTGGTGGAGTAAGACTTCGTGTCGGAGGTGTGTTTATGAGCAGCCGTAATTCTTCGATTCGTGCTGGACGAATTCGTGCGGCAATGCTGGCAGTATTTTGCGCCGCGCTGGTAATCAGCATGGTTGCGCCGTCATTGGGCGCGCAGTCCACTTACCAGAAACCGCCAAAAGAAATCCTGGATGTGATGGACGCGCCCGTAATTCCGACGGGGACGGTGGACCCCTCCGGGCATTTCATGGTGCTGTATCGCTCCGTGGGATATCCCACGATTGCCGACATGGCCCAGCCCATGCTCCGGTTGGCCGGGTTGCGAATTAATCCGCTGACCAGTGCAACACACAACTCTCCCGCCTTCACAGATTTCGTGGTGAAAAGTATTTCCGATGGCGTCGAGCACAAAGTTGTTCTTCCCGAAGGAGGCCGGTTCGGCGCGCCGCGCTGGTCGCCCGATGGAAAGACATTCATTTTCACGCAGACGACGCGCAACGCAACGCTGCTCTGGATGGGCGACAGTTCCGGCGCGGCGCACGTAATTTCAGGCGTGCAAATAGATTCCGTTCTGGGGGGCGGCGGTGGTGGTGGCCGTGGAGGGGGCGGTGGAGCGTGCGAATGGATGGGAAGCGCCAGGCTCCTTTGCAAGACGGTTCCCGCGGACCGCGCCACAACCAAGCCGCCCGCTGAGCCGAAAATTCCGGTTGGCCCGCACATCGAGGAAAGTTTTGGGCGAGCCACTGCCGTCGCCACCTTTGAAGATCTCCTGCAAAGCGCGCACGACGAGGATCTTTTCGACTATTACGCTCGGTCTCAAATCGCCACCGTGGACTTGCCCGGCGGCAAGATCACTCCCATCGGCAAGCCTGCCGTATATGCCGGAGTGAACGCCGCGCCGGGCGGAAAATATATTCTGGTCACGCGATTGCATCGGCAGAACGGGCATTACTCATTCCTTCTGACGGATGCTTCATTTCCGCGGGACATCGAAGTCTGGGATATCGCCGGTCATGTGACTTACAAGGTTGCCAGTCAGCCACTGGAGGACAATCTACCCAGAAACGGTATAACACCCGGCCCGCGCAACATTACCTGGCGCCCAAACGATCCGGCCACGCTGGTTTGGGCCGAGGCGCTGGATGGCGGTGATCCACGCAAACAAGTGCCCCAGCGTGACAAAGTCATGTGGTTTAAGGCTCCCTTCGCTGGACAGCCTGCAGAGTTATTGCGTACCGAGCAGCGTTTCGCGGGCATCACCTGGGGAGAGAAGCCGGATTTTGCTATCTACCGCGACAGCAATATGCGCGCGCGACACTCGCGCACCTATTTTTTCAACCCCGCGAATCCCGCCGAGGCGCCCCGCCTGATCTGGGATTTGGATACCGGTGACCGGTATAAAAATCCCGGCAATCCCTTGTCGCGGGAATTGCCCACTGGCCACGCCGCAGTTCGGCAGGAAGGGGATTTCATTTTCCTGGACGGAACCGGCTCCGGACCGCAAGGCGACCATCCATTTTTGGACCGATTCAATATTCGCACCTTGCAGTCGGAGAGAATCTTCCAATGTCCCGACCAGGCTTACGAAACCGTAGTAGCGGTCATTGCTGCTGACGGATCGAAATTCATTACGCGCCACGAAACGCCAACCGATCCGCCGAACTATTTTGTACGCACCGCCGGTTCGGACCAGGCCAAGCCGGTCACCCATTTTGCCGACCCGACTCCACAAATCCGCGGTATCCACCGCGAACTCGTAAAGTACCAGCGCGCGGACGGAATTCCGCTTTCGATGTGGGTTTACACGCCCGCGGACTACAAACCCGGCACACGGATGCCCGGCGTTTTCTGGGCCTATCCGCGGGAAGTGGCCAGTGCTGATCTGGCTGGTGAAATCCAGGGCTCGCAATATCGTTTCACCACCATCCGTGGATATTCGGAACTGTATTTCCTTTTGGAAGGATACGTGGTGCTCGACGACGACAACGCCATGCCGGTGATCGCCGCCGCCGACAAGCCCGATGACGCCAATGATACTTACGTGGAGCAAATCGTCGCCGACGCCAAAGCGGCGATTGATAAGGCTGCCGAAATGGGTGTCCTCGATCCAACTCGCGTTGGTGTTGGCGGCCATAGCTACGGCGCATTCATGACCGCCAATTTATTGGCGCACTCGGATCTATTCCGCGCCGGGATTGCCGAAAGTGGCGCATATAACCGCACGTTGACGCCGTTTGAATTTCAGAACGAGCGCCGTACCGTGTGGCAGGCGCCTGATCTGTATATCAAGATGTCGCCCTTCATGTTTGCAGACAAGCTCAAGACTCCAATCCTGCTGATTCACGGAGAAGCGGACAGCAATGCAGGCACTTTTCCGATCCAATCCGAGAGGTTCTACCGCGCCATCAAGGGCAATGGCGGAAATGTAAGGTACGTCACCCTGCCCCTTGAAGCGCACGGGTACGCTGGCAAGGAAACCATTGAGCACGTGGTTTGGGAAAAACTGAATTGGTTCAACAAGTGGGTGAAAAATGCGCCCGCCCGCGACACAAATACAACCACCGGCGTGTCTCCATCTTCTGAGCGTCAGTAGCAATTGAAATTTTACTATCATGCCGCTCAGAATTCGGATTGCTGCGTGTGGCCTGGGGTTCCTTTTGCTTGCACCAGCGCATTTATGCGCACATCAAGCGGTGGCCGCTGCGCGACCGGCCCTACCACCCGCGGCGGTTCAAATCGTATTGCCGCCGCAAATCGAGACCGATAAACCCGCTACGCTTGCGGTCCTGGATGCCGAAGGCCGTCTGGTCTCTGGAGTGACGGTGACTCTTTCCGGGGGTCGCAAGGTCACCACGGATTCAACCGGCCGCGCGCGATTCGTGGTTACCTCCGATCCGGGGCCATTTCTTGCCGAGGCCGAAGGTGAACAGGCTGGCACAGTGGTGCAAGCTTCATCCATGGTGCTCGCGCCACAGCCCATTCACCCCGATGAAATTGTCGTCACGGATTACCCACGTGTTGTGGCTCTGGATGACTTGATCGCCGTTCGCGGGGCAGGATTTCGTGGGGACGCCGACATCAACACCGCAACTCTAACTGGCCAGCCTGTGCTGGTCCTGGCGTCTTCTACCGTGTCACTGGTTCTTCAGCCGGGGCCGAACACAAAACCGGGTCCGGCCGAGTTGAAGGTAGAAGTCGCCGGGCACTCCAGTGGGCCCTTGCTGCTCACCATGGTTTCGCTGGAAATCGAGCCACCGGCAGGACGGCTCGCCATCGGGAAGAAGAACAAATATATCGTGCGCGTGAAGGGAACTGAACAACAACTTGCCCTTGCGGTCAGAAACCTTTCTCCCGGGATAATCGAACTGGCCGAAGGAAATCTTCAGCGCGTGACTACCAGCGGCGGCCCCAAGAATTCCTCGGTTGTCGCCATGCGCGCGATGGGTCCCGGAATTTTTAATATTAGCGTTCGGGTTGTCCCCGGGGCTTCCGGTGCGCCCGATCTTGCCCTGGTTCGTCGCGAACTCCTGGCCGCAAAAGCCGTAGCACAAGGGGAATGGATCGCGCGCGTTAACCGGGTTCTCGTCAGGATGGACAATCTCGAAAAGGATCCGCAAGGCTTGGCGCAATTCCAGAATGAATTGGAGCAACTTTATTCCTCGGGTCCCCCCGCGGAGATGGGCCGTCACTTGCAAGCCGCATGGATGGCTTCGCTGCGGCCTTAAGTCCCTCTCGAGTGAAATGTGGCTTAGGATTTCCTTCTATCTTCGGATAGTAACCCGTGTGCTAGAATCAGGTACGTTCCTGTTATCTTTGCCCACGGATTTTGAGAGGAAGCCATGAGCGATGCTTTTCCAATTTCACTTTCCACCATTGGCATAGCCATTCTGATTTTTCTTGCGGGCGCCACGCTTGCCTGGTTCTGGAGCCGCATGCATGCGCGCGACCTCTCCGCCCGGATCCGCGAATTGGAAGCAGATGCGAACGGGCACCAGTCTGTGGAAGCGGAGTTGCGCCGGCAGTCGCTCGAGCACAAGAGCGAGCGCGACGTCCTTCGCGAAAAATTGGAACTCGAGCAGCAGCGCCGCATCAGCGCCGAAACTTCTGCGCAAAAGGTACGTGAGAATTTGGAGGAGCAGAAGAAGTTGCTCGACGAAGCGCGCACGAAGTTCGGCGACGCTTTCCAGGGCCTCGCATCGGACGTCCTCGGTAAGAGCGCCAAACAATTTCTGGAGCTGGCCAATTCCAAATTTGAGCTCCTGCGCGGCGAAGCCGAAAGCGAGCTTGAGCAGCGAAAAGTGGCCATCGAGGGCCTGGTGCGTCCACTGGGCGCTACTCTGGGGCAATTGAATGACCGATTGGCCCAGGTGGAATCTTCCCGCCAGGAAGCATACGGCGAATTGCGCTCGCAGGTGCAGCAGCTTTCCCAGAGCAGCAAGGAATTGCGCGATGAGGCCGGCTCGCTCTCCAACGCCCTGAAGCAGCCTCAGGTGAAGGGCCGCTGGGGTGAACTGACCCTGCGCCGCGTCGTGGAATTGGCCGGAATTGCCAACCACTGCGGGTTTGAAGAGCAGGAATCGGTGGACAGTGAGACAGGCAAGCTGCGCCCTGACATGACCGTCTACCTCCCCGGCGGTGGACGCATCGTGATTGACGCCAAAGTTCCACTCAACGGGTTTCTTGCCGCGACCACCGCGCAGACCGATGACGCCCGGCACGCCGCCATGGAAGAGCACGCACGATTAGTACGGGCGCACGTTCAGGCGCTTTCCGCAAAAGAATATTGGAAGCAGTTTGAGCCCACGCCCGAATTCGTGGTGCTGTTCGTCCCCGGCGAATCGTTCTTCAGCGCGGCGCTGGACCAGGCGCCCACTCTGATTGAAGAAGCCATCGACAAGCGCGTCGTCCTGGCCAGCCCCACCACATTGATCGCGTTGCTGCGCGCCGTCGCTTACGGCTGGCGCCAGGAGATGCTCGCGGAAAACGCCGAAAAGATCAGCGCGCTCGGCAAGGAACTCTACGAGCGGCTCGCGGTTTTCGCCGAACATCTCGGAGAGTTGGGGAAGGGTCTGGAGCGCGCCAACGAGAGCCACAGGAAAGCGGTGCGTTCATTCAACACGCGATTGCTTCCGGGAGCCAACAAATTCCGCGAACTGGGAGTCGCCAGCTCAAAGGAAATCGAAGCGCTCGAATCTGTGGAAAGCCTGCCCGAGCCGCTTTCAGCTACGGCGGAAGCCGAGCAGGGAATTATCGACGAGAATCGTTCGGCGGAGGAACCCCTTCGCGAACGCCCTTTCGCGGCGGGCGCATAATGCGCCTCAAGTAATCACTAGAAAAGGTGGGATGGCATGAGAACCGCGGCAGCTCTGGCTGTACTTTGTGTGGTTTTTGCGGGTGCTTCGTTGGATCGAGCGAACACGGCGCAGGCCCAGGCAACCGCAACCGGACTCGATAAATTAAGTGCATTTCAGGGGCAGTGGACGTCCAAGGGTGAAATGCGCGACTCGAAATTCAGCAAGGCGGGCAGCAATTCCGCCACCACCACTTGCTCCTGGTCGACGAATCACGGTTATCTCACCTGCGATCAATTGGTTCAGACCTCCGACGGCCCTGAAAACGATCTCAGCGTTTACTCCTTTAACGAGAAGGACAGCACCTATTTGTTTTTCGGCCTTTCCCGCGGCGATCGCGACGCACGCACTCCCAAACTGACCATTGATGGAAATCTCTGGACCTACCTCGGCGGCTTTGACCAGAAAGATGGGAAACATATTTCATTTCGGACCACAAATTCATTCACGTCTCCAACGAGTGTGGTCTGGCGCTCGGAATTCTCAGACGACGGCACAAATTGGACGTTGATGGGTGAGGGCACGGAATCTCGCGTGAAATGAAAAGGACCGGCAATCAGCCGGCCCTTTCCCGAGCGCACTTTTTTTTATGACCTGCAACTTTATTTTCCCTTATCGGCTATCGGGCGGAATGATCCCATTCATCCGCAGGTATTCCACCAGCTGTCCGTAATGGTTAAAAGAGTGAGCGACCGCATCCTCCGCCGCTGAGAGCCGAGTCCTTTGCCACGAGTTTGAAGTCGTGATGGGCTCTACCACGTTTTTTTCATTGATGGTCGCCATGGCTTTATGAAGCGCCTGGAAGGATCCCTTGAGGTAGGCAAGGATTTCTGGTTTCGTGCGAACAGAATCCGGTCCTGTCTCCTTCGTCATCTCGAGATCGGGCGTCTCTCCAAGGATCCGCGCCACTTGCCAGTAGTTATTCGCCGCCAGATGTTTCACTTGCTGCCCAAATGTTCGCACTCCCTTAAATTCACCGTAAGTAACCGGGGGAGCAAAGGAGTATTTGTCTTCAGGCATGGCTTCGGCCAGCGGGACGAGGTGGTCTTCCGTTTCTGTGATCCAGGAATCGAGCGCCTCGCCGATCGTTCGTTGTTGCACCGGCTTGTGCGCCTGCGCCAAAACAAAAACGCTTGTCGTGAGCATCATAGCGGTGATGACGGCAGGAAGTTTTCTCAAGATTGTTTTTCCGCTCATCGATTCATCCATGGAGCGAATTCGCCCCGGATGAACGGTTTCACGCCCTCTCGTCCGGTCAGCCGCAGCCAGAACGGCCCGTTTTCTCGTTCCAACCGAAGATCAATGTCAAAGAAGGGACAACACTGGCGTTCCAGCGCGGCCCACTCGGAGACGCTTTGGAATGTTGCCGCGTCGGAGGGGAATTTGAATTCAAATCCGTCCGGCAATTCCCTGGTTTCCTGGTGGAGTGATTGCAACATCCTGTCGAGGTCCGCTTTGTGTTTTCTTTGTTCAGGTTTGACTCCAAGCCGGTTGCAATAAAATGCGGTGTCTTTTCTTGTTTTTGAATCTTCCCCGGCTAGTTGAACAGAAAATCTCCCTTGTGTCTGAGCTGGCAAGATTGCCAGCGCACCTAGTGCTGTGATCGCCAAGACAAGTACGGAAACAATTTTCATTTGGTGGTCTCCTTCATGTAATTTGTTGGCCACGCCAACTTCCACCAATACCGTACGACTTCAAGTCAGCTTTAACGCAAGGGGTATTTTCAAGAATTAGGGACTGGCTCGATTGCAGCCCGGAACCCGGCGTGCAGTCTTTAACATAATGAAAATAAAGGACTTATTTTAAGGTCGGCAGTAAATTTAAGGGGCAAGTTTCTGGCCCCTGCAGAACCGCACCTGCACTAATATATTGAAATGGCCCAACTAACAATTTCAGATATCGCCAGGCAGGTCGGGTTGCGGCCCTCCGCCATCCGCTACTACGAGCAACTTGGAATCCTTCCGCGTGCCCACCGCATCAGTGGCCAACGGCGTTACGACACGTCCGCCCTCCATCGCCTTGCTGTCGTGCAGCGGGCCCGGCGGCTTGGATTCACTCTGGATGAAATCCGTCACTTGTTCTTCGGGTTTCGGAAAAACGTTTCTGCATCGGAGCGCTGGCGAAAACTTTCACAGCGAAAGCTTGCAGAGCTGGAGATTCAAGTGAGTCACATCAAGACCATGCAAGAGCTGCTGACCAGGATGCAGGGATGCCAGTGCGATGCTCTGGATCAATGCGGGCGCGGAATTTTTCGGAGCGACTTCGCTGCCGGTGAGTCTCAAGCCAACGGGAAGACCGCCAAAACAAATCCGTAATCATCGAACGGCATCAGACCCTAGATTGCTAGTCAACCAGCCGGCGCACCAGCCTGCGCAGCCTCTCTCTGCTGTCTTCCTTCATGCTCAGGAATTCCACGCCTCCACCGCCTGCCCTGACATTGCGCACCACCGCGGTGGAGCGAATGTGGCGAAGCCCTGCGCGTATTTCCACGATGAAGTGATCGCCCACGGTCAGGCGCTGGCTCGATTCCAGGAACGCGCCGCCCAAACTGATGCTGCGGACTCGCGCGGCCGCCATCTTCCCGGTTCGCCGCGGGTCAGGCCGCAATTCCATTCGCGCTTCACTGGGGGACTTCAAGCCAACGGTAATCGGAATCTCAGCGCGTTGTTCGATGCGAGCCGCGTACGGCTGGTCCAATGGAATCCGGAAGTATCGCCGCGGACGCCCAAAGGGGACGCTGGCCTTTTCCAGCGCGTCCTTGCTCGCTCGCAGTCTTACGGAAGCAGGATGGTTTTCAATCAACGCCAGCGCCTCTTCTGCCGCCACGCGCAAACCAGCCGGCTCAGTGTGCACCAGCCCCTGGCGCGAACGAAGCAGCGTGCGTAATAGCGGCGCCGCGGAAGTGGCGTGCATCCGGCCTAACGCTTCAATCGCTTTTATGCGGATGAATACGTCCCGCAACGGTTCCAAAGAGCCTTCCGCAATTTCACAAAGCAGCGGCACGGCTGAAAGTTCGCGCGCCAGCCCAATTTCATCGAGCATGGCCGGCGCAACCAGTGGATGGGCCTCACGCAGCACCTCCACAAACGCGCGCGCCACGCCCTCTGGTTTTTTTTCAGCATCCCGGGCCGTGAGCCCCGCGACTGTAAGGTCCTGCAGGTTCCAGTCCCAACCGGCCAGTGCGCGAGGCAATGCCGAAACCAATCTCTGTGGTTCCGTCGTGGCCAGCAGTTTGATAGCTGTCGCTGCGCGCTGTCGCCGCGGATCGTACAGATGCAATTCCAACGCCCCGAGCACCGGCTCACCTGCCGCTGCCGTGAGCCGCGCCATCGCGGGCAGGGCATTCAACCCCTCGGGTTCGGCCAGCAAAATCCCAAAAGATTCCAGCAGACGCTCGGGATCGCGCCGTAACAATCGCGGAAGTGACGCGTCTACCGAATTCGCCGCCAGCGCCGCGGTCACCAGCAATACCCAATTCGATTCATCCATTAATCTTTCGCCCAGTGCCGCCAGGTGGGAGTGCTCGGCGTCGCGCGGCGCAGAATCGAGCGCGGAAACGACGCGCTCAAATTCGGCGTAATCTCCCCGGGTGATGGCCAGTCTCGTCAGGTTCTCCACCAGGGCGGCAAGAATGCCGCCAATCCCTGGCGAAACTTCGTTGACCAGCGCTCGAACGCTGGCGCGACCCAGCTCCCCCGGATTTTCCGTGCGCCATATCTTTTCAATCACCGGCAACAATTCAATCAATCCGTTGGCCACCGTTCGTCGGGGCCGCCCCTGCTCAGATTCCAGACCGCGCGCGTAACTCACGATCACGATTCGAGACTCACGCACCGGCGCATCGCCATGGCTGCCGCGCGTAGCGCTCAATAATTGGTCCAGATAGCGCCGCACAACCGGGGCTGGCACACACCACGCGTCCGGCCCGCGCAGAATCACCGATTTCTCTCGCGCAGGGAGTCCCGCCCAGAATTCTTCATGCAGCTTCTCCACGCTTGAATCCGCCGCTCCCGCGCCGCGCTCAGGAATTCCTGGCAGAAGCGCGCGCGCGGCCCGCACCAGCGCGGGTGGCAGGGAGGTAGGTTCGCTCGCGGATTCCGGATTGTCATTGGCAAGATCCATCGCCCGTGCCAGAGCCTTGCCCAATGCCGAAAAAACTCCTCTCACGTCCTGCGCCGCCAGCCGCCGCGCCAGGAACTGATCGCGCAGAGTTTCAATCAGCAGGGATTCCGCCAGCCGCGCCAGATAATGTTCGCCTGCTTCATTTTCGCGCGGCGTGTTGTGTGACATGCTGCGCACAATTTGAGAAAGTGTGCGGCCTTCGGCGTCGGCCAGCGCCAGATGCAGTACCTCCGCGGTGTGCTGCGGAGTGCTTCGAGCCGCGCCCCGGACAATGGGTTCAAAGCGCGCGACCAGGCAAAGCGCCGCCGTCAAATCTTCCATCGTCGCAGGTGCCGCGCCGGAATTCGTCGCTCCAGAGTCTTCTCCTCCGTGCGCGATCAACGCGGATACCAGCGTGGCCAGAATCGTGCCCTGCGGCTGACGCAACGGCACATTTGCCCGGATCCCCACCACGCCGTCTTCCGCCATCCGCGCCTGCCATTCCTGTTCCGTGCGTGGATGCGACCCATTCAGCAAGCGCGTCAATATGTCCAGCTCGCCGAGATTGGTTTGCGGAGTGAAGACCAGCGAGTGCAATCCGCGTTGCGTCCAATTTTCAGCCAGCCCCGCCCAGACCTTCTTGTTTTCGAGCACCAAAGGCTCTGCGCCTTTTCCCAGACAGCAGACCAGCACGCCATTTTCAACGCCGATTGCAATTGGCGATATCCGGTCGAGCGCCGCGCGAAGATGGAACTCAGTGGCTTCCATCGCCGAAAGGACCAGTGCGTGATTCTTCTGGTAAATGCGTACGGCAACTTGTTGAGCCTGCAGGGCGCGCAGGAAGCGCGCAACGAATCCCTCGGCTGTTTCAGGCATGTTGGAGTCGGAGTTGCGAGGTTGTCGTCCTGCACCCGGAGTCCGGGGTCCAGGCACCGCCGCACCGCTGGATTTCACGTCTTCGGCAGCCGGTTTTTGTCCGGGAGACGCACCGCGAGAGGGTGTGTTCGCTACAGCAGGATGCCCCATTGGACTATCCTCTATCGACTCCGCCTCCTATGGAGCATTCGGAGTGAATAGGGATTCCAATAGGTAACGGGGGAGGAGGTCTTCACTTCACGGATAACAGTGACGCGCTGTCACAGGGCGATCGAGGAACTGCTTACTGTTGCGGCCCGTTCGGATTGAATTGCAATATTTGATTCGGCTTCACGGTTATTTCTTGCCGTGTAAGGCGTTTGCCCTGGTACCACAAGGCAATAGCATGGTGACCTGCCGAAAGTTCCACTTGCGCCGGCGTATGCTGGCCAGTAGCAGCGCCGTCCACGCGAATATCCGCGCCCTCAGGCGTGGAGTTGATATTTACGAAACCAAACGCGCTTCCCTCGGGCGATTGCCGGCGCGTCAGCGCGCCCGAAACACTGGCCGTCTGACCGTCCGCGGCCTCCACTTGCACGGGATAAGGCGCAAAGTTCGGCTTGCGCAGGACTACATTGTACTTTCCCGGCGCGAGCGAAAGTGTCGCGGGCGTTTTTGCGGTCTGAAGCTCGCCGTTCACCAGTATGGCCGCATCCGGCGGATCGCTGGTAACTCGGATGGCCGCCGAACCCGCGACTGGCGGCCCTGAACCAGCGGGCGTTGCAATCGGTGTGTCATCATACGCAATGTCGTCCGTTACCTGATCCCACTCGGGCAGGAGTCGCAGCTGGTTCAAAAGCCCCGTATGCTCGCCTGGACGCAACCTTCCTTGCAAAAGCACACCGCTTCCCGCCAGACTAACTTGTACGCGGCTGGACATCCCTGCATCGGCCAGCCTTTGCTCGATCCGCCCCTTTAGTTCTTCCATATTCACGCTCGTTTGGGTCGGAGGGTTCCCTGGCGCCTTTGCGTCGGATTCTCCCACCGCCGCCTTGCTTACAAGCGGCAACGCAGCCGCATTTGCCGACAATTTCGCGGAGGAAGCGAGATCATTAAATCCCGGAGTCGTCGCCGCGGGTTTTACCTTTTCCCTGGGCGCGTTTTCATTGCTTGGCGCCGCCTGCCCATTCTGCGGATTCGTAGCCGGCGCCTTCGTTTTCGCGGGCACCACCGGTACGGCATTCACGGGCACATTTGCGGCTGGCCCGGCAGGATTGCCCGATACCGCCGGCTTTGACATCGTCGACCGGACCTGCTGCCAAACATCATATGTGTAGGGCCAAACGTAATAGCCAGTGGCCCCGATCACCCCCAGAAGCAGCAGCGAAACAAGTAATGTCGTAAATCCGCTGGGTTTCCGTGGACGAGGCTCATATAAAGTGTGGCCGGGCCCCGTCGTCGTGGAATTGCTTACTAAGTCGGGCAGCGTGATGGCTCGAGCCGGGATTGCACTGAGCGGTTGGACCATTCCCGCCGCATGTAGGTTGACAGGACCCGGCAAAGTCGCCTGCGGATCACTGGGCCCATAATTTCGATAGTTCTTCAATGCCTCCAGCATCTCCCCACAACTCTGGAATCTTGCCGTGGGCTCCTTGGCCAGCGCGCGTGTAATAAGGGCGCTCAATCCGGGATGGATGGACGGGTCCAGTTGCCGCGCTGGAATCGGTTCTTCGTTCACGATCTTGTAGATCACTGTCGTGATGTTCTGTCCCGGGAATGGCTTTTCACCTGTCACCAGTTCGTACAAAATCACACCCAGCGCGAAAATGTCCGCGCGGCCATCCACCTGTTTCCCCTTGATTTGTTCGGGCGACATGTAAGACGGCGTTCCGATCACGTGCGCGGTTTGCGTGGCGTTGAACCGCATGATCTTCGCCGTGCCGAAGTCCGTGATTTTCAGCACATCGTTTTCGCTGATCATCAGGTTGGCGGGCTTGATGTCGCGGTGGACGATGTTGTGTCGGTGGGCGTAATCGAGCGCGCTGCACGCCTGCTCCATAATGCGAATCGCGCGGGTCATCGGAAATGTCTGCCGCGCATCCAGCAAAGTTTGCAAGCTGCGCCCGGCCACCAATTCCATCGTGATGTAAAACATCCCGTCTTCTTCGCCGGCGTCGTACACCACCACAATGTTCGGATGCGTCAGCAGGCCTGCCGCGCGCGCTTCCGTTTGAAATCGGCTGATAAATTCCGGCCGGTCCGGGCTTTCTCCGTCCGCGGCCAGGTGCATGGTTTTCACCGCGACTTCCCGGCCGATCACCGGGTCTTGCGCGCGATACACAATACCCATGGCTCCTCGGCCAATTTCGTCAAGGAGTTGATACCGCCCGGCTTTGACTAACGTGGTCATCGAAGTTCGGGTATGCGGATTGCGCCTTCTAAATCATGCGGGCCGCAGAGCTTTGCCTATCCTGAGGAGCACCGAAAACCGCTCGCGAAGTTCAATCCGGCGTGGGGTGGAAACTGGCGAAAGACCACCCAGCGCCTCTGCCCAGGCCTTAGATCACCAGGGCCCTAATCGCTCTAAGCCGAAGATAGCGTTGGGGTTGGCGCCAGTCAATTGAACAGAGGTACAGTGTTCCGCCAGCGCACTAGCCGCTTAAGTTGCTGACTTCAAGCAGGTTATACGGGGCATTTTGGACGGCTGACTCCAAGGGGTGGGATTATCGTCCTGGGACAGTGGGCAACTCGAAAACTAAGCCAGATTTCAAAGTAACCAGCCAGCGCTGCCTTGAGTCAGCGGCGATCCGAAACAGTCACGCCGGCGCTGGCGCTCAAACTGGATAGCGGAACGATTCCTCCGGGTGCCGGTGGCGCGAACTGTGGCTTCAGCGTTTGAACTCCGCGCCAGTTATCGAGGATGGCCACCTGCTGCACGCAGGAAACGGTGCAATAGGGCGCGCAAGGTTTCGCGGTCAGATATTCGCGGCGCAAATCGGCTTTCGTGTAAGTGGCCAGCGGAACCGCGGGCATTCCGCGTTGCTGGGAGCACCAGTGCACCAGCCCATCTTCGCAAATGTAAAGGTAGCGCGACCCGGAGCGGCAGCGCCATTGGTTGGCTTCACCCTTCGCGATGTTATGTTGGAACTTGTTGAAACGCGAATACGAGTGCTTGCCCAATGTCATTATCTCTTCAAAAACTTCGCGTTCATGGGGGCCCAACGGCTGAAGTTGCCCATTCGTGTCGTGAATGATTCCCACCGTGCTGCTGAATCCCAATGACACCGCGCGATGTGCCACCTGCAACGCATCATCGGGATTGCGGATGCCGCTGCCCAGCACCGAATTAATGTTCACTTGAAATACGGAATGCTTTGCCAGTAGCTCCAGCTTTTGATCCAGCACCTTCAAACTCTTTTTGGAAACATCATCGGGTTGCACATTATCAATGCTGATCTGCAAATGTTCCAGTCCGGCCTGATTCAATCGCTCAATCCGCTCGGGAACCAGCAGATACCCGTTGGTAATCAGCCCGGCAATCATCCCGCGCTTCCGGATGTGGCGGATGATCTCGTCCAATTCCGGGTGCAGCAATGGTTCTCCGCCGCTGATCGTTACGATCGCCGTCCCTAATTCCGCCAGGCGGTCCAATCGGCGCTTCATCTCCTCCAACGGCACGGGTTTTGAGAAATCGTCAAACTCATTGCAATACGTGCAGGCCAGGTTGCACCGGCGAATCGGGATGATGTGCGCCAGAACAGGTTTTCGCTTGGAAATCAGCCGCCAGGTGAGCTTGCGAAGCTCGCGCGCGCGCGTACGCCAGTAACGCAGGCGCCTTCGCACGGCGATATTCCTCGGCTGGATGGTTTCAGGCATTTGGGCAGCCTTGCGACTGTAACGCCATTGTAACAGACCAGCGTTTGGGAAGGCTTCTGCACAGCCGATTTGCCTGGTTCGTTAACTAAAGCGGACAGGTTGGACGTGCGAGGTCGAACAATTTTTCTCCTGCGGCCGGGGAAGAAAGGGGAGTGCTCTCCCTTCCCCGGACACAAGGACATCTCACCATAATTTGCAAAATTTGGGGCGGATCGGGACCCGCTTCACGCTGGCCCTCCACACTGAGCCAGCGCCTTCCTTTTAGATCCGCCCCCATCGCGTCAAACGCGGACTCGAAACCGCGCGAGCGTGGACCCATCTCAGCCGCGCAGTGTCAGAACCGGACAATTCGCGTGCGAAACCACTTCGTGCGCCGCAGCTCGAGATATATGTGTCGCCGCGCCAAGTGAACCACCTGCTCCTCGCACGCCAAGTACGATCAGATCCGCCTTCAGCGCCTTGGCAACTTTAGGAATGACCTTTCCGGCGTCCCCGAACCGGACCATAACCTTCGGTTCGCACCACAGATCGATATCCGGCGGAATCAGCGCCTGCAGCTTCTTTTCCCGGTCGCCGGTAATTGCTTGCTCAGACTCCATTGGTTCCAGCGGGAGCTTCACCACGTTCAGAAAAGTCAATTGCGACTCAAACTCCTGCGCCAGTGATGCTGCGAATCCAGCCGCGGCAAGTGATTCTGGACTGAAGTCTGTTGCATAGAGAATATGCGGAAAGTCGATCTCCCCGGGCGCATCGCTGGTCACTTTGGGTCCAACGGTCAATGCCGCGCAAGGCGCCTGACGGAACACTTCTTCAGCCACGGAACCCATCACCAGCCTGTGAATTCCGGTCCGCCCGTGCGTTCCCAGTTCCACGAGATCTGCCGACACTGCTGTCGTGATATTGCGAAGCATGCTTGCAGCTTCGCCGCGCACCAGAATCATCTCGTGTGGGAATTTCTCGAGACGCTTGTCCAGACGATCCAATTCCTTCCTGGCGTCGTACTTCACCATCTGGTACGTCACTAACCCTGCGCCGCCGGGAACGTAGGTGTCTTCCGACGGCTCGATCACATGGGCCACAAAGAGTTTTGAATCGAATCGGCGGGCGACTGCTTCCGCATATTGAAGCGCCGCTTCGGATTCGGGGGAAAAATCCGTTGCCAACAGAATGTTGCGGATGGCCACCCTTTTCATTGTTTCCAAGGCTTGCATGCGCCACCTCCTTACAATCTGCATGTTCCACCCCGGACCAGTGCCCTTCAGTGACCGCCGTCACTGCCAAATGTGACCGCGAATACCTGCCAACGCCATCCCGCTCGCGAATGGAACTTCCTTTGACTTCCACAACATCAAACGCATAAAATCGCCGCGCAATTAAGCTCCATCATCACTGGAAATCAAGGACAGGAGTTCAAGAATGAGAAAGCGCATTTGTCTTCTAGTGGTTTCAGTCTTTTTGATTTCTGGCGAGGCGCCTTGGGTTGACGCGCAAGCCCCCGGCAGGGGAGATATGCAGCAACAGGGCGGCAGGGCGAGCGGGCGTGGCGGCGGGAGGGGTGCCGAAGACGGCGCACCTGCGGTCGAATTGCCCGCCAAGGAAGAATCTTCCGTCACCGAGCACACCATCCGCATCGGCGGGCAAACAATTCCGTACAAGGCCACCGCGAGCACGATTCTGCTGAAAGATGATGCCGGCGAGCCAACGGGTTTGATGTATTCCGTCGCCTACACACGCAGCGACGTGACCGACCTAAGCAAGCGTCCCATTTCCTTCTATTACAATGGCGGGCCGGGCTCTTCGACCATGTGGCTGCACATGGGCGCGTTTGGTCCGCGCCGCGTAGCTACCGTGGACGGTGAGTTCACTCCGCCGGCTCCCTACAAGCTGGTGGACAACTCCGAAAGCCTCCTCGACAAAACCGATATGGTTTTCATTGACGCCATGGGGACCGGTTACAGCCACGCCGTCGGCAAGGCCCAGAACCGCGATTTCTACGGGATCGATGAGGACCTGGCCGCCTTCGGCCAGTTCATCAACACCTACATCAACCGCTTTGGACGATGGAACTCTCCAAAATTCCTCATGGGTGAAAGCTATGGCACCTTCCGCTCCGCCGCGCTCGGTACTTATTTGCAGAGCCGCTACACCATGCACTTGAACGGAATCGTGCTGATTTCCTCGGTGCTCGATCTCGCCTCGCTCACCTTCGGGCCCGGTGACGACCGTGTTTACGTTTATTACCTGCCGAGCTACGCCGCCGTGGCCTGGTATCACAAGGCCTTGAAGAATCGCCCTGGAAATCTCGCCGCCTTTGTCGAAGAAGCCCGCCAGTATGGACAGAACGAATACGCCTCTGCGCTGTTCAAAGGCGACAAGCTTCCTCAATCCGAACGTGATGCGGTTGCCAAGAAGCTGTCCTATTTCACTGGCCTCAGCGAGGATTACCTGATTAAGGCCGATCTCCGTGTCACTCTCGGCCAGTTCAATGTCGAACTCCTTCGCAGCCGCGGCATGACCGCCGGCCGGATCGACGCGCGCTTCCTCGGCTACACCCGCGATTTGCTCTCCGAAACTTCACAAGGCGATCCCGAAGGCCCTGCCGTCGGCGGCGCCTTCACCGCCATGCTCAATCAATACAATCACGAAGAACTGAAGTTTGGATTGGACAAGGATTACAACAATTCCAGCCGCGGCGGCGCATGGAACTGGGTGCGAGCTGCCGGCGGCCGTGGCGGAGGTGGCGGCGGTTTCCCCGGTGCGCCCAATGTCGGCCCTGATTTGGAGCAGGCCATGATCACCAATCCGCGCCTTCAAGTGGAAGTGGAGAACGGGTACTTCGACATGGCCACTCCATTTTTCGCCACCGAGTTCACCATGCACCATCTCGGCGTGCCCTCGGATCTTCAAAAGAACATCCAGCTGAAATACTACGAGGCGGGTCACATGATGTATCTGCATGATGAAAGCCGCGTCCAGCTTCACAACAACATCGCGGCATTTGTGGATCGCGCCACAAAATAGCAATTCACTGATTCGCGCCGGCACCGGTGTGACCATCGGGGCCGGCGCATTTCTTTTTATCCCGCTTCTTCTTCACACATCAAAACTCTCCGACGCATCCACGAAACACCAGCACGCCGCCGACGCAACCGTCACCAGCGCCGCGAAATCCAGCGCCCGCTCCCAGCCATAATGTGTCGCAATGTACGCCGTCAAAATGGGCGACACCCATCCGCCCAAATTTCCAAACGTATTCATCAGCCCCGATAGCGAGGCCGTAAATTCCTGAGTCATATCAATGCACGCCCCCCAGAATGTCGCGGCCGCAAAAATGTTGAACCCTCCTGCCGCAGCTAGCAGGGAAATGGCCAGCCACTTGTTCGTCGCCCCGCTCCCAATCCATAGCAGCGCCGCAGACGTCAGCATTCCCACCCACACCGCCACGCGCCGGCCGCGCTTCTTGCCGATTCTGTTTACAGCCGCATCGGAAAAGCGCCCTCCCAGCGGAGCCAGCAGCGCAATCGCCAGATACGGTGTCGCGCCCCAAATCCCGCCCTGCGAAATGGAAAGGCCTTTCACACGCACCAGATAAATGAAAAACCAGGTATGGAAAATATAGATGGGATATCCCTGGCAGAAATATCCAACCAGCAGCGCCCACACCGAAGGACTCGCCAGCATCTTTCCCCACGGCGCCTGGCTCCGCCCGGATTTGGGGCGAACTGCGCTTTCTTGGCTTTTGCGGATGATCGCCAGCTCCGCGGCATTCACCCACGCATGGTCTTCCGGCCGGTCCGTGACGCATTTGTGAAATACAATCGCAAACAAAATCCCCATCGCTCCGCAAACCAGAAACGAAGTCCGCCATCCCCAACGCTGCATGATCCACGTAATCAGCGGAGGCGTCATCGCTCCGCTCAACCCGATGCCCATCAGCGTGAAGCTGCTGCCCATGGCGCGATGCGCCGAGCCCATCCAGTTGCCCACAATTTTGTTCGCGTTCGGCGAACTCGACGCTTCTCCCACTCCCACCAGGAAGCGCACCGTCATCAGTGAGCCCGCCACCCCCAGCCATCGCGCCAAAATCAGATTCGGCGCCAGCGCCGTCAGCGCCGTAAATGCCGACCACCACACAATCGCCATCGTCAAAAGATTGCGCGCGCCGAATCGGTCCCCCGCCCACCCTCCGGGTATTTGAAACAGCGCATATCCCAATAGAAACGCACTGAACACCCAACCCATCATTTGCGTGCTGATCGAAAACTCATCCTGAATAAACTTCCCGGCGATGCTCAAATTCAGCCGATCCAAATACGTCAGCATCAGCACCAGCATCAGCCACACCATGATGGTCCAGCGGATGCCGCTTGCCCGTACACCCGCCTTCGCGGTTTGGATTGGCTCACTCATTGGTGCAAGGGCCCCCTCCTTTGGCGGCCAATTGTGCCGCATCGCCCCACCTTTCGCTTGAACTTTTTGGTCTCCAGCAATTCGTCGGAATCGGCCTCGGTTACTGCCCCAATCCAATCCCTGACTGCCTCCAGCATCTAGGGATTTCCTCCCCCGCTCCGCCTCGCCGGTACTGTAATACGGAAAATCTTTTCACTTTTTCCCAAGTCTTGCCTCAGTTGGATTCACTTAAGTCATTAACATTCTGTAAGTTACGCTGATTCACTTCCGGCACGCCGTTTGCTTCCCCCTAGGCCAGATGTCTCCTTAGGTGCTTTCGCTGGGAGTGTATCTTTGCGAAAGCAGGGGAAAGGACTATTTCCAGTTTCAGGAAAATGAGCCAAGCTATATCTGCTCATTCCGAGGGGTCTTGTCGGCAGCCCAAAGCTGAGGCCGCCAAAACGCATCGAACTAAATCCGCTGCATCTACTCGGGTTCGTGTGTTGACGGGATGGGAACGTCCAGCAAGGAAGGTCTAAACCCTTGTGATGGACACTCGTGAATGAGCGTGCCGCCAAGCTGGAGGGCACTTGAATGATGGCTCAAAAACGCCAATCAGAGGAAGGGACCATAGAGATGAGTTCAAGCGCTTCCAGTTCGATATTGTCATTCGCTCCGCCGGGCATCCGCAGGACTCTCCAGAGGGCCCGCGCGTTTTTCGAGCTCAAATGGGCGGTGGCGACTCACAAGACCGATCCTCTGCTCCGGCGCAGGTTCAATCACTGGGCGGAAACTGGCCGAACCGATTCCATGGAGAGGAATCATCCTCATCTGGCCAAAGCCATTATCGAAAGGATGGATATTTCGCCCGAGGATCGCATTCTCGACGTTGCCTGCGGAAGCGGATGGTTCTGCCGTTTGCTCGCCGATGTCGCCGGGCCGAAAAGTCAGGTCAGGGGCCTCGATATTTCGGATTCCATGATCAAGCTGGCCAAAGAACGAAGCGCCTCCTATCCCAACGTCTCCTTTCACTGCGGTTCGTCCATCGACATTCCCGGCCCTGCCAATTTCCTCACCAAGATCGTCAGCATCGAAGCCTTCTACTACTTCGATAAGCAGGAACAGGTGATGCGAAATCTGCTTCATGCCACCGCACCGGGAGGCCGCGTTTGCATCCTCATGTGCCAATTCAGTGAAACCGCCAAGTCCACCGAATGGATTGGCGACAATGGACTCCCCGTCCACAATTTAAGCGCCGCGCAATACGAGGAAATGTTCAAGCGCGCGGGGTGGGGAAAAGTTCGCTCCGAAATGATCGACTTCAAGAAACCGGAGCATGGCGCTCTAAGCGCCGCCGCGCTGAAGGACCACGATCGCGCCATTCTGGTCTTCGGCACAAAACTCGCCTAACCGGCATCGAAACTTGCGCGGACCGCAAACGGTCCGCGCAACCATTTTTTCATCCCCGCCCCAACCGATCCATCCTTCAGGGTTTTCAACCGCTCACTCTTGCCCCCGCGCTCGCGCCTTAAATCACACGTCGCCAACATCCCCTTTTGCTCCCTCCCCCTTCGCGATAAACTGATCCAGCGTCGGGGCTGTAGCTCAGATGGATAGAGCAGCGGTTTCCTAAACCGCGGGTCGGGAGTTCGACTCTCCCCAGCCCCACCACATTCCTCCAAGCCTGCACCGATTTCCTACCAATACGCCCGGCCAACCAGGAATTTCGCGATCCATGCCATCACCAGCACACTCCACCACGCTCTGCCCATCCATTTCGGCAGCACCAGTTCTTTCTTTCGCACAGCCGCCAGCGTCAGCATCTGCAACGACAAGCCCGATAAAATCAGAATCGGTACCAGGAACGGGTTCCACAGCAGTGACGCGTGCAAGTCTCCCCGAAGAAAAAAAAGAAAGGCCCGCGTACAACCCGTTGTGGGGCATGGCACACCAAGAATCGCGCGAATCGCGCTTGGCGGTATTCTTCCCGACGCCAGCCATATGATGTTCCACGCTAAGTAAGCTGCAAATGAAGCCCGCGCCCATCGGGGAGATTCGTCAATCCAGCTGCTCTCCCGCATCAGCTCAGCTTCGCGCCGCATCCATAGCATTTCCGAACCTCATCCTTGGTGCCATTTAAAACAAATGGGAGCCAACAGAGCGGCAGGCAAAATACCAGCAGAACCGCAAATAAAACCCAACCGCCGCTTGACATGGTCTTGGAGATGATCGGAGCACCTTGATTGCCGCAGAACGGGCAAGTGAATCTCCCCGGAATGGGCAGCGGAGCGGACGGCTGCTCCACGGCGGGCGGCTGCGTAACGGATGCCGTGCCGGTTGTTACTTGCGCGGCATTTTCCGGCGTAGCCTGGCCACACCACTGACAGGAACCAGCGCCTTCCATCAGCTTAGCGCCACACTTTGGACAATTCATGGTTCCTCGGGGGCCGGCAATTCTTGGCGTGTCGACGTTGAACGCCGAATCCTACTGGTAGGAAGTCCGAAGGTCAATAGCGCTCCCTCCGCTTTCTCTGCGCCTCAGCGTTGAGACCCCCTCTCAAACAAAATTGTCTTCGTGCAGGCGCCCCGTCCTCGCCATGTGAGGGTGGTGCTCTTGCGCAGCGTTTCCGGATTCCGAGACTTCCCCTCCTCCGCCAACAAAATCCTAGATCTTCTGAGTTTGAATCTCGCGGCCAAACAAGAAGCTCCAAAAGAGGTTCACAAGGAAAATAATCTGCGCAACCCCAAACATAATTCGGCCAATGATGAGCAGGCGAACTGGGGTCTCAAATTGTGCCTTAAACATTTCCGGCCAGCCCGGGGAAGGTAAATCCACGCCATCTCCCACCTTCACTCCACCCCCAACCCTTCTACCCACGCCGCCGCGCGGCAGGTCGTTCCGCAATTTGCTATCAAGGATGCAGATAAGTATTGAAACGGAAATACAGAGGAAGTATCGTCTTTAACCAAGTATCACACCGGCTCCAAGGAGGTTCATATGAAACGGTTCTTCATAGCGGCTGCCTTAGCAACCTTGGGTTTTGCCTTCGCAACTTTCCCTGCGGACAATTTTTGGGTGGAAAAGGACTGGAAGCAGTGGACGGCGGCGGAATGCAAGAAAATGCTGGAGGACTCACCCTGGGCGCGGCGAGTCCTCGTCGAAAATGCAAACAATGCTTCGCACCTGCCCTCTGCCTCGCGAGATGCCAGCTCTACCGACACCGTGCAGGGCGCCCAAAATTCCGGGGTCGGCGAAATTAATTACTTCTTCCAGATTCTTTCCGCCGAACCGATTCGTCACGCCTACATGCGGGAACAAGAGCTGGGGACAGCTTCCGCCGGCATGAACGCAACGCAAAAGAAGGCCCTCGATTCAAAAATCGAGGAACTGGTCAAGACCACTCCGCCGGATGTCATTGCCCTGCACGTAATTTACAAGGCAAACAGGGATGGCCTTTCCACGATGCTGGTGCAGGCCTGGCAAAGCTTGCAGGCGGGAAGTGTCCCCAAGGACTTCATCTTGATCACCGACAAAGGCGTTCATGTAGTTCCGAATTCTTTTTCCATCACGCAGGGGACAGATTACGAATTCGATATCACCTTTCCGCGGTTCCTGAACGGTGAACCGATCTTCGGGGCGGGAGCCAAATCCATAAAGGTTCAATTCCTGAATCCGGCCATGGGGGATTTCGGCTCGGAAAAGAAAACCTTTGAATTCAAGCTCGACAAGATGACCGTGGACGGCAAGCCCGTATACTGATGATCGCGCGGGTGAAGGAATTGCCCGACGGAGGCAAGGCAGTTCTACGGAATTTTAGCAACGACGGTAGGCCAACGTTTGAATACCAACCACCAAGCGGCGCGCCTAAAATAAACTGGGTACGATACAACCCATGAAAGCGATACAAGACACGCAGGCCGTCGATAAATATAAAAAGCTCGCTGCCGAAATGATGTTGCCAGACGAGTATCACGAGTGTGAATTCCGGACCGATTGGATCATTCAGCATGGCTGGAAGGTGGTGCTGGTCGAAGATGGTGGTCATTTCAGACCCTGGCAGATTGACAGGATTGTTCCAGTCTTACAGAAAGCGGGATACCACCATTGCGTTGCAGTCGCCACAGAGCCACTGGATCCTTTTCCACCTTGCTTTGAGCTCGCGATAGATACAGCTGATTTTTGGGAATTTAATGCCGAATGTGGGCTGTTCCGTTTCATGCTCATGGAGGAAACAAGGTCATGGGCAATTTCCTGCAGCGAACTTTACGACAGGTTCGCCGGCGAGAAATCCCTCGTGGAAGCAATGCTCGATGCATCTATCGAAGAAGCTCGAAAGACGTTCCTGGCCTTCGCGGAGCCTCTGTCGGGTGGGGATCCAGAGTATCCTCCGCTAAAAGTTGCAGCGCACTACGCCGCCTTGTCAGATGGGCTGAATGTATGACGGTGTAGGGCGGGTGGCCGCAGTTTCAGTTCGGTTTTGAATTGGCCCTTGATTGTGGGGCACCCTCAGGGTACTCCCCGGATAATTCCCCGGATGTTATACTCCATCCGTGGGCCACCGTCATGAACATAACTTCACTACTGTGCCCACCAGCCGCGGTATATGCGCCGGAACGGGCAGTAATGAGTAAGGAAGAGCGTGCAGAATGCTTCATTGGGTTATCAGGGCGCATCCATACTTAGCGTCGTTTGCGCTCCTCGTGGTCTGGTGCGCAATTGGCTTTCTGCAAGCCAGGTTTATCTCCCGCGCTTTTGCGAGCGTCACCTGGTCAATAGCTATCCTTGCTTCGGCTGTGGCCGTTGCCGAACAGTCTGATTTAGGTCCTCTTAGATGGGGCTTGGCAATAGCGATCGTCCTGGGAGGTACCGCGCGGATAGTTTACTATTATAATCTCCATATTCGTGACGGCAGGGTGCGGAATTGAGAGCCAGGCGCCCCACGTTTGTCTCACACGAACGAGGCTGTAGCTCAGATGGATAGAGCGGAGGGTTTCTAAACCTTAGGCCGGGAGTTCCACTCTCCCCAGGCGGGTGGCCGCAGTTTTAGTGCGGTTTTGAGTTGGCCCTCGTTTGTGGGTCCCCCATGTTCCTCCCGCGCTGGTGGGCGAACGTGGGGTTCGTGAAGCCTTCTTTTTTCTTCTATTCACCGCGGATCGGCCCACAGACTCGTGTCGTGTTTCTTACCCCACAAAAACTCACCCCCACCCAAACCTTTGGATAGAATGTCCCCAATTCAATGACCATCCGGGTGCGATTTTATTTCCCCAATCAAGACGAGGACAGGCTCCCAACTGCAATACGCCATCCACGAACAAAAGGGCAGCCACCCGCCCGAGAGCTGCCGCTAAGGGATCTTCAAGGAGATCGCACCCCAAACATGTTAAATTAGCATTCGGGTATCTTTCTGTATCGGAAAACATTATGGCAAAGTTGGTTGATCTTGGTCGAAGATTAACTCGTTTTCTCTTGGCAGGCTTCTTTTGGTCTCACGCTTTCTTCTTTTTCAATACTCAGTCTAATTTAATTGAATGGCTGACCCAGCATCTCCATTTGACCGCAACTGAATGTGTTTTGCTCACCCTTCTTGTCATCTTTGGGTTTATAGCTGGGTCCGGCTTTTGGAGAACGCTGACGAATCTTGCTTATATCTTTGCTTTCCCCCTCATACTGCTATTTTATTTCTTCTATTTCCCCATCAAATCGATAGTTGTTCTTCGCCGATGGTTCGGAGCAAAGGCAACAAACGGATTTACATTCCCTAAAGTTAAGGTGATTCAATTGCACGATGCGCTTGCACTCTCGGCTCCAATCACGACGGCAGAAGAGTCCAGCATAGGTCCCAAGCTACTCTCGCTCTTCCGAGTTTTAGGCCGTCCATTTTGGAGATTCACCTTGCTATGGGGTCTACTAATATTGTGGTCCACTCATGAACTAGTGACAGAAGTTGCGCTCGTCATATTTCTCATACATTTGACAGTCAAGATTTATCGAGTT
Organism: Candidatus Acidiferrales bacterium; assembly: GCA_035308165.1. Lineage (GTDB taxonomy): Bacteria > Acidobacteriota > Terriglobia > Acidiferrales > UBA7541 > DASTCZ01. Next base: position 10,021 of record DATGHC010000020.1, on the reverse strand, counting down.
GTTAGAGTTTCCGTTTTCTCTCAATCTTGGTTGGTAAAAATTGAGAATGGAATCCGGGAAACCATTAACAAGACTCTCGATCAATTGGTAGTGCTCAATTTTGAGGGTGCTCCAGTCCAGGACCTAAAGAACCTACTGAACCAAATCAAGATATTTGAGAGAACTTCGCGATGGATTGCCAATACGCCGGCCTATTCTCGCTGGCTGTGGATCATTTGTGGTGGGCTGATTCTCTCAATTCATTTGTATTTTGCGTTCTTATTCTCTTTCGCCTATTTCGGAATTGCCCAGGTTGCACACGCCCCACTCCTATGGCGGAATGCTTTGATTGATTCTATTTTTATTCCCATATACGCGACAGACCTACCTAACGTAGCGGCCATTAAGATTGTCGCGGGAATTCAGTTCTTCTTGGTTGTAAGTGTCAGCATAGGGGCGGCATTCAAATATTTCCGTCGCTGGTATGAGTCCCTGCGCTCCACTACGGACGTCATAACTATTCGTCTGTCAGCGGAGGAAACTCGCGCAAAGTATATATTGTTGCAGAAAATAGTCGAACAGCCTCCGAACCCAAGCGGCGAGAATTCAAAGTAGTCGGTGCGGCCGATAAGTGGTCAAGGCGGACGCATGGGTACCGCATCCTTTGATGCGCAAGGGTGCGGGTGTTGACTAAGCCTCTCTCCTTCGTCTTCCCCCCACAAAAACTCATCCCCACCCAAATTCTTCGATAGAATGCCCCCCATTCAATGATTGGCTCGACGGATCATGTGAATCCATCAACGGAGAACCCAATGCGCACTCGAATTCCATCTGCACTCCAAATTCCGCCAGCAATTGTCTTGCTCTGCGCATTAATATTGACCGCCGCCCCTCCCGCCCGCGCCCAAATCTCAAACGCACTCCAGCCCGCCGACTACCAAAAACTTCGTTCCGTTGGCCAGGCCGAAATTTCTCCCGACGGCAAGCTCGTCGCCTACACCATCGTGCGCTATGACCGTCCCGGCCGCCCTTGGGGACAACTCTGGGTCATGGATCTCGCCACCAAAAAATCCATCCGCATGGGAGCCGAAAACGAAGGCTCGGGCGGCGCCGTCTGGTCTCCCGACGGTCGCTGGATCGCCTACTTCGGCGCTGCCGAAGGAAAAAATGGACTGGTCATCGCCCATCCCGACGGCACCGGCGCAACTTTTCTCGCCGAAGTTTCCGGCACCAACGCTCCGCTTCCTTCCACGGGCGCCAGCGTCACCTGGTCGCCCGATAGCAAACAGATCGCCTTCGTTTCCGCAACGCCCGGCCCTGAAACCGCCGACGCCACCGGCGACCCCATTGTCATCACTCGCTACATGTACAAACCCGATGCCGCCGAAGGCCTCACGCATTTCAATGACAACCGCCGCTTGCACATTTTTATCGTGGATATCGCCACAAAACAGATTCGCCAGCTCACCAAAGGTGACGCCTATGAGCACTCCATTGACTGGTCGCCGCGCGGCGATGAAATTGTTTTTATCTCTGACCCGTCCCCCAACGCCGACCAGTTTTTCAATTACGACGTTTTCGCCATCAAAGTCAGCGACGGCTCCATCCGCCGCCTCACCGCCACAGAAAACGCTGAATATCATCCGAAATGGTCGCCCGATGGAAATATGATTGCCTTCCTCGCCACCAAGCGCGGCCTCACCGACCGCGAAACCACCATGGAAGATACCCACGTGTGGGTCATGAATGCGGATGGTTCCGGGCGCCATGAATTTGCTGATGCAGATTTCCGGCAGGGTCCGCCGCAGTGGTCGCCCGATGGCCGCTTTGTCTACTTCACTGCACAATCCCGTGGAAGCGTCTTCCTCTATCGCCAGCCTGTCATACCGAACCAACAAGTCACATCCGGCAAGACCGAACTAGTTTTTGCGGTTCGTGGTTCGTTTGGCGCTTTTTCACTTTCTAAGTCCGGCACCATGGCCTATACGTACACTAGTCCCGGAGACATGGCTGAGCTTTACTTGATGAGTACGATCAACCCATTGGCAAGCGTAACTACAGTTCTTGACAGCTATAACGCCAGTGAAAAAATCACCAACTTGAACGCGGACATTCTCGGCAATAAACAGATTGCAGACGTCATTCCCTTCACCTTCATCAGCAACGACAACAAGTACGAAGTCGAAGCCTTCCTCGTAAAACCGCTGGGCATGACCGCCACCTCCAAGCATCCGCTCATCGTCAACATCCACGGCGGTCCGCACGGACAAAACGGTCCGGCATTTAATTTCAAGGATCAGGTGTACGCCGCGCGCGGCTGGGCCACTCTCCACGTCAACTATCGTGGTTCCACCGGATACGGCCAGGCGTTTGCCGACGCCGTCTTCGGCGATCAGGATGGCAACGAAGCGCAGGACGTTCTGTACGGAGTCAGCGCCGCGCTGCGCCGTTACCTTTGGCTTGACCGCGAGCGCATGGGCGTGGAAGGCGTCAGTTACGGCGGCCAGTTGAGCGACTGGCTCATCACTCAGACGCGGATGTTTCGCGCCGCCATTCCCATCGCCGGCATCTCCAATTTGATCAGCTACAACTACATGACCTACTACAACCAGTATGAGCAGATGGAGTTTGGCCAGCTCCCGCATCAGGGCGATTTCATGAATCTTCTGTGGGAGCGCTCCGCGCTGAAGCACGTCGCCGCCGCGGCCACTCCCACCATGCTGATGCACGGCGAAAACGATCCCGACGTACCCATCGCCGAAGCCGAGCAGTTTTACGTCGCCCTCAAGGATGTTGGCGTGGAAACCATCATGGTGCGCTATCCGCGCGAGGGTCACGGCATCCGCGAATCCGCGCACACCGTGGACAGCATCATCCGCTGCATCGCCTGGTACGAAAAGCATTTCCCAAAAACCGATCCGGCGATTCCCTCCGCCGCCGTCCCTTAGGAGTTTGCTTGCGTTACGGCTTGAGGTCGTCATTTCGAGGATTCCCGCTCGGCGGGACGACGAGAAATCTCGAAGTTGCTCGTCTGTTAGGAGTTTCGCGCAGTCCAAGAGCCACTTCCTGGAGCATTCGAACAGGGGTTGAAATTGATATGCGATCAGTAATCTTGGGTCCTGTATTCCCGCTCGCAAAAATCGTGTTTTTCAGAAAAATCATTTTTCGGCTTATTGGGTTGGTCAACCAACCAACTAAGCAAAATGCCCGTATGTCCTTGTATTTGTTGCACTTACAGACGCCCCCATCTCCGTCCTCTGCCCTCGGCGAAAAACGCCAACTTTTTAAATTATTTCCATTCAGGAGAAAATCATGCGCCGCGCACTAATGTTTTTTACTTTTGTTTTTGCAATTTTATTTTCCGTTGTTGGCGATTCACAAAACTCCGCGCCGCCGCAAAATTTTTCTCTTCATCTCTCTGATCCATTTTCCATCGGCTGGATGTTGATGGACACCAATGGCGATGGAATCGCCGACGCAATCAACGGAAAAATTGTTGTGCCTGATTCTTCTTCCGCCGCGGAAAATTCCGCCGCCGCAAATTTCGCCGCTCGTCTGGGTTATGGTTCAACGGGTTTAACTCTTCCACTTGTTGTCACAAAATCACAGTCAATACAAAATGTTCCGTCCATTCGGATTCTCAACGGCTCCGTGAATTCCGCCGCGCTTTTTCTGATGGAGCAGATTCAGAAAAATGAAGGCTGCATCCTCGCAGATGCAGATTCCATCGCGGTGATGTCGCCTGACGCGATTGGACTCGCCGCGGCCGCTGATGCGTTTTCATCGCGCGCGCCTTATCAATGGAAAGTACCGGGAGAAAAACTTTCCGCGATTGAAGATGCCGTCATCACTGTTGGCCATGGCAGCGGCGCAAAACTGATTGGTCTGGTCTATTCTCACGGCGAGCTGGGAATCCATCGCGCCGTTGTCTCGGCAAATTTCACAATCACCGCATCGGATCTTGCGACTGCATTCAATGGCAATCACCTTGGCGCGGTGCATGAACTCTTTGTAGTCAACGGAACGGATCGTGTTTCCGCGGTGAATCCAAAACCGCTTCCAACTGCGCCCACCAATACGAACACTGCTGGAGCAGAAACAAACCCCACTGGCGCCGCAGAAATAAATCCCGCCGCCGCAGCGAATGTTGATGCAGGTTCCGCCGCTGCTGGAGCTGGAGCAGCTGGCGCAGGCGGTGGTGCGGGAGCCGCGCCACCAGCGACGAAATTGGATCTCGCCACACTTTATACCAGTCGAGGATTGTTTACCGGAAGCGCGCGAATGCCGATTCCCTCCGCGTCGGATGCTCATCTTTATATTCCTTCAGGCGCCGAAGGAATTGCCATGGCGAATTTCGCGGCGCGGATGGGAATGGAAACAACCGGATTGACGCTGCCGATTGCGTCTCCTGCCGCCGATGTGACTCCGCGACAAGTGCGCACGCAAGCTGTGATTGCCGGTGATTCAACGCTGGCGCAGGAAGCAGAAAAGAAATTGCGCGCCAACGATACCGTTGCCGCGCAAGCGGAAACCGCGCTTGCTCCGGGCGAAGGCGAAGCGCGCGCTGTGGATGAAGCGTTTGGAAGGCGCGGCGCGATTCTGGTGCGCGGAGATGAAGCGGGGTCAGCGGCGGCATTGGATTTGCTCGCGGACCGATTTCCGAATTTGTGGGACACGGGAAAGCAAAATCTTTCTCTCGAAGAAATTCGCTACGACCTGCACAGATTCTTTTCGTTGCGATCGGGTGCGGGGCAAGCCTCGGCGGCGCTCTACCATTTGGATCAGTGGCTGGATGAAATGAATTCGGGCACGCCGGGAATTGCGGAGGCCAGCAACGTGAAAGCTGAAGTGTATGTGGAGTTGGCCGATCCCGGACTGACGAAATTCATTCAGCAGATGATCCAGAAGAAAATTCACGTCGCGAATGCGGATGTAATAACGGACAGTCTTCATGCTGGCACCAGGTGTTGCAATAGAGATCCGAAACTGCATTTCGAGGAGCCTGGATTTCCTTTCCGTCAGGCGGCGCCAACATTTTCCGAGGATTTCGTGATTCCGTGGGAAGGCAACAAACTTTTGCAGGCGGTGAAGGGCGCCGCACCGCAAATAAAATCCGGGGAGAACGTGAATTTGATTGCGCGCGTGAGCGAAGGACCGGAAGAACGCGTGAAGTTGCAGGAGCAGCTTTCAAAGATGCTGATTGACGCTGGCGCGGATCGCGCGCGCGCTCACGTGGAAGTGCTGTGCGCGTACAAGCAGGGGTATAGCTGGCTAATGGATGAAATTGCTCCTTCACTTGCTGGAAAAAACGCCGCGCAGATTCAAATTGAATTTGCGAAGGACGTGGATCCTACCGGAGAACGCTCGATGTTTTCTCCAGCACGGTGGGTGCAGGAACTCTATCCCGTAGATGAAATGCTGGCGAAGAAATTGAATCTTCCACTGGAAAAAATCACGCTGAGCGAAATGGAATCGCCCGATCAGCACGGCCCGACGTATCGCGTGCGCGCGTTGGATGCGGCCGGCAAGGAGATTTTGAATCGACCGTTCACGATAACGACGGCGATGCAGCCCTACAACAGCGTGATTCCGCGGTATGAAGAAGTGGAGGTGGAAACCGGCTGGGTGAAACTGGAGGTGGGCGCGAAAGCGGTGCTGAACCAGAGAATCAAAACAGACATCGAGGAATACTGGGACAAATATCAAAACGTAGTGTTGCCGAAGGTCTATCACTTCGTGATGGCGCAAGCGCATGGAGATCTGCGCCAGGAATTTGTGCCGCCATTTGACACATTGAAATTGGATATTCATTTGAGCGAGCCGGATTATTCGCTGGGACTAGATAAGGAAAGAATTTCGACACTGGAAGCAATTCAGGAAGACACATTTTATTCGACCGACACTTTCATCAATATGATGGGCGACCTGGAGACGGGGCGGGCGATCAATTATATCGGGCGAGTGATTCCAATTGTGCATGGATCGGAGGATGGAAAAGACGGGCACGTGCACGTGGAATTTTATGGAAAGGCGGCGGCGAATCCCCTGGTGCGACTGAGCTGGACGGATGGAAAGGGCAAACATCACGAGCGCGAGAGGAATCTTCCGGTGTTGAGTGGAGAAATGATGCCACGATTGCTTCAAGCGCGCGTGAGCGCGGGTTCAACCGGCGTTGAAAGTTTGATGTGGTCGCTGCCCGCGGATTTTCTGGAAGACAAATATGAGGAGTGGCTAAAGGTGGAAGGTCAGGATCAGGTGGACCGGTCGATATTTTCCGTGGCGCAGGCAGATGCGCAAATCTCGTGGCTGGCGCGGATGCATGACGCGGGATTGTATCGCGATGAAATTGCATATTCGCATTTGCAGAAGATGGCCATGGAATTTGAGCTGCCTCCAGCGCTTGATGCGAAAGAGAACACAGCGCCCCAGAGGTCGTTTGCGAGCTGGGCGATATCCCCTCCGGTGACGGCGCGACCGATGATTTCCAACTACGCGGGCAAGAATACGAGCAATCCGATTGTGCAGTGGGAGGAGCCAATCAGCCCGGCGGAGAACGCCGCGATTCTCGCGCGGTTGGCAACTTTTCCCGGTGTGAATGCTTATTGGATGGGGCGCAGTTATCTGGGAAAAGATTTGTGGGCCGCGGATGTGATGTTGCCCAGTCCTTCGACGCTGAGATCCACTGCAAAAGAAGCGACACTTAAAGCGGTGATTATTTATTCGGGGCGGCAACACGCCAACGAAGTTTCGAGCACCAGTCACATTGACAAGTTGGGCGAAGATTTAGTGACGAATTCCGCGGCGCGCGAAGCGCTGAAGCAAGTGAATGTGGTGCTGCATCCGATTGACAACACTGACGGGGCGCAACTTTCCGTGGACCTGGCCAAAATTACTCCCGACAATTTGTTGCATCCCGGGTATCACGGATCGCTCAGCGCGGATGTGTCCGCGGGACAGGGTGAAATTGATCCTGTGTATCCGGAATCACGGACGCGGCGGCGATTGATCGAGTCGTGGCTGCCGGATGCGTTTCTGAATCCGCACGGATATCCTTCGCACGAATGGGTGCAGCCATTTTCGGAATACACGGGATGGGTGCAAAGCCGGCAGGGCGCGAATCCGGGGCGGGCGTGGTGGATTCCGCGCGGATGGTTCACCAGCTTGAGCTACATGCGCGACCCGGAGCATCCCTATTCGATGCAGGTTTCTTACGCGCTGCGCGATCAAATTGTGGAGGCGGAGCGCAACGTGCCGGGATTGCTGCCGCTCGAAACGCGGATGAACGCGCGGTATGAAAGATTCGGGCAGCGATGGCAGCCGCGGGACATGTTTCAGCCCATCGTAAATGGCATCCGGATTTACATGTCGCTGAAAGGAACCGCGGGACGGGGAGGAACTGCGGCGGGAGGAGCGGCGGCGACGGCTCCGGGCAGCGGAGGAGTGGGCGGAATTTCGCCGGACATTACCTGGGACTCCGGCTACACGGAAGCGCCCGATGAAACCGCGCACGGAGATTATATGAAGTTGCTGGCGTCGGCGGGACTGGCGTTTGATTACGTGCACCTGAATTATTTGGCGCAAGGGAAATTACGGATCACTCGCACGGAAAGAGAAGTTCCCGGCGGAGTGCAGTGGAGGGTGGAGAGGGCGCGTCCGATTTTGCCGAAGGGAGTACAGGAAAAGGCGGCGGGAACGGAGAACTAACCGACTGGGAACCGCTCAAGATGGCTTTGATTTTGTTATAAATAAAAATTTGCTGTTCATTTTGAGCCGTGCAAATCGCGCTCCTGGGGAAGCGCGTTTCTTAATGTTTCGGTACTCCTAGAAATTGGGGATTCTGGGCAGGCTTGGATTTTGGGGCATGACCTGATGCATCGCGCCTCACGCCGAGCAGAGCCAAGCATCTAGGTTTCTGGCCGTAGCGCTTTTCGGACCGGGGGTTCGACTCGGGTTCCCGTGGCTTTCGGAATTAGCCAGAACACAATAAGCGGGCGTAGTATCGTGCCGGAGGCATCAATGATTCGACGCTTCATCGCCGTAACGCTTTTCGCGGTTACGACTGTTTCAGCCCAATCTCCACCTTCCTTGCCCTCCAGCTTTCAGGCAAAGACGGTACACAGCCCCGCTGGTGCCGACATTTTTGTGCGTTCGGGAGGGAGTGGGCCCGTAGTGGTGCTGATCCATGGCTACGCAGAGAATAGCGATTCGTGGGCTCCGCTTGCAGCAGATCTCATGAAGGACCATACAGTGGTGGTGCCGGACCTCCGTGGGATTGGACGTTCCTCCAAGCCAGATGACGGCTATGACAAAAAAACTCAGGCCAAAGATATTCGTGCTGTTGTGACCTCGCTGGGTTATGACAAGACATTTGTTGTTGCTCACGACATCGGCAACATGGTTGCCTACGCCTACGCCGCGATTTATCCCGATAAGGTTGAACGGCTTGTTGTTATGGACGCACCGATCCCCGGAATTGATCCCTGGAGCGAGATTCTCCAAAATCCCGGGGTTTGGCACTTCAATTTTCATGGACCTGATGCAGAACGGCTGGTAGCGGGCCGGGAACGTATCTACTTTGATAGAATTTGGAATGACTTTACGGCCGATCGAAGTAAGCCTGACGAGGCCACTAGAGATTTCTTTACCGCCACTTACGCGCAACCGGGTGGAATGCGAGCCGGGTTCGCGCAGTTTGCCGCTTTCTCTCAAGATGCGAAGGACAATAACGTCTTTGAGCAGAAGAAACTGACAATGCCGGTGATGGCGGTTGGTGGAGAGAAGTCCTTCGGTTCGCTGCAGGCTGTGATCATGCGTCATGTAGCGGTCAACGTACAGGAAGAAGTTGTCCCCGGTTCAGGACATTGGCTGATGGAAGAACAGCCGGCATATACGGTGGCGCTGATTCGTAAATTTCTTGATGGTCCAGCGGTTGCTCATCCGGCTGTGAACACTGCAGAAGGGGACTCAAACGACAAGCGGTTGACTCCTGAGGAGTATAAATATCCGCCACAGGGCAATCCGGGTACGGGAAGCTCCGGTGTCGGCGGTATCGAAACCGTAATCTTGAAGGGCAATCCAGACCAAGCAGGGTTATACACAATCATGCTGCGTGTGCCGGCGCACACACGCATCGCCGCGCACTCCCATCGCGATGACAGGGTGGCGACCGTAATCTCAGGCACGTGGCGAATCGGGTATGGCGATAAATTTGACGAGGCGAAGCTAAAGGCCCTGCCGCCAGGCAGCTTCTACACAGAACCATCGTCTCGGAATCACTTTGCGGAAACCGGTAATGAAGCTGTTGTCGTTCAGATCACGGGGTTCGGTCCATCTTCGACCGAGTACGTCGATGCCGGACAGGACCCTCGTAATCTTCGCAAGCCAAATTGAATCAAGGACGCGCCAGAAACTTTTGGTTAGGATGTTTCGGGCTCAAGGAGAATGTCATGACGCAGACAGCGGGAAATACTGCAAGCGGAGAACGAATCAAAGGAGTAACCGGATTAAGGTTGTTCACGCGCTCATGGCGGCCAGCCGGCAAGGCTCGCGGTGTGGTTGCGATCATCCCCGGCTTTAAAGCTCACAGCGGCTACTACGGGTGGGCTGGCGAGCAGCTTGCGGCCACCGGGCTGGCTGTGTATGCAGTAGATTTGCGAGGCCGCGGGCAATCGGATGGGGAGAGGTTCTTCGTCGATAGCTTTGCCGATTACGTGAACGATGCTGGTTCCCTCGTAAAATTCGCGAAATCGCGGGAGCCTGGGCTCCCAGTGTTCCTTTTGGGCCATAGCGCCGGCGGTGTCGTCTCTTGCCTTTACGCGCTTGATTACCAAGACGAATTGGCGGGACTGATCTGTGAGAGCTTTGCCTTCCAAACCCCGGCTCCCGATTTCGCCCTCGCCGTGCTTAAGGGGCTAAGTCATCTCGCCCCCCATGCGCATGTGCTACATCTCAAGAACGAGGTTTTTTCCCGCGACCCAAAGGCGGTCGAAGCTATGAATGAGGATCCCCTCATCGCTCATGAAACGCAGCCAACGCGGACGGT
>DATGHC010000019.1:0-2879 GCA_035308165.1 Candidatus Acidiferrales bacterium | reverse complement strand
CCTCTTTGGAGGAACGCGTGAACTGGGAGGTTCAAACGGACCCCAGGCGGCGATTTCAACTCCGGTAGTAACGCCGTTCGTAGATGACAAGGGCGGAGAGCGGACACGGCCACTTGCGATTGTCCCCGCATTTTCCGTCATGCTGGAACCCGGACAACAGGTAATTCCTACAGAAGGCGATGGAGAGAAGCGAGTGAAAGTTGGGGTTTCGAGCAATTTGTCCGGAACTGGCAAAGGTACGCTTCACTTGGAAGCGCCTTCTGGATGGTCCGTTGTTCCCGAGAAGTTATCGATGGAATTCCACAAGCGCGGAGAGAAAGAAGAGTTCGAGTTCAAAATAACTCCAGCTAGCTTGAAAGAAGGACGAGCGACCATCCGAGCAGTTTTCGAGTCCGGCGGAGTGAATTACAGCGAGGGTTACAGCCTGGTGACACGCGAGGATCTCGACAGCTTTTACTACTACCAGCCTGCGCTGCAGCGCGTGAGCATTGTTGATGTAAAAGTGCCCAAAGATTTGAGAGTCGGTTACATCATGGGCGCGGGCGACGATATCCCAACGGTGCTCGGACAGCTTGGAATGAAGTTGACCATGATTCCGGGGGAAAGACTTGCCAGCGAGGACCTGAACCAGTATCAGACGATTGTTCTGGGAATCCGCGCTTACGATACTCAAAAGGATCTCGCGGCCAATAATAAAAAGCTGTTGGATTTTGTCTACAACGGCGGGACCTTGGTCGCGCAATACAACACTGGCGTAGCGGATTTCAACAAAGGGAAATTCACGCCTTATCCCGCGCAACTCAGCCGGGCACGGGTTTCAGTCGAAGAGGCTCCGGTAGAGATTCTGGCTCCGGATGATGGCATCTTTCACTTCCCCAACCAGATCACGCAGCACGACTTCGACGGATGGGTGCAGGAGCGCGGGTTATATTTCATGGATCAGTGGGATACCAATTTCACGCCGCTTCTGGCTTGTCATGATCCCGGAGAGCCGTCACAAAAGGGAGGCTTGTTGCGCGCGCAATACGGCAAGGGAACATATATCTACACGGGATACGCTTTTTTCCGCCAGTTACCGGCAGGAGTGCCGGGAGCGATCCGGCTTTATGTGAACTTGTTGAGTGCGGGACATGAGAAGGACAACGCTCGGTGATGAGTCTTTAGTCGAAGCCGTCAGTTCCCAGATTTCAGTTCTTTGTTCTCAGTTGCTTTCCGAATGCCGCATCCCTCTCAGACCGACCAGAGTTCACCGCACCTGATTCGCGGCGTGGGACTCGGTAGCGCAACCGCACTGAACATGATCGACATGATCGGTGTGGGGCCATTCATCACTATCCCGCTGATAGTGAGCGCAATGGGTGGGCCACAGGCGATGCTCGGCTGGATTCTGGGCGCGATTTTCGCCATGTGCGATGGTCTGGTTTGGGCAGAACTGGGCGCCGCCATGCCGCAGTCGGGCGGTTCTTATCATTATCTGCGTGAGATCTACGGGCCAAAAGGCCTTGGCCGGTTGATTTCGTTTCTTTTTGTCTGGCAGCTTTCTTTCAGTGCGCCGCTCATTATCGCCTCGGGATCGATTGGCCTTGCAGGATACGCGTCCTATTTCTGGCCCAGGCTGGAAACGCAATATGTCGCTCGCCATTGGAGCGTGCCCTTGCCGCTGCTGGGAAGGTTACAACTACACTGGCTGGTTTCAGGAGCAACCTTTGTGGCGATCGGCACAGTTGCTCTGGCGGCGCTCCTTTTATATCGCAAGATCACAAGCATTGGATGGATCTCGAAGCTGCTCCTGGCCGGGGTGATCGGAACCATGTCCTGGATCATCGTTGCGGGACTCAGCCACTTCGATGCTTCGCGAGCTTTCAGTTTTCCGCCGGGCGCGTTCACCCTATCTCACAATTTCTTTCTGGGACTGGGCTCGGCCATGCTGATCGCTACCTACGATTATTGGGGATATGGCAACGTCGCATTCCTCGGCGACGAAGTGAAGGAACCGGGGAAAACGATTCCTCGCGCGATACTGCTATCCATTTTTCTGGTGGCATGTCTATACGTGGTGATGAACATCAGCATCTTGGGCGTGGTGCCGTGGCAGGAGATGCAAGTCGGTCAAGACAATCGCGGCCTGTATGTTGTGTCTATTTTCATGCGAAAGATTTATGGGCCGTGGGCCGCGAACCTTGCCACTGGACTGGTCATGTGGACGGCATTCGCCTCGGTTTTTTCGGTGATGCTGGGCTACTCGCGCGTACCCTACGCGGCCGCGCTTGATGGAAACTATTTCAAAGCCTTCGCCCGTTTGCATGCGGAGGGACGGTTTCCGTACGAGTCTTTGCTCGCACTGGCTGCGGGCGCGGCCCTGTTTTGTTTTCTATCGCTGGCGGATGTAATCGCAGGGCTCGTGGTCATCCGCATTATGTTGCAGTTTCTGTTGCAAGCGGTCGGCTTGATTGTTTTGCGCATCCGCCGGCCCGACCTACCACGGCCGTTCCGCATGTGGCTTTACCCGCTACCCGCGTTGGCCGCATCGGTTGGATTTGTGTTCGTACTTGTCTCGCGCACCAATTCACTGACCCAGATTCGTTACGCGGTGCTGATCCTGATCAGCGGCGTGGCGATATATCTGCTGCGAGCCTGGCGTCATGGAGAGTGGCCGTTTGCAGAACGAGTACGGGCGGAAAGGGTCGCAAGCAATTGACCATGGCCGAAGCGGTGAAAACACCGATGCCACCGAGTCTGACCAGAGCAGCGAACGGTTCGGCGTGGGCTCCGCTAAGTGAGCCTCTTTTTCGCTCCCTCTGGGTAGCGGCGGTAATTTCATACACCGGAACATGGATGCAAAATGTGGGCGCGGGCTGGCTGATGACTCAGCTCACGAT
>DATGHC010000018.1:0-99447 GCA_035308165.1 Candidatus Acidiferrales bacterium | reverse complement strand
CTCACTCGGGATCTAATGGAATCCTCGAACTCGACAGCCCCTGACTCGCCCGGAACCCTCCAGGCAATTTCAAAGTATATCAGGAATTCGGTGAACGTCAAGCGTCGGAAGGTATGAATTTTCGGAGGTCTGTGCATAATTTGAGACCCTGTGGATATTTCAAATTCAGGGCCGTTTTTCAGTCTGTTTCTCAATTTCGTGCCCCACTCTTGCTCTGCGCGGCTACAATACGTGCCGCATCCACCGAGGGACACATGGGAAAATCGCGCAGGGAATTTTTGACCGAGACTTCGCTCGGGCTCTTGGGCGCCGCGGTTCTCAGTCCGCGCGTTGCAGAGAGCCAATCTCAGTCGCAATCTTCGCAGAACCCGCCCACTCCTCCTCCCGGCACGCCTCCCGCGTTTGGCGTCGCGCCCGCGGTCGGCCCGGAAGTTTCGCCCACCACATTTACGGACGCAGAAAAGCTGGTGCAGGTGCAATTGAGCGACGCAGAGGTTGCGCAGGCCGCTGCGAGCTGGCGCACGAACATGGCTCCGCTTTATGAGCGGCGCGTGGGGCCGCACAAATTGGAGTTGGAGCCGGAGGTGGCGCCCTACTCGCAGTGGAACCCTGTTCTTCCCGGTCATAAAGCGGGTCCTGACCGCTTCCAATTCATTCGCAGCAATACTGATCCCGGCCCGCTCCCCGAAAAAGATGAAGATATCGCCTTCGCGCCGGTCACGCATCTTTCGCGCTGGATTGAATCGCGTAAGCTGACTTCGGAGCGGCTCACACAAATTTATTTGGGGCGCTTGGAGCGCTTCGACCCCAAGCTACGCTGCGTGATTACACTCACGCGCGAGCTCGCCCTTCAGCAGGCCAGGCAAGCCGATGCCGAGATCGCTGCCGGAAAATATCGCGGGCCGCTGCACGGTATTCCCTGGGGCGCGAAAGATCTTTTGGACACCGCGGGAATCCCAACCACCTATGGCGCGGATCCCTTCAAAGACCGCATTCCGAAAAACGACGCCACAGTCGTGAGGCGCCTCCGCGGAGCCGGCGCTGTGTTGGTCGCCAAGCTGAGCCTCGGCGCTCTGGCGCTCAATGACATTTGGTTTGGCGGACAGACCATGAATCCCTGGCTTCTGGAGGAAGGCTCATCAGGCTCCAGCGCGGGTCCGGGGGCCTCCGTTTCTGCGGGATTGGTCGGGTTCGCAATCGGAAGTGAGACGGGAGGCAGCATAGTCGGCCCCAGCATGCGTTGCGGGATTACAGGATTGCGTCCCACTTATGGCCGCGTTCCGCGCACCGGCGCCATGACCTTGTGTTGGTCGCTCGATAAGCTCGGCCCCATGACTCGTGGCGTGGAGGACGGCTTGCTTGTGCTTTACGCCATCACCGGCCCGGACCCTGGAGATGTTTCCAGCGTTCCGTGCAACCTCGATTATGATTCCGCCGCGCCCGTGCAGGGCCTGCGCGTCGGATATTTCCCCAAGTGGATGAAGGAAGCACCCGCCACCGATGTGGACCGCGCCGCGTTGGAGACCATCAAGAAAGTTGGGATGGTGCCGGTGGAAGCTTCCATCCCCGATTGGCCCTACGATTCGCTGGACCTGATCCTATTCGCGGAAAGCGCGGCGGCATTTGAAGAACTGGCCCTGAGCCATAAGGATCGCGAACTAAGAGTGCAAGTGTCCGACGCCTGGCCCAACATTTTCCGCCAGTCGCGCTTTCTCTCCGCGGTGGACTTCGTTCAGACCGATCGCATGCGCCGCAAAGTTGCGGCGGAGATGGCTCGGGTTTTTTCTCAGGTGGATCTGCTGCTGGTCCCATCGCTACGAGACGAAATGCTGACCATCACAAATTTCACCGGTCATCCTTCGCTTACTTTGCGCGCGGGCTTCGTGGAAGTTTCCGAAGCGCGCAGCGACTGGGCGCCCGATCCCGCGCACCCATTGCCAAAATTCTCACCGCCGCGCCGAGTGCCGCACGGAGTCACTCTGATTGGCAGGCTATTTGAAGAGGGCACACTGGGCCGCGCGGGTATGGCGCTCGAACGAGAATTCAATGTAATGGATGAGCGCCCGCCTGGGTTCTAGTTCAGGCGCAGACCCCGATCACCTTGAATTGTACGGCAAATTACCGTACAATGAGATTTGTACGGTAATTTGCCGTACATATCAAAGGAAACTCTATGCCGCTTGCATCAAAAAAACGCAATCTCCCATCGCGAAAAATTGAGCGTATCGAGGCCCGGCTCCACTCCGACCAGAGGCGCCGAATTGAACACGCCGCTGCTCTGAAAGGTACTTCCATCTCCGACTTCATCGTTTCCAGTGCGGATGAAGTCGCAAAGCGCACAATCCAGGAGCACGAGTCCTGGACGCTTTCGAGTCGTGACAGCGAGGTATTTATGAAAGCTCTACTGAATCCACCGCCTCCTAGCCCGCGCCTTCGCGCCGCCGTTCGCCGCTATAAGGCCCACATCAGTCCTTCGTAGTTCGAGGAGAATGTTTGCCTGACTACCGGGTCGAGGCGTTAAGCGACAAACATCGCCGTGACGAATTTTCGTGCGGCATCGTGGTGCTCGACCGTTACCTTCAAAAGCAAGCCTGCCAAGATGTCAGTAAGGGTGTCGCCGCCGCCTTCGTCCTCACTTCCGACGGCGCGAAAATCGCGGGTTTCTACACTCTTTCCGCCACTGTTCTAAACCTGCGAGATCTTCCTGACGACTTCGCGAGGAGACTTCCGCGATATCCGGCGGTGCCGGCGACATTGTTGGGGCGGCTGGCCGTATCGACGGAGTATCGAGGTAAAGGATTGGGGGAATCTCTGCTGATCGATGCAATGAAGCGCGTTCTTATGACCACACGACACATAGCCTCGGCAGCGATTGTTGTTGACGCCAAAGATGAATCGGCGCGCCAGTTTTATATGCAGTACGACTTCATTCCTCTGCCGTCACAACAGGATCGATTGTTTTTTCCTGTGAAAAAAATCGCAAAACAATTTGGCGTTTCGGACAAATGAGAGATTTGCGCTTCGGCAACCAGATATGTCCGCTGAATCGGGCGTCTCGAGATAGATCCAGGTTCCCAGTTGATTCAGCTTTTGTTCCGCTTGAAAAACTCTACCTGCCGCAAACGCTTCAACGCTTCCTCTCGCGTCTTATACGGGCCGCCCATATTCTTGCCCTTGGATGAGAGCACGCGATAGCCGCCCTTTTCTTTTTTGATCATTGGCATGCCCTCCAACTAAGTATCGTCACGATTGCCCGACTGAGCATGTGTGCAGCATCACCCACCGCGGTGAGCTATCGCACGCCGCGCCTGACGCTCGCGCTCGAGAATCATCCTGTCAAACGCCTGGGGAAGACCTTCGCGCGCCGAATAAGGGCCGGGCTCATAAGCGCGCGAACCAATTCCCTTCTGAGACAATTCCGAAATCTCCCAATCTTCACGGTTCGTGGCGTCCCAGAAATCAACTGCGTCATCTCCGTTGAAACCAAGCTTGGACAATTCCTTCGGATGGAAATACCATTCGCAGACCACCTCGGTTTCATCCACCGCCCGAGGCCACAACCGGTGCACCATCACATAATCCGGATGCAGGCTGAGGAAAAGGTTTGGGTAGATCGCGTAATAAAGAACTCGCTTGCGCTGCGCTTCGCTTAAGCCCGGGAGATAATCGCGGCGGCGCTTGCCATCCACGCTCATCGTTTGCGCAGCGCCGCGGAACTCCATTGCGCCCCCGATATACGTGGGCTGCGGAGTTTCGTTATCACCGCTCATGGGATCGGTGATGCGGCAAAGCATGGGATGGAGCATGGGACAGTGCAGGCACTCGTTGTAATTGGCGACGATCAACTTCCAGTTGGCCTTTACTTTGTACGCATGACTCTTGTACCGGCGCAAATCCTCCATTCCCCAGGCAGCAAATTTGTCGGGGAGATCCGCCAATTGACTCTTGAGGGGATTCGCCTGTGAAGCCATGTTGAGAAAGATGTGCCCGGCCCAGATATCCGCCTCCACACGATGCAGCGGATAATCCTGCTTGTGGAAGGAGCCTTCTTCCATATGCGGGGCGCCCAGAAGATTGCCGTCCAGTCCATATGTCCAGCCGTGATACGGGCACTGGATACGGCCCTCAAATTTTCCATGCTCCTCGCGGCACATTCTGGTTCCGCGGTGCCGGCAAACATTGAAGAAAGCGCGCACAGCCCCGCTGGCTTCGCGGGTCACAATGATGCTTTCCCCGGCTACTTCCGACAAATAAAAATCGCCCGGATTCGGCACCTGCTCCGCTCGCCCGCTGCAGAACCACATCTGGCAGAAAAATGTTTCCAGCTCCTGCTGAAATATTCCGGGGTCCGTGTAGTAACGCCCCGGCAAAGTCTTGGCCGGCGTGCTCATTCTGGGGTCCATGGCACACAATCTAGTCTGAGTGCGCGACACTTTGCAACTTCGCCGAACAGCGCGGCATTGCCTGCGAAAGCGGCCAAGTGTAAGTTACCGGCGGGTGGAATGATCCCCATTGAACAAAACTGAAGCCTCACCAATCGGACGCCCCTCTGGCGGGCGATTGCTCAAGATCCTGGGCGTGGGTTTCGGGATCGCGGTCGCCATCGGAACCACGATCTCCGCCGGAATCGTCCGCACGCCCGGGGAAATTGCGGCGCATCTGCCGCAGCCGTGGCTTTTCGTCGGCGTGTGGATCGCGGGCGGCCTCTATGCGCTGATCAGCGCATTTTCACTTTCTGAATTGGGAGCCATGATTCCGCGCGAAGGCGGCCAGTATGTTTTCGCCCGTCGCGCCCTGGGTGATTACGCCGGATTCGTTGTCGGGTGGAGCGACTGGATCTCCTGCTGCAGCTCAGTCGCGTTGATTGCCATTGTAATTGGAGAATATGCCGGCGACGTGTTGCCGGCCTTGCGGAATCATGTCATCGCAACAGCACTGGCCATGCCCCTGGTAATGATGTTGCTTCAATTGCGCGGCGTGCGCTGGGGAAGCAGATTTCAGGAATTCACCGCGGGGCTCAAAGCGCTCGGATTCATCGCGCTTGTCATCCTTTGCTTTGTTGTGGGCGGAAAATCTTCTTCCCACACTGTGCCCGCAGCAGCGGCCCCCCATGGCTGGCCGCTTTTGTTGGGGCTGCTAATTTCCATGCAGGCAGTGATCTATAGTTTCGACGGTTGGGACTCCATCGTCTATTTCCTGGAAGAGGTGCGCGATCCCGGCCGCGAAGTGCCTAGGGCCATGATCGGTAGCGTGCTTTCCGTTCTGGGCATCTACCTGCTCTTGAACCTTGGCCTCGTTTTCATCGCACCCATCTCCTCCTTCGCCGGAAATGATTTCGCTCTGGGGCTTGCGGCCCGGCGGATTTTTGGCGCGCAAGGGGACTTGGTTATTCGCAGCCTCATGATCGTGTCGCTCATCAGCGGCCTCAACGCCTGCCTGCTGGAAGCGAGCCGCGTCTTGTTCGGCATGAGCCGCGACCGTTTCTTCTCCCGACGGGCAGCCGCCGTCAATAAGGGCGGCACGCCAAACGTCGCGCTCTACCTCAGCACAGCAGTGACGGCAGCTTTTATCTCGACGGGCAGCCTGCAAAAAGTTCTGGCGGTGACCGCATTTTTCTTCGTTGCCAATTACGCGGTCTCTTTTGCCTCGTTATTTGTTTTGAGACGAAGCGAACCCCAAGCCCTGCGCCCCTATCGCGCCTGGGGATATCCCTGGACTACGGGATTTGCGCTGGCCGGATCACTCGCCTTCCTGGTCAGCGCAATTGCCGGTGACACCAGGAACAGCGTTTGGGCGTTGATTGTGCTGGCGGCGAGTTATCCCATCTATCGCATCAGCAAACTTCTTCCCGCCACTTCAGACTAATCCCCGTGCAAGAATCCCTTCCCCTCACGGGACCTCTGGCACTGACCGCGGGTACAGCTTCTGCCATTTAGAGCGGCTGTCCCGCCGTACCATTGCCAGGAAAACTCTACATAGGTAGAGTTCTCCCATGGCCGGAAACATTCGTTCTTCGGAACAAACCCTGAAGCTGCTCGCAACGCTCACGGGCTCTCCCGCCAGCTGGCATTACGGCTATGCCCTGAGCCGTGAAACCGGCCTGCTCAGCGGCACTCTTTATCCGATCCTGATGCGCTTGGAGCAGCGCGGCTGGCTCGAAACTCGCTGGGAAACGCCGCCACCCGAATCGGACAAAAGATTCGGCCGCCCGCCACGGCACATGTACCGCCTCACTCCCGATGGCCGCGCTCGGGCGGTGGAAGCTCTTTCCGTTGCGGGCAAGCGTGTGAAAGCGCATGGATCGAAAATGCGAAGGCTCGCACCGCAACGTGCGGATGGTGTTTAACAGGACTTGCGAAACATGAGCATTCGACAACAACACGGCTTCGCGCATGTCGCAATCTGCTGGGCTTACGCGCAAATAGTGCGCCTCTGGCCGGCGGATTCACGCCACTGGGCGCTGGCCATGCAGGCGGAATTATCCGAAATCAATAATCCAAAAGAGAGCCTTTCCTGGCTCGTAGGAGGCGTTATGTCACTCAGCAAAGCTTGGTGGAACCGCATCTTATTGGGCCGCGACCCGCAAGAAGCACCGACTCCAGTAAGGGCACCCGGCATCCTCTCGATATTGCTGCTCCTCGTGGCTGTTACTTCTCTCGCGCTTCCCGGCATGCGTCAGGGCTTCATGACTGTTTACGATAGCTGGAATTTTTCGCAGGCAACTCTTCAGCCCGCGCAGCTTGAAAAAATGGGCCGCGACGCAGAGAACAATCACGATGCCTCCTCGCTGGCGCTAGTCGCAATGCGCCTTCCGGGAGATTCTCAGGACAAGAACCGCTGGGCGGATCTCGCTGTTTCCTGGGATCCATCGTTGACCTGGATTTATTTTCAGATGCGAAATCCCTATCGGTTGGACCAGAGAGTCGATCCGGGAATTTCAGCGCAGATTGCCCGCCTCCAAAAATGGGATCCTGACAATGCTGTCCCTTACTTGACGCAAGCCGACGAGGAATTTGAGAGATTTGAACGCAATACAAACTTTATGGTTTCCGGCACGCGCTCCGCTATGGAAGCCGAAGTCCTTGAATTGGCCAAAGATCCGGTTTGGGCATCCTCAATGGACAAAGCCTTTCGCGCCTCTCGTTACGACGACTACGACAAGCAACGGTTCAACTTGAACTTGGCATACCAGCAGAAAATCGGGGGAGATCGCCCGATGGACCTGATCCTTTCAACGGCCTCCGTCAGGCTGCCGAACCTGTTGAATCTGCGAATGTATTCTGAATATCTGATCCTCGACGGCGCGCAGCGCGAAGCCGCTGGAGATCGCACCGGCGCCACCGAAGACTACTGGCGCTCGGCACAATTCTGGCAACGCATGTCAATCGCCAGCGAGTCTGTCAGCATAAAACGACTGATGGCGCTATCCATGATTGCTCTGTCGTTTGAAAAACTTCAAAACCTGTACGAACGCGCCGGACGCACCGAGGAAGCCCGCTCCGCAGCTTTTGAGGTGGCAAGCGCGAAAGCGGCTTCAAAGGATTTCAGAAGCAATAATCAGCGCATCTTCGTGGCGCGCGACATCGCATCTCCATCCGCATTCGCCATCCACATCTCGGCCATTTTGATTTTGTTTGCGGCCACTCTCTCTTTCATTTCAATGACCTGGCTGGCCATTGGAGCGGGCGCCTCCCCGGACTCACGCTCAAACCTGCGCAGATGGCTCTGCATTTCCGGCAGGTTCGCTCCCGCCCTGCTTCTCCTTTCGGTTGCTGTCTTTTACGTGAGTTACTACCCCTATCTCGAATCGTTCCGGTCTATGACGTTTCAGAACATGGAGAGCCTTATCTACACTTTCAACAATTTGTGTTCCCTGCCGCGTGTTTGGACCTACGGCGGCCGCGAGACGGTTTATTTCTGGAGCGCAGTTTCCATTCTCGGGACCATCGTTGCTCTCCTGATGATTGCGCGTATGTCATTCCGATGGATGTTGGCGAAGGAAACCGTCTAGTTTTCACTTCAAAACATGCGCGCCATCTTGCGCGTCGCCATTGGCGCGATGCGCACAGGCGCCCTATGAGCATCCGTAGTCACCGTCAACAATGATCCACTAAGATTGACTTGCTTTTGAAGCTGGCCTAGTCTTACCGAAATGAAAAAACCCTCTGTGGGCTTGCAGCCGCTGCATCCATGGATCCTTTTTATCTCAACAGTTTTCATCACGCTGGCAGGGCCGGCGTTAGTGGCGACGCCTGAAGCCAGAGCCGACGAACCCTACTCCGTCACCATCGACCGCAACGTGGCGATGAAAACTCGCGATGGCATCACACTCCGCGCCGATGTCTACCGCCCCAAGGCCGACGGCAAATTTCCCGTCCTGCTGACGCGAACCCCTTACGACAAGACCGGCAGCCTGGGCACCTGCATGAAAATTGTCCAAGCGGGTTACGTATGCGTCGCGCAGGACGTCCGCGGGCGATATGTTTCCGAGGGCGAGTGGTATCCCTTCAAGCACGAATCGGAAGACGGCTACGACACCATCGAATGGCTCGCGCACCAGGCCTGGTCCACCGGAATGATTGGAATGTGGGGCGCCTCTTATGTGGGCGCGACTCAGATGCTGGCGGCGATTGCCCATCCGCCGCATCTTGCCGGGCTCTTTGCCACGATCACCGCTTCCAATTACCACGAAAACTGGACTTATCAGGGCGGCGCATTTGAACAGTGGTTTAACGAATCGTGGACCACGGGGCTTGCCAGCGACACCATGCGCCGGAATCAGGACGTTGATCAAAAACCCTTGGACTGGATAAACGCTTTGCCGCTGAACAGCTATCCGATTTTCAAGGTCGGCGATGCAAACAGCGCTGCACCTTATTTTCACGATTGGCTGGCACACCCGAACTACGACGACTTCTGGAAGCAGTGGGCGATTGAGGCCGACTACAGCCGCATCCAGGTGCCCGCGTATCACGTGGGCGCATGGTACGACATTTTCCTGGGCGGCACCCTGCGGAATTTTCAGGGGTTAAAGGCAGGCGCGGGAATGGAATTTGCGCGCAAACAGCAGCGGCTAATCGTGGAAATTGGCGGGCACGCGGGAGGCGGACGAAAAATCGGCGACGTGGATTTTGGCGCCGCCGCGGAGTGGGATCAGACCACATTGATGCTGCGCTGGTACGACTACCTGCTCAAGAACGAAATGAATGGCATGGAAAAGGAAAAACCCGTGCGCGTGTTTACGATGGGCAGCAACGAGTGGCGCGACTTCGATGATTGGCCGCCGGCGAATGCTGCCACCCAGCGCATGTATCTACATTCCGCAGGGAAAGCCAACAGCGCAGATGGCAATGGTGAGCTGAGCACAAACGCGCCTGGCGCGAATGAGGGTGCTGACAGTTACGGTTACGATCCCGCGAATCCCGTCCAGACGCGTGGTGGGCCGCTCTGCTGCAGATCGGATCTGCTCGCCCCCGGACCAAGAGATCAGAAGGAACTCGAGGCGCGGCCCGATGTGTTGGTTTACACGACGAAACCCCTTGTTCAGGATTTGGATGTCACCGGGCCGGTCACGGTGGAACTTTATGTCCGTTCGTCTGCGGCGGACACTGATTTTACAGCGAAATTGGTGGACGTTTCGCCGGCTGGCTTCGCTCAGAATATTACCGAGGGAATTTTGCGCATGCGCTATCGCGATTCGCGCGAGAGACCTGAGATGATGGAGCCGGGAAAGATTTACAAGATTACTGTGGACCTTTGGGCCACCAGCAACGTGTTTCAGGCGGGGCACAAACTCCGTTTGGAGATTTCCAGCAGCAATTACCCGCGTTTTGATCGCAACCTGAACACCGGCGAAGTGGATATCGCGCACGCGTCGCGCAAAATCATCGCCACGAATACGATTGTCCACGATGCCGCACATCCATCCGCGATTGTGTTAAGTGTTTTGCCTGCCGCGGCGCATTAACCGCGCTGATTCTCCCTTTGGACTTGGCAGCCGCATGCCAAATCCGAAGTGAGAACCTTCGCTGCTCCAATTCGATCTGAGCTACAAAACCTATGTGTCAGTGTCGAATGTGCGCGCCTTGCGTTGTATCCAGCGTTGCGCCGGAGATTTCATCCTCTTCGTCGGCTGCGTCGGTTGCGGGCTTCATTGCCTGTCGCCCTGCCTGCAAGTGATCGAAGTTGAGCGCCGCGTTCATCATAAGCATGAAGCTGCCCTGGGTTTCCTGGCGCCACATGGGATTGATGGCGAAAAACACCACATGTCCGCGCCCAACTGGGATGTCCACTACCGCCGGCGCTTCCGCCAACGCTGATCCCCCGGCCAATTCCCCGCTGATGAACAAGTCGCGCTCGGGAGCAAAGCGCACGATCACCCGCGGCCACATGGACTCCGGAGGAATGGAATAGGCGCTGTACCGGCGCGTGTCGGGATCAATGTAAAGTTCCCGCTCGCGGGGAGTGCGTGGAGTCTGTCGCGCTTCGGGCGTCATATAGGGCCGGGCCTGAACAACATCCGGATCGGTCGCTGTGCCGCGGCCGCTGGGACGCCCTTCACCGCCACCTGCCCCGCCCGGCTCGCCACCACCGCCCCCGAAACCGCCTCCACCGCCCAGACCCAACGAAACGCGAAACACCGGCGCCTGGCTGAAATAAACTCCCAGCGTTTCATCGTAACCATAAGCGATTGGGCTGGTGCGATCTTCCACGTTGGAAAGATAAATCGATCCGCGCGCCTGAAGCTGTGGCGTTGGCGCGATGGAAATGCCGCTGGTCATGCCCAGATCAATCGGCAGTTGCGCCACCGATGTGATGGGAATGAAAAGCCCGCCGTCATCAATAAATTTCTTCAGGTGGGCAAGACCCTCGAACCCCAGCCCGCCGCGGATGTCGTCAGTCTGGTCGGGCTGACCGTCTGCGGTGGCGAGGTTGGGGGTCAGGTCTGTGTGCTTCCATGGAATCGGCCCGCTAAAATCGGTTCCGTCAGGCTCGATCCGCTTTGGTATTCCATTGATCATCGTTGCGATGTTTCCAGCGCCCGGAGGAAAAATGATTACATCGAAGTGATCGCGAAGATTAGCTGTATCGCGGAGGTCGTGGTCTGAAATGTAGGCGTAGGGCACCTTCATTTCGTCGAGGCCGAGGCGGTACCAGCCCTCATTCTGCGTGTTCACCCAGGTGTGGACCACGGCGATGCGCGGGACGGCGACCTCGTGCTTGGCAACGCTGGGCTCTGCCGATGAGCCCTTCACGCGGATGCCGAGATCTTTGGTCGCGGATTCAAGTTGCGATGCGACGTCCGCGGGATTGCCATCCGCGGGAATGATGAACGTGCCGGCGTTATATTTTGCGCCGTCGGCCTCGAAGGCCGCTTCAGCGGCAAACATTTTGACGTTTTTCAGGCGGAAACGCAGCGTGGCTAGAACTGGTTCCGCGTTCGCATTCACCAGGAAATATTTTGCGGCGGAAGCGCTGTAGTTGCCGGTGGTGCGCGCTTCGCCCTGAATGAGCGTCATCGACGCCTTGAGGATGGAATTGTCCGTCACTCGGACCGTGGCCACATTTCGCAAAGGTCCGAGCGTCCAGCCCGTGTCGTCATAGGGGCGTGGATCGTTGACATTGAAATACTGAGTGTCCAGCAGCATGTCCGCCATGCGGCTGTAGGGTTGATCCATGCGGATGACGTAGCTGCCCGCGGGTATTTTCACGCTGATCGTGCCGCCGCTGCTCGTTCCGCCAGCCGCGCGCTGTGAAGCGTCGTCCGTTGCAGGAGCAGCGCCTCCGCCTGAAGTTGCGCCACCACCTCCCCCGGCTCCTCCGCCGCGGCCGCCTCGCCCTCCATCTCCGCCTGAAGATGCCGCGGGCGGCGCGGGCCGCCGTTGCTTTACTTCAATTTCTGAATTGAGCGTCTGGATCTCACAGCCCTGCTGTTGTAGGAGCGCGGCAAGTTGCGCGGCCAGCACCGGGCGCTTGCCGTCATTCAGGATCACATACGCCGCGGGCCCTTCGGTGGCGGCTTTGGCAACGGAGCGCTTGCTCTTCAAGTAAAAATTGGAGAGAAATTCCTGCGCGTGATCGGCGGTGTAGCCCATGGAGAAAAGGATGCCGCTCTCCTGCATATTCACGTTGTCCCGCAGCGACCAGTTCACTCGTGAAAGAGGAGGGTTGGGCCGGAACCACTCGCGCGTGGTTTGATTTGCCGGCACATTGCGCATGCGCGTGTCCGCACCGCCGTTGCCAAAAGTTTCATAGAACCGGCCCACAGCATTGTGCCCGGTGGCCGCATAGAGCATGTAATTCGCCGCCCAACCATCGTAGAAATCGTGTGTCCAAACGCCCGGCACGCCGCGCTCGGTCATTTGCTTTATGTCGTTGTAGGCCATTTCCTGCCATTCGCTGACCACGATGGGATCGAGCCACGCATTGTAGGGACCCGTGCCGGTCATCACATAGAGAAACGGCTCGGATTCGTGGAGGTCGTGCATCACCGTGGCATGCCATTCCAGGAAGCTGCGCATCTGAACCTTGGAAAGTTGCAACGCTTGCGCGATGCCGTCGCGGTTGTTGTCGTGGGCCACGTAATGCCCCCAGTAAAGCAAATTCATTTGCGGCTTATCGGGATGCGCGAGGTGATAGTTGTAGGTGTCCACCATGCGGTCGCGCCCATCGACTTCGAGCACCGGCGTGATCAAAACAATCGAGTTCTTGCGGATGTTTTGGATGAAGGGCGTATCTTCCACCGCCAGGCGGTAGGCAAGCTCCATCAGCATTTCAGGTGAACCGGTCTCCGGCGAATGGATCGAGCCCGAGGCCCAGTACATCGGTTTGCCGTCTTTGATCAGCTGCTGCGCTTCGGCATCAGAGGTCTTGCGTGGATCGGCGAGTTTCGCGGTGATCTGTTTGAACTTTTCGATTTGCGCCATGTTGGAATCGTCGCTGACGGCGACCATCAAAAAATCGCGGCCCTCTTCGCTTTTTCCCACTCTCCACACTTTCACTCTCGGAGTAGCCTTGGCAAGCGCGTCGTAGTAGCGATACAAATCCTTCGTGTAAGTGAGATGATTTTCCGCGCCGGCAATATAGCCGAGAATTTTTTCCGGCGACGGCACCGTGGCTGAAGCCGGGAGATGATCCACCAACTCGGTGGAAAACATCGGATCAGTGGTGAACTGCTTAATCTTTGCGGTGTACCCCTCATCAATCGGCGGCGCCGGCGCCGCCTTGGCGCCGTCAGAAGAGGCGCGCTTCGCCGCGGACGAAACACCATCGTCCGCGCGGCCGCGCAAAGAAGTCAACCCAACCAGCAGGATCAAACTCAGGATAAAAAGAAATAATTTCTCCAGCGTTCCATGATTTTGTTGCGCCTGCCGATTTGATGACTTTCGGATCTTCATCTTGTTCCTCCATGCGGAATAATTCATGTTCTTGACCAATTAGGGCGTTTCGACGATTCCAACCTGCAATATAGTGCATGTTTTGAAGTTAAAGAATATTGCGTTTTTCTGAAAGCGCTCCGGCGGCGGCGTGCGAATGGCTCACGTCCTGCGCAAGTTGACGACAATGCTCCAGGGACGGCGAATTGTCCATAGTTTTCAGCGGCCACGTCCATGTGAGTGGCCGTGAGCTGCATTTTGCGGTAGCGTGGGCCTGAGGAGTTTCGATGGCAAATGTACAAGGTGTGTTGACAATTCTGGTGACTGGCGGCACGGAGGGATTGGGCAAGGCGATCGCTCTGCGTTTGGCGCGCGAAGGCCACCGGGTTTTCGCGGCGGGGCGGTCGGCGGAGCGTCGCGCGCGAATCGCGGAAGAGGCGCGCAAACTGAACCTGTCCGTCACACCGCTGGAGATGGATGTTTGCGACGAAGCGAGTGTCGCACGCGCGCTGGCGCAGTTGCGTTCCGAAGCAGGTCCTGTCGATGTGCTAATCAACAATGCCGGAATCGCGTATGTCGTGACCATGGAAGAAATCCGCATGGAGCATCTGCGGGCGCAATTCGAGACCAACTATTTCGCGTATGTGCGGCTGATTCAACATGTGCTGCCGGAAATGCGCGCGCGGCGGCGAGGGTGGATCCTCAATATGAGTTCACAAGGAGGACGATTCGCGCTGCCGCTTTTCGGGCCTTACTCGGGCACAAAGTTTGCCGTGGAAGCGATGAGCGACGCTCTGCGCTACGAACTGATTCCCTTTGGAGTGAAAGTGATTGTGATTGAGCCGGGAATTATCCGCACAAAAATTGAAGAAACTTCCACCGAACTTGTATCGGATTATAAGGAGCTATCCAGGTCCGGCCCGTACGCCAAAGTGTATCGAGGGTTTGTGAAGGGGTGGCAAGCCGAAAAAGAAAAGGCCCATACCACGCCCGAAGATTGCGCGGAAATTGTTCTGGGTGCGCTGAAAGCGCGCAACCCCCGCGCGCGTTATTCGGTTCCGGCCAGCGCCGGACGGGCCATGTGGTTCGTGCGGCTGCTACCGGATAAAACTGTGGACCGCCACGTCTCGCGTAACTTTGGTTTAGACGATGCCGGTTTGAATGCCGCCTCAAGTGCGCCCAAACCCACGGACAAAGCAACTCAATAATCAACTAGCTCTGCTGTGGCTGGCAGATTCCGGCAATCACCAGGCCAACCAATATTGCCAGGATCCCGTCACCCAGCGCCGAATGCAGTGCCAGCTGGTGGGGCATGGGCACAACAACGTACCAAATCATGTTGTTGGGCAAGGGCGCGACCAGCGCCAGCAGAATTCCGAATCGGATGCCCTGCCCAATCCAGGCTTTCTTCTCGACTCCCCTTTGATAGATCAACACGGCGGCGATGGCGAATATGACCTGCGCCAGAATCAGGACCCACATGCGGTGCATCATGTCGGCATCGCTGCGCCAAAGGTCGGCTGTATCGGCATACGTGGACTTCAAAATGACGCCGTGAAGCAGATAATCTCCTCCATACTGCACCACGAAGCTTGCGACGATGGCCCCAAGAGTCTTCTTCATGTCCATTTTCGTATCCTCCGGAGAGCAGCCCGCCAAATTGGGAAATGCCCATGGCGCCCGCCGCCAACGATTGATTTCCGATCCAAGAGTGCCAAACGAGGGGACCCTGTCGAGGCGGGCTCAAACCGCCCCGTTAGCAGCGGGAGACTAACACTCCAGCGGAATTAAGGCGAGGACTTTTCTGTGCCGGAATGGGACAGGTTTGCACTATTTTTCAGCAGCTGGAGGGGGTACCCCCTATGTTTTTCGTATGTATTGCTAATGCAGGGGTTACAGGTGCGATCGGCGTATGTGTGGCTAATGAAGGGGTTAAAGTCGAATGTTTTCATGGTGTTGAACCCCATCTCGTAAGTGCGGATTCTGCGGGACTTAAGTGTTATCTAGTTAGTTATCAATTCAGAGGTTCGAGGATGGATGTTAGAGGTTAGAGGGCGAGAGCGAACCAATTCGGGACTCCTTTATCATGATTTCAGGATCGCAAATTCTCAATATTCATTGGCAATTCGAATAGATTTCAGCAGTCAGGGAGGGAGTCTCGCGAGGAGTGTTCGAAACGTTCGTCCGAGTCTGCAGGGCATATTACCAGAGAGTTATAGAGAATGTCAAGAAGATTCTGGAGCGGGTCAATCCGAATTCGGGATGAAAGCAACCTTGGCGACACCGATCAGATCCACTTCCTCGTCCCAGTCCCATAGCTTGATCTTTTGTTCGAGGAAGGATTTCGCAAGGTCGTAGGAGGCGGTCAAAGCAGAAGAATTCAAGTTTTCGAGCGCGCCTGAAACTTCTGAGGGCAGTTCAGAGATCGGCAGGCTATACGCATTAAGAGCAGCCTGCGAGAGTTTTTCGTCAATGGTGGCGTCATCGCGGACGACGACCGTGTGCAAATCAAACAAGTATTCGTCGCCATCTTCACGGGCTACTCGGCGGCGGACAGTGAAGTTGAATTGAAATCCGATAATCGGGCGATCTCCGTTCACGCCTTCAATTGGGATGGCACGAACGGCGGTATGCCCGCCGAAGTCGTAATCACCGACGTGGTGAAGCATGCCATCCACAAAGGGATGACCAATAGCGAAGAATTCGGCCTGCGGATTCTTGATTGCGGTCGCCCGGTCAAATGTGACCGTCTTGTATCTTTCCGAAAGACCACTCTCTCGCAGGGCCTCTGGGGTGAGGAATTCAAGGAACTCATCCCTGCGCTGAATTTGCTTTCCTTGTCGCCGGAGAAATTTGACGGTGAACTCTTCCAGGTCCTTCAATCCCACTGGGCTGGCAAGGTTCCTCTGGTACGTGTCAAAGCTGTAGCTGGAAATATCCTTGAACAGGCTGGTGGTGGCGATTTCGTAGGCTTTTTGGGCGCGCTCAACGGCGTCACGTATTTCTTCCTTGGATTGCTTGTTGAGCGTGCCGTCGACGAGGGCGCGTTTGTAGATGTCCTCGGGGTTAATTTCTGTTTCGAGTTGGCCGTTCAGGCTGGCAATCAACTCTTCAGGATCTTCGCCGGTTACCTTGCTGAGCGCGCCAGCGGCGAGCCGTAGTTTTTGATCGAAGTAAGAGCGGACCGTGTCCTCAATCGTGTCGCGGTTTTTCAGATTGTAGATGTGGACGACTTTTTGCTGGCCGTAGCGATAAACGCGCCCGATGCGCTGCTCGTAGCGCATGGGATTCCAGGGCAAATCGTAGTTGACCAGGATGTGGCAGAACTGAAGGTTGATACCTTCGCCGCCCGCCTCGGTGGAAACAAGGAAGCGAACATTCGGATCGTCGCGGAATAAGCGCTGGCTTCGGCGCTTGCTATCCGCTTCCGAGGTTTTTCCTTCGAGCTTCATGTCTCCATTGATAAGAACCACGGTTCCACTGCCGTACCAGGCTTCCAACTGCTCCTGCAAGAACTCCTGGGTGCGGCGATACTCGGTGAAGATCAGGACCTTCGCGCCGGGGTTTTCCCTGTCCACTTGCTTTAGGAGATCCCTGAGGCGGTCAATTTTCTTTTCGTGGGCCACCGCCATGGCGAGCAGTTTCTTCAAGACCGCGATTTCGTCCTTCAGGATTTCGCGGTCGCTCTTGAAAGCTTCACGCTCAACCTGCTCGCCGAGGTAGCGCTCGTCGGTTTCTTCCTCATCCTCTTCTTGCGGAAGTTGGGAGAGTTTCTGTTCCAGCCTGCCAAGACGCACGCCCAGAGCGGTTCGGATGGCGCGCAGGGAGCTGGCGTTCAGCTTCTGAAAGCTGGTGAGGATGAAGCCGATGGCCCGGCGATGGGTGGGGTCTTCGACGTTTTCCAGGGAGTTGTAGCCGGTGCGGATGTAGTCCTCGACGGCGTCATAGAATTCCTTTTCGTCGCCGTACATTTTGAAATCGAGCTGGACGGTGCGGCGGCCCTTGAAAACGGCTTCGCCGTGGGCGTCAGTAACTTTGAGTTTCGGGGTGCGCAGTATGAGCTTGGAATAGGGGATGGCGTCTTTTTCGCGGAACAGGCCCTCGTCCACCAAAGGCGCGAAATCCACATTGGATTCCAGGAGCTTGACCAGGTTGATGAAACGGCCGTGATTGGGATCGCCGGCATGGGGCGTCGCGGTCAAAAGTAAGAGTGCGTCGGTGTAGTCGCGCAAGGATTCGGCGAGCTGATAATTGAGTGTCTTCTCCGTTTTCTTCGGATAGTCGCGGGCGCTCAAATGCTGGGCTTCGTCGAAGATGATGAGGTCCCATTTGCGGTTTTCGAGCAGCGTGCGTTTGTGTTCCTTGCGCTTCAGGCGCTGCAGGGAGGCAATAGCAGTGGCTTTGAGGTCCCAGATGCGCGGATTGATGGCGCTGAAATCCCGGCCAAAGATTTCAAAGGTCTCCTGGAATTTGTCTTCAAATTCTTCCTGCCATTGAAGAGTGAGTCCGGCGGGGCAAACGACCAGGGTACGCGACGCGTTGCCGCGCTGGGCCAGCGCCTGCCAGACCATGCCTGCTTCGACGGTCTTGCCCAGACCGACTTCGTCCGCGAGCATGTGGCGACGTTTGGGACTGGAAACTACGGTGTGGGCCGTGAAGATCTGGTGGGGCAGGATTTCGGTTCGGGCGTTGGAAAGCTGGCCGCCTTTGTTGAGGCAAAGGAAGCGGGCGGCCATCTGTCGGAATTCAAATTTTCCTGCTTCATCCCATCGGGCGGATTTTGCAAGCTCTATGGGTGGAAGGCAAACTTCAATCTCATCTGTTTGCAGTATCTTGTTTTCTGAACGATACGGGGGACGTGAAAAAACCGTTGGATTGAATTCGACCTTGCATTGATGATCCTTGAGTTTTGCAATTCGACCCACGCCAAGCGACCTATAGATGCGATTGAGACTCCTGACGCGGGTGCCGGATGTAAGTGTTGAGGTCGCCTGTGCAGATGGTAGTTTCACTGTCAGAATTATATATCTCAAACGACTGTTGAACGAGGCCTGCCAAATAACGAAAGGGGCGAGATTTCGGTTACCTAGGACGGACACCAAAGTATTCGCTTGGAGACTTGAATACCAACGACCTAAAGACGGTCTTTATTTTGGCAAAATCACCCGTATTGTCTGTAACAAGGACTGCGTCCATACGCATTGCAGTCCGGGCGATTAATGCGTCTTTGACGAGGGTGCTAACCTCTTGTTTGCTGAGTTTGTGGTTTCCAGCTTCGCCTGACATGAGCCGAGCTAATTGTTTGCCAACCTCGTACCAGTCTTCTTTCGTTGGGACAACGAGGAGTTCCCGCCGTTCTAGCTGGTTCGCAATAGAAAGGATAGTTCTCTGCGCCTCAGGGTCCTTGCCTACAAGGAGCTCCTGCACGACAACTGCACTCATGAAGTACCCTGCAAGAAGGCCAATAAAAGTGTCGTACGCGCCAGATATGATGACATTTGTGTCGAACATCGGCGGCTTGGCCATGGCTACTCGTCGTCAGCTTCTGACACCGCATCCTGAAAGCTCTTTAATAGTTCTTGATCGCTAGAGTGGCTGGGGTACCTACGGGTATGTTTCCGCTCCAACATCACCACATTATCGAAGCAATTCTGAAGCTGAGCGCTCGTTAATTTCCAATACTCCGCAGCAAGTTGATCCAACAAATCTAGGCCGCGCTTGAGGCCAGAGAAGTCTGGCTGCTTGCCCGAGAACTTCTTGATTAGCTCTCCCGCCGAGACGGCAATCTTGCGAGCTAACGCGTGGTCAGCGCTTGAAAAGAGACCTATTCGAATATTCTTAAGTATTGAAGGTGATCCCAATCCACGACCGGGCGGGGAAAAGGAATAGATGGCAGCTTTTGCTGGCGATGAATTAATGAGGCCCAAAAAGAACAAGGCTTCGTCTTCGCGATCAAATGGGACGAAGCTCACAGTGTCAGAGGGAATTATCAGCCGCTTGCCTAAAATTCGATCTTCAATGGTTGATATCAGCGTCGCTTGAAAAATGTTGCCCATTCTGCGCCACGCGACCTTGTATGGCGCAAAAGTTTCTATTCCGACGGCAAACATTGCATAGTATGCACTCGAGGCCATCACGGCCCGTACTGCCCTCGATCCCCGGTTTTCTAGTTGGGTCTTGAAGAAAGCAAAATAATCCAGGGCCTGTGGGTAGCTGTTCCGAAATGTGTTAAGAGGTATGGCAGCTCTGCGAACTGGGTCTTGAGTCATGATCACGTATAGCTTTGGGGTGGAAAACCATCCGTCGACGTCCCGACCTCGAGCCAATGGAAATAGTAGTTCCGATTCAATTGGATGTTGGATTTTTTCGAGTTTGGTTTTGCCCGCGTCAGCGCAGTTCTCCACCAACACCAGCTTGTTAGTCAGTCTGCTTAGGATATGGACTTGAAATACACCGTATGGATCGGTGCGTGCGCCGATCTTGGCCTTATATTCGGAGGGGCCCATAACACCCTTGAGTGCCTTGGAAGTTGATTTGGAAGATGTTTGCCACTCAGAATTTGATTTGGCGCTGTCCACCGGATGCGCCTGCTGCACAACGATTTCACATCCTTCCATTACTTTTTCAAGCGACTGGTCAAGTTGAATATTCGCTGACTGTTTTGGAACCCAGACTGAATAGGGCACGGGGAATTGAGTTGGGACTCCTTTTTCCGCGATGAATGAGGCAGTCAGATTTGAGGCCCCCTCGAAAGGACGGAGCCTTGAGAAGTCTGTTACGGATGCTATCTTGAAGAAATCACCGGAGGCTCCAAGTCGAAACCGTCGAAAACCTTCTGCTTGCCCTTTCGCCTTGAATACGGTTTGCGTGATCAGAAACCCAAGCTTGCCTGCAGTCTTCAAGTATTTGTCGATGCACACGTAGGAAAACAATTGAGAAAGATCTTTCTCGCCCGACCCAAGACGCGCTTCAAATCCCTTTAGTGAGAAGAGTCCATAGTTTTGCCATAGGGGAATCGATTGTTCGCGGTAGTCCTGTGGGAGATAACCCCAACGTACCCAAGGAGGATTCCCTGCAACATAATCGACTTTTCCCACAAACAGCGGTGCAAAGTTATTCTTTATGATCCGCGCCCAGATTCCGTTTTTGTTGTCCTTGTCCAGTTGGACCAGTTCACCGTAAAGATTTAGATGAGTTTCCTGCGAGCTAACTCCCAGGTTCTCTTCTTTGCATTGCGCTAGAAACGCTTGTTTGGAAGAACCGCGTTTTATGCATTTCTCCAAAACCTCTGCATACTTTGCAATTTGTTCCCGACCTGTCGCAATTTCGGGAGGGACGAGGAATATCCCGACGGCAGTCTTAACTGCAATGGGTGGATTTCTTGGGTCATACAGTGTCCCCGTCTCCGTCAGAAATGAGTGCTGGGCTTCTTGAGAGCCCACCTGAACTGGGGTCATGATGGAATCGCATAGGTAGACGGGAATTTCGACTTGATCCACATGGCGAATCAAATCCTTTATTGATACGAGATAATTTGTTCTTGCTGCCATTACAGCGAGGGGGTTCAGGTCAAACCCAATGACATTTGCCAGGATTTTCTTGAGCAATTCACCTTCGTCATAGGAGCACTTTTCCCGGTTTGCGTCGTACCAACGGCGAACGCGGTTGATGGCCATGACGAGGAATGTGCCGGAGCCGCAGGCGGGGTCGAGGAGGCGCTTATCCGGGTCGCCTAAGTATCCGAGTTCGTTCAACACGTGGTCGGCGAGCCAATCCGGCGTGTAATACTCGCCCAAGTCATGGCGGACGGATTTCGGGAACAATTGCTGGTAGAGCTTTTTGAGGAGGTCGCGGGATTGTATGGGGTCCTCTGAAAAAGTTCCGGGGTTGTATTCGTCGAGTTTTACGATCATCTGGCGGGCGAGTTTTTCTATGGGTTCGCTCCAAACGGACAGATACCAGGAGAAGAGGTCGCCTTCGAGGAAATTGGTGATGCCCATGTCGTGGAAAATGCCGCCTCGTTCAAGCTCTTCCAATTCGCGTTTCAGTTTGGCGGACGTTGTGGCGTTTAAGAGTTTTTCGACTTGTCTGGGCATCCAGGGATTGAAAAAGCTGACGATTTCGGCGGCAAGCAACTTGATCAAAGCGGCGTAATAAGTATGCAGGGCAAACAAAAGCTGAGCAGGGTGGGGCTTGCCCATAACGCCATAGAATTCGGCAAGTTTCTTGAGCTTATCGCTCAAGTTCTCCACGTCAAAGCCGCAAACTTCTCCGAATAGGATTTTCCACTGGCTGAATAAGACTTGAGCCTTGGGATTATCCGTGTTGAGGATTTCCTGGTAGAGCGCCGCAACGCCTTCCTGGGCGATCCGGCTTTCGGAGCCGAAATCCCCGTGGAGATATTCCGGTTGATACGGTTTCCCTTTTTGTCCGAGGTTATAGAGCGCCCAGAGAAAGCGCTCTGTTGAATAGCGATTAACTTCGAGCGGCTCCTGGTCGGTCCATTTGTCATCACGAAATCGAAGGAAAACGAAATACTTTCCGTCGGTGCCGACGCCAAACATACTGGGCCACTTACGATTTTCTTCGCGCTTAAGGTCGTAGAAGCGGCGCTTGAGCTGTTCGATGACCGCTTTATTGGGGGCGGCGTCTTTTTTTGCCGAGAGTGTATTGGGTGCCTTGTATTCGATGATGACGCCGCCATAAACGGAGTCGGCGCGGCCCGTGGCGATGGTGACGTTATGGCGGAGTTCGAGAGGATTGATTTTGGCGCGCCTTGCGAAGTCTTTCAGATCTCCGGAGACCTCTACTTGGAGATCCATCTCGGAAGTTGCCCAGGCTGCGGCTTTCTGGATTTGGTCGGCGAGGACAACGGCGCTGTGGGTGACAATTTCGTCGAGGGATTCTGGTTTTTGTTTGTTGCGCATGAATCAGGTTGATAACTTTAGCGCGGTTTTTATTCTAATAACAACGGAATCGTTGGGGGAGGAAGGATGAGAAGCAGGTCCCCCACATTGTCCGCCGAGACCAGGCGAACGGACCCGTGCAGGTTGGAGACGACAGCAGAGACTTCGAACGGCTGAGTCCGCGCCAAACAAACAATCAGGGATTGGTGATCTGCGGGGAGATGCTGGTCAGGCGGATTTGCTGGAGCTGGCGGCTCCATGATTCGTGGATGGGCGACTCGGCGTAGCGGTCGGCGGCGGCGCGGTTGACGAACTCGATGACGATGGCGGCGTCAAAGTCGCGCGGCTCCATGCGGTCGGCTTTCAACCAGATGTTCTTGATGCCGGGGATTTGCGCGGCCATTTTTTTCACGCCGTCGATGACTTTTTGGCCATCGGCGTCGGAAACGCCCGGGTTGAACTTGATGAGGGAAACTTGAAGGACGGTTCTTGGCTGGCCGAATTGGTTTTGGCCGGCGGCGTAACCGGCGAAGAAAAAGGCTGCAGCGAGGAGGGCGAAGAATGGGGTGCGAAGATTGCGAGTCATTTTTTGTGCTCCGTATGAATTTGATGCTTTCCGGCTGACTGCAAAGAGAGATTCTTCGCCCGCCGCGACGGGCTCAGAATGACAGCGTTAACACGTAAGCATCGAGAGCATTATGAATGAAGCGAGCCCGCGAAGCGAAATCTTCGCGGGCCCGATGGACGATTCAATGCGATCCGGTTAGTAAGGTTCGCCGGGCAAAGGCGGCATGACCGGAGTGAGCTTTCCCCAGCCCTGGTCCTTGGCGGTCTTCATGTCCCGCTGCAACAGGTCCGGCAGATTGGCTTTCAACTGCGGACGGCCGGCCTGATTCGCGAGTACCCAACCGACGGCGGAAACAGTCTTGGATACGATTTCGATTTGCTTATAGTCGATCTTCTCCGGCGTGTCGGTGGGGCGGTGATAATCCACATGCAACCCGATGGTGAAGAAGGCGATGGGAATTCCATTCTTGGCGAAGTTGTAATGATCGCTGCGGTAAAAAATCCGCTGGCCGTTGGGTTGAGGACCGAGATTGTCGTGAGTGGCATCGGGAGCGGTCGTATCGTAGAAATCATCGAGACCGAGTTTCTGGTAGCTGTTGTTCACGGTTTCGATGGTTTTCAGCATGTCGTCGCTGCTGATGTGCGGGCCGACAATCATCACGTCGCCGTGTTTCACCAGCCGGTGAGTGGGATCGTTGTCCACGGAATTGGGATTCTTGGTGCGTCCAATCATGTCAATGTTCAGATTCGCCACGACCTTGGAGAGATCGATGGGCGGAAACATATTGAAATACTGCGAGCCCCATAGACCGCGCTCCTCGCCCGCATTCCACAAGAAAAGAATGCTGCGCTTGGGGCGAATGCCTTTGGCGGCGCCCTGAGCGTAGGAGCGTGCGATGCCCAGCAATCCGGTGGAACCGGAGCCGTCGTCATCGGCGCCATTGTTGACGTTGTGACCATCGGGCAGCGGATTGGCGGTAAGCCCGATGTGATTGAGGTGGGCGCTGATGATAACGTATTCGTTCTTCAGCACCGGGTCGCTGCCTTCGACAATGCCCACAACGTTTTCGCCGTGGCCTTGCTCGATCTTGACGGGGACATGGATGGTGATGGTCTTGTTTGCGTTGAGGTCAAACGAATCGAGCTTGGTGTTGGCGCCGGCGCCGTAGAATATTTGCGCGCCGCTCATCTTTTCACCCTGGAACAGAACGTTGGCCATGGCCAATCCCCCCGTTAGTGAAGGAACGGCCGGGCATGGAAGCTGCTGCGTGAATTTTGCGGGTTGGAAAGTTCCACCGGCATTGGGCGCCGGGCCGCGTCCGGCAGGATTGAAGCTGGCCATAGTTGCAGCTTGTTGAAAAGTTGCGATGTTTACAACGGCCAACGCGCCGTTCTTGGCCGCGGCTTCCGTGGGCGTCCAATAATCGGTGCAATTGACACCAAGTGGATCCTGCTGCGCGGCGCCGCGTCCGCCTCTGCCGGCAGCCGCCTGCAGCGCGGCGATTTCGGGAGGCACGCCGGCAACGACCACGATTTTGCCGCTGACGTTCAGGCCGTCGTAGGGATTCGCATTAGTCTTGATGGAGACATATCCATTGCCGACAAAAACCAGGTTCTTTGCACTGATGTCGTAAGATTCCGGCGGGGGCGCGCCACGTCCGCCGGCATTTGCGACCCAATCTTTGCCGTATTCAAAATCCGTGGTGGTCAAGGGAGGAGCAGCTCCGCCGCGCGCTCCGCCGCCTCCGCCGCCGCGCCCGCCGAACGCCGGTCCGGTGATCGTTGCTTTGGCATCTTCGGGAACGACTTGACGGCTGATCATTTCAATGGGCATCAGGTAGGGCTGAAGAGGGCCATTTGTACCCGAGGTGCTGCCGCCCGGTTTCAGGCCCCATTCGGCGAGATGGCTGGCGACATAAAGAGCCGCAGTGTCGTAACCGCGTGAAGGATAGTAGCGGCCCTCGAGCTGGTCGGAAGCCAGGAAATAATCGTAAATCTTCATCTCGTCTTCGTTGATCGAATCGGAGTTGCCATAGGTGGTAGCCGCGCCGGACTTGACTTTGGTCACTTTGGCTCTGTCTTGCGGCGCGGAATGGGCGACTCGAACGGTGATGAAAACGGAGAGCAAAACAACCACCAACACGGAACTGCTCAGAAAAATTCGTCGCATAGTCCCTCGGTAATTTCTTAGTTGAAAGCGGGGCTATATTACCCCAGTTTATCCGCCGCTGCTGACGATTGCAGAGGAGCGTTGGATGTCAGCAAGGCCCGGTGGGCGGCGGGCCGAGTCCGGCCCACGTAAATAGACGGCAGGAAAACAGTTCAGGTTTCTTGACCACGGATGATTCGCATGGCATCGGGCATTGCGGGGCCATTTCCGCCGCCAACTCGGCGGCCGGGCGCGTCTTCGGCTTCGGCGGGACACTCGCCCGGGGCGAGAAACAGATTTTCCTCCAGGCCATGCTGCTTGGTGTACATCTCAAAATACCGGCCGCGCGCCTCATAGAGTGATGCGTGGGTTCCGCGTTCCACGATGCGTCCGCCTTCAATGACCAGGATCTGATCAGCACGACGAATGGTGGAAAGTCTGTGGGCAATCACGAACGTGGTGCGGCCGCGCATCAGAAAGGAGAGACCTTCCTGGATCATGGCTTCGGATTCTGAATCAAGGCTGGAAGTCGCTTCGTCAAGAATCAGGATGCGGGGATTGGCCAGGATGGCGCGCGCGATGGAAAGGCGCTGGCGCTGGCCGCCCGAAAGCTTTACGCCGCGTTCACCAATGATGGTGTCGTACTTTTTCTCGAAAGTTTCTGCGAATTCATCCACCCGTGCGATCCGGCAGGCGGTGAGGATCTCGTCCTCGGTGGCGTCAGGACGCGAGAAGGCCACGTTTTCGCGGATGGTACCGTCAAACAGAAAAGTTTCCTGAAGGACGACGCCCAGCTGCGTGCGATACGTCGAAAGTTTTACGGTGGCGAGATCCAGGCCATCTACACGAATGACACCAGAGGTCGGAGTGTAAAACGAGGCGATCAATCCGATGATGGTGGATTTCCCGGCGCCCGAAGGGCCGACCAGCGCGGTCACAGTGCCCGGATCGGCGCGGAACGAATTATCAAACAGCACCGGCTTTCCGGGATCGTAGGCAAATCCAACGTTTTCAAATTCCACGGTGCCGACGATTGGGCCGATTTCCGTCCGGCGGTGCGGATCGGATTCCTCGCGCGCTTCTTTAAGGACATCCCGTGTTCGCTCGAGCCCCGCCAAAGCTTCATTCACCTGCGTGCCGATATTGACGACTTGGAGCGCGGGGGCGATGAGAAACCCGAGAAAGACGAAATAGGAGAGCAACATCCCGGAGGTCATATGTGAGGCCACCACCTGCTTTCCTCCGAAGTACATGACCAGCGCGCTCACTATTCCAAACAAAACCGTAGAAGACAGGCTCATTAAGGACATGGCGGTGATGGACTTCAGCACGTTATCGAGCAGCCGGCCGACCCCGGCCGCAAAAACACCTTCCTCACGTCCTTCGGCGTTGTATCCCTTGATGACACGCACGCCCCCAAGCGATTCCGTCAAACGACCGGTGACCTCGGCGTAAATTTTTGGGCGAGCACGGAAGAGCGGGCGAATTACGGCGAAGGCTTTTCTGAGCCCCAGACCAAAAAAAAGAATTACCGTGAATGCTATGACAGTGAGCAGGCGGCTGTAATAAACCAGGACACCGAAGGCAAGTACACCCGTCAAGAGGCTGCCGAAAAAATCTATCATCCCGGTGCCGATGAGGTTTCGCACACCCTCGACGTCACTCATGATTCTGGAAACGAGCTGTCCGGTTTTGTTGGAGTCAAAGTATGAGACGGAAAGGCGTCCGATGTGCGTCTGAACGCGCTGCCGGAGTTGCGTCACCATGCGCTGAGCGGCTTTGGAGATCAGCTGGGAGAGCGAATAGGCGGTCAATCCCTGAATGAGAGTAGCCGCGACGACCGCCAGCGCGATAGGGCCAAGAAGTTTTGCGTTGTGAGGCACCAAGACATCGTCTACCAGGTAGCGGGTGGTGAACGGCAAGACCAGACTCATTACTCTATTCACGATCATCAAAAGGAAACCCCCGACAATCAAGCCGGGGTTCGGACGCAACATGCGAATGGCATCGGGCAGGGCTTTCCACAGTGGCTCGGTCGGACCGGCCTTCTTGCCAGGTGCTGGGACGGGTTTGGGCGAAGTGCTCATACAGATAGGGATACGTTTGAGAAGGCCTTAGGATAACACGGGGACAAAAACGGAACCGGCGGCAGATCCCGTGCGTTCGGGAACGGCCGCCGGCAGAAGGAACGGAGTTGCTTGGTACTTAATTCTGCTTGTTCTGCTGATTGATTTTCTTGTCCTGGTCCTGTTTGGCCTGGGCGTTTATCGCCGTAGTCGGCAATCCGCTGGTTTCCCGGGTCAAGTAGGGCATGAACGGGGTGATCTCAAAGGGCATCTTTTCCCGCTCCGAAACAGTGCCCACGGGCTTGGTCTTCATCATTTCGAGCTTGTCGTCCCAGGGATCGAGTTTGATGCGGCCGCCCAAGGGGAGAGCGATAATCTGGTTTGCGACCGGCTTATCGTTGGAAGCGGCCATGACTGCCGGCTTGGCCAGAATGGCGTTTCCAAGCTTGGGATTGATCAGGCTCGGTATTTCCTTGGCGCGAAGCTGAAGCTCACCCAGGAAAAGCTGAGCGGATTTGAGCTGATCTTTGTAAGTGGAGTTCTTGAGGAGTTCGGCGGCCTTGATGGCGGCTGCGTCGTCCTCTTCCTTCGTACGGGCGAACCCGAAATGCTGGAAGGTCTCTTTTTCGTTAAAGTTCAACACTCGGTCAAAGAAGGCAAACTGAGTATCGACCTTGTGCCCGAGAACGATGTGGGCCAATTCTCCCGCGAGCATGGTCGCGAAGCTGGCTTC
Organism: Candidatus Acidiferrales bacterium; assembly: GCA_035308165.1. Lineage (GTDB taxonomy): Bacteria > Acidobacteriota > Terriglobia > Acidiferrales > UBA7541 > DASTCZ01. The sequence goes on along the minus strand of DATGHC010000018.1, from coordinate 71,650 downwards.
ATCGGGAAGGACATCAATCAATCCCCGGCTCATGATGATAGTGTGGCCCACGGAGAAAGATTCCAAAGTTGAGGTCAGGAGAATACGGCAGCGGATATCGGGTTGGATATCCAGATTGTTTCCGACCTCAATATTGGTGATGACCTGCTCGAGCGACTTGTCCACGTCACCCTTGGGGGCAATCAAGCCCATGCGTTCCAGGCGATCTACGACATTGTCCTCCGCCTGGCGATCCCAATTGCGCTGCGCCTGAATGGGCGACACGTCGTTGTTGGTCTGGGTCTGATCATTGATGGGAGAATTGGCTTCCACCATGATCTTGCTCAGCTCTTGCTCCTGCTTGGTGTGGCCCAGGTTGTAACCCCAGAGACGGGTTTGGGCCTTGAAGGAAAGCGATTTGCCCACAGTGTAGTGCATTTCATTTTCTTCGCTATAAATGAACGCCGGCAACCAAAGGTCCGGGCCGGTGTTCACGCGCCAGCTGTCAAAGTGGAAGTAGATGCTGGAGTGGGAACTGCCCGTGTAAGCGCCATTGAACCGCACAATGGTATAGCCCTGATCTTCGACCCAGATGCGGCCGACAAAGCTGCCCTTAGGTGACTTGGGCAGTGGCGTGACGTCGAATACCAGGCAGCGCACTTCGCCGAGGAATTCGCGGCGCACGTAATCAAAGCTATAGCGGCTGCGGTCGATGCCGGTATTGTCCAGATAAATCATCTGCAGAAAACCGCGGGGCAAGAATTCCACGCCGAAACTGAAGACGCCCTTGAAGCCGCTCATGAGTCCGTGGCGTACGCCACCCTCTTCGCTGATCGTCTCGAGGTCAACGCCTTTGGCAAGTTCCGCACGGCCCATGAAATAGGAGTCGCCGTTGGGAATCCAGCCATCCGCCTTGTCGTTCTTCAAGGTCTGGATGTACGTTTCCACCAGCGGGGTGTACTTGTGGAATGTGTTTATTTCCACCTGTTCGCGGGCGATGATCTTATTCACGATCTGATCGAGCGCGCTCCCAGGTGTCTGGTCGTCGGCCGCCCGGGAAGGGACGGCGCAAAGAGCCAGTACAAAAATTGCTGCAATCTTAAGCGTACGCATGTTTCCTCCACTCCTCCAATGGTGTTAATAAGCCAACTGAAATTCGATGTGGACCCTGGCCGGAAAATCGACCGGCTGCCCATTGCTGATGGCCGGCTTGTACTTGATCTTTTGGGCGGCGCGGATGGCATTTTCGTCCAATCCGTGTCCCATACCTTTCACGACGCCGAGAATCTGGATCTCACCGTTTACCTTGAAGACGACAGAAATAATGACATCGCCTTCGAGCTTCAGTGCGCGAGCCTCAGCCGTGTACTCCGGTCTGGGCTTATCCAGAATTTCGATTGGCTGTACGGCGGCAGCCTGAGATTGTTGCTGCTTGGGCTTATCGGATTCGATCACGGCCTGAGAAATAACACCTTGCCTGACGGTGCCACGACCCCCGCCTCCGCCAGACGGTGCGATTGCGGTGCCGTTGCCAAAGCCCGCGCTGGCCACCGTCCCACGAGCGCCATTCGCTCCTCCAGTGCCGTTGCCATAGCCGGGACCATTGGGAAGATCCAGTTGGCCTCGTGCGTTGATGTTGCCTCCCTTATTGGGATTCGCCGGGCCAGCCATGCCATTAGGATCGCCGAAACCGCCCGTCTGGACCTTATCTATCGGTGTCGATTTGGGAAGAGTGGCCGGCGCAGCGCTGCCGGTGTCAATCATTCCCGTCACCACTGGACGCGGCCTTACCGGGCCGGGAGTGTTCACTTTCAGGTCCACTTTGGGAGTATCTATCGGCGTATCCAGTTTCGGTATATCGGCCGGCATCACCTTTTTTGGCTGCACTTTCGGTGCCACGACCTTAGGAGCAAGAAGTTTAGGTTGCCGCACAGGTTCAGGGATAACGGCTGCTTCAACAACTGGCGGCGGAGGTGTTGGCTTGGGCTTAGGCTTTATGATTGGCTGTTTGGGCGGCTCGGGTGGCAGCGGCACTTCCGTCACAGGAGCGGCGATGGTCACAACGTCATACATCATTTTAGGGATCAGCTTCTGGGGGAAAGCCAGAGGGATGATCACCACAGTAAGCAGGAAAAGCGCCTGGCAAGTGGCGCTGACTCCCAAAGAGCTCCAGCGCGATTTACCGGAGGGCAAAAGTTCAAAGCGGGCAGTTGTGCTGGGCCTTCCCGTCTTGGGCGGCAAAACAACGCGGACCGACTTCGGCCCCGCCGAAACCCCCTTTGTGAGACTGCTCTGCCTGAATGTATTAATCGTAGTGTTCATAAGAGTCCGGTAGAGTTAGATTCCTAATCCTGTAATCGTTACTGTCTTCCGCGCGCTGGGGTACGCCAGCTGCCAAGGATGCCCAGTACAAGGGTACTGGGACGGGGTTGGGTCGGCGAATAGGACTTTGGTACTACAGTCCCCTAAGCAGCACTCAAAGGTTAAACCCTTCTCGTAAGATGTTGCAAGAGCCATCTGAATGGCTTAAACACGGGGGAAAAGCTGAAGTTTCGTTATGGGAATCCTGTTCTAGGAAAGGAGATTTCCACAGGCCTTTGGCGTTGGAATCCCACTTGGACCCGTGGATTTAAAGACGGCCATCGAATAGGGTTGGTCGATGACTACTGCTTGATCTCCGCCAGCAATTCTTCGTTCGTGTTCAATTGCAATTTGCCGGGATTCATTGGAAGAGTGAATGAAATAGGAGTATCAGCCTTCACGGCGCTCAACGTGCCGACGCGAGCCATCTTACCGTTTCGTTCGATGAACAGAGGAATTAAATCTTTCCATCCCTCCGGGACGCCTGTGCGTTTGAGTGTCCCGGTAACATTCCACTTTCCACCGCCCGCGTCTTTCGCGTCATAGTGAAATTCGTAATGAGGAATACCCGTGCCGTAAACGTATTGGTCGAAAAACCAATTCAGCTTGTGATTGCCGTCGAGGTCCATTCCGGGCGTCATGTATTTTTCGGCGATGGCCTTGAAATCCTCCGTGGAAGCAGCCTTGTTATCGAACGTCTTGGTGAAGTCGTGCATCATGGCGATGAAACGGGCGTCCTGAGTTTCAAGCGTAGGTTTGGAGGAATCGGCCATCATCATGCGCAACATGGTAAGAGCGTAGGCGCCCTTGTTGTAAATAATGGTTGCCGTGTCGCGGGGATCAAGCGAGGTGCTGGTCCGATAGCCCATCCATACAGGCCCGACGGATTCAATTACGCGATTGTGCGTGTCCCGGGTGAGTAGCCCCTCCTTGTCCGCGCGCAGGCGGGTCAGATAGTCCTTGGGGCCGTTGCGAAACTGGGTGTAAAGATCTCCTGAGAACGTCGCAAACCCTTCTGAGAGCCACTGATCGTGGTAACTCTTCCAAGCGACACGATGTCCCCACCACTGGTGAGAGGTTTCATGTGCGCGGAAGAACTGAGTTTGCCGGGAATCGACGCGGCCGAAAATCTCGTGGATTTGAGTGTCATCCAGAAAAGTAAAGACGGAAAGATAGATGAGTCCGGGCCACCCCTGACCGTATCCAAACGGAATATTAGCAACCGCAAGCTGTTTATAGGGATAGGGCCCAAAATAGACCTGAAAGGTACGAATTGAATTCCCCATTTCCGTGGCGATTTGGGGAGCAAATCCGACGGGCGAGAGGTTTCCGACCGCTACATGGACATCGGGGTTGTCGGCTAGCCTCTGCAATGCCGCCATGTTGTCGTCCTGCAAAGTATTTGCAAAAACTTGAACCTCTATATCACCCACTTTTTCGGTGACTTCCTTGTAATCGCCATAAGCAAAGCCCGCGACAGCCAGAGGTAGATCGCTCTTCCACTCGGTCACTCGATTATTGCCGTCCGTTGTGTCGCTAACTTTATTGCCTGTGGCGACCAAGCTATATTTTTTCGCGCATCGAAAGCTCAAATGGAAATCATATCGCACCGCAAATTCATCGCCGCCGGTGCTGCTGGCAATGCGGGAGGGATACCAACCGAAACTATCCGCAAAATAGTTGCCAGGGCCGACTTGACGGATCAATCGCTTTCCGGCGTATTGAAAAGTAATCGTCTGGGTTTGACCCGCCTGAATAGGGTTGGGCGTCACGACGGCTACATAATCGCCATAGGACTGAGGGCGATCCTTTTGTTCCCGAGCCTCTATGAAAGGCAAGGAAGTTCCCTGTGAATCGGTGATCTTATCGACGCGAAGGTTCGAATTGAGTCCGAATAACATTACGCGTTCACCGGGCCAACGAGTTTCCAGGGTCACCTTGGCGGTTGTGGTCATTTCGGTGTTATTTCCGATATTTACATTCATATCGTAGCTGTGGATTACGTAGTCGGCCTTAGCCATGGGGACATCGAAGGCCTCGCTGGCGCTGCGCCCGCCAGCCGGGAAACTCATCCAAACATCAAATATTTTGACTGGGCCGATATCTCCCCAGCGGCCAATTCTGATTTCTTCCGGTTCCGAGGCGTCGTCGGTCGCTTCCATCCAACCGTATTCCTTGGTCTTCATGTCCGCAAGGAACAGGGCGGACTTTGTTCTGTCGGTAGCCATCACGCTCTTGAAAAGCCTGGGAAGAAATGCCGCCCCGAGGTCCTCATTCTGTTGCATCCGAGCTGCGTAAAGGTCGTCATTGGCAGCGGCCGCGCCGCCCCAGGTGACTTTAGCGGCGATTTCGTCGAAGGTCTTGTCCGTGAAACTGAACGTCGCATCGTCAAAATCAGCCGTCAACACTTCCGGGTTCTTAGTAAAGAGGCTCAACTGCTGACCCTCACGGGGATTGGGCGCGGTCATTCGGAGCTTGCCGGAACCGTGGAAAACGGCGCCGAATACGATCCCATTCACCGGCTGAGTGAAATGCAGCGTTCCGTTGGTGAGGGTGACGCGGATACGGTCGCGCTCGATGACCAGATTGTTCACGGCGGCAATCTTGGAGGGATCAAATGCGGGATGCGCGAGAGAATTCCAGATAGTCTGGGCATCACCTGAAGCCGCCGGGGAAGCCTGGGCCAAGGCAGGAGGCGCTACGCAGGCGAAAACCACGGAAATAAGAAGGGAAACTTTGACACGGTATGAGGTCACGATGTTCCTCCGCGAAGAATGGCGATAATTTGCCTGATTACTTCGCAGATAGCAAGCCTCTGGTAAAGAGAGGGAAATGGTAGAGCTGTTTCAGGAGGGCGCCCGTGCTAGGCTATGGCGAAGTTTCTGGGGACGATGATCGAAAAGATGGAAATCTCCACGGTAGCACGCGAAAAAAAGATGGCGGCAATCGCCTCGGTGGGGTCCGCCATTGTTCTAGTGTCCCTGAAAGTGTTCCTGACTGTGGCCACGGGCAGCCTGGGCGTGCTTTCCGAAGCACTGCATTCCAGCCTCGACCTGATTGCCGCTGTGATCACCTACCTTTCGGTGAGCGTTTCGGATACGCCTGCCGACGAGCGCCACCCGTACGGGCACGGAAAATTTGAGAACTTTTCCGCGTTTGTGGAGACGGCTCTCCTGCTGGTTACGGCGGTCTACATTATCTGGGAAGCGATTATGCGGTTGTTTTTCCGGGATTTCAGCATTCATCCCAGCTTGCTCGCGGTTGGACTACTTGGATTGGCGCTGGGCGTGGACTTGGTTCGTTCACGAGCACTGGGCCGAGTGGCGCGCAAATACGCGAGCGAGGCGCTCGAGGCCGACGCTCTCCATTTCTCAACCGACGTTTGGAGCACGATGACGGTAATGCTGGGCATCGCGGCGGTGTGGATTGGCGAACGGTTTCAGATTCCCTGGCTGCGTTACGCCGACCCCATTGCCGCGCTGGGCGTGGCTGGATTTGTCATCTGGGTTGGCTCGCGGCTGGGCCTGCGCACGCTGGACGCGCTGGTGGATGCGGCTCCGCCGGGATTGCAGGAGCAGATATCAACCGCGGTATCGGGAATGGAGGGAGTGCTGGGAGCGGAACGTGTGCGCTTGCGGCGCGCCGGAAGCAGGCATTTCGTGGACATCACCATCAGCGTGCCTCGGACGGCAAGCTTTGAGCGCGTGCATGAGATTAGCGATGCCGTCGAGCGTCGCGTCGCCCAGATCCTTCCCGCCGACGTGATGGTCCACATGGAGCCGCGGGCGCGCGCCAATGAGCACCTGTTTGAAGCCATTCGCGCGGCCGCACAGCGGCGGAATCTGGCAATTCACGAACTTTCCGCGCAAGAGCTGGAAGGCCGTTTGTTCATTGAAATGCATCTCGAAGTGGAGGAAGGACTGAGTTTGCGCGACGCGCACCGGTTGGCGAGCGGCCTGGAGGGCGAGGTTCAACAAATAGCAGCGGGGTTGAAGGAGGCTGGGGCGCGTCCAGCCGAAGTAAACATCCACATCGAACCGCAAGGAACAGAAATTTCCAGGGGCGCCCGCACAGCGAAGGAAATGAAAGGGCTGGGCACCGAGGTAGAAAGTTTCTTGAATTCGCTGACCGCTGAGTATGACGAGCTGGTGGACTGTCATGAAGTTCACGTGAGACAGGTTGGACACAAGATACTGGTTTCCTGCCACTGCGCGATGTCGGGCGATTTGCCAATCACCGAGGTGCATGACGTGACGGCAGCGCTCGAAGACCGCGTGAAGGAGAAATTTCCCCAGATTGCCCGCGTGACCATCCATCCGGAACCGATCGAAGAGCGTTAGAACTCTAGGGACCAGAATTGCGACGCGCGTGCAACCAAAGCATCGCGGCCAGTGCGAACAAGGCAGGAAAACATTCCAGGACGTAGCGCGGTTCGGGTGTCTCAACGTGAGTGAAGAATGCGGTGCGAACCAGACAGAAAGTCACCAGTAGTGCGGCGGCCCAAAGTTGCGGCGGCGGGAGCAGCCGCCGGATGAATATGCGCGCGGCGCCAGCGGCGGCCAGCACGACATAGACAATGCCCATTAGCCCCAATACGACCGTCACGGAAAAATCAGTGTGGTCGTCAAGAAAGCTCTGCCAGACTGGCCAGATTTCCCCAGAATAAGGCAGGAGTTCGATACGCGGGGTGAGCCAGAGTGTAAAGCTGCGTTTCGCCGGCACGGTCAGGTAAGTCCGCAGCGGGTGGCGGGCAGTGCGCTCGCGAGCCAGTTCAGCGAACTGCGCGTCCCATTCAGGAGTCATGTTGGAAGAATTTTGGTTGTACTGGTCATAAAGTGACTGAACTCGAGCCCGCTCATCTGCGGAATCGAAAGCCGAATCAGGGACTTCGGATATGCTGAGCGGGTCTTCGCCAAGTTTCCAGGAAGTGAGTTCAACATCACGGAACCGCACCAGCCAGGTATTCGTCCAAGATTCAAATCCTTTCGTAGCGAATTCCCCGGGAAGAATTGCGTACCGCGGCGCGAGCGGCTGAAATTCATGCAGGGTGACGGCGTTGCGCAATGCCCAGGGAATCAGGGGCAACGCGAGGCCCAAAGCCGTGAGTGCACCAACGCGAACCAAACGGTCCCAATCCGCAAAGCGCCTCCATCGCCATATCAGTAGGATTGCCAGGGAGATCAAAAGAAGTGGGGTTTCCGGCCTGAGGAGCGTGCCAACTCCCACAGCGAGTCCGCCTGCCAACCAGGGATTGATACGGAATGTCCGATTGCCCACCCGGAACTCAAACGTTTCACGTCCAGAGCAGGCGGCCGCAAAAGCAACGAGAGCCACCACGGTCCAAAAAGTGGCCAGGACTTCCGTGAGCGGGGCGGAAGCGTAGCTGGCAATGAAGGGGCATAGGGCCGATAACCAAAGTGCCGCCAATGCCACCTTCTTTTTCGATTCGGGTGGAACCAGCAAGGCAGCCAACGCGGCGGTCAGTAAACAGGTTACAATATCAACAACGGCTTGAGCCAACATCGGAGGCCGGTCGCCGCGTCCAAATATAATGGAGGCTGCAGCCAGGAATGCAGGATATCCGGGCATGCGTATATCGACAGGAGTGATTTTTCCGCCCAGGTCCAGGCCATAAATTCCGTGATCGCGCCAGTTTTGCGCAAGCTCTTTGTACATCGGCCCGTCGCCAGTACCGGGACTGACCGCGAAGACAAGGAAAGCGCGCAGCGCCATTCCCGCGAACAGAGCGGCCATCCACAGCCAGCGAGATCGCGGGGAGTTTTTCATGGTGCGGGTTGCCGGTGCGTTAAAGACCGGTGGGAAGCCATGACGCGGATCATTGACAGAGCCCGGCCAGGCCGATAGCTTCTAATATGGTGGTGAAACAAAGCAAGCCAATATTCTACGACGAGAATCGGCGGCGCTGGTTTTTCACTCGTCGAGCGCTGGAAATCAGCGGGGCCGTTGTCACACTGCTCTTGCTGACATTCTTCGTAAGCATTATCCGCACCGTATCTCTGCCGAGCCTGATCCTGCAAAACACGATTGCCGTGCGCCGTCCCGTCCTGACGAAAGCCCCGCCTAAGAGGACCACAGGGCGACCGGGCCGGCGTCACCGCGTGGCGGCGCTGGGGCAAGCGGTATCAAATCCCGACCCGCTTCGAGCGGCATTTTACATTGACTCTGACGCCAGGGCCCTGGCCAGTTTGAAAATGCATTACAAGGATCTCGACTTGATTTTTCCGGAAGAGGTCCACGTGATTTCGGCGGATGGACTGGTGGACGTGATGGATTCCACGGATCACGAGCATCCTCACCTGGGAGCAGATGAGGCCGCGCGGATCAACGCGGCGAGCAGGCTCCACAGCTGGATGCTCGCGGCAAACGTTGAAATCCAGGTGATGGCGCTAGTCAATAACATTGATGAAGAAGGCGAAATCTGGAATGCGAAGGAATTATCGCAATTGCTGGCTAACCCGGCGGCCCGCAAGAAGTTGGAAGGCACGCTGGTTACTTACATTTTGCAAATGCACGAACAAGGATTGTGCCTGGACTTTGAAGACCTGGCAGTGAAGGACCAGCCCCACTTCCGCGCATTCTCCGCCGAGCTTGCCACCGAATTGCACTCGAAAGCGTTGAAGTTGATGATCGCGCTGCCGGCATTGGACCCCGACTACGACTATGCGTTTCTGGGAAAGCAAGCCGACGCCATCGCGTTGATGAATTACGATGAGCACTGGAAGACTTCGGCCCCCGGGCCAATCGCCTCGCAAGCCTGGTTTCAGCGGAATCTGGACGCGCTGGTGAAAGTTGTGCCGCCGGCCAAGATCATCATGGCCATTTCCAACTATGGATATGACTGGGAGGAAACACAAAAGGCAGGCGAACCGGCGCAAGACATGAGTGTTCAGGATGCACTCCTCACTGCTTCCGAATCGGATGCACAAGTTGAATTTGATTCTGATTCGTTGAATCCCCACTTCTCCTACTACGACGAGCACAACCACGTTCACCAGGTGTGGTTCACGGATGCGGTGACGGCCTACAACCAAATGCGTGCATCGGAGCGCGCGGGTGTGCGGGGCACGGTGCTGTGGCGATTGGGAATGGCCGATGCATCGATATGGTACGTCTGGGACACCAACCAACCGGACGCCGCAGCGCGGTCAAAGTTGGGCGATATGCCACCTGGGCCGGACCTGATTCTTGAGGGGTCTGGAGATATCTGGCGGATCCTGGATACTCCGCAGAATGGCCAGCGAACTTTTCGGTACGACTCGGCGAGCGACACAATTCAGGATGAGTCGATTCAGAAGACTCCGCTTGCCTGGCACATCGAGGAGATGGGCGCGGCTCCCCACAAGTTGGCTCTGACGTTTGACGACGGCCCGGATGATTCGTGGACGCCTAAGATCCTGGATGTCTTGCGTGATAAGAGGGTCCCGGCCACGTTTTTTGTAATCGGGGAAAACGCCAACCGGTATCCGCAAATTTTGGAGCGCGAATTTAAGGAAGGCCACGAAATTGGCAACCACACTTACACTCACGAGCCGTTTGTGGAGGGAGTGCCGACATCGCGGCTCCAGTGGGAACTGAACCTGACCGAGCGGCTAATCGAGGCGCAGCTCGGCGTGAAAACGGTTTTTTTCCGGCCGCCGTTCGGCATTGACCACCAGCCGGAAACCGCGGATGAAGTGTCGGTGCTCCCCATTGCGCAAGGCATGGGATACATGCTGGTGGGCGCGAGAATTGATCCGCACGACTGGGGAGATGTCGGTGGCGGCGCGCCACCTGCTGCGTCGTTGATCGTCCAGAGAACGCTTGCGGATGCCTCGACTGGCAGCATCATTATGATGCACGACGGCGGCGGCGACCGCAGCCAGACCGTGGCCGCGCTTCCACAGGTGATTGATGGATTGCGCGCCGCGGGTTATGAGATTGTGCCGGTCTCGGAGCTCGTAAATCAGACGCGGGCACAGGTGATGCCGCCGGTTACGGGCCGTGAACTGTGGGCCGCGCGGGCGGACGCGTCCATCTTTGGGCTGCTCTTCATATTCCGCGTGGGCATTGCCGCGGTTTTTATTTTCGGAATTTTGTTGGTCAGCGGCCGCGCACTCATTATTGGCCTTCTGGCCTTGGTTGAAAAGCTGCGTCCCGCTCCGGGCGATCACCCCGATTTCAAGCCGCAGGTGAGTATCCTGATCCCCGCTTACAATGAGGAAGACGTTATCGTCCAGACGGTTACCTCGGCGCTGGCGGCCGATTATCCCAACAAAGAAATCCTGGTGGTGGATGATGGTTCCACCGATCGGACGGGAGACCTTCTCGACGAACACTTTGGCGGCGACCCGCGGGTGCGGATATTCCACCAGGTGAACCGAGGCAAGCCGGCTGCACTGGCTCTCATGCTGGAAGCAGCCACCAGTCCCATCATTATTACCATTGATGCCGACACTTCCATTGAGCCCCAAGCCGTTGGCAAATTGGTGCGAAATTTCGCCGATGCCAATGTGGGTGCTGTGGCGGGCAACGTGAAAGTGGGCAACCGGACTCGCTGGCTTACACGGTGGCAAGCCCTGGAATACATCACCAGCCAGAACATGGAAAAGCGCGCATTTGATTTGCTGAACTGCATTCCCGTGGTTCCGGGGGCCGTGGGGGCCTGGCGCGTGGAAGCCATGCGGGCCGCGGGAGGTTTCAGCGCGCAAACAGTCGCGGAGGATACTGATCTGACGATTGCGATTCGGCGGGCGGGCTGGCGCATTTGCTATGACGAGGAAGCTATCGGTTACACGCAAGCGCCTGAAACTGCGGGGGCGCTGATCCGGCAGCGTTTTCGGTGGACATTCGGAACTTTGCAATCCGTGTGGAAACACCGCGATACGGTTGGCCGATGGCGCTACGGCACGCTTGGATGGATTGCCATCCCCAATATTTTTCTGTTTCAGCTAATGTTGCCCCTTTTCTCCCCAGTGATTGATTTGCTGTTTCTGCTCTCGCTGGCATTTTGGGGACTGGCGCAATTCCGCGTCATGCAATTGCCGCAGCTCTGGACCAGCCAAGACATCGTTCAATCGGTGGTGTTTTTCCTGGGCTTCATGTTGATTGACCTGCTGGCGTGCGTGATCGCCTTTCTGCTCGAGAAAAAAGAGGATTGGTCGTTGCTGCTGCCGCTCATCCTTCAACGCTTCTACTACCGTCAAATGATGTACTTCGTGTTGTTCCGGGCACTGACCCAGGCCGTCAAAGGGCGACCTGTGGGATGGCGCGGAGTCGAGCCGGAGCCGCCGAAGCCGGCCACTCCATCGCCTGCAGTAGAGCCCAGCCTTTCCACCCGCGGCGGCGATTAATCGGTTGATTTCAACGAAATACTAGAGCGGGATATTCCCGTGCTTTTTCTTGGGGTTAGTGTCGCGCTTATTCTCGAGGGCGCGCAGCGTGGTGATGAGCTTGGTGCGCGTTTGGGAGGGCTCGATGATGGCGTCAATGAAACCGTGCTCGGCGGCGACGTAAGGATTTGCGAAGCGCTCGCGGAATTCTGCGACTTTTTCCGCACGGAGGCGCTCGCGATCAACTTCGGGGGCACGATCCAGTTCGCGCTTGTACACAATGTTGACAGCGCCCTCGGGGCCCATCACGGCAATTTCCGCCGTGGGCCAGGCAAAGTTGGCGTCGGTGCGGATATGCTTCGAGGCCATGACGCAGTAAGCGCCGCCATACGCTTTGCGGGTGATGACCGTAATTTTGGGCACGGTGGCTTCCGCAAAGGCAAACAGAAGCTTGGCCCCGTGCCGGATGATGCCGCCGAATTCCTGCTGCGTCCCGGGAAGGAAACCGGGGACATCTTCAAAGGTAATCAGCGGAATATTGAAGGCATCGCAAAAACGGACAAACCGCGCGCCTTTCACCGAAGCGTTGATATCGAGGCAGCCCGCCAACACGGCCGGTTGATTGGCCGCGATCCCCACAGGCCGTCCGTCTAATCGGGCGAATCCCACCACGATATTTTTGGCGTAGTGTTCATGGACCTCGAAGAAATCGCCGTCGTCCATGATGGAATGAATCGCATCCTTAATGTCGTAGGGCCGCATGGGGTCTTCCGGCACCAAGCGATCGAGCGAGGCGTCGGCCCGGTCCACAGGATCCGAGGAGGCGCGCCGCGGCGGATCTTCCAGGTTATTGGCAGGCAGGAAGCCCATCAGCTCGCGGATCATGGCCAGGCAATCACGGTCATCGCGGGCCACGAAATGCGCCACGCCGCTCTTTTCATTGTGGGTCATGGCCCCGCCCAGCTCGTGTTTGGAAACTTCTTCGTGCGTCACGGTCTTAATCACGTCCGGGCCGGTGACAAACATGTAGGAAGTGTCGCGGGTCATGAAAATGAAATCGGTGATGGCCGGAGAATAAACCGCGCCCCCGGCGCATGCGCCCATAACGGCGCTGATCTGTGGAATCACTCCGCTGGCCATCGTGTTGCGTAGGAAGATATCGGCGTAACCCGCCAGCGACATCACTCCTTCCTGAATGCGCGCGCCACCCGAGTCGTTTAACCCAATCACTGGAGCGCCCCCGCGCATCGCAAGGTCCATGACTTTGCAGATTTTCAGCGCATTGGACTCCGAAAGCGATCCCCCAAAAACCGTGAAGTCCTGCGCAAAGACATAGACCAGCCTGCCGCCGATGCGTCCGTATCCGGTGACGAAGCCATCGCCCGCCGGGCGCTGCTCCTCCATGCCGAAATCGGTGGAGCGATGCCGGACAAACTTGTCAAGTTCCTCGAAGGTTCCTTCGTCCAGAAGAAGGTCAACGCGCTCGCGGGCGGTCAACTTACCGGCTTTGTGTTCGCGCTCGCGGCGCTCCGGCCCGCCGCCGGCTTCGGCCTCGGCTTCCAGCCGCTTCAACTGTTCGAGTTGGTTCTCGTGCGCCATTTTTTCAGAGTGGAGAAATAGTGTGATCGGACCGCGTGAAACTCTTACTAGTCTTCTACCTTCATTCCAATCGGACCGATGTACTCCGATTGCGGACGAATCAAATGATCCTCGGCGTGTTGCTCGATCACATGCGCGCACCAACCTGCCACGCGGCCGCAGGCAAACATAGCCACGAATTGAGTGGGCTCCAGCCCCAGGGCTTGAAGCACCAGCGCGGTAAAAAACTCGACATTGGTGCTGAGATGGCGCCCGGGCTTGGTTTCGGCGAGGACGCGCACGGCCGTTTTTTCCACGTGCCGGGCGAGATCGTAAAGTTGCCGGTTTTCGAGCTGGGCTTGCCCCAGCCGCTCGGCCACGCGGCTCAACACTTCGGCACGCGGGTCGCGCACGCGGTAAACGCGGTGGCCAAATCCCATGATGCGGCGCCCCTGAGCGATTTCGTTGCGCAGCCAGGGCTCGGCACGGTCGGCGGTCTTGATTTCGTGCAACATGTCGAGCACCGGGCCGGGTGCGCCGCCATGCAGCGGACCCTTGAGCGCGCCCAGTGCGCCTGTTACGCTGCTGACCATATCGGAACGAGTGCTGGCAATCACGCGCGCCGTGAACGTGGAGGCGTTCATGCCGTGATCAATTACGGTAACCCAATAAGCGTCGAGAGCGCGCGCAGCAGCCGGATCCACCTCGCGCCCGTGCACCATGTAGAGGAAATTCGCGGCCAGCGGCAGGTCTGCTCGCGGCGGGATTGGATCCTGTCCCTTGGCGATGCGCGCGTGCGCCGCGACAATGGTCGGAAAACAAGCGGTCAGCCTCATGGAAGCGATGAAATCCGCTTCGGGAGTTATGGCGTTGGGATCCGAGAGGCCCAGCGAAAGCGTCGCGCAGGCCATGCGCAAGGCATCAATCGGAGGCGCCTTCGCGGCCGCCCGCAAAAGATCCAGTGTCAGCGGTGAAAGCTGCCGCAGCTCCGCCATTTGGGCAGCAAGGTCTCTTTGCTCAACGCGGTCGGGAAGACGTCCACGCCAAAGCAGATGCGCGGCCCCCTCAAGTCCGGAGTGCTCGACCAGATCTTCCACGGTGTAGCCGCCGATAATCAGCACGCCGTTCTGACCATCCACGTGGCTCAGCCGCGTTTGCGCGGCGACAACCCCTTCGAGACCTCGCGGTGCTCCGGCGTTCGGGGACATTCAGTTCTCCTGATAAGAAATCAGCGTAATGCCGACTCGTCAGAGTGCCACAAGGCTGGACATTCCGGCAAGCGCAGTCCTAAAGAATGTAAATGAGTACAAAGCAAGCCCCTTGGAAAAGGCCGCAGATTTTGGGAGGCAAAATGAGCGGTCATTTTTAATTCGGCCAAAAGCAGAACAATGAATTAATGGAGACCCGACCAGTCGTCGGCCACGAGAATGGAATTGCTGGGGTTGGAGGGATCGTACTTCACGCTGGCGGGTTGTCCGGGGACCAGGCGATGAGTTGCCACTCGGGATTCGAGGCCGGTGACGTCCTGGGCGGTTTCATAGGTCACACCGGAAATGGAATAGCTGTAGCAAACCATTTGCCGGCTGGGAATTGCCGCGCCACCGCGCTTGGACCCGCCGAACATGCCCAGCAAACCCCGGCCGCCAGTATCCGGTGGATCAACTTTCATCAAATCGATCACGCGCCCTTCGGCGATGCGCCCCACGTGGTTCACATGCAAACGGCGAAGCCGTTCAAATTCGTCAGGAGAAGGCGGACGATTCCGCCAGCGATAGAGAACTACGAGGGCAACAAATACTACACCGGCCCCCGCGCCATACCATACGCGCGGGTCGTGTGCAAACCGCGACAGATCTTCAAATTGCGTCAACGCGCTGCCTGTTTGACCGCGCCTGGCTCGAAGATGCCGCCAATCGTGTCGCTTGCCGCGGCCCAGTCTTTCAAGAATGTGGCCAGGCCTTTGTCGGTCAGTGGATGATGGAAGAGCTGCTCCAAGAGTTTGAAGGGCATGGTGCCGATGTGCGCGCCCATTTTTGCCGCCTCCACCACATGCATGGGATGGCGGAGGCTGGCGGCCAGAACTTCCGTCTTGTAATTATAAGCGCGGTAAATGGCCATGATTTCCGCGATGAGCCCCAATCCGTTTTCAGCGATGTCGTCCAGGCGCCCGAGGAACGGGCTGCAATAATTCGCGCCTGCTTTGGCAACTATCAGAGCCTGAGCCGGTGAGAACACCAAGGTCACGTTGGTGCGAATGCCTTCCCGGGCAAAAACAGTGACCGCGCGAATTCCGTCGGGCGTCATAGGAATCTTGACCACAACGCTTGGATGCCAGGAGGCGACTTCATGTCCCTCGCGGAGCATTCCCGCGGTATCGGTGGACACCACTTCCGCGTTCACTACACCGGGTTTCACTACGTCGCAGATTTCAAGGATCAATTCCTTGAATTTGCGCTTTTCCTTGGCCACCAACGTCGGATTGGTGGTGATACCGTCGAGAATGCCCAGAGCGGCGGCTTGCCTGATTTCTTCCAAGTTAGCAGTGTCCAGGAAAAATTTCATTTTGGCCATCCTTGTGGGCGGCTTGCTCCGGCAATCCGCCGCGCACAATCTAAATTGTTACGAGCCCTGCGCTACGACGGGGTTGCGAAGTGTTCCCACTCCGCTGACCACGATTTCCACCACGTCGCCGGCTTGCAGCGGGCCCACGCCCGAGGGAGTCCCGGTCGCCACCACATCACCCGGCTGCAGAGTCATCATGCGTGAAATCCACTTAATTATAACATCAACTGGAAAGATCATTTCCGAGGCGCGGCCCGACTGTTTCCGAACGCCATTAACAAATGTTTCAACAACCGCGACGTTCATATTCGGTTCTGTCTCCAACACAGGTCCGAAAGGGCAAAAAGTATCGAACCCCTTGGCGCGCGTCCACTGTCCATCGGTTTTTTGAAGGTCCCGGGCGGTTACATCGTTCAAGCAGGTAATGCCGGCTAAAAACGGCCGGACGTCTTCCTGGGTTCCAAGATGCGAGCAAGTCCGCGCAATGATGATGGCGATCTCGCCTTCGTGGTCCACTCGCCGCGAGATCGAGGGCATGACGATGGTTTCTTCCGGTGCGATGATGGCCGACGGCGGCTTCAGGAAAATTACGGGCTCAGCGGGGACATCGTTGCCAAGTTCTTTGGCGTGCTCGGCATAATTTCGCCCCACGCAAACGATCTTGCTGGGGACCGATGGAGGCAGCAGCTTCACATCCTTCAAGGCCCAGGCCTGCTTGCCCGGGCGCCATCCGGATGCAAAATCTCCAGAAGCTTCCCTGACGGAATCCCCTTCAATGATTCCAAACCTTGGCCCTGGATGTGTTTCTGTGAATTTTCGGGAATCCGGCGCGGGCAGAATGGCCGGTTGGAACCGGCAAAGCTTCATCGAGGCCTCATGGTTGTCCGTTGAATCCTGAGTTGATCTATCGAATTACGCGCGCGGTTTCAATGGCCGCGGCGGCGCGTTGCCGGTTGCATGGAAATGTGATGGATCCGCGCGGACCGCAACAACGTTCCGAGCCAGACCAATATCGCCGCCAGACCATAAAGCGCTCCGCCCATCACAAAAACTTGGAATGCGCTCACATGGTTTTCCAAACGGTTGAAACGCATGGCCCACGCAAAAAAACATAGACTGGCGATCGCGCACCCAATGAACCCCGACAAGAACAACCTCACGGGTGAATTTCGATAGCATGCCAGGGGCAAGAGGGAGACCAGAAAGAACGCGCCAGCGGCAGCGGCATTGCGCAGATTGGCATAACGGTCGAGCGAGGGCATCCGGTTAGCCACCATCAACCAGGCCGAAAACATCAGGGAAAGGCCGAGGCCTACTGTGATGCCGATTGGCAGGGCAGACCGAAGCGGTCCCATGGCAGCGAATTTGCCCCGTGACTGGGTACGGGTCATAGTTTGGCCTCTTTAAATTTCCGTTGACGCTCAAGGATCTCGTCGCGGCACGTCCACCGAAACAGGTGAACTGAAAGAACTCTCATTGCCGGCTCGATCCACGGCACTAACTCTGTAGGTATATCGCTGGCCCGGTACTGCTGTCGTATCCCGAAACGCCGGGGTCAACAATAATTGAGCGTTTAACCGTTGTCCCGGAGTGTCCGGTTGCTCACTCCTGTACACCCAATAACCAGAAAGGTCAAGTTCGGGACTAATGCCCCACGATAGTTCGACGCGAGCAGGCGTCTGCAGAGTTGCAGGACCTTCGGTGGCTGGCGGGACCACGGCCACAAGCCCCAGTGGCGCGGCGGGAGGAAACACGTCCTTAGGTGTGACAACCACGGGGGTGGAATCGGCGGATTCCACGGATTGCCCCTGCTCATCGGCCACGCTGCGAACCACGTAGATATAGGTGGTGTCAAAACTGAAATTGGAGTCGCGGAAAGAGGTCGTGGGCGCGGGACCAAGCATTTCAAGTGGCGCAGGTAATTTTGATTGTGAGAGATCGGAGACGTTGGCGGGTGGCGCGGTGCCCGGCGGCAGCTCGACCCGGTAAACGCGGTATCCTGAAATAGTGTTGATCGCAGAGCTCTGCGCAGGTTGAGACCAGGAGAGCTCGATCGCAGTCTCGGTCACAGTGGAGCGGACCTCGGACGGTGCGCTGGGCACCGGCAAGGCAAGGACGGAAACTACATTGGAATCTTCTGAAGCGCGTTTCTTCGATGCGCGTGTCCGCACGGTGTAAACCAATTCCTGGCCGGTGAGCGAACCGGATTCGAGCGAATCGCGAAACTCAATTTGTCCATTCTTCATGTAACTTTCCACGAGCGCTGACGGGACCGAGTAAACGAGCCGGGGGGCGAGTTTGCCAGGCGCGCCCGGCTGCCGCTCGGCGCGGAAAATTTCAAGATCCGGCCGCTCCGCGAGTTTCTCGTTATCCACGGATTGCTTTGGCGGCGTGAACGTCAAGATCATCGAACTGGCCTGCTGGTGCGCGGCTAGATCGGTGACGGCCTTGGGCACGATCGCTTTGGGCGGAGTGGGCGCCCCGGGCGCCGCGCAGCCGGCGATCCAAGCGCAGGCAAGCAACGAGAGTGACGCACACATTTTGGCGAATGAATGAGGCGATGGGCGCATTTTGAAATCGAAGCGAGGCGGGGCTGGGACCAGGCGCATGCCGGGAAGCTCGGTCACAAGATGTAGCGGCTCAGGTCCTGGTTCTTGACGATTTCAGCGAGTTGCTTGCTTACATAAATATTGTCAATCTTCACGTTCTTTTTCTTCAGATCGGGCGCCTCAAAGGAAATCTCTTCCAGCAATTTCTCCATGATGGTGTGCAATCGCCGCGCGCCGATGTTTTCGGTCTGATCATTCACATTCATCGCAAAGCGGGCGATGGTGGCGATGGCATCTTCCGTAAAGGTGAGCTTCAGCCCTTCGGTTTCCAGCAAAGCCGTGTACTGCTTGATGAGCGCGTTCTTCGGCTCGGTCAGGATGCGGACGAAATCGGCTTCACCCAGCGAAGTCAGTTCCACCCGGATGGGCAAGCGGCCTTGCAATTCAGGGATCAGATCCGAGGGTTTGCTCACGTGGAAGGCGCCCGCGGCGATGAACAAGATGTGGTCTGTGCGGATCATGCCGTAGCGGGTGTTGACTGTGGTGCCTTCAATGATGGGGAGAATGTCCCGCTGCACGCCTTCGCGCGAAACATCGGGGCCGTGGCCCGATTCGCGCCCGGCGATTTTGTCCACTTCATCTATAAAAATGATCCCCATCTGCTCGGCGCGCTCGACCGCCGTGCGCGTCACCTGGTCCATGTCAATCAGCTTGCTTTCTTCTTCCTGAATCAGGTAATCGAAAGCTTCGGCCACGGTCATCTTGCGCTTCTTTTTCTGCTGGCCGAAAAATCCGGAGAGCATGTCCCGGATGTTGTTGTCCATCTCTTCGGCGCCCTGATTGGCGATAATTTCAAACGCGGGCATGGCCCGCTCGCGCACTTCGACTTCAACCATGCGCGTGTCGAGTTTGCCTTCGCGCAATTGAGCGCGAAGCTTTTCACGGGTGCGATCCGCCTGTTCCTTGCGAAGCGCTTCCACTTGCGTGGCCACGGGACTGGCGATATCAACGGGTGGAGGCGACGGAGGAAGCAGCAGGTCGAGTACGCGTTCTTCGGCGGACTGCTCGGCGCGCTCCGCTACTTCGTCCAGCTTTTCCTCGCGCACCATGTCAATCGCGGTCTCCACCAGATCGCGCACCATGGATTCCACATCGCGCCCGACGTAGCCGACTTCGGTATACTTCGAGGCTTCCACCTTTACGAATGGGCATCCGGCCAATCGCGCCAGTCTTCGCGCTATTTCCGTTTTGCCCACGCCGGTCGGCCCGATCATCAGTATGTTTTTCGGCAAAACTTCTTCGGCCATTTCCACGGGAAGTTTTTGGCGGCGAACCCGGTTGCGCAACGCGATGGCCACGGCTTTTTTCGCCGCGGCCTGGCCCACGATGTACTTATCGAGCTCTACAACGATCTCGCGCGGCGTCAGTTCGTCGAAGGACGGCAGCGGGACGGTTTCCTCGGGCCGCGTCTCGCCGGGCAGATAAATCACCGTGTTCTTGTCCACCTTATCCACCATGTTTCCTTTACGCCGCACGCGCGGGTTAGAGTTCTTCGACCGTAAAACTGTTGTTCGTAAAGATGCAGATCTCGCTGGCCACGCGCATGGCCTCCTGCGCGATCTCCTTCGCGCTCATCTTGGTATTCTTCGCCAGTGCGCGCGCGGCCGCCAAGGCATATGGGCCGCCGGAGCCGATGGCGCAGATGCCGTCATCCGGCTCGATGATGTCGCCGTGTCCGGAGAGCAGGAACGTTCCCTTGGGGTCGGCCACCAGGAGCAGGGCGTCCAGATGCCGCAAGGCGCGGTCGGTGCGCCATTCCTTGGCCAGTTCAACCGCTGCGCGTGAAAGATTGCCGTGGAATTCCTGAAGCTTGTTCTCAAACCGCCCAAAAAGCGAGAGCGCGTCGGCGGTTGACCCGGCAAAACCCGCAAGCACCTTATCCTCATACAGGCGGCGGATTTTCTTGGCCGAATGTTTCATCACATGCTCGCCAATGGTGACCTGTCCGTCGCCGGCCATAACCACTTTATTCTCGCGGCGCACACACAGCACGGTCGTGCTGCGGATTTTTGTCCGCCCGGATTTTGTGCCGCGCCCCTGTTGATAATTCCGGCCCATTGGCATCCCGCGATTATACAGCCTCGGCATCTCCACAACCAATTTGTGGGGCACGAGCGAAACGTTCTGTACTCAACGGCCCAACAGTGCACGCAGGCGTGCATATCCCGTCCGGCTCACCGCCAATTGTTTCCCGCCGGTCAAGACCGCCACATGACTATCCTTGGCGTAAGGCTCAACCTTCACGATTCGTTCAACATTTGCGATGTAAGACCGGTGAATGCGCACGAAGCGAGCAGGATCGAGCCCGGATTCCAGGCTGGAGATGGTCTGCTGCTTCAAATATTTTTTCCCATCCGCGTTCAGCTCCACGTAATCGTCTTGCGCTTCGGCATAATCCAGTTTCTGCACAGGAATGATGAACACACGCGTGCCGTCCTTGACCGCAAGCCGCTCCAGATATTGGGATGGCGGCCGCGCCGACGCCGCCAGCTCCGAGGGCGAAGGCATTTTCCCGCCCAGCCGCTGCTTGGCCCGCTGAAGCGCGGCTTCAAACCTTTCCGCGCTGTAGGGCTTCAGCAGGTAATCCACCGCATGGGCTTCAAACGCGCGAATTGCGAATGTGTCATGAGCGGTAACGAACACCACCGCCGGCCCAGCCCCGATTAGTTCGAGCACCTCAAACCCGTCGAGCTTGGGCATTTGTATGTCCAGAAAGACCAAATCCGGTTTTTGTTCGGTGACTGCCTTTACCGCCTCAAACCCGTTGGCACATTCACCGATGATTTCAATCTCCTCATGAGGGGAAAGGAATTCACGCAGCACCTGGCGAGCCAGCGCTTCATCGTCCACCAGGACGGCGCGAATTCTTGTTGCCGGCTTGGCGCTCATTGGGTTCGCTGCTCTCTTTCCACCGGGATAGTAATGGCTACGCTAAAACGCCCTTGTTCACTTTTCGCGGCAAAACTCCCGCGTTCCCCATATCGAGCGTCCAATCGCTGGCGCACGTTAGCGAGCCCCACCCCACCCCTGCGTCGCGGTGGAGCTTCCGGATCAAAATTGTTCTCCACATGGATGAAGACATTTCCATTTTGGCAGTGAGCGTCCAGATGAATCCACCCGCCTTCCACAAGATTGGCGACGCCATGCGCCACCGCATTTTCCACCAGCGGCTGAAGCAATAGCGGAGGCAACAAAACGTCCAGTGCATCTTTATCAATATTTTCTTCCATTTGGATTCGCGGGCCGAAGCGTATTTTTTCTACCGCAAGGAATGCGTGGATCAGGGAAAGCTCTTCCTCCAGAGGGATGGCAGTCTTCTCTCCCAATCCCAGCGTACGGCGCAGGAAATCGCCCAGCAGAACACACATCTCGCGTGCTTTCGATGCGTCAGAGCTTGTGAGCGCGCTGATGGAATTCAGGCTGTTAAAGAGGAAATGCGGATTCACCTGCGCTTTCAGGGCCTTCAGCTCCGCCTCTCGGGCCAGGACGCTGGCCTGCATGGCGCGCGCCTCCAATTCTTGAGCCGCCTGCTCAGCTAGCATGGAATAAAAGACCGCGACAGAGGAGAGATAGAAGAAAACTCCCGTCCATAGCAAGAGCGGCGTGATGCGCGGCAAATGGCCGAGCAGGTCCGGGAAGTAATCGGTTTCCGCCAGCGCGTGCGCCCAGACCTGGGCGGCTACGTTCCACAGGACTGAGGCCACAACCGTTTGAATGGCCACTGCCTGCAGAAATTTGATCGGCGGCAGATGATCCCGAAAATTTGTCCGGCAAGGGTACCAGGCCGATAGACACACAAACGCATAGAGAAAGCACAATGGAAATGCCAGAGCAATTGCGGCGCGCCAGGGCAATCCTGCAGTGGCCGCCATCAGATAGGTCAACAACCCCGCGAGCGGGATCCACGCCAGCAGGTACATCGCCAGGCGCCGGAACTGGCCAAGAATTGGATGCATAAATTTGCCGATCCCTCTAGTTCTTAATGACCACGCTGCCCAGCACCGCGCCGCCCCTGACGACCAACCGCTTGGCCGTTATGCCTGCCACCAGCCGCTGGCGAGTCTTGTCCGTGAATTCGCCAAGGACCGCGTTGCCGCGCACCACAACATCCCAACTCGCGGGAATGCGAATTTCACAGGAGCCGAACACCGCGTCCGCTTTGATTACGGCCTCGTCGCCGTCAATTTCGGCCTGAGTGAGATCAAGATTGATTTCACCGAAAACCGATTCAAGCTTTCCACCCTTAAACATTTTGGAATTGATTGTTGGCTTCACGGAACCGAACAAAGCTTGAACGTCCAATCCGGAGTCCGAATCGAAGCTTTGAGCCTGAGCCGCCTGCTTCGCGGCGCTTTCTTCGGGATTTGGCCAGGTTGTCCTCCATCCGGTGCCCCATTTGGGCGTGCGCACCATAAACCAGAGGCCCCAATAAATCAGCGCCAGCGGCCAGATGACCGAAAATCCGAAGTGCAAATAGCCCAACTTGCTGATCAGGAGAACGATCCCGGCCAGGATCATGAAGATTCCCAGGTCTCGATTGAATGAATTTCGTGAGAAGGCGCACTCCATACCGAAAAGAATCAAGCCCGCCGACCAGAAATAATGAAATACATAGGTGGTCGAAATGATGCCCATCTGACCGAGGAGAAGGATTACTCCGATTGCGATCATGAACAGGCCGAAGGAGAGGCCTCCCGCATGATAGACGAAGATCCTCTTTTTCTGTTTGTCGCCGGCAGCAGCGTAGAATTTGTCTATGATGTCTTTTTTTTCAGGATCCATGGTCTTCTCCAATTTCAGACGGCGCGCCGGAATGCGCCCTTCCACGATTCCCACTCCACGCCAGCGACAGAATTCCCAGGCCGAACGAAATGAGCAGCATCGGCCAATATTGCAAAATGTACTGCAACATGGCCCCGTCCATCAGCTTGAGAATATGCCACGCACCGTTCGCCAGCATGGAGATCATCCATCGGTTGGCCGGCTGATAGGGACCATAACCCAGTTCGCCCAACTGCAATGCCGCTCCCAGCGAAAGCAGTACCCCTGCCGTCAACCATCCCACCGATGCCGCTGAAATCGAGTGCTTTGATGTAACTTGCCGGTTTACGTTTGCCACAGTCTCATCTCCGGACCACACAGTTGCTGCATCCATGGCCAGAGGGTAAAGGCAATGTGAAATGGTGTCGTCTGTTTTTCGGCGAACAGCGGCTTACTACCGGTGAATCCCGGTTAGTGGAGGAGAACGAAGGCTGAATTCGCAAGTGGTCAGCGCAAATAGCTGCGATGGAGGAGATAGAGCATCAGGCGCGCAATCCCGCATCGACCGAATCCGCAAACGAGTTGATTTCCGTTTGCTGCGTGAAAATGTGAGTGGCAATGCGCATGCGCGGCCCGCCGCCTGCAACTCGAATGGAACGCTTGCCGCATTCGGCGGCGACTTTGTCCAGATTGCCCTTGGTGTTGGAGAAGCTCAGAAGCCCGCCGAAGAAATCGTCTCTGCTGGCGGCGGCCACGGCAAGCTCGGGGTGGGAAGTGACGATGTCGCGAATCTTGTTCGATTGCTGATGAATGCGCGCGTAGATACGCTCGGGCCCGATGGTCTGGAAGAAATCCAGAGCGGCTTTCAGCCCCACCATCACGGAAAGATTTGAGGTGCCCAGATTCTCAAGCCGGTAAGCTTTCAGGGAGTAGTCGTTCCAACTGCCGGAGCAGACATTCACCCACAATTTTTCAAGCAACTCCGGACGCACATAGAGGAGCCCGGTGCCCTTGGGCGACATCAGCCACTTGTGAGGACTTGAGGCGTAAAAGTCGCAGCCCAAATCGTGTAGGTCGAGCGGGATCTGTCCGACAGCGTGCGCTCCATCCACATGCGTCAGAATGCCTTTTGCGCGGGCCATGGTGCTGAGCTGCTTCACGGGCAGGATCAGGCCCGTGGCGGTGGTGATATGGCTGAAAACGAGGATTTTTGTGCGCGGTGTGATTGCGCGCTCAAACAGTCCAACTATTTCTTCGGGCGTGGCCGGAGGCGTGGGCAGCGGTACATTCACGATCTTGACGCCGAATCGCGCGGCTTTTTGCTCCCAGCAGCCGCGGCAACCGGGATGTTCCTGATCGGACAGGATGGCTTCCTCGCCCGGCTTCATGTCCAGCCCGTTGCAGACAAGATTGTTGGCTTCGGTGGCATTGCGAAGAATCGCCAGCTCATCGCGATTGATGTGCAGAAACGCGGCCATGGCATCGCGCAAATCATGGATGCGCGTGTTTTCCTCGTAGCCAAACCAGGGATACGCGGGTTCGCGGAATTCTTCCGCGCTCAACATGTGCTCAATGGTTGCGCGAAGCACCGGCAGAGGCGTGCATCCAATCGAGCCGCAGTTCAAGTTAATATGATCGCTGGCCAGCAGCCATTGGCGCCGCAGTTCCGCCCAATAACGCTCGGGATCGGAGGAGAACATAGTCGAAGGCGGCAGCGCGGGCGCATCCTGGGCGAAGGCCTGCTCCGCGCGGGCCAGCGGAAATCCAAACGCGGCCGCGGCTACCGCGGCGTGTCGCAAGAAATTTCTGCGTTGCATGATGACGCCTCCTCGGAAGATCACTCCGCGTCCTTTTTAAATCGCGATTATGTGCTGCGGAGTATTCTGAGCGCGGAGTCTAGCAGAATTGCGGTGCAGGTGAGAGTCGCAACGGTGGAAATCTTGCCTACTTGACTTTGTGTCCCGTATCGCGCCAGCGCTGCTCCAGTGATTCACGAGTGAACAGGCTGGGACTCACACCGGTGTTGTACTTGCACTCCGAATAGAAGGTCTGCGAAACCCGCTTGCCATCCCGCTCACGGGAAAATTGGAAAGGCGTCTGGACCCCATCCTGAAAATGCCAATTGGAATAGGTGGTCGTCTCAACGGAAACATCGCGCGTGGTCGGATTGCGGGTGTTCACCACAAATTGAACCGGAAGGTGCGTGGCGCGATCCACCGCCAGACGAAATGTGCGATCTTCGCTGTCCGTAATTTCCGCCCAATCCACCGGTTTCAAGCTAACAACGTCATCGCCACCATATCGAAAGTACATTCCCGGTTCGCTGAGCCGGAGCCGCAGGACACTGTCGAGCGTGGTCTGTAGACCGGATTGAAACCCGGCGACCACCACGGCGTCCACGTCTTCTACACCGCCCTTATCAAGGGACCAGGCATTGTTGCCGTTGAAAACATCGATGATCACGCCCTTCTTGCTGTACTCCCGGCGCAACTTGTCCGGTGAGATTCGCAGCTCGCGAAACTGGATGAGCCCGACCAATTCGCCGGTGAGCGGACCGAATTGCGAGAGCCTCCCGCTGCAATCCGAATCGCGCACACCGAGATAGGCCGCGCCGCCAAGGCCCTCAATCGCTTGTCGAAATAACTCTTTGGATTTCGCTGTGCTGACGTCGGCCGGAATTGTGTCGGGATTTTGCGCGCGCGTCCTCGGGGCATTGAAAAGCACGCCCGCTGCGAGCATCACAACGATCAAACTGAATTTCACGCCGGAAATCTTTATCCGCAAAGTACCGCGCCTCCGTTTACATTGAGTACTTCCCCGGTGATAAAGGTTGCCAGGTCGGAAGCCATAAACAATATAGGACCCGCGAGCTCTTCGGCGGTGCCCACGCGGCCGAGGGGAATCGCCGAGGTCGCGAATTTCGCTCCGGCTTTGGTGTTCAGCACCGGCGCGGACATGTCCGTGTTCACCCAGCCGGGCGCAACGCAGTTCACCAGAATATTGTGTCGCGCAAGCTCGGTGGAAAGGCCCTTCACCATGCTGATGACGGCGCCTTTGGACGCGGCGTAATGCGCGTGAAAGGCTTCGCCGCGCTGCCCAGCCGTTGAGCTGATGGCGATAATCCGTCCGCTACGCTGGGCAATCATGGGCGCCGCCGCAAAGTGGATCACCGAGTAAACGCTCTTCAAATTCACGCGGATCATTTCATCCCACTGGCCCTCGGTGAGCTTTTCAATCGGGGCGTCATCCGCATTCCAGATTCCTGCGTTGGCCACCAGAATATCCAGGTGGCCGAGCCGCTTGACCGCGTGGTCAATCAGTTTTTTGGAGCCGGCCATTTTACCGAGGTCGGCTTGCAGCGATTCCACGCGCGTCCCGTTCTTGCGAGCCTCCTGCTCCACTTGCGCCGCCGCTTCGCGGTTGGAGTGATAGTTGAACACGACATCGGCGCCCGCTTGCGCAAACAGCTTCACTGAAGCCGCGCCGATCCCGCGCGATCCGCCAGTGATGACCGCGGCCTTGCCCGCCAGTGAAATCATCTTTCCCCCTGGAAAATTTTCTGAATTGAAAAGCGGAAGCCGCTTGACTTGAAAGCCGCCTCTCGCCGCGCCGCGTCAGGTTGCCTGCGGAACGACCCCTGTTGACGCGCGCACCAGAGCCTTGAAGAGCGCCGCAGCCAGCGCGTTACCCAGCATGGTTTCCGGGTGCCACTGCACGCCCACAATCCAATTCTTGCCTCGCTCTGCGGATGCCTGGCCACCCGTCCATTCCACCGCTTCGATCACACCGTCCGAAGCGGTCGCGGTCACTTGCAGTTCGCGCCCGGGCTTATCCACCGATTGGTGGTGACGGCTGTTGACTTGAGCGGTGATCGAGGAATTGTCCTGCCCGAGGGCAGCTCCAACCAATTCCGAGAGCCGGGAGCCACGGGCAATCTTTACTTCGTGCATAGGGTCGGGGGCGCTTTGGTCCACGCCTGCGCGGCTGTGAATCAGCGCATTCGGAGCTTCGCTGGGAATATCTTGTACCAGCGTCCCGCCCAGAAAAACATTCAGCGATTGTACGCCGTAGCAAATCGCCAGCACGGGTTTCTGTTCTGCGATGGCGTGCACAAATACAGCGCGATCCGTGCGCTCACGCGCCGGGTCGGCATCGGCGCATTTCGGGTGGCGCGTTGCCCCATACACCGCAGGGTCAATGTCCGCAGGACTGCCCGGCAGAACAAATGCATCCAGCGCGCCCAGAAGCGCGGCCAGATCGGCATCGCTGAGCCGCAGCGAAACGGCTACCGGGTCTCCCCCAGCTTCCCGAATTGCCCGGCAATAATGCTCGTGCTTGGTGTGCTTCCCTGCCGCTTCCTCAGTGGAGGTGCGATAGGGAACGCCCACTCGCGGCACATCCCTGGGAAGCACGCGCGCACGGTCTTGGACAGTCGCCATCATTGAAAGTTTAACCCTTTGTCGAAAAATCAATCCTAGCATCGGCCCGTACAGACCTTCAACTCGTCGCTGTGTGGCCCCGTGCTCACGCACCGGCCTTCTTGACTATGTGCGAATGCCACCACTTGCGCAAATCGCCCGCCAGGTACAGGGATCCGGTCACGAATATAGCGTCTTCAGGAGGTGCGACGGCCAGTGCGCGTTCGAGCGCTTCGGCCGGATCCGGCACCACCTCCATCTGTGGGGCCAAATGACGGGTCATGGCTGCAAGCGCGTCCGCGGAGAGTGCCCGAGGTTGACGGGGCGCGGTAACTATCACGGTTGAGGCACGCGGAAAGAGCAGCCCGGCTATTTCATCCACGGATTTATCTCTCACCGACCCGTAAATCAGGTGAATTCGCCGCCCTTTAAAATGTTCGTCCCAAAATGCCGCCAATTCCGCCGCGCCACCCGGATTGTGGGTGCCGTCCAGAAATACGGGCGGGTTTTCCGCGACGCGCTCCAGCCGTCCCGGCCAGCGCACGGTCGCAACGCCTTCGGCAATGGCCTCATCCGGTACTAGGAAACCGCGCTCAGCGAGGACGCGCGCTGCGGCGAGCGCGGTGATGGCGTTCCGCACCTGATGTCTGCCCGCCAGCGCCATGTGGAGCGTGGCGCGGCGTGAATCCGTTGACGAATTCGCAGCCAATACCGCCGTGTAGAAACCATCGTGAGCCCGGAGGCGCTCGAGGCGATAGGTTGCATCAATCTCAACGAGATGCGCGCCCAGCTCCGCCGCTCGCTGCGCAACCACGCGGATGGCATCGGCGTGATCCGCGGCGCTCACCACGGGAATGCCACGCTTAATGATGCCGGCCTTTTCTCCGGCAATTTCAGCGATGGAATGGCCCAGGAAACTTTCGTGGTCAAAGTGGATTTGCGTGATCACGGCCACTTCGGGCGTTACGATATTGGTCGAATCCAGCCGCCCGCCCATTCCCACTTCCAGCACCGCGAACTCCACCTCGGCCCGCGCAAACTCGTCGAAAGCCATGGCCGTGATGCACTCAAAAAATGTGGGGTGCGCGGCAAGCTCTCCCGAGGAGAGCATCTGCTCGATCAATTTGTGAAGCCGGGTGAACGCGCCGGCGAATTCCGCGTCGCTGATTTCTTCGCCATCCACACGGATACGCTCATTCATGCGTTCCAGGTGTGGCGAAGTGTATAACCCGGTGCGGTAGCCCGCGCATCGGAGGATGGATTCCACCATCGCGGCGGTGGAGCCTTTGCCGTTGGTCCCGGCAATGTGGATGCTGCGGAATTGATTCTGTGGATCGCTCATGCGCGCGGCCAGAGCCTGGATGTTGGCGAGGTCGAATTTGGCCGCGCGTGCGTGCGAGGGCGCCGCCAGTTCGCGTCCGAGCGTCAACAGATAGCGGACTGCTTCGGAGTAATCCATGGAGTTCCGCGGGGTCAGCCCTGGAAGAATTCAAAGGCGGAGGAGATGTAACCCTTCAATTCCTTGCGATGCACCACGGCGTCAAGGAATCCATGCTCGAGCAAGAACTCCGAACGCTGGAATCCCTCGGGCAACTTCTGGCGGATGGTCTGCTCAATCACGCGCGGGCCGGCGAATCCAATGAGCGCTCCAGGTTCGGCGATGTTCAGGTCGCCCAGCATGGCAAAACTCGCGCTTACGCCGCCGGTGGTGGGATCTGTCAGCACAGAAATAAAGGGTACGCGCACCTCATCCAACCGCGCCAGGGCCGCCGAAACTTTGGCGAGCTGCATCAGGGATACCGTGCCCTCCTGCATGCGCGCGCCTGACGAGGACGAAACAATGACCAACGGGACTCGCTTGGACATGGCCATCTCGATGGCCCGCGTCACTTTTTCACCGACCACCGCTCCCATCGAGCCGCCGATGAACCGGAATTCCATCGCGCAGCAAATCACCGGTCTCCCGTCCAGAAGGCCCTCGGCGGTCACGATAGCGTCTTTCATCCCCAATTTGCGTTGCGCATCGCGCAGTTGGGAGGTGTAAACCTTTACGCCGGTAAATTTCAGCGGATCGGTTGAAGTGAGGCCCGCATCGTGCTCCACCCAGCGGCCATCGAGAAGCAGCTCCAGCCGCGCCGTTGCGCCAATCGGAAAATGGTGCTGGCATTTCGGGCAGACGTGGTGGTTGGCCTCCATGTCCTTCTTCCAGATGATCGTCCGGCAGGAGGGACACTTGGTCCACAGCCCTTCGGTGCGCACACTACGCTCGTCGGGCGGCACCGCCTTATCGATGGACTTCCTCGTGCGTTTGAACCAGGCCATTCTGGAAACTCAATCCTTAGACTTCAGTAGTCTATACCCCGTTGCGCGAGTATGCCCTTCGTGTAAGGGTGCTTGATCTCGCGCATCTCCGTCACCAGGTCGGCCAGCTCCACCAGCTTTGGGTGCGCGTTCCGCCCGGTGCAAATCACGTGCAACCGCTCGGGCCTGCGCTTCAATTCTTCCGCGACGCGTTCGCCATCCAGCATTTTATAGCTGATGACATAGTTTATCTCGTCGAGGACCACCAAATCGTAGCGCCCGCTGTGCATCTGCTCGATGGCGAATTTCCAGGCTTCTTCGCACAGGCGGATATCTTCGGGATCGGTTTCGGCTCCGCCGATTTTCACGAAGCCGCGGCCCATGGGACGAATTTCAAACTTGTCGTCGCCCAACATTTTGGCGGCGTCGAGTTCGCCGTAATGCCACGAGCCTTTGATGAATTGCACCATGAGCACTCGCAGCCCCTGCCCCACCGCGCGAAACCCCGTGCCCAGCGCGCAGGTGGTTTTGCCCTTGCCGGGGCCGGTGTAAACAATCAGCAATCCTTTTTCTTCGGGCATGAGGGAATTGGAGACATGCCGCCGAGCGCATACAACCGCCGGCTAGGCCCCAAACGGATCTCGGGAATAGTGAAGCCGCAGGCAGCAAAGGTCAAGCGGCTACCCTGATTGGGGCCAGCGCGGTCAACAAAGTTTATCGGGGCTTTTCAGATTCGGGAGGAGTTCCGCCTGCACGATCGAGATCTTCAACGATTGGAAGGCCGTGCGGCGGGTCGCCTGAAAAACTGGATTCCTCTTTCACCCGGTTCTTTTCTTCAACATACTGCTTCACGCGCGTGGGCTGGAATACCTTATGCAATTCCACGACGCCCGCGCCAATCGCCGAACTTCTCCTGGCTTCTTCCTCAAACTCTTCCTCGGTCATTTTGGCGTGACGGTCTTCCCCACCGAAAATGGCGATTAAGGCCACAATCAGCGCCAGCACCACAATCAGGCCCAGCCAGAAAGACATGGGATCTCGATTCGATTGCCGCCAGAAACAACAAAGCCCGCCAGAATTTCGGCGGGCACGCAGTCCTTCTCCACCAACTATTATACAACGGTAGGAGATTTTAGGCACGCGCTAAATTCGGGCGGCCGAGCATTTCATTCGGTCATTCTCGTTCGTAATTCAGAATCTTCATTTCTATTGAATTAACAATAACATTGCACTCCTCAACCCGTTGCGGCATAGAATCACATTCAAATGATCAATCAGGATTTGGCCGCGATTGGGACATGTGCTGTAGGCAAGAGAAAGGGTCTCCTCTGAAAAACCCTGGCGCTTCGATAAAGGCAGTCCTGGCGGGAGCGGCGACCGGTACGGCGCTAGGCCTACTTGGATTCTGGCTCGCGGAAGTCCCCAGCACACACGCAATGGGGATGGCGACGTTCATCCTGACTCCGTTCGCAGCCGGATTTGCCATCGCCATGGTAACCCAAGATCAATCGAACAAAGTCTTTGCGGCGACAGCTCTAGCTTTGCTCACATCTCTCGCGTTGCTGATTTCCGCAGGTCTGGAAACAATTCTCTGTGCAGTAACAGCCTTTCCGTTGCTGCTTGGAGCTCTTCTCACCGGAGCCCTACTGGGTTTCCTTTTTCGGAGGCTTATTGCCAAATTCACCGGCGGTACGAAGTTCACCTCAGTTGTTTTGCTTTCTTTGCCACTCATGATCTTCACAGCCCATCGCATAGAAATGCCGACACTGCTTCATTCGCGTCAAGAAATGGTCACAACCTCTATTCGTCTGACTGGAGCGCCGAATATCATATGGGCCAATCTCCAATCCTTTGACTCTTTGCAGGTGGACAAATCGTTCTTGATGTACGTCGGGCTCCCCATCCCCGAACGCTGCACAATGGAAGGAACAGGTCTGGGAGCCACGCGGACTTGCTATTTCAACAACGGCTACATCAAAGAAACCGTCATCGAGTGGCAGCCACCATTCGTGATGGGGCTTTCGATTGACCGCACCAATTTACCAGGGCGCCACTGGCTTGGTTTTGAGAATGCGCGGTATGAACTACGCCCGGATGGAAATCAGACCGTACTGACCCGGGCAACGACGATTAGGTCGTATCTCTATCCTGTGTGGTATTGGAAGCCGTTTGAAACTTGGGGAGTAAGCAGCGAACACAGATATATCTTCGCTGATCTTGCACGGCGGTTGCAGCAGGAAACCACCCGCTAATCCTCAGTGAAATACTAAGTGCAGCATTTATTTTGGATAGGGATGCCCCGCCAGAATGGCGAAGCCGCGGTAAATCTGCTCGGCCAACACTACACGCGCGAGTTCGTGAGGCATGGTGAGCGTGGAAAGGGCAAGCTTGGCTGTGGCCTGTTTGCGAAGCGCCTCAGGAAAGCCATCCGCGCCGCCGCAAAGAAAAACAATTTCGCGGACTCCGCGGTCGCGCTCGCGGCCGAGCCACTTTGCGAAATCGGCGGAGGTATGCTGCTTCCCCGCGGCATCGAGAAGGACGACCGTCGCGCCGGGAGGAAATTCCAGGCGTCGCAGCGCGGCGGAGTCTTCGCGCACTTCGCTCAATTCCATTTCCGCGTAACGGCGAATTCGGCCGACATAGTCTTCGAGCATCACCCGGCATTCGGCCCGGCGCGTTTTGCCCAGCAGGACCAGTCGAATCTTCATTCCAGGCCGTAGCGTTTGCGTTTGTCGAGCAAAGTTTTGCGGCTGATGCCCAGGATTTCCGCGGCCTTGGTGATTTTGTAGTGCGTAGCTTCAAGCGTGGCTGTAATCGTCTCGCGCTCCACGTCTTCCAGGGAGCGGAGCCGCGACACCGCGAGCGAAGGCCCGCCCGCCGACACGCGCACGCTATCGGGCAGGTCATCGGCGGTCAGCTCCGCGCCCTTGCTTTTGCCGAAAACCAGGGCGCGCTCAATCACGTTTTTCAATTCGCGTATATTCCCCGGCCATTGGTAGGCAGTGAGCGCCTGGTTGGCGTCCTCCGAGAACCGCACTCCGGCGCGCGCATGGACGGGAGCGACACGGGCCAGCAGCAGCTCAGCCAGCGGCAGGATGTCTCCACGGCGCTCGCGCAGCGGCGGGATGTGAATGCTGACCACATTCAGGCGGAAGTAGAGGTCTTCGCGGAATTTTCCGGAGGCAATCAACTGCGGGAGCACGGCATTGGTGAGCGCGATCAGGCGCGCATCGAGCGTCAAAGTTTCCGTGCCGCCCAATCGTTCAAAAGTGTGGTCTTCCAGCACGCGCATCAACTTCGACTGGATCCCCGGCACCAGCGCGGCAACTTCATCCAGCACCACGGTTCCGCCGTAAGACAACTCAAAGCGCCCAAGCTTACGCTCCACCGCGCCGGTGAACGCGCCGCGCTCATGTCCAAACAATTCCGATTCCACAAGCTCCTGAGGCAGGCTGGCGCAATCAATTTTCAGGAAAGGAGCGTCATGGCGCGGCCCCAGTTCATGAATCAGCCGCGCCAGATGATCTTTGCCGGTTCCACTCTCGCCGGTAATCAGAAGAGTGGTGGCTGTGGGCGCAACTTTGTGCGCCAGTTCCAACACCCGTTGAGAGACAGGGTCATTCGCGATGAACGCTAACGGCGGCGCGGGAGAGATTGGATCGGGTGTCATGCTTCGGCGGATCCTTCGGAAATGTCCGTGGCGCCGGGTCGAGAGGCTGCTCCGGCGGACGCGGACTCCGGCCCGGGGTCGGGAATGGAGATTCGCCGGGCCGCGCGCCACAACCGCTCGAGATCATAAAATAGCCGAGCGCGCTCGGTGAAAACATGCACCAGGAAGCCGCCGTAATCGAGCAGCACCCACTCGGATTCGCCGCGGCCTTCGCGGTGCTGCAATCGCAGGCCCAGGCGGCCCAATTGCTGCTCAATTTCATCAGCGATAGCGGCCACCTGCCGCGTGCTGAATCCGGTGCAGACCATAAACCATCCGGTGAATGCGCCCAGCCCGGTAAGATCGAGCAGCGTGACGTTTCCCGCTTTTTTGTTGTGCGCGGCGTCGACGGCGCAGCGCAGCTCGCTACGAAGGGTCTCCATGCTCACCGGTATAATGCCTGCTTCTGAATGTATTCCTCGATGCGCGGCGGCACAAGCCCGCTGATGGACTCCCCGTGCCGTATGCGCCGACGTATTTCCGTGGCGGAAACGGGGCTGGAAACCGTTGTCAACGGGTAGACCGTGGTCCGCCGCAAGGCAATTGCCTCGGGATCATCCGGTGCGGGATAGGCGCCGTGGCGCCCAACCACGCTGGGGGGGATCACCAGGCGTAGCGCATCCATACGAAATCCCGGCCGGTTGGCGACGACGAAATCACACAGCCCTAAAAGCGTTTCGTAATCCTTCCATGTGGCGATGCCCAGGAATTGGTCCGCACCCAAAATGAAATACAGATGTTCGTGCGCGTGCAACACATGCTTGAAGTGCCGGACGGTGTCCACGGAGTAGGAAATCCGGTGGCCGCTCAGGTCCTCGCCTGCTTCCGCGAGTGAGGGCACAAAATCAGAGTGTTCCGCGCAGGCCAGCGTCACCATGGCGAACCGGTGGGCGAATGCCGCCAGCTTGCGCCGTTGTTTGTGCGGAGGCATTCCGGAGGGAATAAAGTAAACGCGGTCGAGTCCAAACCTTTTCACGGCAGCGCGAGCCACAGCCAGATGCCCGGAATGGATGGGATCAAACGATCCGCCAAACAAAGCGACCGCCTTTCGCGATTTGGGGCGGATGTGAATCATACGATGGCCTGGACTGCGAGTTCCGGGGAGCACTCAGGTCTCGCTCTCTTTGGGCGCCGCGTGGGCCGCGGCATCGTGCGAATTTTCATCGCCCTCCGCAGGCGGATCGTCGTTTTTCGAGTGCAGCGATTCGCGGGGAATCCTTTCCAGCGCATCCGCCATGGCCAACACCAGCTCCTTGATTCCTTCGCCGGTGGGTGATGAAACCGCGTGAAATTCCAGTCCGCGCTCCCCGCAAAACTTTCGCAGTTCTTCGAGGCGCGTGTGGTCCGTGGTCATATCCAGCTTAGTGGCTACAACGATCATCGGCTTTGCGCCAAGCTCCCGGCTGAAGGCGGTCAGCTCGCCCAGAATAATTTCATAATCGCGGACGGGGTCGCGCGTCGAAGCATCGCTGGTGTCAATCAAGTGAGCCAGGAGCCGCGTGCGCTCAATATGCCGCAGAAAGCGCGTGCCCAGGCCTACGCCGCGATGCGCGCCTTCAATTAGTCCCGGTAAATCCGCCACCACAAAAGTCCGCAATTGCGCCAACTCGCTGGCGTTGTGCGGCTGGCCCTCGGCGGAAACCACGCCCAGCGCCGGCTCCAGCGTGGTAAATGGATAATCCGCGATCTTCGGGCGCGCCGCGGAAATCCTGGAAATCAATGTGGATTTCCCTGCGTTTGGAAATCCCACCAACCCGACATCGGCCAGCAATTTCAATGTCAACCGCAGCTCGCGTTCCTGTCCCGGCTCGCCCGGTTCCGATTCCCGCGGCGCCTGGTGCCACGGCTTGGCGAAATGCTGATTGCCGCGACCGCCCTTGCCGCCGTGGGCCAACAGCACGCGCTCGCCTGGCGCGGTGAAATCCGCCAGGTGCTCGCCGGTGATTTCATCAATGACGATGGTGCCGATGGGAACTTGCAGCACCATGTCAGCGCCGGAGGCCCCGGTGCAGTTTGATCCCTCGCCGTGCCTTCCGCGGTCCGCCCGGAACAATCGGTTATACCGGTACCGCAGAAGGGTATTTTCATGCAGCGAAGACTCCAGCCAAATACTCCCGCCGTGCCCGCCGTCGCCGCCCGAAGGCCCGCCGCGCGGAACATATTTCTCCCGCCGGAACGCGACGCAGCCATTTCCTCCGCCGCCCGCCTTGACCGAGATTCGCGCTTCATCAACAAACATGCTGGCTCATTTCAATGACGACTCAATCTAAAGACGCCGCAACCCGCAGGATGTCCCCAGAAAACACAAAGGCGGCCCCGAAATCACGGGACCGCCGGAGAGTTTGCTCCGTTTCAAGTGATTCACAAAGAGGTCAATTCGCGGGGGAAGCTGCCGTTTCAGCCGGAACGATGCTGATGAATCGCCCAGTGCGGCCCTTGTCCTCAAATAACACAAAACCATTCACGAGCGCGAACAGGGTGTCGTCCTTGCCGCGGCCCACGTTGTGCCCGGGCTTGTGGCGAGTGCCGCGCTGCCGCGCCAGAATCGTGCCGGAGTGCACCCACTGCCCGCCAAATCTTTTCACTCCCAGCCGCTGTCCCTGGGAATCGCGGCCGTTTACGCTGGAGCCGCCACCCTTCTTATGTGCCATCTCTGGATCCCTTCCACGTGCCTGAATAACTTTACAGGGTAATATCGCTGATTTGCACCGAGGTGTAGTCCTGCCGGTGCCCGCGGAAAATCTTGTATTGCCCGCACGTCTTGAACTTCATCACGCGGACCTTTGGCCCGCGCACGTGGCGCACGATTTTTCCCGATACCTTGGCTTTTCCGGCCGCTTCGCCGCCCACAAATTTGGATTCATCCGTGCACACGCCCAGCACGTCATCGAAGGTGACCTTCCCTCCGGCCTTGCCTTCCAGCCGCTCCACCCGAACCGTTTCGCCGGGAGCGACCCGGTATTGCTTGCCTCCACTGCGAATGACCGCGTACATCGTGCCTCCCGCTCAGTTAGGAATCTCACATTATACGGGCGATGCGCAGACCCCGTCAAATCAAGCCTCGTCGCGTGTTCTTAAGGATGCCAGTCATAAATACCTGGGTCAAAGGCGTCTCGCGGCACGTAACGCCTCAGCACGTCAAGGAATTGGCCTTGCCGCCTATTCATCAAACCGTGCTGGATGCTCGCCCCGTCGCGGCTTGTCACCGTAAGGCTTGTCCCCATGAACGTCCAAATCCTATCGAAGCCCCATTTTATGTATTCCTCTTGCCAATCAGAACTAACTCGGGACACTTCTGCCCAAGGAACAGTGCGGAGACCCAAACCGAAGATGCTGCAGGAGGAAATTCCAGAGCAATCGGCTATCAGTGTTCGCGGCCAAGAGGCAATCCATACCAGACCAATTAAAATCATGGCGACAAAATTCCAAAGAGGCAAGCGATTTGGTCCTGTGTTCCAATACGGACTTGATAAACTGAAAGCGACGAAAACGTCTGCCCAAAACCAATAGAGAATCCTCCATCCCATCTTGGGCCGGAAAATATCACCTGATCGCATCTTCACGATAAGACGGTCAATGGTGTCGCAGGCAATGAAGATCACCCCAAACACGGAAGCTAGCATTAGCAGTTTCATTGCAAACTCGGTACTCCAATCTCACGTTCAAGCTAGGAGGCAAAGCGTTCGAGCAGCAACGAAAGGTCTGCGCATCCCAATGCTTCCACTCCATTAAGGTTTCCGCGCAACGATGTCAGCGCGAATTATTTGAATGTATTCACGAGCTGTTTCGAGCGCTTGCTCGGCATCCCGGTGTGACACGAATCCTGTGTCGTCGTAGAGAGCCAGGTTTCTCTTCCGGCGGAGGCGGTCGAATACGGTAATCAGGCCGTCGTGTTTCTTGTCAATCCGCGCCCTGACGAATTCTATGATCGCGATGTGATGGCCGGGCTGACTTCTGGCGCGAAAACCGTGGCTGAACATGAAGCCCAGGGAAGCCTTGAGCATCGCTTCGTATTCCTGCTGGAGAGACGCCTCATCATCGAATGCAAGGATCTTGCTGGCCGAAGCCAGCTTCTTCTCGGCGCTTTGCAGGAAGCGCTCGACCTGAGCCCAATCTACTTTTTGCGGCTTGAGTTTCTTCACGCCCCACCGGCAAGCAAAACTTGCTTATCTTGCCAGATATTGTCCAGGAAGGCATCATTGCGAGCGCGGCGAGACTGAAATTCCTCCGGCGTCAATACGGTGTAGTTAATTTCACGGCCGAGTTGTCGCTCGAGCTTTCGTGCAGCTTCCGCCAGGATTTCTTCGTGGGGTGCGCCAATTATCAGCACATCTATGTCGCTGGCGGCATCCTGCCGATTCCCTGCAAAAGAGCCATAGAGGTATGCCTCGCCTATCCCTTCAATGCGTTTGAGGGACTGTGCAATTAGGGGCGCAGCGCCGATGGTTTTCTCGACGATGCCACGTACTTCGGCGAACAGCGGGTATTTGCGATTGAGGTGAAAATATTTCTGCCGCCCGCTCACTTCGGACTTAAACAGGCCTTCCCGCTCCAGGCGAGCCAGTTCTTTGGACAAGTTTGAAGGGTCAATCGCCAGCCGCTCGGCCAAGTCCCGCAGGTGGTGACGAGCCGTCGGGTTTGTGAAGTAAAACACTAAAAGGCGCTGGCGGGCTTTGGAGCGAAGGTCGAGCATATGGTCATATTCTACCACATATGTGGTAATATACTACCGTATAAAGTGCCCGACACAATTGCACCCTCTCGGGATTGAGGATGGGTAGGGGCTCCTAAACCGGGAGTGGGCCCACGTGGATCAACTCAATCAACTCAAAAAATCATTGTGTTGACCTGGAGCGCATCCCATTGAGGTGTGCGCCCCAGCCAACAAACTGATTCGCTTACTTCGGCTGCATACCAAGCTACCGATGATCTACGGTGCCGGTAATTCTGTAGTCCGGCCAGCATCCCAGCTTCTTGGGATCGGCATCGATGGCTAAGCCGGGTGAGATCCCACCACGGCCTCCGCCCGCCGCAGGCGGCGGAGTTGCCGGCGTAAACGGGATCTTGGGATCCAGCGCCGCCGCGATGTTATCTTTCACCGCCTCCAGATGCGCCCGCGTTTGTGCGTCCCTGGCTTTCGCAATTGCTTCACCAACCTCGCCCGAGAGCGCCCTCAAATTCGCGCGATAGAGTGCACGCACTTCTTCCAGCCCCGCTGTGCGTGAGTTGATCTTCTCGGAGAGCGACTCGACATACCCGTTCTGGAGATTCCTGCGGTAGGCGTCAATAGTCACCGAGGGGTCGGAAAGTTCGCTGAAGATACCATGCCTCACGTCGGCCAGGAATTCCGCTGGACTGTAGGCCTTTGCGCTGTCCATGGCATCCATTTCGATCATGCGCTCGACGCGCTGGTCCTGAACCAGGCGGTTCAGCACCGACATCTGCGCAGTGCGGATGCGCGCCATCTCGCCATCCGGCTCGAAGAGTTCCAAGAGTTTGGGACGAATCAGGAATGTAGGTGTCTTGAAGGCGTTTTCGTTCAGGTATTTCACCGCCGCGATCTGCCTGTCCTTGGATGTCGGCCAGAATTGCGGGCCCGCTTGATCGGGATGCTTGTCCTGCGATTCCACGCCGCCGACGATTACCGCGACGTGTCCCATTTCAAGCGTCCACTGGCTCAGTACGCGGCCGTACAATTCCGTAAGCCGGTCATAAGCATCCAGTGGATCCGCAGTGGCCGCCGGAATCAGCATGTCCATCACGCGATGCAGATTCTTCATACCCATCCCCGTGGAATAAACGGCGTCAGCGTCGCCCACGGCTTCGGTGTTCTCGCCGGGGTCGGTGCCTCCTGCGTGATCCGTTGAGAAGCGCAACCACGGAGTCTTGTCCTGCTCGCGTGACCAGGCATCGAGCGTGGGTTTTTCCTCGTCGGGAGTTTTCGCGCCCGGAACCGGTGCGTATCCCCAATGCGTCGCCCAGATGTCATACGGGCCAATGCGTGGGATCAAATCCTCAGGCGGAATTTTGTCTTCCGGCTGCGCAACGTAGTTGAACCGTGAGTAATCCATAAGCGTGGCCACGTGACCATACTTGTGCAACCATTCCGCATTACGCATTTTGTCGGCAGGATAAAGCGAGCTGGACTTCATATTGTGCTGGAATCCAATGGTGTGTCCGATTTCATGCGCGAGCACATACTCGATCAGCCGCCCCATCAAATCGTCGGGCAGAGGAAGCTTCGATGCGCGCGGATCGAGTGGGCCGACCTGCGTGAAATACCAGTCGGACGCCAAGTTCATCACGTTGTGATAAAGCTCGATATCCGCGTTCAGCACTTCCCCCGTGCGCGGATCGTGGATATTCGGCCCCACCGCGTTTTCCGTTGTGGACGGTAACCAGCGAATCACGGAGTTGCGAATGTCCTCGGGACTCCAGGTCGGGTCCTCTTCTTTCGTGGGCGCGTCCTTGGCAATAATTCCATTCTTAAATCCGGCTGCTTCAAACGCGGGTTGCCAATCCTCGATGGCCTTCTTCACCCACGGCCGCCACTTTTCCGGTGTCGCCGGATCCACATAGTAAACGATGGGCTTCACAGGTTCTGAGACAGCAGCAGAGGGATCCTTCTTCTCCAGTCTCCAACGAGTGATGTAGGTCCGCCGGGCGGCGCGATGCTCATCCCGGCCGTAGTCTTCCTGTGAAGTGGAGAAGTATCCGACGCGGTCATCGAACAACCGCGGCATCATCTTGTTCTCCGGCAGCTTCACCATGCTGAAGTGCATCACCACCGTCGCGGAATTTCCGCGCATGCCCGCGGCGCCCCTGCCACCTCGTCCGGGGCCGGGCGCCGGCGCGCCGCCCGCTGGAGCGGGGTTTTCCGGAGGATTGGTGTAGGTGTGGGTCGCTTCCACTTCTATATTTTGCGGGAAGGCCGTAATTCGCTCGATGTATGACCTCGTGGTGTCAAATCCGCGCGCCCGCAACAGCGTTCGCGCACTGAACTCCGGCACCTCCGTTGCATAGAGGCGTGTCACGTCGATGACCGGCGCGTCGTTCTTGCCAACCGCTTCAATGTTGAATTCCATCAGGATTGAATCGTTATTTGCCGATTGCACCGCGCTCGCGATCGGCAGAGTTGGATCCGCCACAATTTCATACGACACGCTGCGTAGCAGCAGGCGGTTGCCATGCCGCTCCCAGCGAACCACGTGATTGCCCGCGACGGTGCCGCCATACCCGACCCCGAGCGTGGTCTTCGCCAGCAGGGTCACCCACAGAAAATCTTTATTGAGCTGCGCCGCGGGAATTTCATAAAAATACTGCTCCTTGATCTGGTGCACGTCGAAGATTCCGTGCTGAGTTTTTACGTCGCCCCGTATGACCTGATCATAGGGCCGCGGTTCGGGCACCACGTAGGCGCGAGTGGGGCCGGCCTGCCCGCCCCGGCCGCCGGCTGGTGCCGTGGTTTCATCCTGCGCGCGAACCGCTGCGCCCATCGTAAAGCAACCCATCAGAACCGATAGTGCGAACACTTTCGCCGCTGATTTCATGGAATCCCCTCCTGCATAAGAATTGCAAATCTAAAAATCAAACCGGTATCCCAAAATCATTTTTGCAATCAGGTGATCGCTCCCAGCCGTCACACCCACGCCCACGCCAAAATTGATCTCCCATTTCGGCGAAAGGTTCAGATTGATTGCCGGGAAAATCTGCTGTTGCTGGTCCGTGACCGGATCGAACCCCGTGATGGGCCCCAACGCGCCATAATATTCAATCGCGCCGTTAATCTTCTTGGTGAAGTCGTAGCCGACCGTGAAATTCGGTGAAAACTCAACTCCCTTGTGGACGCTCTCCCCGTGGAAGGAGCGGTCCATCGAAGGATTGAACGACAGGTACCACTTTCCGATCTGCTTATCAATTATCGGCCGGATTTCCCACGTCCAGGTGTCCGGAGAGAAGAATCGCCGCTGGTAACCAATCTCATTCGAGAGGCTCAATCCCACAGGCCATTTCCATTTTTCCGGAATTCGGAATCGCGGACGGATATGGTCTCCCACCCAGTCAATCCCCTGCCCGCTGCGTTCCGACGTAAAAATATAAAATCCAGTCTCGAACCAGTCGGTGAATCCATGCGTGATTTCTATGGTTTCATGCTCGGCGTGCTCAGTGGGAAACATTCCATCGTGAAACGTTTTCGAACCTTGAAATGTGAAATTGCTGTGCAGCTCGACCATGGTGTGGCCGGGCTCAACTGTATCTGCGCCGTAAACTTGAATTTCGTAGTTATCCTGCGCCGCTGCGGGGGGCGCGCTCATAAATGCAAACACAAACCCCACGAAGCACCCACCCAGGAGAAATCGCTTCATCTCCCACCCCGTACCTTGGTTGATGCGAAGCATGATTGCTACAAAACAAATTGCCGCTGAAGATTAACTGAGTTGAGACGCCAGCGCAACGCGCCGGGTTTCACGCCCGCGGGTGCGCCTTGTCATACACATCCATCAACTGGCGTATCGAAGCATGGGTGTATTTCTGAGTGGTGGATAACGAGGCGTGGCCCAACAGCTCCTGAATCGCGCGCAAGTCCGCACCGTCGGTCAACAAGTGCGTGGCGAATGCGTGCCGGAACGAATGTGGATGCAAATCCCAATTCAGCCCCGCAATTTTCACATATTTGTTAATTATCCGACGGATGCTTCGAGTCGTCAGCCGCCGCCCCGAAAAATTCAAGAACACCGGCTGTACGTCATTCTCCGCTTTCGGCTTGTTCATCATCTCCGCGCGCAGCGGCCAGTAAGCCTCGAGCGCGGCAAGGGCCTTGGAGCCAAACGGCACGATGCGCTCTTTGCGCCCCTTCCCGAGCACGCGCAGCATCTGGTCATTGCGCTGGACGTCATCCGCGTTCAGCCCCACCAGTTCGCTCACGCGCAACCCTGCCGCGTAGAGCATCTCGATGATGGCGCGGTCACGCCGCAGCATCAGGCGGGATCCGTCGCGCTTCGCAGCGGCTCCGCTCGCAGCCGAGCGTGACTTCAATGTGCCCTTTCGCTCTCTTCTCGCGTGCCGGCCTTCCGTATCAAATTCATCGCCTACGTACCCAGGCAGCCCCCGGTGCGATCCACCCAATTGATCCAAAAACAAATTCAGCTCATCCGCGGACACCACATTGGGGATCCGCTTCGGCAGCTTGGGTGTGGTCACCAATCGCGCCACATTGTTCTGCACGATCCCTTCGCGGTGGCAAAACTTGAAAAACGACCGCAGCGATGTCAACTTCCGCGCTACCGAGATTTTCTCCAGCCCCCGGTCGTGCAAATGCCCCAGGTATTCGCGAATCAGCCGGTGGTCAATGTCTTTTGGGGAAAGCGCCTTGCGCGGCTTGTGATCAGGCTGACCGCCCGGAGGTGAAAGGTACTTCAGGAACTGCTCGAGGTCGGACTTGTAATTGCATACCGTATGCGGCGAAACATTGCGTTCATTCTGCAGGTAATGAAGGAATCTTTGGACCGTCTCCCTCATGTCCTCCTCGCGGGGCGCATCCCAAAAGTATAGGCTCGTCACTGCCGCGAGGAAAGCAAGAACCGTGCGCCACTTACTGTGTGTGGGACGGCGTCAACCGGCCGCTTCCATTTCCTCGGCAATTGCCAACATTTTCGTCACGCTGTTCCAATTCCTTCCCGTTCCGGAAACCTTCAATGTTCTTTCGATTTTCACCCATGGCACCGTCGGCCGCGCCATCCCCTTGGGATAATAAATGTAGATTTCGCGTCCCTCGATCCTCAGCTCCTCCGGCGCTATTTTCAATTGCAAGACTGACTCGCAAGCCTCTTTCTTCGGCTCACTGGCCAGAAAGGTCACCAGCAACCTGCTCGGTTCGATCCCGCGCCGCCGCGCAAAGGGATTTTTTGCGACCGTATCCCTCATTTCTGAATGTGTCCGCGCAATCACCTCGGGGCGAAACCCGAATTTCCGTCCAATGGCGTTCTGAATCCGCTGGGTCAGAGCCGCGAGGTCCTTTTCGTTGCTCTTAAATATGACATTCCCACTCTGTACGTGTGTCTGCGCGCCTTTGAGCCTTAGGGATTCATAGAGCGCGCGAAGCTCGTCCATCTTGATTTTGTTGTGCCCGCCAACATTCACCC
The DNA here is from genome assembly GCA_035308165.1 of Candidatus Acidiferrales bacterium. Classification (GTDB taxonomy): domain Bacteria; phylum Acidobacteriota; class Terriglobia; order Acidiferrales; family UBA7541; genus DASTCZ01. The sequence goes on along the minus strand of DATGHC010000018.1, from coordinate 27,901 downwards.
CGCGAAGCATTGAAATAATCACACCCATACCTGAGGCTCCTTGGAACCTTCCGGTATTCTAGATTGTTGCCTTGATAAAAAAACAGAGAGTTATTGAGGCAGGGAAATTCCGCTCAGTTCTTCACCCCGGCCAAAGCTTCCACGGGTTGCGGTTCAGGAGCCGCAACTTCCCAATCGCAGCCTTCCTTAATACACGCGCGCACCGAGCCGGTCTTCAAGTTCTTCTGCACGATGAACGCCGCGCCGCATTTCGGACACGGCTCAATGATGGGTTGATAGGGCGTGGTGAAATCACATTCCGGATATTTGTTGCACCCGAAAAACACCCGCTGGCCTCTGCGCGTCATGCGCTGCACCAGTTCGCCCTGACCGCACTTCGGGCACGCAATCCCCAACGTTTGCGCCCGAATGTACTTGCACTTCGGATACGCCGAGCAGCCGATGAATTCCCCGTAGCGGCCGTGCCGCTTCACCAGCTGGGATTCGCACTCCGGACACTTCTCATCGAGCTTCTCATCCGGCTGCCGCGCCGTCCGCGTCCCCTGCACCAGCCGCCGAGTGGTCTTGCATTCCGGAAATCCCGTGCAGGCCAGGAAGGTTCCGAAGCGGCCGCGCTTCACGACCATGTCCTTCCCACATTCCGGACAGGCATGAACAGCGTTGTCTCCCTCGGTGGGAAGCACTGGGGAGAGGTCGCGCGTGTAGTCGCAATCCGGATAGCGGTCGCATCCCATGAAAAACCCGTTGCGGCTGATGCGCTCGAGCAAATGCCCTTTTTCGCATTTGGGGCAAAGCTCCTTGGTGGCAATCCCGATCTTGTACGACTCCATCTTGTCGTGCGCAGTAGCCAGGTCCACTTCAAACCGGCCGTAAAACTCGCCCACCGCCTGCTTCCACGGCAGCTTCCCTTCCTCCACTTCGTCCAGCTCTTCTTCCATCCGCGCCGTGAAGCCCAAATCGAAGATATCCTCGAAGCTTTTCACCAGCAGCCCGCTCACTTTTTCTCCCAGCATGGTGGGAGTGAAACGCCCCTGCTCCTTGTCCACATATTCGCGCTCCACAATCGTGGAAATAATCGCTGCGTAGGTCGAGGGCCTGCCGATCCCCTTTTCTTCCAGATCCTTCACCAGTGTCGCTTCCGTGTACCGCGGAGGCGGCTCCGTGAAATGCTGCTCCGAGCGCACTGCGGGAGGCGCTGCGCTTCTTTCTGGAGTTTCCAGCGCCGCTAGCTTCAGGATTTCATTCTCGCTCACGCGCGGCAGGCGTTTCCCTTCGGCCTCGCTATCGTCATCCTTCTCCGCGTCCTCTTCGCCCGACCGGTACGCCGCCAGATACCCCGCAAATTTTTCAACCGATCCTGACGCACGGAAAATGTAGTCCCCCGCCGCAACGTCAATCGTGGTCTGATCGAAAACTGCGGGGACCATTTGCGAGGCCACGAACCGTTGCCAGATCAGCTGGTACAGCTTGAACATTTCGTCATCCAGGTAGCGCCGCACCGATTCCGGCGTTCGCGCCGCATCCGTGGGACGGATGGCTTCGTGCGCGTCCTGGGCATCCTTTTTACTTTTATAAAAGTTGGGCTTCTCCGGCAAGTAATCGGGACCGTATTGCTGCGGGATCAGCTCGCGCACTTGCGCCAGCGCATCGTCTGACACGCGCACCGAATCCGTGCGCATGTAGGTGATCAACGCCACGGAGCCTTCATCGCCCAGCTCCACGCCTTCATACAATTTCTGCGCGATCCCCATGGTGCGCTTCGCCGTGTATCGCAAGCGGTTGTACGACGCCTGCTGCAGCTTGGAAGTTGTGAAGGGAGGCGGCGCGTACCGGCGCTTTTCCTTCTGTACCACCTCAGCTACACGCCACTGCGCTCGCTTCAGCTCCTCCAGCACCTGGCTGGCGCGAGCTTCATTGGAAATCTCGATCTCTTCGCCCTTGTGGCGAAACAGCTTAGCCTCGAAAATAGGCAACTCGGCTGCCTGCAACCGTGCGTGAATCGTCCAATATTCCTTGGGGACAAAGGACTTGATCTCCTGCTCCCTCTCCACAATCAGACGCAGCGCCACCGTCTGCACGCGCCCGGCCGATAACCCTCGCCGCACCTTCACCCACAACAGCGGGGAAATCTTGTATCCCACTATCCGGTCCAGCACGCGCCTAGCCTGCTGCGCATCCACCAGGTGCTCGTCCACCTGCCCCGCACGGTCAAAAGCCGCGCGAATCGCCTTGGGCGTAATTTCGTTAAACATCACGCGGAAAATTTTCTTGCGCATGTCCTTCGGGACTTCCACCGCCACGGGCGGCACATACGGTTCCGCCTCGGTGCCGGGGGCCGGCTTCTTCGTCTTCTTCCAACGGTTTACCGCCGGTGTGTACCCATCGAACAGCGAATCGCTCGACTGCGAAAGCACTTCCGTCAAGTGCGCGCAGATTGCTTCACCCTCGCGGTCCGGGTCAGCGGCCAGGTAAACGGCATCCGCGGTTGCCGCAGCTTTCCTCAGATCGTTCACCACTTTGTCTTTGCCGGGAATTACAACGTAGGTCGGATCAAAAAGTTTATTGGGATTGATTGGCGCGGCGGGCTTGGCCTCTACCTTTTTCCCGCCCTTCTTCGACTTGGATTTCTTGGCCTTCTTCGGCTCGCCGGGCAACACGATGCCGATATCCTTCCTCGGCAGATCCATCACGTGCCCTATGGAAGCTTTGACGCTGTAGTTGCGTCCCAGATATTTATTGATCGTCTTCGCCTTGGCGGGCGACTCGACGATGACCAGTGATTTTCCCATGGAATTGTTTTAGACCGAAACCCGGTGGGACGGGCAGGTGTGTGTCCTTTTAACTACTGACGACTTTCCTCCATCCTCATTTACATCAGGACTCTTACGAATTGTTTCCCCGGCATCTGCCGGATGATTCCCTTTAATTCCAGTTCACACAATCCTGCCAGCACTGCCGATGACGTCATCCCTGAATTCTCCACCAACTCGTCGACATGGGCCGCCAGGTCCGTACTTAATAAGTCGTACAGCTTTTTTAGCTCCGGCGCAAGTGATTCGGCAAAAAGCGATTCGCGCTCACCAGCCCCCGGCGTCTCTACAGGGAATAATTCCGCTCGAATTGCGGTGGGAAGCTCTTCCACCACGTCTTCCCAGCCGGTCACCAGCTTCGCTCCCTGCTTCACCAATTGATTCGGAGCGAAGCTGGAAGGTTGCGTCGCATTCCCGGGCACCCCGAACACTTCCCTTCCGAATTCCATCGCCAGCCGCGCCGTTATCAGCGACCCGGAGTATTGCTCGCCCTCCACAACAATAGTTCCCAGGCTCATCCCGGCTACAATTCGGTTACGAACCGGGAAATTCTCCGGCGCGGGATACGTTCCCAGGGGAAATTCACTGATCAGCGCGCCGCGTTTCTCCACCTCGGCAAAGAGCCTCTTGTTTTCCTTGGGATAAATCACGTCCATCCCGGTGCCCAGCACGCCGATGGTCGCTCCTCGCACCGACGCGCATGCCCCCCGGTGCGACAAGCAGTCAATCCCTCTCGCTAGGCCACTTACAATAACTAGGCCGCGATCCGCGAGGTCCCTTGCCAGCCTTTCTGCCATTAGATTCCCGTAGGGTGACGGACGTCGCGTGCCCACCATGGAGATGCAATGGCGCCGCAGAACTTCAATGTCTCCACGCACATACAGCAGGGGTGGGGGGTCGTAAATCTCCAGAAGCCGTTGCGGATAGGCGCTTTCGCCCCAGTGCAGAAGCTGCACACCCAGCTCCCGGATATGCGCCAATTCCTTCTGCGCCGCCGAAAAAGCGCCATGGGAATTGATGCTCTGCGCTGTCGCTGCCGGAAGATTGCACGCCTCAAGCGCCGTGAGCGACGCAGCAAAAACTCCTTCCGGCGTGCCGAATTCGCGCAGCACTCGCGCGGTCAGCCGGGCGCCCAGGCCCGGAGTCAATGCTAGCGCCAACCAAGAGAGGGATTGGTCCAGTTCCACGGTGAAACTGACCCTATGCGCTTGTTACCTACATTGTCAAGTTATTCTACTGCACGATAAGGACGAATCTGCGACCCGCAATGTTCACTTCAGCCTTATCTCCCACCGCCCACATCAACAATCGCCCCTGTCACGTAGGACGCCTCGCTCGAAAGCAACCACAATATCGCCGCGGCCACTTCCTCCGGCTCTCCACCCCTTTGCATCGGCACCTGTACCTTCAACCTATCTACGCGCCCTGGCTCTCCGCCCTTCGCGTGCAAGTCAGTGTAAATAAATCCGGGCCTCACTCCATTCACGCGGATGCCTTCTTCCGCCACTTCTTTCGCCAGCCCAATCGTAAGAGTGTCCACCGCTCCTTTGCTCGCCGCATAATCTATGTATTCACCAGGCGAACCGAGCCGTGAGGCGCCCGACGAAATATTTACGATGCTTCCCCCGGAGCCGCCTTTCTTTGTGGACATTCTTCTCACGGCCTCGCGCGCGCACAGAAAACTCCCGATCACGTTGGTGGCAAACACCCGCTGTATGCGCGCTGCCTCCATGGAGTCGAGTCGCATCTGCCTCTCCAGGGTGCCGGCATTGTTCACTAGCGCGAAAACACGCCCCAATTTGGCGTCGGTGGTTTCAAACAGCTTAACGACCTCAGCTTCCACACTCACATCCGCCTGAACAATAATTGCGTGCCCTCCCTGCCGTTCAATTTCTCCTGCGACACCCTCGGCATCAATCTTCCTTTGCCTGTAATTAATGCATACCGAATAGCCCCTGCTTGCAGCGAGTCGTGCCGTAGCGGCTCCAATTCCGTTGCTTCCTCCCGTAACAATCAGTACCTTTCCCCGATTCTCAGTTCCCATCCCAGTCCCAATCATCATCCGCGCCAATTGGCATCCCATCAGGGGGCACGGTTGGCCGCGTCAAATCAAATTGCTTCGGATCCTTCTGGAATCTCCCTATCTGTTCCGCGTGATAAGAGTAAGCGGCGTGGCATTCCTCATCGAGAGCTGGCGTCATCACCTTTTCAGATCTTACTTGCCAGAGACACGGCGCTTGGATTTTCTTTTGTCAGCAGGCCGGATGAACGGAAATGGTGGCTTGCCGCGGCCATACAAGCTCTTCTCGTTGGCTAAGTGAATGACGTCAAAGTATTTGAATAAGTCGCCGTGGTCTGTGGTTTGCTCATACTTGCCTTCGTCGTTCACGAGCCACACGCAATCCAATCCATCTTGCCGGGAATAGTAGCCTACTCGAAATATGCGGCCCAGGTCCTTACGCCAACGTGGTGTGTTCCTGGGAGCGTTTGAGAGTCGGACTACCGACGTCGGTGGAATGGGAATGATCTTTTCCATTTTCTTACTTTTTTCCATCCAGCTATGCGCCCCCATGATCCCTCCAGGTACCCCATTTCAGTTCCCATCCCAGTCCCAATCATCATCCATCCCAATCGGCATCCCATCCGGCGGCACCACCGGCCGAGTCAAATCAAATTGCTTCGGATCCTTCTGGAATCTCCCAATCTGCTCCGCCGAATAAAAACACGCCGCGCGCCAATCCCCGTCCGCTCCTGTTGAGGCCTGCCCATCGAGCCACTTCTTCAGCTCGTTGAGCTTGAACGCCGCAATCGCGCGCGCCTGGCTTCCGGCATTCTGGTCGGCCGCCAGCGTCATCATGTCGTACAAAACCACCTGATTCACCACGTTCTGTATCTGCCCTGCATATCCCGCCGCGTGCGGAGCCTTCCACGTCGCCGCCAGAACCCGGTCGACCACCTCGCCAAATCCCGGAGCCTGTGAATCCAGCGCGTTATATTCCACCAGCCGCTCGGCCCGCTCCGGATCAAACAAAAACGCAACCGTGTGCGTGGCAATCGCCTCCGCCGGAGCCAGCGCGTCAAACACCGGAGCCGTCCGCCGCCGGAAAAGTTCGCGGCTCTGCGGATAGTCCGGCGGCCGCGGCGGAATCATCTTCAGCAGCGATTCCGGCAGCGCCAGCGCCGCAGGAGTCAGGGTAGCCAGCACCGCATCAAGCGCCTTCCTCTGCTCCGCCGGTGGCACCGGCTTGTTCGGCGTCAGCGCATCCCCTCGCAGCGCAAACGAGTAGTCCACGCTTCCCAGCACCTTCGCCGCCGCTTCCACCTGGTACCGGTGCATCATATATATAGGCACCAGCACATCCTCCAGCGTGGCCATCGGAGCGCCTTCGCGGATGTTATTCTCCCCGAAACGCTTCAGAGCCGCCGCCCGCACCTTCATTATCCGGTCCAGCTCGCTGACAGCGTTGCCTCCCGTGTCCCACAAATGAGCATAGGGACTCGCAGCAGAAGCAGGCCTCGCATCCTGGTCCGTTAAATACCGCTGCCCGCCTGAATAGGCATCGTTCATAATTTTGTTCAGCGCCGCGGCCTCATCCGCCCCCGGCGCAAATTGCGAATACCCAAACGTTATGGACACCTTGTCCCACGCGCCAATCCCCGTCGCGTAAGCATTGGAAAGGTCCGGCACTCCGTTGGCATCGAGCGAAATGTCCGGCGGCGGATAATCCATCACCGAAGCGCGGTTCACCGTGCTCGCAGAGTAATTGTGCGCCAGCCCAAGAGTGTGCCCCACTTCGTGCGCCGCAAGCTGACGCATCCGCGCCAGCACCATGTTCATCAACGCCGGTGAAACCGTTTTCCCCTTTTCGTATGGCGCGGTCAGCCCTTCCGCGATCAGATAATCCTGCCTCGCACGCAGCGACCCTAAGGTCACCTGGCCTTTGATAATTTCCCCCGTCCGCGGATCGGTCACCGATCCTCCATACGACCATCCGCGCGTCGCTCGATGCACCCACTGGATCACGTTGTAGCGGATGTCCATTGGGTCCATTCCTTCCGGCATCAGCTCCACTCGAAACGCGTTCTTGAATCCGGCGGCCTCGAACGCTTGCGCCCACCAGTTCGCTCCCTCCAGCAGCGCCGACCGGATCGGCTCCGGCGCGCCCCGGTCCAGGTAATAAACAATCGGCCGCACTGGCTCGCTCACGGCTGCATTGGGATCCTTCTTCTCCAGGCGGTGACGCGCGATGAATCTCTTTTCCACCGACTCGCTCACCGGCGCGGCGAAATCCATATAACTGATCCCGAAGAAGCTCGACCGCGGATCGTAAACCCTGGGCTTGAATCCCGGCCCGGGCAATTCGATCAGCGACTGGTGCTCGCGCACCGTGACCGCCGTGGCGTCGGGCGTAACCTGGCGGACGTAGTTACCCGGCTCGTCGCTCGTAAAAGTGAGCGTCACTTCCACCTCTGTATTCTTGGGAAAGTTTTTCGTCCCCGGCAAGTAGAATGCCGAGCGAGTCGCATCCAACCGGAAAGTTCCCTGTTGCGTGCGCTTCAGTGTGGCGATCACGCTGTGCGAGTCGCGCAGAAAAAAATTCGTCGCATCCACCAAGACCGCCCCTCCAGCGTCCTCCGCCGCCACATCAAATCCCCACAGCGCCGACACCGCAAATGACTCCTCCACCCCGCGCTTCTGGTCCGGGTCATTGGTGTTCGCGCGAAATCCGTAGTTCGACGCGACCAGCAGCACCCGCGGCCCCGACCGCGTGAATTTCACAACGTGCGCGCGCCCGCCCTGCCCGCGGTCCAACCCCACGTCATTCGACCCCAGTCCCGCCGGGAGCGACTCGGTGTACAAAAACTCCAGGTCCCACTTGTCAATCGCCAGCCAAATCTTCCCGCCGCGCGCATCCCAATAAAACGGAAAGTACCCGTCAAATTTCTGCATCCCCACGGTCTTCGCTGCAATCGTGGGAAGTGACGCATTCGCATCCGCCCCTCCGCGCCCCTGGGCCGCCGCGTTTTGCATTGGCGCTCCCTGCGCGGCGCCGCCCTGCCCGCGCGCCTCCCGCGCCAGCGCCGCTGTACCCGTCAGCATCGTCAATAAACAAATCATCCAAGTTCGCCGCATCGCATCCCCCTCAAGTGTCCTTACAAGATTCAAGCTTTATAGCAAACTGCGCCCCAATTTTCGCCCAAATTCCGCGGCTCTCTCCTCGTTCTCCGAGTAGGCGCCACCGTCATCAGTCCACGGCCGCGACTGCTCTACATTGCCGTTTGCTCTTCTCGCCGTTGGGTTTAAAATAGGTCTACGGGATCTTTATGCGCACGATCGCCAGCTCCTGCGCTGTGGCAATTGCATTCATCCTCCTCGGTCCATCGTTGCCCTCTTCTCCCCAACAGACAAACGATCCCGCCGCAGTCGTCCGGGGGCACGAACAACAATTCGTCCAAGAAATCATCTCCAATGAGCTGAACGAACAGCGGCAGGATCATAGCCTGTGGCAATTCAAGCAAGACAAAGATGAATACGGACGCCGCGACACCCTCGCCGTTTTTGAGACCGAACGGGGCGACATCGACCGTTTGATCGCCATCAATGGCCAACCTTTGACGGCCGAGCAAGCGCGGACCGAAGATGTCCGTATCGCAAAACTGATTTCGGATCCAAAGCAAATCCAAGCCGAAGAACAGGAAAGGTGGGAGGACCAGCAAAAAGAGTTGCGCCTGCTCAGGATGCTTCCAAACGCGTTTCGCTATCAATACGCTTCAACCGAAAATGGCCTCATCAAGCTGAATTTCACTCCAGACCCGGCCTTTCATTCCACAGACCACGAAAGCCAGGTGTTTCACGAACTCGCAGGCGCCATTTGGTTTGACCCTGCGGCGAAGCGGCTGGCGCATATGGAAGGGCGACTTCTCGGCCCGGTAAAATTTGGCTGGGGAATACTCGGGCATCTGGATGAAGGCGGAGCTTTTTCTGTCACTCAACAGGATGTCGGCTCGGGCTTCTGGGAGATGACTGATCTTGATGTGCATATGAATGGGAAAGCGCTGTTTTTCAAGACCATCAGCGTGAAACAAGACCAGCACAACTTCGATTACAAACCGGTCCCATCCACGGCTACTTTGGTTGACGCCGCGCGTGTCACCAGATTGGATTCCACGGAATCCGCCAGCAGGACCGCTGCTACGCCGCGCGAATAACCAAAAGCCCGCAAATCATGCTCTCCTGAATCTCTCTAGTGCTATCATCCCCTGCGTTGGAGGTCAGAAAAAAGCTCAATCAAAGTGCGGCCAATCTACGACCCATGCAAATGAAGCAGTACATCGCCAATGAATACGTTTTCGAGCCATCGAAAGCCGAAATTGCGTATTTTATGGATAGTCTGAACGAAATTCTGAACGGATTTCCCGTCAAGGACTTTGAAGGACAAGTTGGCGCGCCGGCCGAACGTGTCAAGCAATTGTGGGAGAAGCTGAACACTGCATTTCGTGCCTCCCTGAAAGATGGCGATTCACGGAAGATTGGGCTTTCCAACGAAGAGATGGCGATTCTGTGTCAAGCATCCAGACTTTGTATCGAGGTCCTTGGGGAATCGGAATTCTCGACGCGCTTGGGTGAGTCCATTCCTTTTGCCGTGAAACTGGTTGATACTCTCAAGTCATTTCTTGGCTGAAGAATCCGGGCGGTGGACTTATCCGGAAAAACTTGGACGGATGGAAAAGGAAAGAAATCGAGAGGCCGGACATTGGCTGTTGACCCAACGCCGACTGCGCATCTCCGGCTCAATCCTGCAACGGGACCCTTAGCCTATTGATTTCAGTTTTCGCTTAATCTTGTGCGCCCGCAGGGCCAGATTTGGCATTGTCTGCAGACAAAAGATTGTCCCTTTCAGTTTGGGACTCCGCAACACTTCATTGGCTTTCTTGAAGCACTCCACCGCCGTTGTCACATCTCCGCGCGCGAACGCTTGCCTGGCCCTCCAGTAGTTAGCTTCCGCGACATTTCTGGTGCGCCGCTCCTCAAGCAGCCACCATTCCTTCACCACCGGCGGAATATCGCGCTGCCACTTCTCGATCACCTGCGAATTTCTTTCCGCCATCCACACCGGATCCGCCGAGAGGCTCGCCTCATGCCTCCGGTAATTCACCAGAACTTTTCGATGGTAGCCAATGCGCCGGCCATCCGCCGCGAGTCGTAGCCACAGGTCATAGTCTTCACAAGACATCAGCGACTCGTCAAATAGACCGGATTGTTCAATGGCCTCTCGTCGCGCCGTCACGGAAACAAACACGTTGCATTTCCGCGTCACCAGGCTCTCAAAGGTCACGGGCCCGTCGGAGGGAAAAACATCCATGAAAGTTCGCCCGGCGTACGTCTTGTCCCCGAAAAAGCGGCTGTTGCAGGACACCACGTCCATGTCCGGATTTTTATGCAGGTAGTCCAGCTGCACTGCCAGGTACTCGGGTTCCCAGAAATCGTCCGCATCCAGCAGCGCCACATAATTTCCGCGCGCCGCTCGAATGGCTGTATTGCGGGCCCCCGCGAGACCTTTGTGTTCCTGCGTCAGATAGAGGATGCGATCGTGATAATTCTCCAGAACTCTTTCCAATTGTTCGGTATCCGGCGAGCCATCGTTTACAACGATGACCTCGAAGCCTTGGAATGTTTGCTTGAAAACAGAATCGAGCGCCTCCCCAATGTATTTGGAGACATTGTAAGCGGGAATGATCACGCTCACTTCGGCCGCGGGGCTTGCCGAAGATTGCCTGGTATCTCGTACTTGTGATGCTGATGGCATTGCGTAAACCTTTATCACAATATAGCGCTCTTCGGGGTAACTCGGACAGAATCGAACCCCTCACCCGATAGCGATCCGTCTCAGCGAAACTCGTCGCCAGGAACTCTCATTTGGATGCGCATCGAACGCCTCGACATCCGCAAGTGTGGGTGTCGCGCTCGAACCGCAAATTCGAACCTCCGCACGCATTGAAGGGCTGGTGGGTAGCTGGGACGCTCCACTGCTAAGTCCGGGGGGAGCCAGTACTTCACCGATCGGTTACCCCCGCCCCCCGGGCCAAGGCCACGAATTATATCCCAACGGACTATTGGATGAAAATTGCAATTGGGTCTTGCCGCGCCTGTTTGCAGCAATTTCAGACCGCCCCTCCTCTTGCTACTTCGATGGTGCGTACTCGAGCTGATCCCGCTACCTCCTCCAGTTGAAGATATCAAATCCGAATAGCGCCTCAGTCCTCAAGCACGTCCGCGGGATCACCCGCCACGTTCATATCCTTCAGGGTTCATTTGTCTCCCGGCCGCTGGCCAACATACCGCTCAGTCCGCCAGAACGCAATCTCCCCTATCCTTTATATATTCTCCGTGCAACCTCTGAGTCCGGCCCCTGCCCCCAAATCACCGGCTCTCCTTCACCACCCGCCCATTCAGCCCCTGAACCGGCCGCACATCATGCGGATAAAGCTTCGCAAACTCCTGCATCTCCTCCGTCGAAATTTCCATTGGGGTCTTCAGCACATACCACACAACTCCTTCCGTGCATGGCGGAGCCGTTTGCGACCCCATGTACGTGTAATACGCACTGTCTCGGGGCAACAGCCCCGCGGGATTGACCGCCACTCCGGGAATCCCCTGCTCTTGGCCCGCAGTCTGCGGCATGTATTTCCACAGCTGCTCAACCGTCGCGTTCGATTTGCCCGCTTTCAGAAGCACCACCACTCCGGCAACTTTTCCGTCGCTCGCAACGTGCATCAGGTGAATCCCCATGTCGTATGGCTTCCCGTGAATATATTCTTCGCTGGGATGGTGGAAGTGGAATTGCGTCAGCTCATAGCGCGCATCTCCCACGATCAGAAAATTCCCGCTCCCTTTGGAGTAGTTCACTCGCACCGCGGTGTATCCATTGTTGATGATCTTCAGCGGGCCGCTTATATATTCAAACCGTATCGCCGGCAGCTCCGCTTTCTCCGCGCTTTGAATATCGATTGGAGACTGTTCCTTGCCATTCTTGCAGGGAGCGTAATCCGGATCCAGGTCCCCCCAGTGTTCTGGCCCCCTGGCCCCCTCGTAGCTCCATGCCGTCTTCCACTGCGCCCGCGGCCCCGTGGACACCAGTGCTCCCGCCGCACTAACCAGCAAGACCATCGCCACTCGCGCTTTCCTCAATTCCCACCCCCTTGGGATTCACCAACAGGAATCTAAGCTTCGCGCCTCCTCGACACTTCGTCTACCGTCAAACTATGCCGGTCACCCTTCGCCCAACCCAATTCTCTGGATCACCGCCTCAAATCTTTCCGATCCGCGCAAGGCGGCAAACCGCGGGTCCGTCTTCAGCAAAACAAGGTGAAAGTCCCGCTCGTCGCAAGCCCGCTCTAAGCAACAGAACGAGCTATCCAGGTCTCCCAATCCGAGATGCGTTAGCGCTAATGGAAACCAACAGCCTCGGGTCTCCGCAACCTTCTCGAGGGTTCGCAGCACATCGGCAGCATCCTTGGCCTTTCTCGCACAGCCCAGTGCGTGGCCGAGGGATCCCAGAGACCCCGACGGGCCCGGCGAGAGCCGGCGGGCTTCCTCGAACTGGGTGATTGCTTCATCGAATCTCCCTTGTTGTTCCCGTGCCTCGCCAATCACCAAATACGCACGGTGCGAGGCTGAATTCAACGCCAGTGCGCGTTGAGCTTGCCTGACGGCATCCTCATATCTGCCGGCCAGGAATAAGATCGTTGCCAGGTTGGCTTGTAGGCTTGCCTCAAGCGGATCGGCCGCGATAGCGCGCTTCATGTGTTCCAACGCTTCACCGGATCGGCCCTGTTCCGCGAGCAACAACGCATACCATTGACGAGTCAGCCTGTCATCAGGCACGAACTTCAAGATCCTCCGGAACTCCCGTTCCGCGCCCGGCCAGTCCCATTCGTAATGCCATTTCACGAAGGCCAGCGCCGACCGGGCTTCGGCAAGTGTTTCGTCAATCTCAAGCGCGCTGACGGCCGCGGCTCGCGCCTTCGGCATAAATTTCCTAGCACGCCCTGCTGTGAGCATCGGAAGGAATGCATAGCTATTCGCGAGTCCTGAATACGCCGGGGCGAATTCCGAATCCAACCGCAGCGCACCCCGGAAGCAGGTAACAGCCAATTTCAGTCCGGCGCCCGATCTCAGGCCCCAGTGATACCTGCCCTTCAAATAGAGCTGATAGGCTTCACGGCTTCGTGTGTATTGGGGATTTAAGAGCTTGCGTTGCGCGTTGCTCAGAATCAGCGCCAACGCTCCCGCCAATTCTTCGGCCAGAGAATCCTGAAATCGGAATTTATTTGTGAAGGGCAGCTCAAAGGTTTCAGCCCAGACGTGTCTTCCCCCCGCCGCCTTCAGCAACCCCACAGTCGCGCGCGCACGATTCTTCGAGAACTGGATGCTTCCATCGAGCACCAGGTCCGCGCCGAGGCTCCTCCCGAATGACGCAGGATCGATTTTCTCCTGCGGGAATGCTGCCACCGCGCCTGTCGGCAACACTGCGTGCCCTGGGATCTGAGCAAGCGTGCTGATGGTCGCATCCGCCACGCTCAGGCCAAGTTCCAGGCTTCGCGGCCTTTTTCCCAGCACACGAAATGGGAGGATTGCTATGGTCTTCTTGCGCGACTCCGAAGGCGAAGCCCCGCTGGACTCGCGGATCGATGCCGCAAATCTGTACCCTCGCTTGGGCAGGGTTTCTATGTACTGGCGCGAAGTTCCGGTTCCGTCCAGCGCCTTTCGCAACGCAGAGATATTCCGTTCCACGCTTCCATCTTCCACGAAGCTCCCCGGCCACACTTCTTCCAGTAGTTTGGTTTTCGCCACAATCTGTCCGCGATTTTCCACCAGTACCCGCAGCACATCGGCTGCTTTGAATGTCAGTGGGAGGATTTTGCCGCTTCGGGAAAGCACACGAGCCGCGGGGTCAAATTGGAAGGGGCCAAACTGATAGGAGCGTCGTTCCACCGGAATCTCCGCCGGTCAAAATGTAAGCTTTTTGTCAGGACTTTAATACCTCGTTTTCGATATTACATGTTCTCACAATATGCCAAGTCCTGAACATAGGGACGGCACACTGGAGAGGTGTTCTATGAAAAATCGTCTTATACAAGTAGCTGCATTGGGGGTCCTGTTGGCATCGCTGCTCGTCGCGGGCAGCGCGTCTGCGCAAAATGTCACCACCCATACCACGGCTGGAACTTATGCGGTGACGTGTGAGGGATATTTGGCCTTTCCGACTCCGGCATCTCCGCTGGTTCCCGCGAAGGAACTTGGTACAGCCATCGCGGATGAGGAAGGTCATTTTACGGGGACAACAACGGATAGCATCGGCGGTTTCGCGGTCTTTACAGAGACCGTTTCCGGAACCGAGACTGTGAATCCTGACGGCACTGGCGCCATCACCTTCACTCCATCAGCGATTGATGGCCATCCGGTGCCGCCACCAAACATGGGCGGGCCTCCTCTTATTGATATCAGTTTTGTGGTATCGGAACACGGGAACCGAATTGATGGGATCGTCACAGACCCGGGCACGGTTTTTGCATGCGTGCTTCGGCGCATCTCCAAAGACGCCGACCAGGCTGCAATCCATAAACACGATTCTTCGCCGCGCCGGATTCCAGCAAGGCACACGCTACCGTCGAATGCGCAAAAGTCGGGCGCCGTGCAAGTTGTGACCGTGTCGGCGAAGGCCGCGAAAAAACCGGCAACTGCTACCTATAACTAATAATCCAAACCACCGCCCACTGCCCTGAGTCCGCTCCGGTTGATATCCTGGAGCGGCTCAGGTGGCCGTCGAGGCTGTTACTCGGCTCTGCTTGTGCCACTTGGCAGGTGGCGGCAGCTTCGGGTCTGCATCTAAATCTGATTTTGATTTCGGCTACCCTCGAGATACTCCGCGGATAATCCCCCCGATTGTAATCCCCCATCCCTGGGCCGTGCTCACGGAATCAACTTCACAACTGCGGCCACCCGCGTGAGTCAAGGTGTAGAATGTGCCCCGGTGGGCTGATGGTCAGGACATGTTCAGTCGAACGTGCGTCGTCGCGTATCCTGGGAGGATGATATGACACAGTCCAATATTGAGCTTATGCGGACACTAAACGATTCGTGGAACGCACAGGACTGGGAGACGTTTGAAAAGCGGCATTCAAAAGACACTGCCGTATTTTGGCCGGGCCAGGCCGAACCGACTAGAGGCCGCGACAATCACAAGGCAGAGTCCATCGACTTTTTCAAGACCTTCCCCGACAATCATTTGATCAACCATCCATTAGAGTTGAAATTGCTCAGGGCGAGTGGACCTGCACTGTCGCGCACTGGAAAAACGGGGAGATCGTCGAAGAGAAACTCTTTTACGACTTGGTTGGATTGCTGAAACAGATTGGTGTCAAGTGAGTGTTTGTGGTCCGCTATACGACCCGGAAAAGTACTGCACCCCAAGGGTTGCTCAGTGGTTGTGTTCGAGGTTACGGCGCCAAGCGCGGCTCGCGTCCCTTTACTGTCCGTTTCGTCGCGTTGAGGAGGACTCATGAATTCCAGTCAAGCAGAACGCCTTCAGTGGATCGCCCTCACCGTTTTGGGGCTAGTGGCTGGGTTGGCTCTTGCCCTCCCTCTTGGTGTGCCTATTTTCGCTATTGCTGGCGCGATGGTCGGCACTCCCATTGTTCTCGGTATCGTGGGACTAAGCCTGGGGACGGCGCAGTGGCCGATTATCCGCCGGCATTTGTCGTCCTCCCGATGGTGGGTGCTCGCCAGTACGCTGGGAATGGCTCTGGGATTAACCGTCGGCGTGATTCTCGTTGAGCAAATCGGTCGGGCCATTGTTGGGGGCCCAGTCAATTTTCGGATGCTAGGCGTTGCCGCACGAGCCATCAGTTTTGGAACCATCGGATTGTTGGCCGGTGGATCGCTCGGACTTGCGCAGTGGCTTGTTCTGCGTCGCCACGCTCAGAACTGCAAACATTGGGTCCTGGTGAATGCATGGAGTCTGGGAGCAGGCCTCGCGTGCAGCTCACTTCTGGCAGACGCGCTCATGGTGAGGCCCGGCTCGCTGGTAAGTGCTTTCATTTTGCTTGTCGTCGGCAGTGCCGTTGCTGGTGCTTACACTGCAAAGGCGCTGGTCGAAATATTTTCACCAAGCGCTCAGCCTGCCGAACGATAACCGTTTTGAGATCTGCCTGGGCTGCAGGGTTCCAGGGACCAGCAAGTGAAACCCGACTTCGCACAATACGGATTCGCTTATCAAGAAGATCTAATCATGGCGTGTATTGGCGGCTCACAAGCTCATGGCGCAAAACTGGGCGCGACCGATGATACCGACTGGTACGGACTTTACATCCCTCCACCGACCAAACTTCTTGGGCTCGAACGCGAGGAGCATTTCGTATTCACGACCGGTGGCAAACTAGGGGGCAACGGGCCCCTGGATGTGGACGTCTGCCTGTACACCCTGATGAAATGGGCGGGGCTCGCCGCAAAAGGCAATCCATCGGCTCTGCATTTCTTGTTCGCACCTCTTGAGTTCACAACCAAGACATGGGACCAGTTTTCTGCTCGGCCTGAGATTTTTCTCGCGAAAGGGCATGTAGAGCCGTTCCTCGGATTTGCGGATGACCAGATGAAAAGATTGCTCGGGCAGAAGGGTCAAAAAAACGTCCACAGGGCCGACCTGGAAAAAAAATATGGATACGACACCAAGTACGCTATGCATGTAATCCGTCTGTACGGAGAAGCACGAGAGTTGATGCAGCACGGACGCATCACTCTGCCGAGACCAAACCGGGACGAGTTGATCGAAATCCGTCGGGGCAAGTATTCTCTTGCCGAAATTCGAGAGCTTGGCGCGCAACTCGAATCAGAAGCGCTGGCCGCTCAGGCGACTTCACCGCTTCCAGATAAAGTGGACCGGGATGCGATCAGTCGGCTGCTTGCCGATGCCCACCTTCGATTTTGGGGAGAATCAAGAAATTAAGGCAGGCAGAATAGACTCGATTCAGGCTAGAAGTAATGCAGGCCCCGATTAGCGCGGTCACCTGACAAGTGAAATCACCCCTAACTTTTGCTTTGGAGTCAGCAACGCCACTGCCGGCATCTTCGGTGGACGAACGGCCGCAGGATCAGTTTTGAATTTGATTTTAGTCTCGCGTGCCCATCGTGGTACTTCACGATTAATTTCTCGGATTTCATGGTCTCTCTATGACGGCGCGCCATGAAAACCAAATCTAAACCGCGCCCACTCGCCGGCGCGCTTCTATTCCGAACGCAGCGCCTTCACTGGATCAATCGACGCGGCGCGCCGCGCGGGAATCCAGCCGGCAACGCAGGCGGCGATGGCGAGCATCGCAATCGCGCCGAACATTATGGTGGCGTTTGCGCTGGCGATTTCGTAGAGCTGCGATTTCACGAATCGCACGCTGCCAATGGCCACGGGGATGCCGATCGCCAGCCCGATTGCTGCCTGAATCAACGCGCCACGCATGACCATGGTGACAACGCTCCAACGTTCCGCTCCCAGCGCCATGCGGATGCCGATTTCCGAGGTGCGCCGCCCCACAGTAAATGCGGTCACGCCATAAAGCCCGATCGTCGCCAGGAGCAACGCCAACCCTCCGAAGAGCAAGGTGAGCCGCGCGACCACGCGTTCATCCGTGAAGCGATCCGCGATCTGCTCGCTGAAAGTTTGAAATTTCACTACGCTCATATTCGGGTTGATCGACGCCAGTATGTCGCGCGCCAGCAGTTCCATGTTCGGCATCGGGTGGTTGGTCTGGATCACCATCGCGCCGGGGTAGAGCGATTCGTCCGCGGTGATCGGGGACTTGTCGCTCGCCGCGCGCTGCATCATGGGCACAAAGTACATGCTGTGATTCTTCCAGCGCACGGTGGTATAAGCCGTGTCCTGCACTACGCCGACAATCTGATAATCCCCCTGCGACCCCGGTCTGGGCGGACCAAAGTGCTGTCCGATGGGATAAAGATCTTTGAGGAAGGCCTTCACGAACGCTTCATTCACAATCGCCACGGTACGCGCGGTGGAATTATCCTGCACGGTGAAATTGCGTCCCATCACCACCTTCGTTCCCACAGAATCAAAATATTCCGAGCTCACCTTCACAAACGAAGCGCCGAGGTTCAGGTTCGGCTGCCCTTCCACCTGGACAGAGTTTCCCCAATTGTCATCTTCCATCGGCGTATAGGTGGCCAAGCCGACGTTTACCACGCCGGGAATGGCGTGAAACCTTTCACCGATTATTCGGTAGAGCGGTTCGACCTGCGTCTGCAGATAACCCGCGGCCTGCGGATTGATGTGCACGATGTAGCGGTTGGTGGAATCGAGCTTCATGTCCGTGTTTTGCAAATTCGCGAGGCTCTGCGTGAATAGCCCCGCGCCAACCAGCAGAATCAGGGAAACCGCAGCCTGCAGAACAACCAGCCCGCGCTGCAGCAGCGAAGCGCCGCTGCCGGTGGTCCGCGCGCCGCTGCGCAACGCCTCGGCCGGTTGCGTTTGCGCCGCGATCCATGCCGGAGCGAGCCCGAACAGAATTCCCGTCACCGCGGAAAGTCCGCAAGCAAATGCGAAAACCGTGAGAGATGGAGTGGCCCGCAGCGGCATGCTGACCGCGTCCGGAAAAGCCAGTAGCAATAGCGCGCGCGTACCCGCATAGGCCAGAAACATGGCCATGATTCCGCCCATTCCGGCGAGCAGGACGCTTTCCGTCAGCAATTGCCGCACGATCCGGCTGCGACTTGCGCCCAGTGCCGTGCGGATGCACATCTCACTGCGTCGCGCCATCCCGCGCACCAACAACAGGTTCGCGATGTTCGCACAGGCGATAAACAAGACCAGCGCCGCGACCCACATCAGCAAATTCAGGTGCGATGAATATTCTTCCTGCATGAATTGAATGCCCGCGCCGCCGGGCGATAGCACCGCATGCACCTTGCCGATCAACTTTGTGCTGCCAGCCGACATCGCGCTACTGTTGGCTTCGAAAACGCGCCGGATCAGCGCGGAAACTTCTTCCTGCAGCGGTGCGATGGCCACGCCGGGCTTCACGCGTCCCATGATGTAGAGCCAGTTGACCATTGGTTCGTGAACATAGGCAACATTCGCCAGCGCCGGCATGCTTTCAATCGGCAGATAAAAATCCGGCGGCGCGCTGCTCAACCGATCGCCATAAAAACCGTCGGGCGCAACGCCGACGATGGTCACCGCTTTGGTGTTGATCCAAAAAGTGCTGCCGATAACCGCCGGATCGCCCGCTTGATCCCGCCGCCAGGCCGCGTAACTCATCACCGCGACTCTCGGCGCGCCCGCAGTGTCATCCGAATCCATTAGCAAACGCCCGGTAGCCGGCTGCAGCCCAAACACGCGGAAATAATTGCCGGAGACAAATTCGCCCATCACCGATCTTGCCTGCTGCTGTCCTATATCGCGCCGCGCGATGATCGGCCGGTAACTGAACCCGGATTGCATCGCCGCTACGTCCTCAAATTCAGGAATGTTCTTTCGGATTTGCTGATACACCTCAGTCGAGAAAAACGAAACCTTTCCGTCCGAACGGATACCGCTGCCCACACAGCAATCGTTTTCGTCGCCGACCCGGAGGATGGTCTTTGGATCGGTGACCGGCAAGTTCTTCAGCAGTACGGCGTCCATCACCGTGAAAATGGCGACATTAGCCCCGATTCCCAGCGCCAAGGTGAGAAGTACGGTGGCCGTGAAGGCAGGTGCCTGGCGAAGCTGACGCAGGGCGTAGCGCACGTCTTGCAGGAATGTCATACGCCCTTAGACTCCCTTACTGGTCTATTGGTTAGGTGTCTCTTTTCGGCGGAAGCAGCGAGCCGGGCCGTCGCAGTATCAGTTCTGAATTTTATTTTGATTTCGGGTGCCCCTCATCGTCCTCCACGATTAATTTCTCGGATGTTATACTCTCTCTGTGACCTCGCCCCACGAAAACCGAATCTAAACCTCACCCGCCACTTTGCGTGCTTTCATGTTTACTGGCCGCGCTCAGCGGGAAAACGAATTCTGGCGCGGACTTGTCCGGCCATCCGACCTATCAGGAGTTAAGAATTTTTCTTTCTGTTTCCACGGTACGCGCTTACCCTAAATGTCCATGCGCGTGTACATAAGTCCATTTTGGTTAATCACCTCCCTGTGCTTGTGGGGCTACGTTATTTGGAGTTGGGTGACTTGGCTGAAATTGGGTGAAAAGTCCGCTCCGCGATGGAGAGCAATGATGGTGGTTGCTGGACTTTGTTGCGCCACCATCTCTACCGTTCTTGACGCATTCCTGTACGTCCACGCTGTGTTTACAGGAGGTTTCCCCTTATTTCATCCAGTTGAATTGGTGTGCTTACGGCTTGGCAGTTTGATGGCGTTGCTCGGAATAATCTGTGCTCTCGCCGGGAAGGGGCGACTGCGCGTGTCTGTCACCATAATTTCTATATTCAATCTGTTGCTCTGGTTTTCGGACGCTATGACACTCTAAGATCCCAGCATAACTCTGATAAACGCGGTTGCCGGAAGAGTGCAATCGACCCGAAAACCAGCCTGGCAAATGTCCGGTTACCCCACGATCCAGGAGTTGAAGGACTCTGTGAATGCGCGTGCTAGAATTCTTTCACATGGGCCGCCGCAATTTAATTCACGTTCCTGTTTTTGCATTGATTGCCATGACCTTGTCGGCCACACTGGTCGGCACCCTAGTCGCATCGGAAGACGAATGCGACCGGACTGTACAGATGCGAGTTTACTCGAATGCTTATCTTGTCAAAGAAGTGGGTGATGTCGTTGGATACGAATTGGCCGTGCAGCGGCGTGAAGGTAATTCGATTGACGCGTTACTCTATGTTTATGAAGGCGCGCCAAATAAAGACGGCATATCTGTTTCAGGCCATATTGCTGGCGGAAAACTGGTAATGGAGGGCGACAGGGTAGAGCACCTCATCGAACAACCTTCAAACAAAGAAATCGTCGAAACACACCACGTCACAGTGAACGGAGCACTTGATTCGACTTGGTTTCGAGGGACTATTATGATCGCGGGGTTTGCTACACCCATCAAGGTGAGGTTGAGGCACGTGACCCACATCTGGTTGTGTCGAGGGGGTAACAAGTAATTTCAAACCTCAATCGCTACGGCAATTCTAGCACCAGCAACTTTTCGGCAAAATGCCGGGTTAACGCGGTAACCGGCAAGGCATACTCGCCCTTCTTTTCACCAAACGATATCTGCACTAGACTCACAACATGCATACCGCTCGACACAGAGTGGTCCTACATCTAGCTTTCCTTCTCTCCTGCCTTGCCGGACTCGCACTGCTCGGTTTCGCACAGGAATCACCGGCCCCTACCGCTAAGTCAGAGAACTCCTTCGACGCGCCATCGAAAAAGGAAGTGGTGGATAACGGCCCGTCGCAATATTCTGCGCCCGGGAGCGGTCGGCGAAATGGATTGTCCTGCTTTTTTTATTCGACTTTTGTGGTCAAACAATACGATGAGGGGCAAAAAGGTTCAGAGTGGCTCGCGATTGCTCCTTTTGCAGGGCGAACAGCACCGGCGTGCACTCTAACTCACACCGCCAATGAAAAGGTCATTACATACCCGGAGTGGGGTGGGTACTTCTTGGGGGCCAAGGGCAGACTGGTGTTCTTCCGTGCAGCGGACGGGTTTAATGCTGGAATGCCGTTCGTCGTTTACGATTCGAAAACCGAGACCAAAGTTTTTGAGGAGGACTCCTTCCATGACACGAGCATATTCCTCCAAAAGGCAAAGAGTTCTCCCTTTAATCACATGCGCGTTTTCGAGGAAGAAAACGACCAGTTCATCCTGAAGTACCTCCGAGTCGTTGAAGCGGGTTGTGACCTGCACAGTGAAAAATCCTCATGTTGGGAAAGCGTCAGAAAAACGCTGAAGTTGCAAAACACTGAAGTGCCCGTGTGCACGGGGTACGAAGGCATCTCGGCCCGCTTTGAATCGGCAGTCGCCTATCCGGTCGAGGTTACTCTTTTCCCGAAGCCCGTCGTCAAGACGATCGAGGGTCCCGTAAGATGCTGGCCAGTCGATTAACTGCCGCGAGAGTTGTCCTGCCCCGCTCATTGGCGTTCTTCCCCCTGGTTTTCCTTCTCGCCGCGCCCTGTTTTTCCCAGGACAAACCACCCTCGAAGCTAATCTTCAAATCGGATGAATCCACAACAGGCCCTATAGGCGGCGAGAAATCATTCACTTGTCTGAGAGTCTTTTCGGATGGCCGGGCGACGTATGCAAAGTCGTGGAGCGACCCCTTCCTCACCGTAGACAAGCAGACGGGCAAGGAAACCTACGAGGAGCATTTGGTTTCAAAAGAATTCATTTTTGACGAACTGGATTTGCTGGGCTTTTCTGACTTCCTCAAATCGAAGCCCGTCCGAAAGCTGCCTGAGACCTTTGGCCCGCCGCACCAGCCAATCGACTTTATTGAAATGATTACGCTCGAATTCACTGGGCGCAAAGACAAACTTCAAAAACTTTCAACTCGGGAATTCTTTGTGACGGACTTGGAGGAAAGGGCTCGTTACCCCGGGGCGCTTATCGTCCTGATGCTCAAGCTCGACGAAATCGAGCGCAAAGTATCCAGTGAGGGAAAGCCTGTTGCGCCACCGTCTGACTGCCGTCTCAAGCTATCAAACACAAACTAAATATTGGGTGCCTCGGAGGTCGGCTAATTAAAGAACGAGCAGCTGGCTCAGACTTTTGGCAACACACAGTTCAATCGACGCTGAAATTGACGAGAATAAATTTTGCGCTGCCACCACTCAAGGCAACGCCGTGCCCCGCAAAGAATTGCCCGCCAAATGTCACCCCAATCCATCCGATGTTTGCGAGCGCAACAGAAAACGCTTGCGGGTCTTTTTCCCCAACTACATTGCCCCAGATGTCAGGTGTGAGCGGGGCAACAAACGTAAGCGTTTGGCCGTCTTGTGAGCCCAGATAATAGATGACCGGACTTGAGTCCGCCCACCAGCGCCCGTTAGGATCCTTAAGGTCGTCGTTCCGCTGTTCAAAAAACAGGTGAAAAGTCGCTGGCGGATGGTCTCCGGGGTCGAGTACAACGTACTGCGGTGCATCGCTCTCAACTTTGAAGGTAATGGTCAAACTCTGCGGGGTCGTCGTTGCGTTGAAAGGAGTCTGAACGTAGTTTACATGCCCACCTGTCTCCGAACTCGGGAACTGAAACGACCACGCTCCCTCCGAGTCTGGTGACGGATGCGGCGCCAGTCCTGCACTGTAAAAGATGTACCAGTCTTGCGGATCAAGAGAAATTACATTTGGCTCTCGGGGTCGAATGTCTGGCGGTGCTGTGTAGCCGCATCCCGTCAGATAGCTCAACAACGACAGTGCGAGTGAGTTAATATTCATGACCCGTCTTCTGGGTCCGCTTAAATGTTGCAGCATTTTCTGGTTTCTAAAACGAATCTGATTCAATGCACTTCTCTGGCTATTTCCTGACAATCCGCACTTCGCTGCCAAACACCTGATAGTTCTTGAATTGGCCGCGACACCAATAGGTCTTCCTCTTGAAATCAGCTTGCGTGGAGAAGGTGAGAGGAACGATATGCGGAGGTCCATCTGCTCGCTCCATCCAACCATACGTGACTGCGGCCTGATAATCTTTCCACTTGAGGTGAAGCTCATAGTGCAGCGACACGCGGAGAATATTCGTATCCTGGTCAGTCCAAACCTCCCCGTAACAAGCGACGAAGTTTTCGCTTCTGGCTTCAAAGAATAGGTAATCCACGATGGTTTCAAATTTGCATACACGGTCTTCGGCGTCAGCCAGATACTGAAAGACTTTTACCCGGCGACCACCGACTGCAACATCGGGAGCTTGGCGAATTTTCAGCCCGAGTTTGGTTCCTATCATTTCGGGCAGGTCAGACCATTCGCTAGCGGGCTTCAGCGATGGAGCCAGGGGCGGGAAAGGTACGTCCGCCAATTCCTGCTTCCCATTGGGAAAATCGCGGTATCGCTGGTGCCCATCGAGAACTCGAACTTCATACGCCGCCTCAGCATCAGGTTCACTAACTTCTGATCCCCAGGCAAATGTTTGCACTGCGATAAAGTTGCGCATACCGTCTGCCAAGTCCTGAGCCCTTGCTCGGAGACTCTGGACTTCCAACGGCTCTTTGAGTCGTGGGCCAAGTCTCTCGGTGGGAGGCGGTACAAATTTTGGATAGATGTCTGGCGAAACCGGTGAAACCCTCACAACGGAGGGGAAAATCTCACGGGCCAAATAAGGTCTCACCTCGCTCACAAAATCAACTAAGGATTGGACAGGAACGGCCAGTGCAACTGTGTCAGCATTCGTCATTATTGCCGTAAGGATGCCAACGATCTGTTCTGTTTTCCTATCGACGACGATGCCGCCGCTCGCGCCGGGGCGAATTCCTTTGCCAGTCGAAGAACTGTAAGCAAAAGCCAGCAGCCCAGTAGTCGTCTCTGCTTTATACACTCCCGGAAGTCGCACCAGACTCCGCATGGGGTTCAAGACATTCATGGGGTACGCGTAGATATCCACTTCCTGTCCAATTTGAAGATCGGCGAGATTGAATCCGATGCCGTGATGGTGGCGCAACGGGTGGCGTAATTCAAAGATGGCAAGGTCCCGACTGAGCGTGTACCTCATCCGTCCGAAAGAGGCAGAAATGGCCGCGTTTTCGGTTGCGCCGACATCCTCCGGCCCTGTCGCGAGGTACCGCTGGACGACATCTTGGCCCTTGATTTTTTTGGGCCGCTCGACCATAGCAACATGGTAGTTGGTTCCGATGAAGCGACACGCAGCATCCAAACAGAAACCGGTCCCGAAGTCGGCTCGTATTCCCAAAGCGACCTTTAGCTGAGTAATTGGCACTACGGTCTCGCTGAAATCAACTCCGCGAGCTATCGGTGCGGGTTGCACAGTATTCGCATTGCCCAGAAGGGATTCCTGTGCCCTCAAGGATAAAAGGCATGAACAAGCAATGAAGATTGGAATGATTCCGCGAAATATCACCAGGCATCACCGAAAATCTAGAACGGTCGACACTGGTGCAATGCATTTGTTCCTCCAACGGAAGTCTTGCTGAGCACAAAGGGCTTAGCGCTTCTTAAAAACAAGAACCTTCCCGCAATGAAACGGTTACAAGTGCCCATCAGTTCCGATTTGAATTTGCAACCCTTGGCTCTAACCCCTGCTAGCCAGACCTCAAATTACGCTTCGACAATTCCATTCCGAATCGCAAGATGGACCAACTCGCCGATGGAGTGCAATCCAAGCTTCTCCATTATTCTGCGTCTGTGAATTTCGACTGTCCTCACGCTAATGTGAAGATCGAAAGCCACCTGTTTGTTCGTTTCGTTCGAGACAAGAAGCCGCATGACCTCACGTTCCCTCTCCGTGATAAGTTGAAATCGCGCGGTATCGCTAGGGAGTAAGAGTCCGTAAACGCTTCTTGCACGAATATTTGAGATTTTTGCACTGAATCGCTTTCTTGATTCCACTGGGGCCGAACCCCTCATTGCCTTGAGGATCATGATAATGTCCGCCGCGCACTGATCCGCCAATTGAAGAGACCGAAGTATTGGGACGTTTTCGTCGCGTCGATTCCGGGAGCACTCGGTAGATTCAAGCAATCTCTCCCGAAGGCATGCACTGAGATAACTGATCTTGCGACCGAGTTCAATTAACGATTCGCCAATGAAGCTATCTCTCGAAACTTCAGATACTGGCGCACCATTTCCAACAGACCGATTCCTTGTGTTTCTTATCGGTGTCTCGGCCGTGTTTGGGGCCATCTTTCCACCCTCTCCGCCCGGGGAATTCGGGCCAACCGTCTCGACCCCAATCATTGGGTCGACCATCAATTCTTAGGACAAAGTGTGCGATGACCGCGTAACGCATAAACTGTACGTATAATTTGCTACGTACTCTGTGATATTGCAAGAGTTATATAACACATATATATAACTATTCATGTGCGGCGTTCCTCGATTTGAAAGACAAACAATCAGGTTCCTAATCGTTCCCACTGAATCGCTGCCAC
This sequence comes from Candidatus Acidiferrales bacterium, assembly GCA_035308165.1. Lineage (GTDB taxonomy): Bacteria > Acidobacteriota > Terriglobia > Acidiferrales > UBA7541 > DASTCZ01. The sequence goes on along the minus strand of DATGHC010000018.1, from coordinate 1,990 downwards.
AGTTCGCCTCACAGAGTTAAATAAAAACACTGGTCTGTCGGATGCGCTAAACAGATTGGCGTGACCGGTAAGTGCTTCTCTATATTGCCTGTCCCAGCATGATAGGGGGTGCACTCTGAAAGCCAATGCTAGAGCTAGCGGTCTTTCGGTAAAGGGCCAGAATCCCAGTTCGAATCAGCCCCCGCTAATCTCACCATTTTGCCTGTCGTCTCCGGTTTATGTAGCTCCAAAGCTTTCAGTGAAGACACCCTCATTGGGTTCTATTCCAAGGTTAGTCCTTGCGGTCGAGCATGTCCGCCGCATGCGGGGTGGCTCACAGTCTCATCTCATGCGTTGTTCCGACGGATTCTATTACGTCGTCAAATTCCAGAATAATCCTCAGCACATCCGAACGCTTGCTAATGAAATGTTAGGCGCTATATTCGCAACATTACTCGGACTGCCCATAGCGCCATTTGCAGTAGTAGAAGTTGATCGGGACCTGATACGTATGACTGAAGAACTCGTAATCAAAATCGGGCACTCGCTCACTCCGTGTTGCGAAGGCTTCCAGTTTGGCTCGCGCTACGTATGTAATCCGCTGGATTCCACGGTTTACGCCTATTTGCGTGACTATGATTTAGTCAGGCTCGAGAATGTATCAGACTTCCTGGGGATGCTCGTCTTTGACAAATGGACCGGAAACACGGACCCTCGACAGGTACTCTTCCACCATCAAGAAGGCCACACTCAGCTCCGGGCCACGATGATTGACCAAGGCTATTGCTTCAATGGAGATAAATGGGACTTCCCCGACAAGTCGTTTATTGGCCTCTATCCACAACAGTGTGTTTACCGGCCCGTATGCGGACTCGGATCGTTTGATCGATGGCTAGAGATTCTTGAAGATCGAATTACGGCGGACTCGATAGAGGAGGCTGCCATGCAAGTTCCACCTGAATGGTATAACTCGGACGAGCGAGCCTTCAACAGTCTAATCATCCTCCTTAATTGTCGCCGATTGTGTACACGAAAGCTTCTTACTGATGCGAGGGCCTATTTCCGACTCCCGTTTCCCAACTGGAAATAGTTAAGTCTTTCCTATCGAGGAATATTTTTTGACATAAGAAATTGTGCACGCAATAAACTGCTCATCGGTAACCCTCCGCAATTCCAACGCCTCATGCTATAATGTCTTTTAATCTTTTCCCCGCGCCCCGAGGAATCAGCAACGGCCCGTGACACACCATGACACCACCACCCGCGGACCAGCCGTCTTTACGATGGAATTGTCGTCATGAAGAAGTTGTTGTTATGAAGAAGTTGTCGTCGTGGAAAAGTTATCTCTATGAACAAACCGCGCATCTCTATCGTTGAATTCCTCAACACCGCGCCATTGGTCTGGGGATTCACCGACGGGCCGCTCGCAGGCCGTTACGACCTGAGCTTCACCGTCCCTTCCCTCTGCGCCGAAGCTCTGCGTGCGGGCCAAGCCGACGTGGCCATCATCCCCGCCATCGAATATCAGCGCATCCCGGGACTGGTCGCGCTGCCCGGCATGGCCGTGGCCGCGCGCGGCGAAGTCCGCAGCATCCTGGTGGTCGCGCGCAAGCCCATCGAATTGGCCAAGCGCATCGCGCTGGACACCAGCTCGCGCAGCTCCGTCGCCCTGGTGAAACTCCTGTGCCGAAATTTCTGGGGCATTTCCCCGGAGTTTGTCGACGCCGAGCCCGACCCCGCCGCCATGCTCGCTTCCGCCGACGCCGCGCTGGTCATCGGCGATCCCGCGCTGCACCTAGATCCAGCAACGCTGCCGTTTGAAACCCTCGACCTGGGCGCGGAATGGACCCAAATGACGGGACTCCCGATGATCTTCGCCCTGTGGGCGGGTAGAAAAGAAGTGATGCAGCCCCGCTACGAACAAGCGTTTCTCGACTCCTGCCGCTACGGCCTCGCACATCTTGATGAAATCGTACGCGAGCAATTCCCGATTCGCGGCATCACCGAACAA
>DATGHC010000017.1:0-53386 GCA_035308165.1 Candidatus Acidiferrales bacterium | reverse complement strand
TTTGCTGATTTCCGCGCTGGTCATCAATCAAGATGGAACACTTGCGGGTTTCCAAGACAAAGTGCAAATAGACCCATCCGAGGAGGGCACTTATTCGTGCGGTGCCGGCAGGCGGATATTCCAGAGTGGGTCTTTAACGTTTGGAGTGGCGATCTGCCACGAAGGTTGGCGCTATCCTGAGACGGTGCGATGGGCCGCGCGAAACGGCGCGCAAATTGTTTTCCACCCTCACTTCCATGAAGCCGAACCCGGCGGTTATGTTCCATCGATTTTCGGAGATCCCGCGAACACATTTCACGAAAAAGCAATGTTGTGCCGCGCCGCGGAAAACACTTGCTATTTCGCGAGCGTAAATTATGGAAGCGCCGGCTCGGAGACAACGTCAACCGTGGTTCGGCCAGACGGTACGGTGCTGTGTTACCAGCCATACGGTAAAGAAGGGTTGCTGATCGCGGACCTTGACCTCTCTTTGGCGACAGGTTTCCTCGCTGCGCGCTACAAATCAATATAGAAATTCCATTTTGCGGCGAACCAATATCGCTCGACACAAGCTCGAATCATTGAACATATTGGGAAACGCTGCGCGGGTGTGCTAGCATCTCGTCTACACCCGAAACGATGGATTTTTCTCTTACCGACGACCAGAAACTGATTCGGGATACCGTCCGCCAATTCATGGAGACGGAGGTGCGCCCGAAGACCCGCCAGTACGACAAAGAAGAACATTTTCCTGCGGAAGAAATCAGGCGGTTGGGCGAGCTGGGCTGCTGCGGGATGCTGTTGCCTGAGGAGTGGGGCGGTACGGGCACAGATTCGATTACTTATGCGGTGATGATTGAAGAAGTGGCGCGCGTGGACGCCTCAATCGCGGTGACGCTGAGCGTGACCAACTCGGTCGCGGGCATGCCGATTTTGAAACATGGGACCGAGGAGCAGCGGAAAAAGTACTTGCCGCGGCTGGCGCGAGGGGAAATTCTGGGCGCATTTTGTTTGACGGAACCGCAAGCAGGGTCGGATGCGGCGGGGATACAGACGACCGCTGTGCGGCACGGCGATGTGTACAAATTGAATGGGACCAAGAGCTGGGTGACTACGGGCGGTGATGCGGGAGTGTTGATTGCGTTTGCGAAGACGGACCCGGCTGCCGGGCGCCAGGGGATCACCGCATTTCTGGTGGAACGGACCTTTCCGGGGTTTAAGTTGAGCCGGTACGAAGACAAGATGGGGTTGCGCAGTTCACATTCGGCGGAGATTGTGTTTCAGGATTGTGAAGTGCCGGTGGCGAATCGGCTGGGGGAAGAGGGGCAGGGGTTAAAGGTCGCGCTCGAAGGCCTGGATGGAGGGCGCATCGGAATTGGCGCACAGGCGGTGGGGCTGGCGCAGGGTGCGCTGGAGGCGTCGGTGAAATACGCGAAAGACCGGCGCGCTTTTGGACAATCCATCAGCGAGTTTCAGGCGATCCAGTGGATGCTGGCGGACATGCAAACGGAAATCGAGGCGGCGCGATGCCTGGTGTATCAAGCGGCGTGGATGAGGGATCACTCAAGCAGCCGGCGCGGGGCGATAGCGTCAAAGGCGAAGTTGTACGCCAGCGAGATGGTGAACCGCGTGGTGTACAAGGCGGTACAGATTCACGGAAGCGCGGGATATTCGCGGGAGAGCGACGTGGAGAGGATGTATCGCGACGCGCGCGTGATTTCAATTTATGAGGGGACGAGCGAGATTCAGAGGATCGTGATTGCGCGGGATTTGTTGGCGCAGACGGGCGGGGGAGTGAAAGAGTCGGCGCGCGGTGCGGGCGGTCAAAGGCAGTGAGCGAGAGGGAATGGGGAATTGAGTAGCGGAGAGGGAACAAAGAAAAAACGGGTAATTTCGGGAATGCGGCCCACGGGCCGCTTGCACATTGGGAATTATTTCGGCGCTTTGGCGAATTGGGTGAAACTGCAGGACGATCCTTCCAACGAATGCTTCTACTTCATCGCGGATTGGCACTCGCTGACCAGCGATTACGCTGATACTTCGCAGATTGCTCAGAACACAATTGAGATTGCCACGGATTTTCTAGCGGGGGGGCTGGACCCGAGGATATCGACAATCTTCCAGCAATCACAGGTGCCGGAGCATGCGGAGCTTCATTTGCTGCTCTCGATGATTACGCCGCTGGGGTGGTTGGAAAGGGTGCCGACTTATAAAGAGGCGCTTGAGAACATCAAGGGCAAAGATCTTCACATGTATGGTTTCCTCGGATACCCGGTGCTACAAACTGCGGACATAGTGATTTATGGGGAAGAAGGAGTGCCATTGGTTGTGCCTGTGGGCGAGGATCAGGTTGCGCATGTTGAGTTGAGCCGTGAGATTGTGCGCCGGTTCAACGCATATTACGGAATGGACATTGATATGGTTGCGTTGGATGCAGATGGGAAGTCAGCTCGATTCATTGGGGATGTGTTACCGAAACTGGAAGGCGAACCTTTTGAGAAATTTCATGATGCTTGGCGCAGAAGTATCCGAGAAGCCGCGGCGGAGTGGGGCGTCGAGAATTTTCTTTCGAAAGTGGAAAAACATCGTGGCTTGTTCAAGTTTTCAGAAATATTGTCCGAACCCGACGCGATGCTCACACACACGCCGCGTATACCGGGGACGGATGGGCGGAAGATGTCGAAGAGTTATGGGAACGCAATTGAATTGGGGGAGCACGACGAGTCGATTCGGTCAAAGGCCAAAGTAATGATGACCGATCCGGCGCGGAAGCGGCGGACGGATAAGGGGAATCCTGATGTCTGTCCCGTATATGACTGGCACAAATTATTTTCGCCGCCGGAAACGCTTTCGTGGGCGAATGTAGGTTGCCGGACGGCGGGGATTGGGTGCATCGAGTGCAAGAGCGCAATGGCCGACAATTTGATCAAGTGGATTGCGCCGGTGCGGGAACGAAGGCAACAATTGGAAGCCCATCCGGATCAAGTGCTAGACATTATTGATGAGGGATCGAAGCGCGCGCGAAAGACAGCCCAGGCTACTATGGAACGCGTAAGGGAAGCCGTGTTTCACTGGAAAGAAAAACGCGGTAGCATTTTGGGCGCGGACTCGAAGGCCGGGCAGAAGCACACCGGAGCGGGGGGATAGAGAATGGAATTGGGCGCGCAAGCGACGGCGCAATACAAAGTGCAGCTCCCGATTTATGAGGGGCCGCTGGACCTGCTGCTGGATTTGATCCGCAAGCAGGAGATGGACATCCACGATATCCCTATCGCAAAAATTACCGGACAGTATTTGGATTATTTGCGCAAGCTGGAAGAGCTGGATGTGGACGTATCGGCTGATTTTATTTATATGGCCGCGACGCTGATCCTGATCAAGTCGAAGATGTTGCTGCCTCCGGACCCAATGGCGCTTGCCGAAGGCGAAGCGGATCCTCGCGATGAGCTGGTGCACCGGTTGGTGGAGCACGAAAAATTCAAGAACGCCGCACAATTGCTGGCGGAGAAACAGCAGCTATTCCAACATGTGTGGTCGAAGCCGGACATGTCGCTCTACGAGACGGAGGGAACCGAAGCGGAATTGGTGGTCTCTCTTGTGGACCTGGTGAAAGTTTTTCAGCAGGTGCTGGACAGGCGCAAGACGGTAACGAAGATCGAGCTGCAACACGCGCAATTCACCGTGGCGCAGATGATCGAGCTGCTTCGCAAGGAGCTGATGGCTCAAGCGGAGGGCGTGGACTTGCTCGCGTTTTTCGAGTCGTGCGCATCCCGCCACGCCATGATCGTGGCGTTCCTGGCGGTGTTGGAAATGGTACGCCTGCAAGCGGTGGTGCTGACGCAAGCGCAACAGTTTGCGGAAATACGGCTGCGAAAGCATAAAATGTTCGATACTGTGTTTGCGGCGGATGGGTCGCTGAAGCCGCTGACGGAAATTGACGAACAGTATTTGTAATGGCACACGCAACTGGGAAGAACGGCGGGGGACGATGAATCCAGCGGAATTGAAGGGGGCGCTCGAGGCCGTGATTTACGCGGCAGACGAGCCTGCTTCACTAGACCAGATGTGCTCGGCGATTGACGTGGAAAAATCCGAACTGCGGCCGGCGCTGGATGAACTGGTGGCCAGTTACGCCGCGGACGAGCGTGGGCTGGAAATCCGCAAGGTGGCTGGGGGGTACAAGTTTTACACCAAGGCACAGCATCACGACGCCGTGCGGCGATTCATCAAGAGTCTGCGGCCGCCACTGCGGCTTACCATGCCTGCGCTGGAGACGTTGGCCGTGATTTCCTACAAACAGCCGGTGACCCAACCGGAAATTACGGAGATTCGCGGAGTGAATTGCGCGGGTGTGATCCAGACTCTGCTGGAAAAGCGGCTGATTACCACCGCAGGGCGCAAGGCGGTGATTGGGCGGCCGATTCTGTATCGAACCTCCAAAGAGTTTCTGATGCGATTCGGGCTGTCGGATCTGGATGAATTGCCCAGCTTGAAAGAATTTGAGGCGCTTGCCCGGCAGGCGCTGGGATCGGACGAAGGGATCGCGCCGATTGAGCCGGAGGATATTGCGGAGGGAAATTCAGAGGCGCTGCCGCCACTGAAGTCCGCGGGCGAAGATGCGTCCGCAAGCGAAGCGCAGGGAAACATTGAGCATCCGGGAAATAGCACCGAATTACATGAAACAGCGGAATTGAAATCGCGTACGGCGGAAAGCAGTTCGTAATCTGATTTCCAGCCCAGTCGTCAGGCCGAGTTTTCACAACGAGTTATCAGCAAGTCCACTCAAGACTGTAGGCAACCCGTCTCCATGCTCGAGCGTCTCCAAAAAATAATTTCACACGCAGGCATCACTTCGCGGCGGCATGCGGAACAACTGATCCAAAGCGGACAAGTGCGCGTCAATGGCCAGGTGGTCAGGGAATTGGGGACCAAGGCGGATGCGGGGCGGGACCGGATTGTTGTCGCGGGACGTGTCGTGGAAGTACCGGAAGAGCGTCACAGTTTTGTTTTGAACAAACCGGCACGAGTTGTGACTACGCTGGCAGACCCCGAGGGGAGACAATCGTTACGCGAGTTGCTTCGCGGTTTGCCGGGGCGGGTTTACCCGGTAGGGCGGCTGGACTACTCATCAAGCGGTCTGGTCCTGCTCACCGATGATGGCGAGCTTGCAAACAGGATACTGAAATTAGCAGGGAAGTTACCGCAGACTTACTGGGTGAAGGTCAAGGGCCGTCTGAGCACGGAAGAGCAGGTGCGGCTGGCGGCGAAACTTTTCGGGAAAGTGCGCCTGTTACCGGCAGCGCGGGGCAGGCAGGTGGCGCCAAATCCATGGTATGAGGTGAGGTTTTCGAGCGTGCGCAAAGACGTTTTGCGGCACGTGCTTTTTCAGACCGGCCACCCCGTGGAGAAGTTGCGTCGCGTAAGCCTGGCAAACTTGGAGATTGGAGATTTGCTGGAGGGTCAGGCACGCCCGGTGACGCCCGTGGAGTTGCGAAAACTGGATCAGCATCTGGCGCGACTGGAAGGCGCGACAGCCGGGCGAAATGCGAAGAGCCTAACGGCAACACATTCAAAAAAAGGGAAGTAACCCGATCAGGAGTTCACACGTATTGAGTACTATCGGCGGCAGTAGATGAGAGATGGCATTTAGGAAAGTGAAGGGCTTTTTTTCGTGAATCCGACGCGGATGGCCAAATTGTTTGAAGAACGCGTGCCCGAATACATCCGCGCACTCAATCCCTATGTTCCGGGACGTCCGATTGAAGAAGTGGAGCGCGACCTGAAGGTCCGCGCAATCAAGCTGGCGTCCAACGAAAATCCGTTGGGGCCGTCCCTGCGGGCAGTGGAAGCAGGGCGTGAGGCGCTGACGGAATCGAATCGCTATCCCGATGGCGGTGGATACTATCTTCGGGAAGCCTTGGCCGGTCTGCACGGCGTGCCGATGGAGAATGTCATCCTGGGGCTGGGCTCCAGCGAATTGATTGATCTTTCCGCCCGCATTTTGATCCGGCCGGAAGATGAAGGGTTGACCTCGTCAGGATCTTTTCCGCTGTACTACATCGCAATTCAAGCCACAGGCGGGCGCCTGGTGGCGTTGCCACTGAAGGAATACGCATTTGATTTGGAATCGCTGGCCCGGGCTGTGACGCAGAAGACGCGTTACATCATTCTGGCGAATCCCAATAACCCGACGGGCACGATGTTTACCGCGGATGAGTTTGATGCGTTCCTCCGCGGCGTTCCGGAAGATGTGATGGTGGTGCTGGATGAGGCCTACTGCGATTATGTGCAGCATCCTGGGTATACGCGCTCGATAGAACGCGTGCGCGGCGGAGCCAATCTGCTTGTGCTAAGGACGTTTTCCAAGGTGCATGGATTAGCGGGGTTGCGGATTGGGTACGGGATTGGGCCGGCGCCATTGCTGGCTGAAATGAACAAGGTTCGCACCCCATTCAATACATCGGCCGTGGCACAAGCTGCGGCACTTGCCGCGCTGGGAGACGTGGATCATATCCGGCGGTCTGTGGAATCCAACCGCGCAGGAATGGCTCAGCTCACCAGGGGTTTGGAGCGGCTGGGGATGATGTTTGTTCCGTCGTTCGGAAATTTCCTGTATTTCGAGGTGGCCAAGCGCGCTACCGAGGTCGCCAACGCGCTGGAGAAACTTGGCGTGATTGTCCGCTCGCTGGATTGGATGGGGATGCCCGACGGGCTGCGGGTAACGGTGGGAACTGCAAATGAAAACGAGAAATTCCTGGCGGCGCTTGCCCAGGCGATGGCCGTGTTCCGGTCCGAAGATACCCTCACGAAATAAAGTAAGATAGCTGCAGAATGGCTTCCGGCGTACCCAGTGACGAAGCAATCCGTGATTTGTTCAATTCGGCGAGAGTCATCGCCGTGGTTGGGCTCTCCTCCAAGCGAAACCGACCCAGTTTTGGAGTGGCAAGATACATGCAGTCGGAGGGCTACCGAATCATCCCCGTGAATCCCAACGAGACGGAAGTTCATGGAGAGAAGGCCTATGCCAGCCTCGAAGCCATTCCAAAGGAAATACGAATTGATATCGTGGATATTTTTCGACGTTCAGAGGAAGTTCGGGAAGTTGTGGAGGCAGCGATTCGGATTGGCGCGCGAGCGGTCTGGATGCAAGAGGGCGTGCTCGATGAAGAGGCAGGTTCTCGCGCCCGCAATGCAGGGCTCTTGGTGGTGATGGATCACTGTATTCTGAAGGCGCACCGGCGCCTGATGGATTAGATGGACCCAGGGGATGAGGCGCCGGAGAGTACCCTGCGCTCAAGAAGCACTTTTTATTTTAGATCGTAAACCTGCAAGGTGCGCTTGTCGGGAAGAATGACGGCCAGCGAATGTCCGTCAGGGGAAAGCGCCACATCGCGAAAAGTTTGCCCGGCAAAAAGGCCTGGACCAAAGGTCATCAGATTTGATCGTGGTTTATGTTCCGCGGAGTCGAGCTCGGTGGTTTTTGGTGGGCCGGAGAGCGATACCCACGTGAGATCGCCTTCCTCACGTTCAATTCCCGATTTTACGAGCACGCGCGATTCATCCGTAGCCCAAAAAATGGTGCCATACTCCGCGGGCACACGAATGGCCTGATCAGGATGCGCGACATCGCGGACTTCTAGAGTATTGGTGTCGGTGAAGTAACCGACCTTAGCCCCAGAAGGTGAGAAGCTCAGGCCGCCTATATACGCATCGAGTGTTGTGAGTGGGTGATGCTCTTCTTTCAGCAGGTCGAGTATCACCAGAGTGGCTTGTCCAGACATGCTGGCGCCGTGGTCAATGGCCGCGGCGGTTCCAAGCTTCGCATTCCAGGAGATAGCCGAGAAGGCGCGGTCTTCAAAGAGTACGCCGCCGCGCCCACGATCAATGTGGGCCACACCGACGGAATACATGATGTCGGATTTCACAGACTGGGCGAAGTAAGCCACAGTGTTGTTGTCCCCGAGCCAGGTTCCATCCAGGGCGCCGCGAATCACACTTTCTCCCGCTATGATTTTGATTTCATTCCCATCCTGATTGATCAGCAGCAATAAGTTGGAATCCTGTTTGCCTGCACCGCGCACAAGCTGGCTGGTGTGCAGCTCGGCGGTCAGGCGGGTGCCGTCTGGAGACCAGCGCAGGCGAGTGATGGTGTAACTGAAGGCCGCCGGGCCCTGGACGAGACGTTCTCCATTTACAATCTTGCGTCGCCGGCCATCGTTCTCAACCACCCAGATGTCGTCGCGTTGGACTTGCAGAGTCCGAATGTCAAAAAGGTGGCGAATGGAGTAGGCCAGCCTGCCATCGGGCGCGTAGGCCAGAGCCGTGCATTCCCCGTCGAAAGTTTCGCGCGGGACGGCGTTTTGCGCGGAGGCGCCGGAGCAAAACAATGCGACGGAGATTATCCAAATTAACGGCAATGTGAAATTTGTCAGCTTTTTCGTTAACCGGAGTGCGCGGACGCGGATCATGATTGGGGCGGCTTGATGGATGTGGGACTCGCCGCTTTTATTTTGCGGATTTCCTCGAGTCGCTGGCGCAGCCGTTGCTCGAATCCTTGATCCGTCGGGCGATAGTATACGCGGCCTTGGAGCGATTCCGGCAGGCAAGTCATGTCCGTGACTTTTTGATCGTAGTCGTGCGCGCACAGGTAGCCGCGGCCGTATCCCACCCCCTTCATCAGACTTGTGACCGCATTCCGCAAATGCAAAGGCACGGGCTCTGATTGGGTTTGCTGCAGGTCCTTGGCGACCTCACCGTACCCCACGTATACCGCATTGGACTTGGGCGCCAGGGCAAGATATACGGCAGCCTGAGCCAGAGCGAGATTCCCTTCGGGCGGACCGAGGAAGTCGGCAGCCTGCATGGCGGCTATGGTGACCTCCACCGCGTGCGGTTCAGCGAGGCCGATGTCTTCGCTGGCCATGCGGACTAAGCGCCGTGCCACATAGAGGGGATCCTCACCGGACTCCAGCATGCGCGCCAGCCAGTAAAGCACGGCGTCGGCATCGGAATTTCGGACGGATTTGTGCAAAGCGGAAATCAGATTGAAGTGCTCCTCGCCGGCCTTATCGTAGAGGAGCAACTTGCGCTGGAGGGTTTGCTCCAGCAAGGCGACGGTAATTGCGAGAACGCCACCGATATTTGGAGTGGCGCTCCGAACAACCGCTTCGAGAGTGTTGTAGGCCGCGCGTGCATCGCCGTTCGCATAAGAGGCGATGCGGTGGAGCACGTCATCGTCGGCGAGAATGTTTTCTTTGCCGAGACCACGTTCGGGATCGGTCAGTGCGCGCCGAAGAAGGGTCACCAGCTGATCTTCGTTCAGCGCCTGCAAGACATAAACGCGCGTTCGGGAAAGCAGCGGCGCGATAACCTCGAAAGAAGGGTTCTCGGTTGTCGCGCCGATCAGGATGATATTGCCCGCTTCAACGTGAGGAAGGAAAGCATCCTGCTGCGCCTTGTTGAAGCGGTGGACCTCGTCAATGAAAACGATGGTCCTGCGTCCTAAGTGGCGGCCGCGTTCAGCATCGGCCATCACTTCTTTGATTTCCTTGATGCCGGTGAGGACGGCGCTGAAGGAAATAAAATCAGAGCGCGTCAGGCGGGCGATGATTCGGGCCAGTGTTGTTTTGCCACATCCGGGCGGGCCCCAGAGGATCATCGAGCCAATATCGTCGTGCTCAATTTGATTGCGCAGCGGGCCGCGCGGACCAAGGAGCGATTCCTGGCCGACACACTCGTCTAGTGTTCGCGGGCGCATGCGGTCGGCGAGCGGGCGTGGGCCTGACGATTGGTCGTCGGGCTCAGAATGGCGATCTGAATGCGATCCGAAACTGGGAAATAGGCTCATGAATTAGCGCCTGAAGTTATCGCTCGAGGGTTCAGTTCCGCAGGTCTGATCTTAGCGCCCGAGCGCTGGCGAGCCGCCTCGTATAGCAGGATGGCACAGGCGGTTGCGGCGTTGAGCGACTCTACATTCTCCGCGTGGAGGCCGCGGGTGGCGGCAAGTGGGATGCGAACGCGGACGTCGGCTACGCGTTCGATTTCCCCGGGCAAGCCGGCGCCCTCGTTACCGATGAAAAATGCGATGGGGCCACACAGGTCCACCAGCCATGGAGCTGTCGCGTCTCGCGCGTCAGCCGTGGAGGTTGCAGCCAGTATGCGGATTCCTGAAACGCGGAGCTGCGCCAGGAGTATTGCCGGGGAAAGCTCCTCGGCAATCGGGATTCGAAAAGCGGCGCCTGCAGAAGCGCGGACGACCTTGGGAGAGAATGCGTGTGCTGTGCCGAGAACGCCGGCGTTGCAGGTAGCTACGCCGCTAGCTCCGAGGGCCTCGGCGGTTCTGAGGATTGTCCCGACATTGCCAGGGTCTTGCACTCCGGCAAGCACAATAACCAGCGGCTCACCGTCGCCCTGCACCAAATCATCAAAATTTGCGCGCCGCGGAAGAACCAGAGCGGCCACACCTTGGGGAGATTCAGTTCCGGCCACTTGTCTGAAGAGCCGGTCCGTAGTCGCGAGAACTCTGGTGGCAGAATCAAGCGCACCGGCCAAACGCGCCAAATGCTTGCGTCCAGTCTCGCTCACCAAAATAGCTTCGATTGGAAGCGAAGACCGCAGCGCCTCATCCACCAGGCGTGCGCCCTCAATTCCCACAGATTTCTCCGCGACACCAGATTTTCCGGCTAGGGAGGCGGCAAAACGCTTCAGCCAACGATTATCGCGGCTGGAAAGGAGTTCTGGTTGCCGCGGCCGCGCCGCCGGTCTGTGACGCGGCGGTTGAGCCGGATTGTGGCTGGAACGAGGCATACATGGAGCCTAACAAACGCGCGGGAGACGGTAAAGCCGCGAACCTGCGGTTTGCGATTTGGTGGGGAATCACGAGAAGGTTTATTGCGCGTTGGAGGGTGCTGTGGTAGCTTGCCCCGAAGGAAATTATGGAGTACGCCGGGATGGATTTTTACGGATTGGCCAACGCCGAAAGGCTCACACCTTGCCCGCCGAGCTCCTGAAAGTTTCTTCGGATACTCCTGAATCGAGCGTGCTTCGCTACGCCTGCGATTTTATCCGGAGGGGACAGATCGTTGGCCTGCCCACGGACACCTACTACGGGCTGGCGGCCGATCCCTTCAATCTTTCCGCAGTCCAGCAGATTTATCGCGCCAAGGGGCGTCCGGAGACGCGGGCGTTGCCGATTCTGGTCAATTCCGTTGCGCAGGCCCTAACTCTCACACGGGACCTGCCGGATGAGTTTATGAAATTGGCGGAAAGATTTTGGCCCGGGGCGCTTACTCTTCTTGTTGATGCGTCTCACAAGTTGCCTTTAAAAGTGACGGCCAACACCGGAAGGGTGGCGTTGCGTTGGCCGAATTCCAATGTGGCCCGCTCCCTGATTGAAGTGTTGGAAGGGCCCGTTACGGGGACAAGCGCGAATATTTCAGGGTTTCCGGCATGTTCAAGCTCTGCGCAGGTTGTGAAGCAGTTGGGGGACAAGCTGCCGCTTATTTTGGACGCCGGGGAGACGGGCGCGATCCTGGCATCCACAATTGTGGACTTGCACTACGATGGCTGGCGGATTTTGCGTGAAGGAACCGTCACCGAGGACGATATCAGGGCAGCGCTGGAGGAGTAAGACCCTTCCGACTTTTATTTCAAAGTGATCCCTGCAACAAAATCGTAGTCCCCCCCCGGCCCGAGCAATACGTGATCGATGCGCCGCTGGTGAACGGAAATATTGTCCTGGAACCACAGCGGCAGGTAGGGTAGATCCGTGGCAATGATCTGTTGCACCTGGCTGTAGAGGGCGCGGCGCTTTTCACGGTCTGGTTCGACTCGAGCGCGATCCACCAGAGAGTCCAGTTGCGGATTGCGGTATCGTCCGCGATTGGCCCCGGCAGGCGGGATTCTGAGGGAGCCGAACGCATACTCAAAGAAGTCGGGATCATTGTTGGCGCCCACCCAACGCAAGGTGTAGAGCTGGAAATTGCCGCGCGTGATGTCCGCAAAAAAAGTTGCGAATTCGAGCGGGCGAAGATCTAATTGGATTCCCACGCGACGCCATTCGTCCTGAAGAACTTCCCCAAGCAGCCGGGCAAGCGAATCCGTGGAGGTTTTCAGCGTCAAGTGAAGACGCGAACCTGTGTGCGGGTCGCCCACACGTGGCAAACCTGCCTGATCGAGTAAAGCTTCCGCTTTCGCGGGATCATAGCCGTATTTTGGAAGGTTGGGTTCTGCGGCCCAATTGCCCGGCGGGAGCGGGCCATCGGCAACGCGCGCCTGGCTACGCAACAGTGTGCGCGCCAGAGTATCGCGGTCAGTCGCGTAAGTGAGAGCCTGGCGCACCTCTCGCCGGTTGAGGGCAGGGTCCTCGCAATTGAACGAAATGTAGGAAAACAATGTGCCGGGCTCTTCGGTGACGGCCAAGTCGGATTGGCGCGCCAGGACGGGAACCATGTCCGGCGTAAATGAGTTGAGTTCCAAGTCCGCAGTGCCCTTGCGCATTTCGAGTGCGCGAACAACAGCCTCGGGGACCACGCGAAAGCGCACGCGTTCTACCTGTGGCGCGCCTCGAAAATATCCGGGATTCCGCGAGACGATGACTTCGTCGTCTTGCTTTGCGCTAACAAATTGGAATGGGCCGCTCCCAACCGGATGTTGCGCGAAGTCCGCTGCCGATCCGGCGGGCACGATTCCGACGGCGGCGCGCACCAGACTCCACGGGAATGATGCGTTTGGTTCCGAGAGATGGAAAATTATTGTTAGTGCGTCGGGTGTGTCAATTGCCTGAACCACGTGGAATGCACCGCGCTTTGGACTTTGGACTACGCCCGAGGGGCCCGCAACACCATTCAGTATGGATTCAAAGGTGAATTTGACATCGACAGAGGTGAGCGTCCGGCCGTCGTGGAATCGAACTCCATTGTGAAGATGGAAAACATAAGTACGGGGGTCGGGCATCTCCCATCGGTCGGTAAGATCACCGCGGAGGTTCATGGAGGCATCGCGTTCAAGCAGGCCGCTGAACAGGAGACTGTTGATTTGCTGGGAACGGGCGTCAGTGCCAATGCGTGGATCGAAATTGGCTGGCATTGTCTCAATCAGGAAAGTAACCGTACCCGGGGGCTCGGCGGGAGAGTTATTGCAGCTTGTGAGGCCGAGAGAGAGCAGTACGCATGCGATGAGAGCGCCCGGGGCAGAGCGGGGGTTAGCGCGCCGGGGCATAGCAGACCTTGCCTAGAATTGCCGGGCGACGTGCACCAGTAGCTGCCAGGAGATTCGAAGGGCGCCCATGGAATGTTTCGTACGCGAGAATTGCGAAGGCGAAAGCCTCCTTGCCGTCTTGGGACACGCCAAGCGAGGCTGAGCTTGTCACTTCCACGTCCTGCAGACCTGCGGCGAGTTGAGCCATTATCAATGGGTTGTGCGTGCCGCCTCCGGCGACAATGAGTTGGTTTATTTTCGCGCGGGGTTCAATGAAGCGATGCCATGCGTCCAAAATGGAGAGCGGGGTCAAAATCGTAGCAGTGCGAATCAAGTCTTCCTTTCGGGCCTTGTGTTGGCGTCCAAGTTTGATCAAGCCATGGACATACGCTTCCCCATATTGCTCGCGCCCAGCCGATTTTGGGGGACGCTGTCGAAAATACTTGTCATGGAGTAGGGAATTGAGAATTGGAGGCACTACACGGCCCTTGCGCGCGAGCTTCGCGTCCCTATCGTAGGCTGCGCGGCCTCCCGTGAAATGGCTGACCAGCGCGTCAACCACCATATTCCCCGGACCAGTATCGAACGCAAAGACATCACTTGGCTGAGAACCCCTCGGAATTACTGTGACATTAGAAATGCCGCCGATGTTGAGGGCAACGCGACCGATGCGTTCATGTCTGTAAAGCAAGTAATCCACGAATGGCACAAGAGGCGCGCCCTGGCCGCCCTCGGCGAGATCCGCGGGACGGAAATCGGCGATCGTGGTGATACCTGTTCGTGCGGCAATTATGGCGGGCTCTCCGATTTGCAACGTGGAGGCGACTCGCCGCTGCCCGAAAGCGCGCGTTGGGAGACCCTGGTGATAAACCGTTTGGCCGTGAGAGCCAATGAGAGAAATGCTGGTTAATGGAGCGCGAAACCTGCCACATGCTTCGTGCGACGCGTCAGCAAAGAGCTCCCCGAGAAGGAAATTGAGCTGACTCATCTCCCCCGTGGATGTGAGAGCACCATTCGCAAGACGTAAGATCGCATCCCGAACGGTTCGAGGGAAGGGAATCGCGGTGAAATTCTCAAGATTTGCTTGCAGGTGCGGGGGGGCACCGGAAATTCGCGCGAGCGCGACGTCAATTCCGTCCGCGGAGGTGCCGGACATGAGGCCCAGAACGCGCATCGCTTTGTTGGATGTGTGGAGTTTCATGTGATCTGTTTCTTCATCCGAGCGAGCAGATTTAGCGCGTCGAGCGGTTTAAGATTGTCGAGGTCCGCCGCGCGCAGCGCCTCCAGGACTTCACGGTCAATCGGAGTGAACATGGGCTCTTGAGCGGCATCCGGGCCGCGTGCCGCCCCGGGAGACAGCTGCTCCGTCAGTTCATGCTCGCTGCGCTCATGGCGCAAAAGGATTTCGCGGGCCCGCTCGATGACGGCCTGCGGCAACCCCGCCAGCCGCGCCACTTCGATGCCATAGCTGCGGTTGGCGCTTCCGACCTCGACTCTCTTGAGGAAAACGATCCCGGTTGCTGTTTCACGGACTGCAACATGGATATTCTTCACGCCGGGCAAAAGCTCGGCCAGCTCCGTCAACTCGTGATAGTGAGTAGCGAAAAGAGTTCGGGCATGAGTCTGTGACTGCAAATATTCAACCACAGCCCAGGCGATACTTAATCCATCGAAAGTCGCGGTGCCCCGCCCCACTTCGTCAAGCAGGATTAGGCTACATGGCGTTGCCGTATTCAGGATTGCCGCCACCTCGCTCATTTCCACCAGAAAAGTGGAGCGCCCTCGCGCCAGGTTGTCTGATGCGCCGATACGCGTGTAAATGCGATCGGTGATAGGCAGTCTCGCCTGCCTCGCTGGAACGAAGGACCCCATTTGCGCCATGATGACGATCAGCGCAGCCTGGCGCAGGTAGGTGGATTTGCCACCCATATTCGGGCCGGTAATCAAAAGTATCTGCTGCGAAGACTCATTCAGGTACAAATCGTTCGGGACGAACCTCTCGCCACGCGTTTCCAGCAGTTTCTCGATGACGGGGTGCCTGCCGCCAACGATTGTCATCTCGCCGTCTTCGGCGAACTCGGGGCGAGAGTAATCCCGCGCCGCGGCGAGCCGCGCAAAATTTACAAGCACATCCAGTTGCGCAATGGCCATCGCGGTTCGTCGCAGACGCGCCGCCTGCGTGGCAATCCATTGGCGCAATTCGGCAAATAATCGCGCTTCGATTTCAGCGATATGGTCGTCGGCCTCAAGAACTTTCTGCTCATATTCTTTCAATTCGTTGGAGGTGAACCGTTCCGCGTTGGTAAGCGTTTGTTTGCGTTCGTAATCGGGTGGCGCCAAATGCAGGTTCGGTCGCGAAATCTCAATGTAATAGCCGAATACCTGGTTATAGCGAATCTTGAGGGAAGCGATACCCGTGCGCTTGCGTTCCCGCTCTTCCATTCCGGCAATAAACTGACGGCCGCGCTGGCCGAGATCGCGCAGCTTGTCAAGCTCAGGAAGAAATCCTCGTTTAATTACGCCTGGCTCGGTGGCTTGAGCGGGCGGGTTTTCCGCAATGGTGGACTCGATGCGCGCCGCGACATCGCCCAAATCATCCATTTGTTCCCGCAATTCGGCCAATCTGTCGCTGGTGCAATTAGCTAAGAATCCCCGCGCAAGCGGCACACGAGCGAGCGAAGCGCGCAGAGCCATCAAATCGCGCGGCGTAACGAATCCTAAGGTAACGCGGCTGTTCAGCCGCTCCAGGTCCAACACACCTTTTAGCGCCTCGCGGATCTCTTCGCGGAGCACCGTATGCGCTTTCAACTCCGCAACGGCGCTCAGCCGCTCTTCAATTTCTTCGATGGAAACAAGCGGGCGAAGGATCCAGGAACGCAATAGTCGAGCACCCATCCCCGTTGCGGTTTCGTCGATCGCGCCCAGTAGGGTGGCACTCTTGTCGGCTGCAGCGTCGTCGGGAAACAACGGCGCCACAAGCTCCAGGTTGCGGACGGAGACGCTGTCCAGCCCGAGCGTTTCCTGTTGTTCGTAGAAGCGGACACGGTCAAGATGCTGCAGAGTGTGACCGGCGCCGTTATTGGCATTGCCCGCGGCGGAAGTCTCTCGCAAATAGTGGATCAATACTCCAGCGGCAGTCGCAGCAGCAGAGTGATCAGCGAGCCCAAATCCTTCAAGCCCAGCAACGCTGAATTGTTCGGTGAGTAATCTCTCTGCGTAGTCCGATGCGAAGATCCAATCCTCCAAGCGTGTGACTGCCCCTTCGCGCACTTCCATACGCGAGGCAAACTTTGCACCGGGACCTGCGGTGTCGGACTCGGCGAAGAGGCCCTCAACGCGTTCCACCAGTATTTCGCGCGGGCGAAGCAGTTGAAGTTCGTCTCTAAGCTTTTCCTCCGATTCAGCGCCACTAAATTCTGTGGCGCTGAACTCGCCGGTTGAGATGTCCACCCAGGCCAGGCCCACGCGACCGCCCCGTGAACCATAGGCAACAGCAGCGAGGAAATTATTTTCACGCGGCTCGAGAAGCTGAGCGTCCGTTGCGGTGCCGGGAGTAATGACTCGCGTCACCTCGCGCCGCACCAACTTTTTGCCCGGCCCGGGCTGCTCCATCTGGTCGCACATCGCGACTTTGAAACCCGCGCGGATTAGACGGGCAACATAATTCTCTGCCGCGTGATAAGGAACACCGCACATGGGTATGGGCTTCCCACGCTCGCGGTTGCGCGAAGTCAGCGTGATTTGCAGCTCCCGGGAGGCGACAATCGCATCCTCATGAAACATTTCATAGAAATCACCCAAGCGGAACAGGACCAGGGCGTGCGGGTAGCGAGTCTTAATTGCTTGGTACTGCCGCATCAGAGGCGTGGTTGGTTCAGACATATTCCGGCAAGGGAAACTGAGCGCAGTATTATACTAGTGCGGTTGCGGAATGTTTGCACGAGACTTTGCCTGGAGGTGGGTCCCATTCCCAAAGAAATTGAGGTGAAGCTTCGGTTTGAGAGCGCCGAGGCGGCGCGGAAGAAACTGGCGCGAATCGGCGCCAAACCTCTCCGTGGAGCCGTGGCCGGCAAGGATGGCCGCTACCACGAGCAAAACATCCTGTTTGATACGCCGGATGGCGGATTTGCGCGGCACGGCCAATTGCTCCGTGTGAGGGTCGAGTCTATGCCAGCCGCAGGGAAGAGGGTAACGTCGCGAGTGGTGTTGACATACAAGGGGCCTGCGGAGGCATCAGGAGAGGGGCGTTATAAAGTCAGGCAGGAAAACGAAGTAGTGGTAGTCGATGCGGACGCCATATCGAGAATCCTGGAATCGCTGGGGTTACGCGGGTGGTTCCGTTATGAAAAATTCCGTACCCGGTTCGCCCTGCCGTCTTCAAAAAAGTGGGCTGTCTGCCTGCACATTGAGCTTGACGAGACTCCGACCGGCGTTTTTCTGGAACTGGAAGGACCGACCGATTCGATAGACCGGGCCGCGAGCGAGCTTGGTTTCTCGGCCAAGGACTACGTCACGAAGAACTATCTCCTGCTCCACCTGGAAGACTGCCGCAAGCGTGGAGTGTCGGTGCCACAACTCGCTCCGGGGATCATTGCGGGGATACCGGATATGGTGTTCGGCGAATCTGTCAAAAAGAAACGCTGAATCCGCTGCCATCGCCGCCGTCGGAACTTTTTTTCAAATAACGCCATTCTCTTCTTGACAAAGTTCGCATATGCCTTTAACAACGAAGCATGGATGCATTGTTTATGAATCTCACGGAAGATTTCGAGCCTCCGCCTAGTTGCCGGTGCAACTGGGGGGGCTTGTATCTGGTCGGATTGGCACAGTCGGCTTGCTGGGGCCCCGGGTGCTGGAGGGGTTGCCCGAGGCGTTCACGGTCCAAGGGAGTACGTACCGTATAACGGCAGCACAAGTGGGTTTCCAATCCACCCGCAGCCGGGACGGTACCCTGGCCGCGGGTTTTTTGTGTTTGCGCGGGGTAGTTGACAACCGAATGGCGGGAAGGAATTTTTACAGATGCTGCATGCGACAGAACTGCTCGGATCCATCGCCTACGACGCTCAGGGAAACTTCGTCGGTCGAGTGCGCGAGCTGTTTATCGAGCCGGCCGACCAACCCAATCGCGTAGCGAGGTATCTGCTGGGGCGCGGGAAATATCAGCCGCTCGTCGCGCGTTATGACCAGGTGGGGTCTGTCGCTGCCGGAACGATGCGTTTGAATGTGAACGAAAAAGCGCTTGAGGAATATCGGGCTAACGAGGGATGGCTTGCAGTTCAAAAGGACTTGCTCGACCAGCAGATTATTGATACCGGCGGCCGCAAAGTGGTCCGAGTAAACGACCTCGATCTGGCGGAACACCATTTGAATGGCAGCGTCGAGCTGCGTGTCAGTTTGGCAGACGTGGGCCTGACTGGAGCAGTTGGCCGCCTGCTTCAGGGTGTCGCATCTTATGCACTCATACGCAAGATTCAAGGGAAGCTTCCGACCAGCACGATCCCCTGGGAGTTTGTGAATTTGATTGAGCCGGACCCGTTACGGCGCATCAAACTTCGTGTTTCCCATCAAAAGCTCGCCCATTTCCACCCTGCGGATTTGGCCGACATCCTGGAGGACCTCTCCTCCGAGGAGCGGCAATCCATTATTGATTCGCTCGATGAGGAGAGTGCGGCGGAAACCTTGGCCGAGCTCGATGCCAGATTGCGCCAGCAAATCGTCGAGAAACTGGATCCCGAAAAGGCGGCGGACATTATTGAGGAGATGCAGCCGGACCAGGCCGCGGATTTGCTGGCCACATTGTCTCCGGAGACCTCCCAGGAATTACTGGAAGAAATGCCGCAATTTGAGGCGCGAGACGTCCGCGGTTTGATGCAATTTGGTGAGAATACTGCGGGCGGCATGATGAATACGCACTTCATCGTGGTGGCAGAATCGGCCACGCGCGAGGAAGTCATCGAGTGGATCCGCTCAAACGATGTGGATGCCGATCAGCTGGACGCTGTTTTCCTGACGGATTCGAGCGCGAAGTTTGCCGGCGTAGTGCCGATGGGACGCTTGCTCTTGGCAGATGCGGGACAGGCCATGGCTTCGCTCAAGTCCGAGCCTTTGCTCTCACTTCTACCGGACGCTCACGTAAGGGATGTCTTCGAGTTGTTCGACAAATACAATCTGCGCGTGTTGACGGTCGCGGACGATAACGGGTCGCCGATCGGCGCGATCACCGTGGACGACGTGGTCACGCGCCTCACGGTCAAAGCACGGTACAAGTTCAAATAGCGCCTGAAACAAGAAGATGGCAATGGATCCAGGAACGATCACATCTCGGACCCCGGACTGGCGCGACCGCGTTAACAAATGGCGCCAGCGAACGCGTGGCGCTCGGCGCCGCCTGGCCCTATTCATGGCCGTGGTGGGTCCGGGGTTTATCACCTCCAATGTGGACAACGATGCCGGCGGGATTTCGACATATTCCGTGGTCGGTGCGACGTACGGGTACGCTCTACTGTGGTCGCTAATCCCCATGACCATTGCGCTGTATGTGACGGAAGAAATGTGCGCACGCCTGGGAGTCGTAACAGGGAAGGGCCTTTCGGACCTGATCCGGGAAGAGTTTGGCTTTCGGCCGACATTCTTTGTGATGGTCACCGGATTCCTGGTGGACTTGGGCAACGTGGTCGCCGAATTCGCGGGCGTGGCAGCCTCGATGGAGATTTTCCACGTCAGCAAATACATCGCGGTTCCCATCGCTGCATTTGTCGTCTGGATTCTTGTTTTGCGCGGGACCTATCGACAGGTGGAAAAGATATTTTTGATCGCCTGCCTTTTCTACGTCGCTTACATCATATCCGCTGTGCTGGCACGGCCGGATTGGCTTATGGCCGCCAAGAGCGTGATCATTCCGAGCTTCCAGTTCAATGCTTCTTATTTACTCATGTTGACGGCCCTTGTAGGTACCACCATCGCTCCTTGGCAGTTTTTCTATTTACAGGCTGGGTTCGTTGAAAAACGAGTGGGCCCGCGACAATATCCCCAAGCGCGCGCCGATGTGCTCGTCGGCAGCATCAGCTGTATGGTGATCGTTTTCTTCATCATCGTTTGCACCGGCGCCACACTTTATGTTTCCGGACATCGAAATATCACGGATGCGAAGCAAGCCGCCGAAGCCCTCATCCCCCTCGCCGGGCGCGGAGCAAGCCTTCTTTTTGCGTTCGGCTTGCTAAACGCGTCCCTATTCGCGGCCTCCATTCTGCCGCTCTCCACCGCGCATGTGATTTGCGAGGGGCTCGGATTTGAAGGGGGAATAGACCACAAATTCAGGGAAGCGCCCATTTTTTACTGGCTTTACACGATTCTGATCGTGGTGGGAGGGGGTCTGGTCCTGATTCCGGGGGCGTCTTATCTGAAGATATTGGTATTTTCGCAAGTCGCCAATGGCGTCTGGCTGCCCATCGTCCTCATTTTTATTGTCTTGCTTGCCAGCCGTCGCGATCTGATGGGCGAATACGTGAATTCCACCACGTTCAGCGTCATTGCCTGGGTGACCTGTGTGGTCATGATCGCCCTGACGATTGTGCTCGTACTTGCCGCGTTGTTTCCCGGACGATTTGGAAGTGTGCCAGGACTTTGACGACGCTTACTAACTTCACCCACATTGCGCGTAATGTAACGGTGTGCTAACTTTGCGGGGTAAAGAGGATTGCGGGTTGTACCTGTGAAGGCTACCGAATTCTTCAGTACCAAGAAGCGCGACGAGACCCAACTGCTGGAGCAGCTCGACCGCAGTCGCTTCCCGCGCCACATTGCCATCATCATGGACGGGAACGGGCGTTGGGCCCAGCGCCGACACTTGCCCCGCATCGCCGGACACAAGGCAGGCGTCTCCTCGGCTCGCCAGGTGATAGAAAGCTGCGCGAAGCTGGGCATTCCTGCTCTAACGCTTTATGCTTTCTCCATGGAGAATTGGCGTCGGCCCCAGGCCGAAATTGATTTTCTGATGCGCCTGCTTCGCGAATACCTGCGCAAGGAATTACCTGAAATTCATCGCAACAATATCCGCATGCTGGTGATTGGCCGCCTCGACAAGCTCCCTCAAGCCGTCCGGGATGACGTAGCCCGGGCTATGGAGCTGACCGCTCCCAATACGGGTATGAAGCTTGCCGTTGCGCTCAACTATGGGGCACGGGCGGAAATCGTGGACGCTTTCAACTCCATCCTTAACCATTTAAAGAAGAACGGCGCGACCTCCCCGCCAGTCGACGAAGAAACGATTTCGGGCCATCTTTACACCGCGGGCCTCCCAGACCCTGACCTGTTGATTCGCACTAGCGGTGAAATGCGGGTGAGTAATTTTCTTCTCTGGCAGATCGCCTATGCTGAAATCTACGTCACAGAGACCCTCTGGCCAGATTTCACACGTCTCCGGCTGCTCGAGGCACTGCTGGACTTTCAAAAGCGCGAACGGCGGTACGGAGGCTTGAACGCAGAGGCCAAGCGCGAGTCCGCCTGACCCTCCTTAAGTCACGCGAGTCACTGTTTTGTTGAGTTTTTGCTTGTCAAGCCCTTGCAAAGGGGATAATCTCCCCGGCTGGGGGTGGGTATCTCCATCTGGGCACCTGCCTCATGCCGGTCGTTTTGCGATTCAAGGCGCCGGTGTGATGGGTATCTCAGTTTGGATGGTAAGGAGATTTTTCCTGCTCTTGCACCGGAACTGAGAAATCAGAGTTTCGTGGTTTCCCAGGTTAAGTTCGGCGCGGAAGGAATAGTTGTAGGCAAGGACATCTCAAACAGAGGAGAGCCAATTCAGATGATTACCACCAAGAAAGCGTTGATCGCAGGGGCGGCACTCGCGGGCTTGCTCGCGGGCGTGGGGGCACCTGTGCATGCGTCAAACCTGCTTTCAGGGATCAACCCCTCGCTGCGCGCGGCGGGCATCCAGGATCAGGGCGACAAGGACAAGAAAGACACGAAGGATACGAAGGACAAGAAGCACGACTGTGCGGGCAAGAACTCTTGCAAGGGCAAGGGCGGGTGTAAGACCAGCGACGGCGGCTGCAAGGGAAAGAACTCTTGCAAGGGCAAGGGTGGCTGCCGCACCGATGGGAAGCCCATGGCACCAAAGACGTAACTTGCACCTTCAAGCCTGGCAGTAATCTGTCTTGAAGAGGGCCAGGTCAATTTGACTGGCCCTCTTCTTTTTTCTAGATTGGACAGGGACTCCTATGCCCGCGAATCGCTTCAACGGTTTCACTGAATATGGAGTTGGGATTGGCCTGCGCATTCCTCATTTCCATCACATTCTTACCCGCAAACCCACCGTGGACTGGTTTGAAATCATCTCTGAAAATTTCATGATTGATGGCGGCCGCCCGCTGCACACCCTCGACCAAATTCTGGAGCAATACAGGGTGGTTCAGCACGGCGTTTCCATGTATTTCGGTTCAGCCGAGCGCCCCAACCGCGAGCATCTTCGCCGTCTGAAGGATCTGGTGAAGCGCACGAAAACGCCCTGGCTTTCGGACCACCTCTGCTGGGGGAGCGTGGACGGACGATACACTCATGATTTGCTTCCCATGCCTTACACATTTGAAGCCGCCCGAGTCACCGCGCAGAAAATACGAGAAGTGCGCGACCATTTGGAAATCCCCGTGGTGGTCGAAAACGTCAGCAGCTATGCCGAATTTCATGTGTCTGAAATGACCGAGTGGGAATTCCTGAATGAAGTGGTCGAGGGCGCCGATTGCGGGATTTTGCTCGATGTAAACAATATCTACGTCTCCTCGCAAAATCACAGCTTCAATCCCATGGAATATGTGAACAGCGTTCCCGCTCACCGCGTGGCGCAAATTCACATCGCCGGCCACTCGAAGTATCGGAAGTACATTCTCGACACCCACGACCACCCCGTGATTGACCCCGTCTGGACGCTCTATTCCCGCGCCATTGAACGAGTCGGCCACACCGCGACTCTGCTCGAATGGGATGACCGCATCCCCTCATTTGACGAAGTTCACAACGAAGCCTTGAAAGCCAACAAGTACCTGGCCAGCGCCTCGCTTGCGACCGCCGTATGAAACTGCTCAGCCTGCAACGCAAAATGGCCCGCGCGGTGATGACGCCGCTGACCCCCGCCGAGAACATGCGACGTTACGCGCCCAATGGCCGCCCTATGCGCTCGGTCGCGGCGGATTTCATCAAGCCCAACGACCGGCTGACCTCATTCGAGCGGCTGGAGATTTACAACAAGCAGTATTGGTATCGCGTGCTCGCCAGCATAACTGACGATTTTCCGGGGCTGTGCGCGGTTCTGGGTGATCGACGGTTTGAGGCCATGGCCAAGGCATACATCAATGATTGCCCATCGCGTTCATTCACTCTCCGCAACCAATGTTCACGTTTGGAATCGTGGATGCGCCGACATCCCAGCTGGGCGCGTACGCGCCAGCAGCTGGCTCTCGATATGGTTCGCCTCGAATGGGCCGATATTGAAGCGTTCGATGGGAGGGCTGAGCCGCCTTTGTGCACGGAAGATGTTGCCGGCGCGAATCCCGCGACACTCCGCTTGGAATTGCAGCCCTACATCCGCCTCCTCGATCTGCGCTATCCGGTGGACGACCTCGCATTGGAAATGCGCGCTCCTGTGGACAGTGAAGTGGCCAGCAACGCATTTTACGAGCGTAAGAAACGCAAGCGCGTGCAGGCAGTCGCCCGGCTTAAGCCTTCCCGGATTTATTTGATTGTCCATCGGATGGACTACTCGGTTTATTTCCGCCGCCTGGTGCGCGAAGAATTCGCAATACTGACCGCGCTGCAAGACGGCAAGACACTCAAGCGTGCTGTGGACATTGCTTTTCGCAGCAGCCGGATTCCTGTTGGCGATCAGCCAGTGCACGTCGAGAAATGGTTTCGTGGTTGGGCGGCGATGGGATGGTTCTGTCGACCGGAAAGATCTTCGGCCAAGTCCTAAGCGACTGAATAGTGAGAGGCGGCGGACCCGCGCATGAAAAACCTTTTGGCCTTCATCAATTCCAGTTACAGCTGGTTCGTAAAAGCCGTTTCCACCCTCCAGTCACCATTCTTGTTGCTAATCCGCCTCTATTGGGGGATTCAGCTCGCTCAAAACGGCTGGGGCAAGCTTCACAATTTATCTCATGTCACGGAATTCTTCGCCAGCCTGGGTTTGCCCGCGCCGGGTCCCACGGCGACATTTGTATCCTTGTTTGAATTCCTGGCCGGAATACTCCTGGCGTTGGGTTTGTTTTCAAGAATCGCGGCCCTGGGTCTCACGATTGACATGTTAATGGCCTATATCACTGCTGACAGGGAGGCTTTTTCCTCTTTTATTTCTGACCCGGATAAATTTACGGGCGCCGCCCCCTACACGCTGCTTTTCATGGCTCTGATTATCCTAATCTTCGGCCCCGGCAAAATCTCTGTGGATTATTTATGGGGTCGCCGCGCGAAAAAATCAAGGGTCGGATGACGGATCATTTTCGCGCGAAGTTCTTCAGAATTCGTTTGCAAAGGGATGATCAACGGACAATGCCAAGGCGCAGGCATACGCCTTTCCGTCTTCGCTTCCTGCGGATTCTGCTCTTCGCCATCTTCATTCCACCCCTTCCCGTTCGGGGGGATGAGATGAATTCGACCATTCTTATCGGCAACTCAAAGATTGACGTCACTATAGAAGGGGCTGACCTCTCTACCAATCAAGAGCGGCTGACCCAGTGGATCCGCTCGGCTGCCGAATCTGTCTCTGCCTATTACGGCCGCTTCCCAGTCTCAGAAGTGCGGCTCCGCGTCACTGTCACAGATGGCCGTGGGGTCAGCCATGGAACCACTTATGGGAACCGCGGGGCATTTATAAGAATAAATGTGGGCAAAGATACGAGTCCCGAAGCGCTTGAAAACGATTGGATGCTGACACACGAAATGGTGCATCTCACATTTCCATCCATGTCCGACGAGCATCACTGGATCGAAGAGGGAATTGCGACTTACGTTGAGCCTATCGCTCGCGTTCAAGCCAGGCACATGGATCCCACACGAATGTGGTACGAATTGGTGCGCGATTTACATCAGGGGCTGCCTGAAGCGGGGGATCAAGGTCTGGACCGTACCCACACCTGGGGGCGAACGTATTGGGGCGGTGCTCTATTTTGCTTCCTCGCTGATCTGGAGATTCGCCGTCAAACCAAAAACAAGAAGGGTCTTCAAGACGCTCTTCGCGGCATCCTGGATGCAGGTGGTGACATCACCCACGATTGGGAAATAGAGAAGGCATTCAGCATCGGCGACAAGGCCGTCGGCGTTTCTGTTTTGCTTCCGCTTTACGAGAAGATGAAGGATAGCCCTGGGGATGTTGAATTGAATGCGCTGTGGAAACAACTTGGGCTCTCGCTCGAGGGAGGTACTGTGCGCATTGACGACACCGCTCCACTCGCGGCAGCCCGCAAGGCCATCACCACGGGATCATCTTCATCGTCTTCAAACCTTGACTCACTCCTCCAGTTTTTCGCCGTCGACGCGGGACGGACCGTAGGCCCTCGGCCTCCACGCGGTTCTTAGCCTCACCATTGATTTCGGGATTCTTTTACGAAGAACCGGAGCAACTGCTCTCAGGGCATGGTAAATTCCCCTCCTATGTTTGGACCACATCACCAGTGGCAAGGCGCCGAGGTTAGATGACTTTTCAGCGCGTAATAACAGCGGCCATTTTGATTCCCATCATAGTGGCTGCAGTATTGTGGGCGCCGCCATCCGTCGTCGCGGTGTTGGCCGCGATGATTATGCTGCTGGCGCTGCTGGAACTTTTCGCTTTGGGCGAGCACGTCGGCCTCCACGGCCATCGTGTATGGACAGGTCTCTGCGGCTTGGCCATCATTTTCACGCAGTGGCTTGCGGCCACCGAGCAGACCTGGTCTCTGCGGGGTGGGGTGCGGCTCGTCCGTGATTTTGGGGCTGCCGAATCGTTTTCCATTGAAGTCGTACTGATGGTTTTTGTATTGGGCGCCGTAGCGATCGTCTTATTTGGAAGACAACCCGTTGTGGATTCATTGGGTGGCCTATCTGTGAGCGCCGCGGCGATGCTGTTCCTGGTGCTCCCTTTTTCTACGGTGGTCCGTCTGGACGGTGCGGGGGCGATAGGGCCGAAGCTGCTTCTCTTTACTCTCGTTTTGGTCTGGGCGGGCGACACCATGGCTTATTTCGTGGGCCGCTCCATCGGGAAATTCCCCATGGCGCGCCACCTGAGTCCCAAGAAGACCTGGGAGGGAGCAGTAGCAAATCTGGCGGGCTCAATTCTGGTAGCCGTTGCAGCTCGACGATGGATCGATATTCCTCCGATTCATTTGATTGGAATGGCGGTCCTGGCCAACTTGGGAGGTCAAGCTGGAGATCTGCTGGAGTCCGCATATAAACGTAGCGCCGGTGTAAAGGACTCGGGCAGTTTGCTTCCCGGCCATGGCGGCATGCTCGACCGAATTGACGCATTAATTCTTGCCGCGCCCGTGGTTTGGTACTATTTCAACTGGCTGAATATTCGAGGCTAGCCTTGGCATTTTGGAGCGGAATCCGAAGGATTCAATCCTGCTGATGAAACTAATTTCTATTCTGGGGTCAACCGGATCCATTGGGCGGCAATGCCTGAGCGTAGTGGAATCTTTGCCCGATCGTCTGCAGATCGTCGCGCTTGCCGCCGGCTCAAATTTGGATGAGCTTACCGGCCAAATTGGGCGCCATCATCCGAGACTTGTTTCCGTCTCGGATGCGGGGAAGGCCACCGAGTTGGCAGTTCGCCTGCGGGCCGCAAGTGTCACGCCTCTCCCGGAAATCCAGTGGGGTGCGGCAGGGAATTTAAGCGTTGCCACAATTCCTGAGGCACAAATTGTAGTCTCGGCCGCCGTGGGCGTCGTAGGTCTGGAAGCCACCTATGGTGCGGTCGTTGCTGGCAAGCAGGTTGCTCTCTCCAACAAGGAAGTGTTGGTGGCCGCCGGTGAGCTCGTAATGGCGGCGGCGCGTAAGGCGGGCGTCGAGTTGCTTCCGGTGGATAGCGAGCACAATGCCATTCACCAATGCCTGCGCGGCGGAACTCACGCGGAAGTTCGGCGCTTGATCCTCACCGCCTCGGGTGGTCCGTTTCGGAAAACTCCGCTCGCTGAAATCGCTCAGGCAACTCCGGAACAGGCCCTGGCGCATCCAAACTGGAAGATGGGCCAGCGTATCACCATTGATTCGGCCACACTGGTCAACAAAGCGTTCGAGGTTATCGAGGCGCACTGGCTCTTCGACATGCCTCTTAATAAAATTGATGTCATCATTCATCCGCAATCCACAATTCACTCAATGGTGGAATTCGTGGACAGTTCTGTTCTCGCACAGCTCGGTCCCACGGATATGCGCATTCCGATTCAATATGCGCTAACCTATCCGGAGCGAGTGGAAGCAAAGGAACTTCGGCTGGATTTGGATAATTTGCGCCGTTTGGATTTTGAAAAGGTGTCCACGCGGCGTTACCCTTGTTTGAAGCTGGCTCGCGAAGCCATTCGTCGCGGCGGAGTTCTTCCCGCTGCGCTCAATGCCGCCGATGAAGTCGCTGTGGCGGCGTTTCTGGCTCGTCACTTGAGTTTCGGTGGGATTGCGCAGGTAATCGAGCATGTGCTCGGTCGCATGCCGCGGTCGCGGCCGGCGAGCATCGCCGACATTTTGGCGGCTGACGCGGAAGCGAGGCGTCTGGCTGGAGAAGAAATCAGCAAGCTGCAACGAGCAGCTTGAATTCAGGAATGACCTAAGCAGGGAAGGGTACGGAAATGTTTTCAATTACGACGGTACTTTCCATTGTGGGCGCCATTATCGGATTAGGGTTCATGGTGACCATCCACGAGTTTGGTCATTTCCTCGCGGCACGATTCTTTGGTGTGCGTGTGGATGTGTTTTCCTTCGGCTTCGGCACCCGTCTATTCGGAGTCAAGCGTGGCAACACGGACTATAGTGTTCGCATTTTGCCGTTCGGTGGCTACGTCCGCATGGCCGGCGACAACATTTCTGAAGAACGCACCGGAGCACCGGACGAATTCCTCTCCAAGCCCCGTTGGCAGCGCGTATGTATCGCGCTTGCCGGCCCTTGCATGAATGCCCTCACGGCGCTGATTGTTTTCGCCTTCATTTATGGCGGTGTGAACGAACAACCACAATATGCGGACAAGCCGATTGATGTGGCAGGAATATTTAAGGCGTCGCCTGCTGATCAGTCTGGAATTCGGCCAGGCGACCGGATTGTCGACCTGAACGGCATTGATAACCCTACTTGGGAACGCGCGCACTTTGAGGCCTTTTTCGCCCTCCCGGGTGCGCAGTTACCGCTCACGATCGATCGAGGGGGCGAGTCGATTCACACCACGGTTAATTCCAATAGGGATGAATTTGAAATGTTTGGGTATCCCGCCGAACCGATAATCGTTGATTTCATCACTCCGGGATCCCCCGCGGAACGCGCCGGATTGAGGCCCGGAGACAAGATCATTTCTTATGCGGGGGTCCCTACAGAAGCCTGGAGCACATTTACGCAATTGGTGAAGCAAACTGAGGATCGCCCCACGCAAATGGGGATCGATCGAAATGGTCATCCGATGATTCTCCAGATTCGTGCCATCAAGGCCGATTTGGGCGATGGGATGGGTGCACGCTGGTCGCTGGGATTCAAGCGGCACATAGACACCGAACGAGTGCAAAAGGGTGTCTTTGATTCAATCGGATTCTCTGTATGGTTCAACGCCCGTCTCACCAGGCAGATGCTCGATTTGGTTGGCCAACTTTTTGTCGGCAAAGCGTCTCT
This sequence comes from Candidatus Acidiferrales bacterium, assembly GCA_035308165.1. GTDB lineage: Bacteria > Acidobacteriota > Terriglobia > Acidiferrales > UBA7541 > DASTCZ01. The sequence continues at coordinate 24,381 of DATGHC010000017.1, read as the reverse complement.
GAAAGATGTTTCCGGGCCGGTCGGCATTGTAGCCGTGTCAGGACAAGCCGTACGGGCAGGTTTCCGCAGCTTCTTCTTCTTTATGGCCTACATCAGCCTCAACTTATTCGTGGTCAACCTCTTGCCTATCCCGATTCTGGATGGCGGCCACATCATCGTGTTGGCTGCTGAAGGCGTGCTCCGTCATGATTTGAGCTTGAAAGTGAAGGAGCGATTCCTTCAGGTCGGTTTCGTCTTCATTTTGGTCATCTTCGCACTCGTCATGTACAATGACGTCCTGCGCGTCTTCCTGCATTCCTAGCAGGCTTCGTACGCGCGCTTGAGTAAAACATGCCAGCCTCACGGGCTCATCGTGTTTCCAGCGGCGAACGCCTGAATGCCCATTTGCCCGCCGGACGTCTTCAGGCGGCGCTCGCCAAACGCGGCATCCGCCTTACCCGCCAGCGGCGTGTTCTGCTGCAAGTGATGGACAACGCCGAGCGCCATCTGGACGCAGGCGCCATCCTCGAACGCGCGCAGAAGGTTGACTCCCGCATCCACCGCGTCACCGTGTATCGCACCCTCGACATGCTCAAGAAGTTCGGCCTGATTGACGAGCTTGACCTTCTTCACATCCACGGGGAGCAGCACTTCTACGAGAGCCATGGCCCACGGGACCACATCCACGTCGCTTGCCTTCGCTGCGGCAAGGTAAGGGAAGTGGAAAGCCGGCTTTTCGAACAGTTGAAGCGCCAGATTGAACAAGATTGTCAGATCAAGATCACGGTAACCCGCACTGAAATCGGCGGCTATTGCGCCGATTGCAAGCCCTAGACCTGCTCCCCCGGGCTGGATTTACCTACCCTCAATTCCACTATTTTTCATCCTAAGACGATCGGCGAGGGCAGGGAATTGCCCTCTTCAACGAAATAGCCTTGCAAGCGATATATTGAAGTAAACATAACTGTGGAAACTGGAAGATATAGGACACTCCCTTGGGCGGGCAATTTCCCTACTTCCTGGGTGTTGATTGGCATGAAGACGAAGATTCAGCAGGTCAAAAGGTTAGGCGGAGCTTTCAACCTGGATTGAGGCGAGAAATCCTTGTTAGGGCTCTACGAAGTCGCAGGAACCTGCCGCTCTCGGAAAAAGACCCGGGCGGCCTGGACGTCCAGGATGATCTGCGCCCGCAACGCATCAGGACTATCAAACTTACGCTCTTCGCGGAGGCGCTTCCAGAAACGCACTTCCATCGCTCCCGGAATTGCTGCCCCCGAATAATCGAACAAATGACTTTCTACCGTAATACCCGAACCATTGAATGTCGGCCGAACCCCCACATTCGTCACTGATTGATAGACCTGCCCCTCAAGAACAGTCTGTGTGGCATACACACCATTGCCGGGAAGAATCTCCTGATCCGCAGCCATGTTCAATGTCGGGACCACGACTTTTGATCCTCGCCCAGTACCTGCATGGATTGACCCCGTAAGCGCGAAAGGGTGTCCCAAAAGCACGGCCGCCTCTTCGACATTTCCATCCGCCACTGCCTGGCGGATCGTTGTGCTGGACACGGCCTTCCCCGCGAGCAAAGCCGCGTGTACAATTTCGACCGCGAACCCCTCGCGTTTCCCAAGTTTCTCCAAGAACGCCACGTCCCCCGTTTGTTTGTGGCCGAATCGAAAATTGGTGCCCACCAAGACTGCTCTGGTGTGAACGGTCTCGACCAGAACTCGCTTCACAAATCCTTCTGCTGAAAGTCGTGCGAGCGCGGCATCAAATCGCATCACCAGAACGGCATCCAGCCCCATTTGTTCAAATCCCGCAAGACGCTGCGCCATGGTCATCAGCAGAGGAGGCGCCATTTCAGGCCGCAATATCTTCATTGGATGGGGATCAAATGTGATCACCGCCGCGATGGCTTCCTCGCGCCGGGCTCGCTCCACAACGGCGTGAAGAATTCTCTGGTGCCCGATGTGCAGCCCGTCGAAATTTCCCACGGACAGCACGGCGCGGCGCAGGCCTCCTGCTCTGGAGGCATCCTCAGCAAGAGCTTGCCATTCCGCCGCCGAACGTGCCACATGAAACGCAGTCACACTTTCACCTCAAATCGAAGTCCATCGTACGCCACCTGCACTTGCGGGAATCCTGCGCCGCGCAGCCGCTCGTTCGTCTCCTCATGCGGCAAATCATGCGAAATATGAGTAAACCACGCCCGGCGAGGGGCGAGCTTGCGCACCACCTCAAGCGCCTGGTCCACAGTGAGATGCATCGGGTGCGGGGTGTCGCGAAGCGCGTCCAAAATGAGATCGTCGAGCGCTCCGAGCAGCGGTTCTGATTGCTCAGGTAAACGGCTGAAGTCCGTCAGATACGCCGCACTCCCCATGCGGAATCCCAAGACCCGTGTGCCTCCGTGATCCAATGGAATCGGCATGAACTCCATCCCCAATAGTTTAAATGGACCGTCAATCAGGTGCAGAGAAACCTGAGGAATTGTGCTCAAGACCGGCACATTGTCAAACACGTAGGAGAATGTCCGACGCAAAACATCGATTGTTTCCTGATTGGCGTATACCGGCAGGTGTTCCTTCTGGCGCATATTGTAGGGCCGGATATCGTCGAACCCCAAAATGTGGTCTGCGTGCCCATGTGTCAGAACAATGGCGTCGAGCCTCTGAACATTTTCGCGCAGGGCCTGCGCGCGAAAATCGGGGCTGGTATCAATCACTACATTTTGACCGCCGCGCGAAAGCAGAATCGAAGGGCGTGTGCGGCGGTCGCGTGGGTCATCTGAATGGCAAACTCGGCAGGGACACGCCAGCGTGGGCACACCCATGGATGTGCCGGAACCCAGCACGGTTAGCTGTAACGCTGCTTTCTCTGAGGTTGTTTCAGCAGGCACGGGCAATTAATCGAACTGCGGCGTGGCCTTCAAGGACGCGTCGCGGCCTTTTCCTTCATCGCGGCTGCCGCAGCTTTGGATATTTCCATAAATGAAAGTTTCAGGCTGCCGATCACGTCCAACAGCAACTTGTCGTCCTCGCTGGACAGATTTCCCTTCGTCGTTTCGCGCAGCGCATCGAGCATATCTATGACTTCGCGCGCTCCATCCAAATCCAACAGCGGTTGGCCTGTGCGAGGGTCGGTGTACCCACCGAGCAGCATGGCCGCATTCCTTGCCACAAAATCCACCAGCATTTGAAAACCGCGACTTGATTTGAGGTCGTTGGGCGCAGGAGAAATGTCGCCTGCACGATTCGCCGATTCAACCGCGCCCGTCTTCGGGCCGGTGGAAGCGCCAGGTTGCGCCCCCTTCTTTCCTTTTTCCGCCGCCCTCGCCGCAATTTCCGCGGCGACGGTGGCGGCTTCTTGTTCCCGCTCGGTTTGCTCGGCAATATCCTTACGCATTTCGCCCGTGTCGCTAAATAGGCGGCGGTCAACTACCTTAAAAGTCTCCTCTTTTTTTTGCTCGGCCAAGGAAGTTCCTCAGGAATTTCGCGGATTCTCGTTATTCTTATGCCCCAGTCTATCATCCGTCGCACACCCACGACAAGACAGCCCTGCACGAGGGCGCTTTTGATCGTGGGACTTGTCAATTCGCTCACTCTGCCTTAGATTCGGGTGTCCATTTGAGGCGTTGAGAAAACATTGTGCCGGTTTCACGAAAACGAACTCGCAAATCGAAGACTGCAATTCGCGCAGCAAAAGTCACACGCGAAAGCACGCGCCCAGGCACCGGCAAACTCTTCGAGAAGCTTGTTGCACTGCAGGAGCGTCTCCTGGCTCCCGATGGCTGCCCCTGGGACCGCGAACAGACCCACGAATCCTTGCGCACGTATTTGATTGAGGAAGCTTACGAAGTTCTCGACGCGCTCGAATCCGGCGACCCCGACAAATTTGCCGAGGAGATGGGCGACCTGCTCCTTCAAATCATTTTTCATTCTGAGCTTGCCGCACGCACCGGCCGATTCGATATCGGCGACGTCATTGAGCGCGTGCACACCAAGATGGTCCGCCGGCATCCCCACGTTTTCGGCAAGGACAAAGCCGGTACCGTTGCGCAAGTCCTGAAGAATTGGGAGCACCTGAAGGCCGAAGAGCGCCGCATGGACCGCGCCGACCGCGGCCTTAAACACTCGGCTGCAACGCAGGAGCATGATCCATCCCTCCTGGACGGGATCCCACGCTCACTTCCCGCGATCCTTGAGGCCTACCAGCTCACACGCCGCGCCGCTCGTGTGGGCTTCGATTGGACGAATATCGCAGGCGTCCTCGACAAGCTGCGCGAAGAGACCGGCGAATTGGAAACCGAAATTGCCGCAGGCAACCGTGCAGCTGTCGAGTCGGAAGTGGGAGACCTGCTCTTTGCGGCGGTGAATGTCGCGCGATTTCTCAAGCTTGACCCGGAAATCGCGCTCAAGAAAGCAAATCGCAAATTTATCGACCGGTTCCGACAGATGGAGACTCGATCTGCCGCCGAAGGCCGTAAACTCGCCGATTTGAATGCCGCCGAACTCGACGCGCTGTGGGAACAGGCCAAACTCAACCACGTTGCACCTGCCACAACCAAAGTTTCGAGGGCTGCTCGATGACCGCTCCTACTCGAGCTGGCGAGATTCAAATCCGCCATTGTCACGGCCTGGATGAATTCCAGGCCTGCTACGAACTTCAGCAGCGCGTCTGGGGCGAAACAGAATTGGACGTGCCACTGCCCCTGTTCGTGGTGGCCGCGGAAACCGGTGGGCAGGTCCTCGGGGCATTTGATGGCGAAAAAATGGTGGGCTTTACGCTCGCCCTCACCGGCTATCGTGAGGATACACTCTTCCTCCATTCCCACATGACGGCAGTTCTTGAAGCTTATCGTGACCGCGGCATTGGCCGCCGCTTGAAGCGTTTTCAACGCGAGGATGCCATCAACCGGGGCATCGGATTAGTGGAATGGACTTTTGATCCTCTCGAAGTGAAGAACGCCTATCTCAATTTAATGCGCCTGGGCGCGATTGCCAGGCGCTACGTTCCGAACTGTTATGGCATTACCTCAAGTCCTTTGCATCGTGGTATGCCCACGGATCGCCTTGTTGCGGAATGGTGGCTGGAATCCCCTCGCGTGGAAACCCTCCTCGACGGCCGCGGCATTGAATTGCAAACTCCACCTTCTGAACGCGCGCAGATCCTGGTGCCGGCCGGAATTCCCCGGCTGCGCCGCGACGCTCCGGCCGAAGCCCTGCAGGTTCAAACCGAACTGCGCGAACAATTTCAAAAATGGTTGGGTCAAGGGTTTGTCGCCACAGGGATTGAAATCGGCCCTGAGGGCGGCCGATATATCCTTGAGCCGTGGAGGAATTTTTCGGAAGGCAATGACGAACCATGAAGATCCGCCGCATCACACTTCGCGAAATCCAGATGCCTTTGCTGCAGCCATTTGAAACCAGCTTTGGCGTCATTTCGCTGCGGCGAATCCTGCTGGTCGAAGCCGAGGTGGACGGAGTCTCGGGCTGGGGCGAATGTGTCGCAGGAGAAGGCCCATTCTACTCACCCGAAACCGTTGACACGGCCGCGGTGATTCTTCGCAAATACGCCTGGCCAATTGTGAAGGATATGGAATTCGCATCTGCAAACGAAGTTTATCTTCCGCTCACCCACATTCGCGGACACAATATGGCCAAGGCCGCTCTGGAAGCGGCAATATGGGATGCTGAGGCCAAACAGAAAGGGATTCCGCTCTGGAAACTGTTGGGGGGTTCGCGACAGGAACTTTCCACTGGCGTCTCCATCGGCATCAAGCCGAGTTTGGACGTACTGGCAGAAGCCGTAACAATGGAACTCGCCGCGGGTTACCAGCGCATCAAAATCAAGATTAAGCCGGGCTGGGACGCCGAGCCGGTCCGTATGTTGCGCGAAAAATTCCCGCGTATCCGCTTGATGGTGGACGCCAACTCCGCCTATCGCCTGAGCGACCTGCCGCTGTTGCAACAACTGGAAGGCTACCACCTGATGATGATTGAGCAGCCGCTCGGTTGGGACGACCTCTTCAGCCACGTCGCGCTCCAGCGTCAGCTCCAAACGCCGATTTGCCTCGATGAATGTATTCATGAAGAAGAGCAAGCACGCGCGGCAATCGAATTGCACGCCTGCGGGATTATCAACATCAAGCTGGGCCGCGTTGGGGGACACAACCGCGTCCGCGTCATTCACGACCTTTGCCAGAAAAACAGCATCCCAGTGTGGTGCGGAGGCATGCTCGAATCGGGGATTGGCCGCGCGCACAACATCGCGCTCAGCACGCTTTCCAACTTCACATTGCCCGGGGACGTCTCCGCCAGCGCGCGTTACTGGCAGCAGGACGTCATCGAGCCAGCCGTCGAAGTCACCGCGCAAGGCACCATCCGCGTCCCCCAAGGCCCGGGCATCGGTTACAACGTGCAGCTTGATCGAATCGAAAAACTCACAGTTTCAAAAGAGGTCTTGTCCTAGGAGTAGCAGGGAATCGCTTCAAGCTGGATTCTCCGTGCCACCTCTGTGATCTCTGTGCCTCGGCAGTAATGGCCCTAGTCTAGGCCTTTGATTTTGACTCCCTCCTCGTCCTTGCCTTGCTCTCCAACCCCTTACCTGCGCTTCTTTTGACTTTGACGTCTCATCTCCCACATGCTACTTTCCGCGCCGACGGAGGACCTCTTAATTGAGCGCAGCACCCAGTCCCACGAAGCGCATCGCCGTTATCCCTGGCGATGGAGTCGGCAAGGAAGTAATCGCCGAAGCTGTCCGGGTCCTTAAAGCCGCCACCGCCGTCTCCGGTCGAGCCCTTGAGCTAACCGAACTCGATTGGGGCGCCGACCGCTTTCTGCGCGACGGCACCACGCTCCCCGAAGGCGGTGAGCAGATGCTTCGTGACAAATTCGATGCCGTTCTGCTGGGGGCCATGGGCGATCCGCGCGTCCCCAGCAACAAGCACGCCGCCGACATCCTGCTCGGGCTGCGTTTCAAACTCGATTTGTATGTAAACGCCCGGCCGGTTGAATTGCTGGACGCCAAACTTACCCCACTGCGCGACCGCACCCCGCGCGACGTCAACTTCATGGTCTTTCGGGAAAACACGGAGGGCCTCTACGTTGGCGTGGGCGGCATCTTCAAAAAGGGCACGCACGACGAGATCGCGTTGCAGGAGGACGTCAATACCCGCAAGGGCGTCGAGCGCATCATTCGCCACGCCTTCGAGTACGCCCGCCACAACAAACTCACGCGTGTATGCATGAGCGACAAATCCAACGCCCTGAATTTCGCTCATGACCTCTGGCAAAGGGTTTTCGCTGACATTCGTAAGGAATACGCCGAAATTGAGTCACGCCACCTTTACATCGACGCGCTGGCGATGGAAGTTGTGCGCGACCCGTCCCAGTTCCAAGTGATTGTTACCTGCAACCTGTTCGGCGACATTATCAGCGACCTGGGCGCGCAGCTCGCCGGTGGCATGGGAATGGCCCCTTCAGGAAATATTCATCCGGGCAAGATTTCGATCTTCGAGCCGGTACACGGCTCTGCGCCCAATATTGCCGGCAAGAATCTCGCGAACCCGATTGCCTCAGTCCTGGCTGCAGCAATGATGCTCGAGCACATCGGCTGGCCGCAAGAGGCCGCGAGTCTCCGGGGCGCCGTCCGCGCGTCGGTTGCCGCTCACCAGACCACTCACGATGTCGGCGGTCACCTTGGAACTCGCGAAGCCGGCCAGTGGATGGCGGACTGGGTCACCAAGAGCGGCATCACGCACACCTAGTCACCGGTCTGTGGTCGGCTCTCTCGAATCACCAACGCAATCAGAACTCCCAGCGAGAATCCCCCGATGTGCGCCCACCAGGCCACGCCGCCCCCGTTATCCGTGCCAAGCGAGCCGACACCGCTGAAGAACTGCATCAGAAACCAAATCCCAATAAGCACGATGGCCGGAAGCCGAACGGTGAAGAAGAAAATCAGCAGAGGCACAAGAGTCAGTACCTTCGCGCGCGGAAAGAAGATTAAGTATGCACCCATCACCCCGGCAATCGCCCCGCTCGCTCCTATGGCGGGCAGGGAAGACCCCCAATTTGCGATCGTGTGCGTGACCCCGGCTACGACACCGCAGACCATGTAGAAGAGCAGGTAACCCGCGTGCCCCAACTGATCTTCCACGTTATCTCCGAAAATCCAGAGGAACCACATATTGCCGATCAAGTGCAACCAGCCGCTATGCAGAAACATGGAGGTGATCAACGGCTCCAGGGCAAGACCCAACGGAACGTTCCCACCCGAGAAGGCCGCCTCCACCCTGGACGGAATCATGCCGTACATCATCACCAAGTGTTGACCGGCACCCCTCGTCAGCGACACTTGATAAAGAAATACGACGACGTTGATCAGAATCAGGAGAATGGTAACGAAGGGCACCGTAAACCTTGGATTGTCGTCCTTAAGAGGGATCATTCAGTCACCACTAAAATTAATGTTTCGCATGAACCTTCTGCTATGCCTTGAATCGTCGTGCGGGATAAGCGTCACGATACGTCGCTCCGTCACGCATCAGTGCCCGGATCTGTTCCAACGGAGCGATTCCTCCCCGCGCGCCGATCGCCTTGCAATTCAAGCCTGCCGCTGCACAAGAAAACTTAAGCTGCTCCTCAATACGCCATCCGGCGAGGAGCCCATAAACGAATGCCGCATGGAACACGTCCCCCGCGCCCGTCGTATCCACGGCAGCAACTCGGAAGGCGGAGCAGTAATGGAATTCGGCGCCGTCCCAAGCCAGGACGCCGTCAGTGCCAAGTGTTGCTCCAACCATTCGATTGTTAAACCTGCGTTGGATTAGGGGCAGGGACTTTAACAAATCCGGCTCTCCTGAAACTCGAGTAGGGAATTCACGTGAACTGATCACGAAATCTGTATCCTCAAGTAATACTTCAACTCCAGAATAGAGGTTATCGAAGTCGCCCGTTACGGGTATCCCTGCTTCACGAGCCCACCTGGCGGCGCAACCCGCCGCGGCGGTGTCGTGACCATCGACTAAGAGCGCCCGCGCAGCGACAATCATTTCTCTATCCAAGTCATCCGGCTGAAGAGCGACGCGTTCGTCACGATTCCAGAGGACAGTCCGCTCCCCTGTTGTCTGGTCGACAAGGATGAATGATGTTTGACTGGTCGCTCCCGGCGCAATTGTGAGGTGTGCCTCCACCCCTTCCTCTTTAAATGCCTCAGCCTGCAATTCACCCGCGTGATCGTCGCCCACTTTTCCGATGTACCTTGTGTGCAGGCCCCAGCGCTGGCAGGCCACCATTGCAGAGGCTACTTGCCCCCCTTGCAACAAGGTGGCCGAGATAAACTCCACTTTAGAATTGAAGGCCGGGAAGTGGGGAAGCTGGATGACGGTGTCCGTGGCATTAAGGCCCACGCCCACCACGTCCACCAAGGGCGGTTGATTTGTCGGCCTTTTCCGCGCGCGGTTCACAACTGCACTCTAGCCGAGCCTGTGATTTTTGCAAGTGTGCGCCGCAGTTTATCTGAATATTTTTTGTGAAAGTTCGCTTCTTGTTTGCGTCTTATCGTTCGCTGTGGTAAGTAAGTTTGTTCCGTTTCGCAGGTCGCGTAATTGCGTTTCAAGCCATGGGATTGCTCATGCCGTGCCCGGTCGGCGCGCCGACAACTCGATGCCGTTGAAGGAATCTGAGGCCATAGTGCTCCGCAGTTTTCCGCTGGGCGAGGGGGATCGCCTGGTGAGCTTTCTATCGCGTTCGGAGGGGCGCCTTAAAGGAGTGGCCCGCGGAGCCCAGAGGCTCAAGAGTCAATTCGGTTCCACACTGGAGCCGCTCTCGCACATTCGCATCTGGTTTTACGAGCGCGAGACCCGCGAGCTTGTGCGCATCAACCAGTGTGAACTGCTCGAATCGTTCTTTGCTGCGCAGAGCGATTACACAACGAGTTTGGCCCTGGCGTTGGTCAGCGAAATTGTGGAAACGGTTTTGCCGGAGCGTGAGGCCACTGACTCAGTTTTTCGTTTGACCTTGTTGGTCTCCAGGGCGCTGGCACAAGCTGCGGGTATTTGGCTCCCGCTCACTTATTTCGCGCTTTGGGCCACGCGGTTCGCGGGCTGGCTTCCGAGCTTTGAGCGTTGCCAGAATTGCGGCAAAGTTTTCGGATCGCGAGGAGCATACGCACTGACTACCGGTGAATTGGTTTGCCCAGATTGTCGGATTGGTGGGCAACCAATCAATGCCGAAATGTTAAAGTTGGGACGCAGGATCATGGGAGAAAAACTTGAAAGCTTTTCTGAGGCTTCGCCCACGGAAAAGGAATTGAAAGTATTACTTACATATTTGCTGGACATCATCGAAACAGAAACCGAGCACAAACTTTCCGCTCGAGCTTTGATAGCAGGCGAAATTGAAAACTAAAGTAAAACATGAAGTTAGGATTCGCGGACTGAACTTCCAACAACTCATCTTCGCGTTACAGAAGTTCTGGGCGGATGCCGGCTGCATCCTTCAACAGCCCTATGACATTGAGGTTGGGGCCGGCACTATGCACCCGGAAACTTTCCTGCGTGTCCTTGGTCCGGACCCCTACCGCGTCGCTTATGTCCAGCCCAGTCGTCGGCCCGCCGACGGCCGCTATGGTGAGAACCCAAATCGACTCTACAAGCACACTCAGCTCCAAGTGATACTCAAGCCTTCGCCCGCAGATTCTCAGGATCTTTATTTAGCCAGCCTGCGAACGATTGGAATTGATCTGAAAGCGCACGACGTTCGCTTCGAGGAAGACAATTGGGAGTCTCCTACACTGGGCGCCTGGGGAATGGGTTGGCAAGTTTTGCTCGACGGACAGGAGATCACCCAGTTCACCTACTTTCAGCAGTGCGGGGGAGTGGACCTCGAACCGGTCTCGGTTGAACTTACATATGGCCTCGAGCGGATCGCAACAATTTTGCAGGGAGTTGAGAGTGTATTTGATTTGCGTTGGACGAACGATCACACCTACTCACAAGTCCGACTGGGTGAGGAAGAACAGTTTTCTGCTTACAGCTTTGAGCTCGCAGACATCGCCTCAACGCGACAGATGTTTGAATTGAATGAACGCGCGGCGCACCAACTGCTGAAGTCTTATCCGTGGAAAGACAATGACGCCAAGCGCCGGTTTCCGGTCCTGGCGGCTTACGATCTTTGTTTGAAATGTTCCCATCTGTTCAACCTTATGGACGCTCGTGGGGCCATATCCACCACCGAGCGCGCGGCATTGATTGGACGAGTGCGTCAGATTGCGACTCGCATCGCGGAGTGCTACATCGACCAGTCTGCATCTCGCGCGGCGGAATGCGCCGAGGCGCTTGAAAAAGGGTCCGCATGAAGAAGACCGCGGACTTCCTTTTTGAAATTGGATGTGAAGAAATCCCCGCGGGGATGATCGCTAAGGCCTGCGAAGAATTCAAAGTAATACTTGAGAAATATCTTTCCACCGCAGGCTTACTGGTTGAGGAGAGTGTTGAGGTCTGGGGTGCTCCGAGAAGAATTGTCGGCATGTGCAAAGCTCTCCGCCTCAAGCAAGAAGACAGTGAGCATGAGGTAACCGGCCCGCCAAAATCGGTGGCCTACGATAATGTCGGCCAGCCGACACGCGCCGCCGTGAGCTTCGCAGATAAGCAGGGGGTTCCGGTCTCAAAACTTTTTGTCGTGAACACACCTCGCGGAGAGTATCTCGCCGCGAAACTGGTGACGCGCGGCCGTCCCACTGAGGCCATCCTTCCAGAAATCCTTCCGCACGCCGTCGCGGAAATCTCCTGGCCGCGCAGCATGTGCTGGACCACGAGAGACGGAATGCGTTTCATTCGCCCCATACGTTGGCTGGTGGCTTTACTCGACGGAAAGCCTTTGAAGTTGGAGCTGGCAGGAGTGCGCGCGGGAAGGGAATCGGTCGGCCATCGTTTTCTGGGCAAATCCAGGATTCCTATAAAAGGAGTCGACCGTTACGAGGCATCGCTGAGAAAGAACTTCGTTCTAGTGCGCCCCGAAGCCAGACAGAAGAAGATCCAATCAGAATTGGCCAAGCTCGCCGCGGGGCGTGGGTTGCGCATTCATGACGATCCCCTCCTCGCCAATCTGGTTGTTTATCTCAACGAGTATCCCACTGCGATCATGGGGGAATTTGATCCCAGCTACCTTGAGTTGCCGGATGAGATTTTGATCACGGTCATGCGCGACCACCAAAAATATTTTGCCCTGCACACGCGGGATGGTCGCATGGCTCCATCCTTCCTCGCGGTCATCAATCTCGACCGGGACTTGAAAGGATTGATCCGCGCCGGGCACGAACGCGTATTGCGTGCGCGATTCGCTGATGCGAAGTTCTTCTGGCAATCGGATCAGAAATGTCGGCTCGCCGACTTTTTGCCCAAGCTTTCTCAGGTCACATATGAATCCCGGCTCGGAAGCTACGGCGACAAGGTCGAGCGGATGCGGCAGATTGCACGCTGGTTCGCCGAGCAGTGGTTCGCTGCCGCAATTCCTCAAGCCAGTTCGGCCAGCGCCGACCGCGCCGCAGAGCTAGCCAAGTGCGATCTGGTCACAGAAATGGTTAAAGAGTTTCCTGAACTGCAGGGAATCGTGGGAGGGCTTTACGCGGAAGCTCAAGGAGAACCTGAAGATGTGTTCCGTGCCGTCTACGATCATTATCGGCCTGCCGGACTGGACGACAAGGTCCCGCGGAATCTGACAGGATGCGCAGTTGCGCTCGCTGATAAACTGGACGCATTGGTTGGCTGCATCGCCTCGGGGCTTCTCCCAACGGGTTCAAGTGACCCTTTCGGTTTACGCCGCGCTGCTCTGGGAGTCGTGAAAATCATTCTTGAGCGCAAACTTCCAGTTTCATTGTCAGCCGCGGTTTCAGCCGGGGCCAAAGCGCTCTCGACGAACAATCCCAAGATCCATGTGAAGCCCGCTACGGAAAAGCAAATCCTTGATTTCATCCTGGAGCGCGCACGCTTCGTCATGCGCGAGCGACTGGGTTTCGCTTATGATGAGGTCAACGCCGCGCTCGCCGCCGGATCGGACGACTTGGTGGACGCCGTGCGCCGCATGGAAGCGCTAAAGGCTATCCGCCGCACAAAGAACTTCGAGCCGCTCGCGGTTTCCTTCAAACGCATACGCAAGATCATCGAGAAAGCCGGGCCCCCGGAGAATTGGCGGCTGCCGGCGGTCAGAGTGGAATTGTTTACCGAAGACGCCGAACGTAAATTGCATTCTGCGGCCAGCGCTGTCGCCCAAAAGGCAACTTCCGAAAAGCGCGCGGGGAAGTATAGGGAGGCGCTTCAGGCCATCGCGGAGTTGCGTCCGGCGGTGGACCGTTTTTTCACCGACGTCCTGGTGATGGCGGAAGACGAGCAGGTCCGGCGCAACCGCTTGACTCTCCTTGCCGAGTTGTTGAAGGAGTTTTCAACCATTGCTGATTTTTCCGAGATTGCCGCAGAGGAAAAGAGTTGAACTTAAACCTTTAAGTGTTCCTTTAACTAATTATGAAGTCGGCAGAATTCCTGTCGGCGCGCCGACACAATTGAATCGAAAATTTTCGAGAACTTAATTCTCAGGAGGAATTATCCGTGGCGAAATACGTTTATTTTTTTGGAGGAGGCAAGGCGGAAGGAAACGGAGAAATGAAGGAACTGCTCGGTGGTAAGGGTGCCGGGCTTGCGGAAATGACACGCATTGGCTTGCCGGTCCCAGCCGGTTTTACTATCACCACCGAATGTTGCGACTACTACTTGAAGCATGGCCACAAATATCCGCCCACCTCGCGGTCACATGTTGAATCCAATCTCATCGGCCTTGAAAAGCTCACCCGCAAGCGCCTCGGAGATCCCAAGGATCCGCTCCTAGTAAGCGTACGTTCTGGTTCCGCACGCTCCATGCCGGGCATGATGGAAACGATATTGAACTTGGGACTCAATGACAAATCTGTTGCCGCCCTTGCGCGCATTACCAAGAACGAGCGCTTCGCCTACGACGCTTTCCGGCGCTTCGTTCAAATGTATTCCAGCGTGGTCATAGGTCTCCCAAAGGAAGAATTGGAGGCGCTACTACGGGACATGAAGACTCGCCGCGGATTCAAGGATGATACCCAAGTCTCTGCGGAAGGATGGCGAGAGTTGATTTCTCAATACAAAGCCTATTTCCGCAAGAAGACTGGAAAGGATTTCCCCGACGATCCGAAGGAGCAGCTCTGGGGGGCAATCGGCGCTGTCTTTGAATCCTGGATGGCAGAGAAGGCCGTCACCTATCGGCGCGTGGAAAAAATCACCGGTCTCCTCGGCACAGCCGTCAACGTGGTCCAAATGGTTTTTGGCAACACCGGTGAGAATTCGGGCACCGGCGTTTGCTTTACGCGTGATCCGAGCACTGGCGAGAAGAGTTTCTATGGCGACTTCCTCATAAACGCGCAGGGGGAAGACGTGGTTGCCGGTATACGTACACCCATGCACCTTACTGAGATGGCGCGGTTGATGCCGAAGGTTTATGCGCAGCTCGAGAAAGTTCGAGCGATACTTGAGAAACACTATCGCGACATGCAGGACATGGAATTTACTGTGGAAGAGGGCAAGCTCTACATGCTGCAGACGCGCACGGGTAAGCGTGCCCCCGGCGCGACCTTCCGCATGGCTATGGACATGGCCAACGAGAAACTGATCACCCGCGATGAAGCCATCGGACGGATCAACCCGCTAGATATCGAACGCCTGTTTTATCCGGTTATCGACAGCAGCATCCCGCGCACTGAGCTTGCCAAGCTCAAGCTCGCGGAGGGAATCAATGCCGTCCCGGGTGCTGCAACCGGACAAGTGGTTTTCACTGCGCACGAAGCGGAGGAGTGGGCCCGCAACGGAAAGAAGGTAATTCTTGTCCGCCGCGAAACCAGCCCTGAGGACGTCGGTGGAATGTTCGTAGCCCAAGGGATTCTTACGGCGACGGGAGGCAAGACCAGCCACGCCGCAGTCGTTGCTCGTGGTTGGGGCAAATGCTGCATCGTTGGCTGCGAAGCCCTGAACATCGACTACGCTGCAAAGCAAATGAGCGTGAAGGGTAAGACCATCAAACAAGGCGATTGGATCACACTCGACGGCAACGATGGCGCGGTCCTGCAGAGTCAAATGACGCTTGTAACTCCGGAACTGCCTCCTGCTTATTACACGATAATGAAATGGGCCGATGGCGTGCGCCGGCTTGGAGTGCGCACCAATGCTGATACTCCGCATGATGCCACCAAGGCACGCGAAATGGGCGCCGAGGGGATTGGCCTGTGCCGCACCGAGCACATGTTCTTCAAGGACTTCGAGCAGCCGGAGAAGAGCACCGAGCGCCAGTTGGCCATTCAGGAGATGATCATCGCCAACGACCCTGAGGCGCGAAAAAATGCTCTCGCGAAATTGCTTCCATTCCAGCGGCGCGACTTCATCGGCATCTTTAAAGCCATGAATGGATTCCCGGTTACGATCCGCCTGATCGACCCACCCCTGCACGAGTTCGTTCCCCACGACCGCGATAAGCAGGAAGAACTGGCGCGCAAAATTGGAGTAAATGTTGAAACCGTGATCCGCCGCGTTGAGCAATTGCACGAAGCGAACCCAATGCTGGGCCATCGCGGCTGTCGCTTGGCGATCACTTTCCCAGAAATACTTGAGATGCAAGTGCGAGCGATCATTGAGGCGGCGATTGAATGCAAGAAATCAGGAACTAAAGTGTTACCTGAGATAATGCACCCGCTCACTCTGGATCGCAAAGAACTCCAAATCCTAACCGACGCCACTCGCCGCGTAGCTTCAGAAGTAATGAAGGAGACCAGCATGAAAGTAGACTACCTGGTTGGTACAATGATCGAACTTCCGCGAGCCGCTCTGCTGGCGGACCAGATTGCCGAAGTGGCTGAGTTCTTTTCATTCGGAACGAACGACCTTACACAGACGACCATGGGCCTTTCCCGCGACGATGCCGGCCGATTTCTGCCAGATTACGTGGACGAGAAGAAGGCTGGCATTTTTAAGTCCGACCCTTTCCAATCTCTGGACACTGACGGGGTCGGCTTACTAATCCAGTGGGGCATTCAGCGTGGCCGCGCCACGAACCCAAAGCTTAAGGTTGGAATTTGCGGGGAGCACGGAGGAGACGCCGAAAGCGTCAAGTTCTGCCATAAGGTGGGAATGAACTACGTCAGCGCCTCACCCTATCGTGTGCCCATCTCACGTTTGGCTGCCGCTCAGGCAGTCCTTGAAGAGAAGGCTGCAAAGGAGAGCGGACGAAAAGGGAAGCGCGGCCGCTGAGAGTATGACGCGCAATTTGACCATTGGAATCTGTGGCGGCACCGGTTCCGGCAAAACAACCATTACCAGCCGCCTGATGGAAGTCTTGCCGGAAGAAAGTGTTTTGTTGCTTCAGCAGGACCATTATTACAAAGACCTTCCGCATCTGCCCATTGAAGAGCGCGCCAAACAAAACTTTGACCACCCCGACTCCGTCGATACTCCGCTCCTGGTCACTCATGTCAAGAATTTGCGCGAAGGCCGCGCCATCGAACGTCCCGTCTACGATTTCACTCAGCACCGCCGCGTCCCGGCAACAGTGCATCTCGAACCCCGGCCTGCGCTGATTGTCGAAGGCATCCTGATCTTTGAAAACTCCGCGCTGCGAGATCTTTTCGATATCAAGATTTTCGTGGATACGGAGCCCGATCTTCGCTTCATTCGCCGAATGCGCCGCGATGTCCGGGAGCGCGGCCGCACCACGGAATCCGTCGTTGAGCAATACCTGGCCACCGTCCGGCCCATGCATATGGAGTTCGTAGAGCCATCCAAGCGTTACTCGGACGTGATCATCCCCGAGGGTGGGCACAACCAAGTGGGAATCGATCTGGTAATCCAGAAGATCCGCTCACTCGTACCTCGCTGATTGTTGCGCGAATCATTTTCGATTTAATGTTTCACTTGAATTGACTCGGAAACAATGTCGGCGCGCAGACAATTGAACTTGTCTGCGCTAGTCACAGCAATTTCAAATGAAATTGTAGAGATGAAGAATTACTTCAGGTTTTGAAATCTCTAAGTCGGCATCTTAAAAAAGAAATAACTCCCGAAGAAAATGAAAATCACATCGGGAGCCCAGGCTGCCAGAATGGGCGTCATTTGCCCCACTCCGCCCAACGCTTCACACAAGGCCGAAGCCGCCCAGTATGTGATGCCAATCCCAATGCCAATGGCCAGCCCCCCGATGGCGCCGCGAGTTCCCACAAAAAACGCGAACGGAATGGCAAGAAAAGTGATGATTGGTGCGATCAGCGGAAAAGCCAGCTTCTCGTGCCACTGCACGGTCAGCCGCGAAACGTCGAATCCGGCCTGGTGAATTTCATTTATGTAGGTATCCAATTCTCGCCAGTTCATCTGGTCCGAGTGCCGGACCTCGCGGTTGAAGTGCTCCGGCGGCTCGTTCAATTCAGGCATGGTGTCGGCCTGGAAAGCCGTGTACTTGGGTCCCGCCTTTCCCTCAAAATCGCGCACCCAGCCGCTCTCCAACAACCACGTGTTCAGTTTCGGAGACCAGATCGCGCGGTTGGCAAAAATGCGCCGCCGCATTTGAAAGGTTTGCGGGTCAACCTCAAAAACATTTAGCCCTCCGAATAGATTGTTGTCCGGATCAAATACCTCATAGTTGTAGAATTTGTAATTGGACCCGGAAATCCAGCTTCGGTTGGGCCGCAAATAAGTCTGGGCAGGTTTGCCTTTAATAATGGCGCGCAGGGCATCTTGCCTCTGGTTAAAATAAGGCAGGTAAGTATTGTCGAGCGTAATCAGGCCCAGGGCCAGAACCGCGCTGGCGCCGATCAGTGGCCACGACAGTCTGTATAAGCTCACGCCACTGGCCTTCATGGCCACAATTTCATTGTTCTTGGACATCAAGGCGATGGTAATCAAAGCCGCCACCAAGGTCGCAAATGGTGTCAAATGGTAGAAAAGGTAGGGCACCAGGAACCGGAAGTAGTCCAGTACGATGATAAACGGTGTATGGTTGCGCGCTATGTCGTCCAAGAGTTCAAAGAATGTAAATACTTCAAATAAGAAGATGAATCCGGCCGTCACCAATATGAGGTAAAAGACAAAATTTCGCAGCAGATAAAGATCGAGCAACTGCGGAAACCCCGAATAGTGCGCGACGCGCGCCACTCGCTGGTGAATCGGGCGAGGCTTCAATACTCGTACTTTTCCTTCGGGATCAGTTTTTGCAATTTCAGATTTCCGGGCCGCTCCGGCACGGTGCGGCGTGGCGGGCACAGGTGTTGGCTTTCCGGGGCGCTGCTCGCGGTGCATTCTGTCGTGCAGAGCTTGGTAGAGATCGCCGATACGCCCTGTCCAGCGTTCTACAAAACGAGAAAGCCACGTGGCGCTCCGGATTTGTTCCATCTGGGGCAACAACGCCAGCCCCACCGCGCCGGTCAGAAGATTTGCTCCCCAAACTCCCAGAACGATGGACAGCTTTCCATCTTGTGCAAAGCGCGTGCCCATTACAATCAACAAGTAATACGCGCAGACTAGCAGCAACGATACGATGAAGCCCATGGCACGGCCGCCGCGCCGGGGCCGCGCAGCCAACGGCACCGCCAGCAGCGCAAACACCATACACGCGACGGGGAAGGCAAACCGCCGCTCGACCTCTATACTCGCGTCTCTCGCGCCCGGGCCTCTTATTGCCAACAACTCCTTGACCGTCCGCTCGCTGTTGGCTACGGCGGAGGTCCGCCCTCCTGCGAGTCCGGTGACAGAGAACGGCAAATCGCTCTCCGCGAATGTCGTAACGTTGTAGTGGTCCGGTGTACTTGGCGAGTAGGTGTGTGTGCTGCCGTTGTGCAGATGCAATTCCAGCTTGCCCTGCTGCGGATCGGGAATTATGTTCGCGTCTTCTGCAAGTGTAAGCTCCGTACCTTTTTTGGATTGCGTCTGCGCCAGAAACACGCCGCGCCAGTGTGTCCCGGACGCAGTAACGTTCTGCACATAGAGGACAAGATCTTTGGGCTCCTCATCAAACACGCGCGGCTGCACTTGGAATGGCGCTTGAGAAGCCGTCAACTCGTCCTGAATGTTCCGAAATGTCCTCTGCGCTGCGGGGCCGAGCCATAAAGTAATGCTCAGGGTCAGAGCGGTAGCCGCTGCTGCGAACGCGCCTACCGGCACCAGGACTCGCCGCATCCCCACGCCCAGAGCGCTCAGCGCAATCAATTCGCTGTCGGCCGATAGCCGGCCCAGACCGATGAGCACTCCCACCAGGACGGCCATCGGAAGAGTAAACGTAAGGATGCCGGGGAACAAGGAAATGAAAAGCAGTCCCAGCCGACTTGGCGGCGCCGAACTTCGCACCACAAATTCCATCATTTTAACCAGGTCGGGCACGAACAAAACGAAAGTAAAGATCAGCAAGCCCAGCAGCGCGTGCGAGAAGACTTCTTTGCAGATATAGCGGTCAATGATTCGCATTGATTGCCAGGACATTCTATTGCCGTTTCATTTTGTTTGCACCAGCCTTTCGGAGAAAATGACTCTGTGGACAAACACAGCTCTTTGGAAGCGCTTTCGGATATGATTGGCCGCGAATGAATCGCGTTCACTTGGTTTTGCTATGGCATATGCATCAGCCGACGTACCGCGACCCCGCCACGCATCGCTACGTCCTGCCGTGGACACGGCTTCACGCCCTGAAAGATTACTGGGGCATGGTCCGCGTCCTGCGTGATTTTCCCAAATTTCACGCGACCTTCAACATGGTGCCCTCTCTTGCGGCCCAGCTCGAAGAATATGCCAGCGGAAATTTTTCCGAGCCCTGGTTTGACATCGCATTTCTTCCCGCCGAACAGCTCGACGCCGAATCCAAGGGGGTCATCCTCGAGAGAGCGTTCCAAATCAACCGCGATCATTTGATGCGCCGCTTCCCGCGTTTCGTTGAACTATTTGAGCGGACTCAGCACGCTGAAAAAGACATGAACGCGGCAGACCTGTTTGGCCCGCGCGAATGGCGCGACATCCAATTGCTCTCGCAACTTGCCTGGATGGACGAAGAGTGGCTGGCCGCCGATCCGGTCTTGATGCGTCTGGGATCTAAGGGCGCCAATTTCTCCGAAGAGGACAAGCAGGAATTGCGTGCCAAGCAGTTGGAACTGCTGCGCGAAGTCCTACCCGAATACCGCCGTGCCGCGGCCACCGGTCAAATCGAAATCTCCACCACTCCGTATTACCACCCCATACTTCCACTGATATGCGACACAGATATCGCGCCCATCTCGAACCCGCACAGCCCGCCGCTGAAGCCCCCATTTCAACATCCGGAAGATGCGCGGGAACAACTGGTCCGCGCGCGTGCGTATCACGAGAAACTTTTTGGAATTGCTCCAGTGGGCCTGTGGCCTTCAGAGGGCTCCGTGTCGGACCAAGCGCTCGACCTGGCCATGGAGCAGGGCTTCCAATGGTTCGCCACGGATGAGGGCGTCCTGGGGCGGACGCTCGGCGTGGGTTTCGGGCGGGATGGAGCCGGTATCCCCGAAAATGCCGACCGTCTTTACTCTCCGTTGCGGGTGCGCCGTGGAGGCAAGGAAATCACCGGGTTTTTCCGCGACCACTATCTGTCTGACCTGGTCGGTTTTGTTTACAGCCGTATGAGCGCCCCAGCCGCCGCGGAGGATCTCCACCAGCGCATCCGTGCCATCGGTGAACGAGTGCACACCGGCCGCCCGCTGACTGTCTCCATCATTCTCGACGGCGAAAACGCCTGGGAATATTTCTACGGCAATGGCCGCGATTTCTTGAAGAATCTCTACAAATCCATTGAGGGTGACCCGGACATCCACGCCCTCACTGTTTCCGAAGCCGTTGCTGCCGCGGGGAATACCCCCACGGTTGAAAAAATAGTGCCTGGCTCATGGATTAACGCCAACTTCGACATCTGGATTGGTCATCAAGAAGATTTAGTGGCCTGGGACATGCTGCGCAACACGCGCGATGCATATACGCGCGCGGCCAGACTTAACCAAGAAGGCGCAGCCAGTGCTCCCTCGAAGGAAAACCTTGCCGCTGCCTACGAATCGTTGCTTGCGGCCGAGGGCAGCGATTGGTGTTGGTGGTATGGTCCGGAGCACAGCTCCGCCAATGACGCAGAGTTCGACGCTTTTTATCGCAAACTGCTTACTGAAGTGTATCTGCGGGTAGGCCTCGACGTGCCGGACGAACTCGCGGAACCCATCAAGATTCTTCCCGAGCGCGCCGTAGTGATTGCTCCGCAATCTTATTTGCATGTTCGTGTCGACGGCCGTGAGAGTACTTATTTTGAATGGCTCGGTTCGGGCTTGTACTCGGCGGACCGGCGCGGCGGCTCCATGCACGGCCGGGTCTCCCTGTTGCATGAAATTCATTACGGATTTGACGATGACTGGTTCTATGTCCGCGTGGATCCCTTCTGTGAATCGCAATCCTCCCTGCGCGATTGCGTTTTCCGCGTGGCGGTACGTGCCTCTCAGGAAGTGCGGGTACTCGTACGACTTCGATTGGGACTGGTGGCTGATCTGCAAGTGGAAGTGAATGATGCCTGCATGTTGGGCGCGCAGCAGTTCGTTCAGGCCGCCTATGGGCAAATCCTCGAAGTAGCCGTCGCGCGCAGTCTTCTGGAAACCGAGGGCCGTGCCTCATTTCAACTTGGAGTTTCTTTATGGCAGGGCGGCTTGCCGCTGGATGTGCTCCCAGCCGAGGGCTGGCTCGAAGTGCACCTCGGCGCCGATTCCTTCGCCTGGCCCAGGACCTAGCGTGTCACTCACAGCGCAACGCAACCACAGGATCCAATCGCAAAGCCCGCCGCGCCGGAATGTAGCATGCCAACATCGCCAGCGCTGAAAGCAAGACCACCACACCAAAATACGTTGCCGCGTCCACGGGCTTCACACCAAATAGCAAGCTCTCCATCAGCCGTGTGAGCGCTGCCGCTCCCGCCAAACCGATCCCCATGCCGATGCCCGCAAGTTTCATTCCCCCTCCAATCACCAGCCTCAACACATCGGTCTTCTGTGCGCCGACGGCCATGCGAACCCCGATCTCCTGCGTCCGCTCCGATACTGAATAAGAAACCACGCTGTAGATCCCAATGCATCCCAAAGTCAACGCCAGAATGGCGAATAAAACAAACAGCGAAGTTGTGGATCGCGGAGCGGAAACGGACAGGGACAGTATTTCATCCATCGTTCGCACTTCGCTAATGGGCACATCGCTTCTCACGCCGGCCACCACGCCGCGCAAGCTGGCCGCAATTGAATTCATCTCTCCGGCCGAACGTACAACCAGCCGCGCCTTAATAATCGGCGCAATGATTCCTTGAGCGGCGGGCAAATAAATATCGCCAAACACGTGTTGGTCAGCGCCATCCGGAAACAGCGAATACTCCCTCACGTCGCCCACCACACCCACCACCGTGCGCCAATCCTTCACCCAGGATGGTTTCACGTGGCGGCCAAGGGGGTTTTGACCGGGCCACAACTTTTCCGCCATCGTGCGACTCACCAGCACCACACCCGGCGCGCCTGCTCGATCCGAATCCAGAAAATCGCGTCCGGCCATCAATGGAATACCCAGAGTCTGGAGCAAACCTGGACTGACTTGAAACGACCAGGCATTAAATGGCGACGCGCTTGTAAACTCCTGCCTGTTTTCGACGGCCAGCGCCACCGCAAATGCTCCGTTGAATGGAACATTGTCGGCCAAAGCAACCGATTCCACACCGGGGATTGCGGCTACCTGTTTGCGGACCTCGTTGAAGAAACTCACGCAGCCGTCACTTTGCGCGCAAAACGCGCCGTTTGGCGTAACCAGCGCGGTCACCAGATGGTCCGTACGGAACCCTGTGCCCACATGCGAGAGCCGCCACAAGCTTTTCAGCAGGAGTCCCGCGCCAACCAGCAGCACCACCATCAGCGCTGCCTCGCTCACAACCAATGCTGACGAAAGCCTTCTCCGGCTGCGCCCCACGCCGGATTTTTGGGAACTGCCGCGAAGTGTCTGCTCCATGTCAACTCGAGCGGCGCGCCAAGCGGGGGCCAAACCGAATCCAAGCCCGGTCAGCAGAACCATCGCGGAGACAAACAGCAGCACGCGCCAGTCCAGGGAAACTTCCGCAAGTCGCGGCGTATCGGCAGGGAGCGCACTCTTGAGCAAAATGAGGCCGCCCTGCGCCAAAACCACGCCCAGCACTCCGCCGACGCAGGCAATCAGCATGCATTCTGTCAACAGCTGTCCCGCCAATCTCCTGCGCCCCGCTCCCAGAGCGGCGCGGACAGCAATTTCCTTTTGTCTTGCCGCAGAACGCGTCAGCAGGAGATTCGCCACGTTCGCGCAAGCAATCAGCATTACCAGTCCCACGGCCCCCAGCAACAGAAAGAATTTCGTCTGTAACTCGCCAACGAGCGACTCCTGCATGGGGACCACATTCGTCCATTCGGCGTAGTGCGCCGGCATGGGCCACGGGAAGGTCTTCACAATTTGGGGGACCAGCGTCTTGTATTCCGCATTCGCCTGCGCAAGACTCACTCCGGGGCGCAGCCGCGCCACCGGCAAATGTCCAAAATCCGCCCACAATCCTTGCCCACCTGCGGCAACCGTAATCGGCAGCCAAAGTTCAGTCTCTGGTGACGGGAACCGGAACCCGGCCGGCATCACGCCCACAATCTGAACGGCGGTGCCCTCAAGCGTCAGCCATTTGCCGATTACTCCGACATCTGCGCCATACAGCCGTTGCCAGAGAGCGTGGCTCAGAATTGCCACGTGGCTGTTTGCGGGATCCTGTTCCCCGGATTGGAAAGCTCGGCCCAAGTCCGCATTCACTCCGAGCATTGGAAATAGATTCGGGGTCACGCGGCTTACGGTCAGACGCATCGGCTGACCTTGACTGGAAAGGTTGAATCCTAGCGGGAACGTATATCCAGCCACATCCATCGTCTGGCTTTTCTCCTGCAGCGCAAGCAGCGCGCCCTTCGGGATGCCAATTTGCCAAAGGGTCACAAGTCGGTCGGGCTGGGAGTAGGGAAGCGGTCTCAGCAGAACACCATTCACCAGGCTGAAGATGGCCGCATTCGCGCCGATACCCAGCGCCAGCGTCAGCACCGCGACCGCGGTGAAGCCGGGGTTCTTGCGCAACATCCGCGCGCCAAAGCGAATATCCTGCAGGAATGATTCGAGCATAGTTCTCCCCAAAAATTGAAAACCTGACTATTGGACGAGCGAATATGGCGGCAGTCACGCCCAAACGGGATGGGGTTCGAAGGATTTCGGCAAGGGTCGCACCCTCCTAATAAAGCAGTATCGCCAGGTCGCGCGGGGAATTGCCCACC
>DATGHC010000016.1:0-59331 GCA_035308165.1 Candidatus Acidiferrales bacterium | reverse complement strand
TCAGGCTTCGTTCGCGGGCTTGAATCGAGGCGTCGCACAGCGAACTGGCCAAAGCGTTTCGGTCCGTAACGCCAGGCGAGATCCATCGGACTAGCCGGCCGCATTTCTTGCTCGTTCTGACCGCGGATGGCGAACGCGCGAAGCCCTCCGGGGTTTCGCACCCTGAACTGAGCTAAGCATGTAGTCTTCGTTTCGTAGCGCTTTTCGGACGGGGGTTCAACTCCCCCCGCCTCCACATTTTCAATGGTGCTGCATAAGATGCATTCACGCACATACTGACCCGCCAGCTTGATTGAGACCTGGTTTGACCAGACCGGGCGCCGGACCTGGTTCTTGTCCGAAATCGTCCGGGATTTGTAGGACGACAAATCGTGAAACAAACCATGACATGAACTGAAAGACTCATTTCGACAAATTCCCACAAAAGGAGCGCAACAAATGGCATACGTTACGGTTGGAAAGGAAAACTCCAGCGACATCCATCTGTACTACGAAGATCACGGCTCCGGCAAACCCGTGGTGCTGATCCACGGCTACCCTTTAAGCGGGGCGTCCTGGGAAAAGCAACTTACAGCCCTTTTAGCTGCGGGCCACCGAGTCATCACGTATGACCGACGTGGATTCGGCAAGTCCAGCCAGCCGACAACCGGCTACGACTACGACACTTTCGCCGCAGACCTGCGCACGCTGATAACGAAACTCGATTTGCAGGATTTCTCGCTGGTGGGTTTCTCAATGGGCGGCGGCGAAGTGGCGCGCTACCTGGGCAAGTACGGATCAAAGGGCGTCAACAAAGCCGTGATTCTCTCCGGTGTGCCTCCTTATTTGCTCAAAACACCAGACAATCCGGAAGGCGTGGACAAGAGCGTGTTCACTGGAACTGAAGCAGCAATCAAAGCTGATCGGTATGCTTTCTTCACCGAATTCTTCAAAAACTTCTACAACACCGACGTACTCCTGGGCAAGCGCGTAAGCGAGCAGGCCGTGCAGGCCAGTTGGAACGTCGCAGTCAGCTCTTCTGCAACGGCTACATTCGAGTGCGTTCATACCTGGTACACCGATTTCCGCCAGGACCTTGCGCGTATTGACGTGCCCACACTTGTCATGCACGGCGACGCCGACCGGATCCTTCCCATCACCGCTTCGGGAGCGCGTACCGCGAAACTCATCAAAGGAGCCCGGCTCGCAGTGGTGGAGGGCGGGCCCCACTGCATAACCTGGACTCATTCTGAGATTGTGAACAAAGAGCTTCTGGCTTTTCTCGGCAAAGGAGAATCAGCGAGCCACGCCGCCGGAACGAGATAAGCGGAACTTGCGCTAAACGTTGTGCGGCAAATTTGGACATGCCGTATCAATCCGGCATGTCCACTTTGTGGTGCGTTGCGCCCAGCTTTGTGATGTTTACTCGGCCACCCAAATAATCGGCCCGAATGCCGTTTCGCATTAACTGCAGTTGAATTTCTCACCTCGAATTGGGCGCTTGAGTAACAGAAGCTAAGTTCTTCCGGCGGGCACTTTGCGGCGCAGCTCGTCGAAGAAATTGAAGATGAAGCTGGACTTGTTCGCTAGGGGTGGAGCCGAATCGCCGATAGGAGCCTTGAAAAGTTCAAGCGTTCGTGTGCTGAAGCTGCGAGATTACTTTGGCCTCGCGTTCAAGGCGGGCCTCTAGCTCCGTGCTTACGATCAGTTGAGAGTTTAAGACATTGATCGAAGCCGTGCGATCCAGGCACATATCACGCGCGCGATAGACTTCGCCCATGTCGCCCGCACCGATGGGCGATACGATTTCGTAGGGGCCGAGTTTCGTTCCATTCGATAGGGGCATCAGCAGCGCGGATTATTGGATGGGGAAAAGAGCGGCGGGAAAATAAATTCCCTGTCGAGTGAATTCACCGTGCCAGGTTCTTGGGTCAGAGTATTGAGTGTCCTCAATAACTTGGGTGACTTCAACGGGCAGTGATAGTGCGACTCCAGCCGCCTCCAAATTAAGAGATCAGAACTAAGTCTGCTTGGGGACTTCAGGGAACTTTGGAAACATCGGGCAAACCATCGGCCGCGCGGCCCATCGCGCGCGCAAAACTGAGTTTTGCGATGTTGTAAGCGAATACGCCGTTAATGTAATCAAATTCCGCGCTGGTCACTGATTCCTGGGCCTGCACCAGTTGGACATTGTCGATTACTCCTTCCCGCGCTTTTTGCCGTGTGAGTTCGAGCGCCTCCTTGTTGACCTCGACGTTTCGCTTCGCCACTTCCACCTGGCTGGCTGCGGCTTGCAAATCAAGGTAAGCGTCGCGAACATCGCTTTCGACTTGACCCTTCAAGTCTTCGTATTCCGCGCGGCGCTGGGAGAGAGCGGCCTCTGCCTGCTGAATGTCGCCCTCCGCTTTTCCGCCTTGCCAGATGGGAATCTTCAGACTGGCGGTGAGCGTGTAGGTCGCTTGAATCTGTGCGGGATTGACACCGATACCGCCGTAATCCCCGTTTACGCCCAGCGAAGGATAGCGTTCGGCGCGCGCGGCGGCGCGCGCACGTTCCGCCGCGTGCAGCTGGGCCTCGGCCGCCTTCAAATCGGAGCGTTGATCGAATGCCAGCTTGATGGCGTCCTCCAACCTCACCGGAGTGGCGGGAGAGAAGGTCGCTTCATCAGTCACCTCATACTGGTCGTTTGGAGGAAGCCCGATCATGCGGGCGAGGTTGATCTTCTGTTTTGCCAGATCGTTTTGCAGCGAGACTAGCCGTTGCTGGTGCGTGAGAGCCTGGACCTGGTTTTTGTCAGCGTCCACCTTGGCGATGATTCCCTGCCCCAATTGCTGCAGACTCTGCTGATAGACCGCATCCGCGGACTCGAGTTGAGATTTTTCAGAAGCCACGCGCGCCTTTGCGGCGATGATTTGAAGATAAGTCGCGCCGACGGCAAGACTGATCAACTCGCGCGCATCCAATGCGGAAAACCGATTGGCATTCGCTACGTCATTCGTTGCGCGGTAGTTGTTGAGCGCCGTGAAATCAAAAACGGTCTGGGACAGGTGAGCGCGCAAATCAATATAGTTGAACGGACCGATAACCGCCGGGATCGCGAAGCTCGAAGAATTGAACCGAAAACCTAGGGCGCGAAGATTGGTGGTCTGAACGTTTTCATTCACGGTGCCGTTGATGTTCGGCAATAAATAGCTGCGCGCCACTTTGCTCTGTCCTTCCGCCTGGCGCTGAGCTGCTGTGGCGCCGGTCTGGCCGAGGTTGTAGGCCAGGGCCCGCAAAACGGCTTCATGCAATCCGAGCTTCCCGTTGAATGGCATGCTCGCCAGGCCCGGCGTGCTGCCAGCGTAGGCTCCTTGAACCTGTACGTTCGGATTAAGCGTGTTCACCGTTGCGGTGGTGCTCGGCGCGGGAGACTCTGAGGTTTTCGCGGAGCCATTGCTTTGGGCGGAGCGGCCTGAAAGCGGAAGTTGCACGGCCTGCGAGCTTTGCGATTGCGCCGGCGGCGGACCAAGTTGTGCAGACACGGGCGCCGCCAACATCAGCATGGCCACAGGAACGACCAGGACGCCACTGCACGGCGCGGCAAGTTTCGGGAAAAGTCGTTTACAGGAAATTCTACGCATGAGTCTCCTTTAGACCGGGCTTAGCTAAGCTGTTTTCTGAAACGCCAGATGCTTAGTGAAACCAGCACCAGCGTGAATATCGAGAGCGCCAGAAAATTTGGCCAGAGCGCGCCGATCCCGCTCCCCTTCAACATCGCGCCGCGAGAGATTTGTCCAAAATGTTGGATGGGATTGATTTGTGCGACCGGTTGAAGCCACTTGGGCATGGCTTCCACGGGGGTGAATGCACCGGAGAGTGAGGTGAGGGGAGGGTTCACAAAAAATAGTGTGAGCTGAGCTTGCCGGGCTGACCTTGAAAAGGTGGCGATAAAGGTGCCGATGCTGATTCCACATAGGAGGCAAAGCGCCGCGGCAGCCATCACCAGCGAAACGCTTCCGCGGAACGGAATTCCAAAGACGACACGCATGAGAATCACCGCCATTAAACCCATGAAGCAAAGCAGAACGAAAAGCGGAAAAAGTTTGGCAATAATGACCTGGGTGGTTGAGGCCGGGGACATCAACAATTGTTCCAGCGTCCCGGCCTCGCGCTCCTTCACCAGGGCGGCAGCCGAAATCAGGGATCCGTTAAGAATCAGGAGCACGCCAAGAATGCCGGTCACTATAAACCACGTGGGCTCCAACCCTGGATTGTAGAGATAGGCCGGATGCATCAAGACGTTGCCGGGCCGACTTACATCCTGCGCAGCGATCTGCCGGAAGTTGGCGTGGATTCCCTCGCCGGTCAGGGTCTGGTTGTATGAGGCGATCACACCTTGCGCGTACCCTTCGCCAATCGTAGCGGTGTTTGAGTTCATGGCATTCAGCAGAACCTGCACATTGACGGGCTTGCCGCGCTGCAGGTCGCGGGCGTAGTCGTAGGGGATCACCAGACCGGCGTCGAGATTGCCATTGGCAATTTTCCTGCTCATCTCGTCCACGGAAAAATATGTGCCGGAGCTCAGGAAACTCTTGCTCTCGGTCATGGTGGCTACAAGCTCCCGGCTTTCCGGAGTCCTGCTATCGTCCACAACCCCCAGGCGCAGATTGCTGACTGTGGCGTTGAGTGCGAATCCGAAAAGTAGGAGTTGTAGAGTGGGAGGAAGAATCAAGGAGAAGGCCAGCCTCCGGTCGCGCAAAATCTGGCGGAATTCCTTGAGGATCAAGGCCCGCATCCGGTAACCGACAAGTGAACGAAGATTCCTCATAGCTCAATCCTTCAGCTGCATGCGCCGCATGGTGCGCCAGGCGAGAAAATAGAAAATGGAGCCAATGGCTCCAATCATGAAGACGCTGAACCATACCGACGGCCAGCCGCCCCCGGCCAGAAGAGCGTCGCGAACGACTTCAATGTAATAACGGCCCCAGACGATGTTGGAAACCCAACGAATCGAAGCGGGAATATTTTGAATGGGAAAAAGTAATCCGGAGAGCATGTACACCAGTAGAAAACCGGCGAGGGCAACGGCCTGCATGGCGGCCACCTGACTGGGTATTGCGGCGCCGATCAGGTTCCCAAAGGCCGTCACGCAAAACATATACAGAATCGTGGCCACGAGATACGGTGTGGGGTCGCCGGCGAACCGGAGGCCGAACCCCAGGAAAAGTATCAACATTAAAATGATGGCTTCCGCGAAGGCCACCACCATGAACGCGGCGATTTTGCCCAGCAAGAATTCATGCGCCGAAATATTCGAAACATAGACCTGAAGAATTGTTTTCTGCTCGCCTTCCTTGGCCATTGCCAGCGTGGCCAGCAATGGCGGGAAAATGGACATGGCCATCACAAAAATGCCGGGACCATAAAATTTCTGCGACGAGCGGCTGGGGTTGTACCACAGCCGAATATCGGCTGTGACCGGTTGAGGATGCGTGGCGCCGGCATTTTCCAGATTAAAAGCGCGAACGATTTGCGCCGCATCGCCGGAAATAATTTGCGCTGTGTTCCCATCCGACCCGTCAATCAGCATCTGGACGGTGGCGCTCTGGCCGCGCGCGATTCTGCGTCCGAAATCCTCAGGGATGATCAGCGCGCCGCGGGCCCTGTTGGAAGAGAAGGCCAGCTCGGGCTGCTGGTCCGGAGGCCACGAAGCAACATGGAAGCTGAGAGACTGGCGGAAAGCATCTATTAATGACTGCGAAGCCTGGGACTGATCGAGGTCCTGAACGATGATGGGAAGGTCTTTTACGGTCAACGAAATAGCCGTGGTTTGCAAAAGCATCAGGACCACGGGAAGCAGGAGCGCCAGTGCTACGGCCAGGCGGTCCCGGAGCAACTGGGTCAATTCTTTTCGGGCCTGTGCGATGATTCGCCGCATCTGGTCTTCCTATTCCTCAGCGCCGATCTTTCCGCGCTCCCGGGCCTGCTCCACGACGCTGATGAATACGTCTTCAAGCGAGAAGCGCCCCTCGCGCGCGCCGAGCACGCCGACTCCCCCGGCTTCCAACCTCTGAGTGTTCTCGCGAATTCCCGTTGCGACGTCAGAGTCGGTGATGACGTGGAGCCGTTTCCCGAATAAGGCCACGCGCCAACGCTGCGTTTCCGATTTCAAAAGGTCGGCCGCTCGCTGCGGGCTATCCACGAGGAATTCCAGCAGGTGGCCTTTCTGTTGCGCTTTGATCTCGCTGGGCGTTCCCTCCACCAGCAGCTCGCCCGCGACCATGAAGCCGAGCCGGTTGCACTGTTCAGCTTCTTCGAGATAATGCGTGGTCACCAGAACGGCAGTACCCGCATCCGCCAGATGGTTGATCATGGTCCAAAAAGCGCGACGGGCCAGCGGATCCACGCCGGAGGTCGGTTCATCCAAAAAAACGATGCCCGGTTCGTGCATGATGGCTGAACCGAAAGCGACTCGCTGCTTCCATCCGCCCGGCAAACTGCCGGTGATTTGCTTTTCCTTTCCCTCCAACCCGGAGAAATTCATCACCCAGCGTTCTTTCTCTTCGAGTTCACTGGAGGGCACGCCATAGACGCCGCCGAAGAAGTCCAGGTTCTCGGCGATCGACAAATCGTTATAGAGCGAAAACTTCTGCGACATGTAGCCGATTTGTTGGCGGATGCGATTGGAGCGCAGGGCATCGCGCTCACCGGCAAGTTCCATGGTTCCGGTGGTGGGTTCGAGCAATCCACACAGCATTTTGATGGTGGTGGTTTTACCCGCGCCGTTTGCGCCCAGCAAACCGTAGATCTCGCCGTAGCGTACCTGCATGCTCACGTTGTGGACGGCCGTGAATGCGCCGAACTTCTTGGTCAATTCCTGCGCGCCAATCGCGATTTGTCCCCGCATCCCGCTATGATCGTGGCGAGCGGGAAATGGTGTGTCCTTCATCTCATGGCTGAGCGCGCGCAGCGTGGCGACAAATGTGTTTTCAAGAGTGGGTTCGTCCACCCGTATATCGTCAATTGGAATTTCATCCTTGCGCAACAGGTCTTCGATTCTCTTCTTGGACACGTCGGGCTCATGCGACAACAAATCCAGCCGATCCCCAAAGCGTTGGGTATCGAAGATGTCCAGATCAACCGCCACCGCACCTCTCAAAATCTGGAGCGTTTTCCGAAGCGCGGGGGTGCGCAGCTCGATGCGCTTCGCATGCAAGCTCTCACGAATTTCGTCCGGTGTGCCGATTTGGCGAATCTCGCCGAGATGAATCAACGCGATGCGATGGCACCGCTCCGCCTCATCGAGGTATGGCGTGGCGACCAGTACGGTCAAACCCTGCCCGGCGAGGTGCGCCAGGGTGTCCCAGAATTCGCGGCGTGAAACGGGATCTACGCCCGTGGTGGGCTCATCGAGCAGCAGGATGTTCGGCTCGGAAACCAGCGCGCAGACCAGCGCCAGCTTTTGTTTCATGCCGCCACTCAATTGGGCGGCCAGCCGGTTCTTGAAGCGGTCCATATCAAACAACTTCAAATACTTGTCTCCACGCTCGGCGATCTCCACGGGAGGAACGCGCCGCAAATCACCGATGTAGTTGATGTTCTCCTTTACGCTCAAGTCGGGATAGAGACTGAATGTCTGGGTCAGATAACCTGTCTGCGCGCGGGCGTCGCGCGCAGGTTTGCCGAAAATCTCCGCTGAGCCGGAGGTGGCTTCCATCACTCCGGCCAGAATCTGAAATGTGGTGGTTTTGCCTGCGCCATCGGCTCCGATCAGGCCAAAGATCTCGCCCCGTTGCACTTCAAAGGAAATCCCACGTACGGCCTCCAGCGTCCCATATTGTTTCCGGAGATTCCGTACCTCTATCGCAGTTCCCTGTGACGCAAGTTCGTGGTCACGGAGTTCGGAGCGATCTGTGGCCAGCGTGGTCATTGCGCACGCTTGTGGGGAGGCCAGGCCGTGCCCGACGTCAGAACTTCGCCATCCGCGGGCATCCCCGGCTTCGCAAAACCGATACCAGAGGTTAGAAGAATTTTCACGCCAACCACTTGCTTCACGCGGTCATCGCGAAAATATGTGTTTTCCGGCGTGAATGTGGCATTGGGGTCAACTCGCAAAACGTAGCCGTCAAGCGCCTGGTTCGTGTTGGAGTCCAGAAAGACGTGAGCGGGCTGGCCAACTTTCACTTTTCCGATTTCGCCTTCTGGAACAAATCCGCGCAGATAAACTTTGGAAAGATCGAGAAGAGTGACGATCGCTGTGCCCGCCTGAACTACTTCACCGGGCTCTGCGGCGCGGGTGATGACTGTGCCTGAAAATGGTGCAAGGACGGTCAAATCCGCACGATCCGCCTGGGCCTGCGCGAGTTGTGCCTGCGCCTGGACGATTTCCGCTTTGGTGGCGGCAATTTGCGACTCCTGCATGGCAATCTGCCGCTGGGTGGCGGCCACTTGTGAGTCGCGAATTTTGGGATTTTCAAGATTGGCCTGCGCCGTGGTCAGCGCGCCGCGGACTGATTCCACATGGCGCTGCGAGGCCGCTACCACAGCTGCTTGCTGCTGGTATTGCACTTCCGCCTGAAGCCCCTGCTGTTCAGAAGCGGCGCCGGTTTTCGCCAGTCGCGTGTAGGCATCGCGGTTGAATTCAGCCAATCGCAGGGCCGCTTGTTGCTGAGCGAGGTCCGCTTCCGCGACGGTCAAATCCGCTTGCGCCTGACTTACCCGGCCGTTGGCATCCGTGCCCGCCTGGGTGGTTTGAAAACGATTCTGCTGCAATTGTTCCTGCAGTACGGAAATCTGATCGCGGGCCACCTGAGATTTTGCCTGTGCGTCGGCAAGTCCCGCACGGGCCTGATCTTCCCGAGCGCGCACCTGAGAGTCGTCCAAACGCGCGATGACCTGGCCCGTGGTTACGGTGTCGCCCTCGCGAACCGTTACCTCAAGGATTTTCCCGCTGGTTTTCGGGGCCACCGCGGAATCGTCGCCTTCCACTCGACCGCTCAATGCAACAATGCTGTCCGGAAGCTTGGGGGTGGCGAAAAATGTTTCCCACACAACCGCGGCCACGACAACAATGCCCAAGAAAATGAGGATCGGCACCATGCGCGACCGCGGAGCTTTGGCTTCTTCCGCGCGCGGCGCCACAAGGGCTGGAGGCGGAGGATTGCGTTGTTCAGAACTCTGCGGCGCCTGCGTCATTGTGCTGGTTTTTATTTCACTCATGATTTTTTCTTTGCCCCACTTTCCGTAGAAACGCGAGCGAGAAGTCCGCAATGTGTTCCGCGATGTGCTCCAATTTATTGGGAGTGAGCTTCAATTCCGGCTGCAATCGAGCGAGCACGGGCTGAGAAAAGGTATAGAAAATTACCTGTCCAATGATGCTGTTCACGGACAGTTTGGTCGTCTCGTGATCCGGCGACAGTCCGGTGATCTTGCCGACGGCTTTGCGCATCCGGTCGTAAATTGGCCGCATTCCTTCGTCAACCACTCGCGCCATTGCAGGGGTGGGTTGCGATAGTTCGTGTCTCACCAGACGAAGCTGCCAATCGGGCCGAGCTTCCCTGCAAAGGCTCAGCAGCCGGGCGCGAATCACGGAACGAATTGTTTCTTCGGGGGAAAGATCAGGATTCAGCGCGGCGCTCAACATCTCCGTTTTGGCCGCGCGCACCGAGTGTCGCAGCACTTCGGTGTACAAACCCAACTTGTCGCCGAAGGTGTAATTCACGGCGGCGACGTTGGCGCCGGCGCGACGGCAGATTTGCCGGATCGTAGCGGACTGGTAGCCGTGTTCCGCAAAAACGCGACCGGCAGCTTCGATTAATTTGTCGCGGGTCAAATCGGCGGCTTTGCCTTTGGGCCGCCGGCGGGCCAGTGAAGGAGTCTTGGCAAGAGCATGGCGGTTCATATGAAACATATGTTTAAAACAACTGTTTGAATTTGTCAAGCCGAAAAACAAATTCCCCGGTTGCCCCTCCACGCGCCACGCCAACGCTCGCTCGAATCCATTTCCAATTTGCGGCCAGGGGAGAGCTATGACTCATAAGCTGATTCGTGCAGGGAGAGTCGTACCCTGGCCGCTGGAATTCTGGGAAAATGGAAGCTGGTTCGCAATTTGCAGGGGCAATCGAATTGAAGAAACTCCGTCTACTTCGAGCAGGTCATTCTGCAGTGATACTTCCGTTCTTGGCTTTGAGCATGGCCGCCATTCCCTTCCCCTCGCACGGGACTTCGCTTCGACTGCCTGTGCTTGCGGATGATGTGATTCGTCCGTGCAAGGTATCTGACGCCGGTCCGCCTGCGAAATCCTCCAATCCAAAAACAAAAAAAATAAAGGGAATTTCGGCGGAGCCGTCACCGGGCGTCTGCGTGGAAGTGCGTACCGGAATCCTTGAAGTTCAGGAAATCCTGCAGGCAAAGGTGCGCGATTTTCGGTGGAACATTCACGATGAAATCCTGAATGATAACTCCTGGCTGTTTTTGCGAGACCTGGATGTGAATGAACTGATGGGAATGACCAAGGAAGATAAACGGCCCCAAGATGTTGAATGGAAGAGCGGGAGCGTGACTCTTCGGGTGACAACGACTGACGTGGGGGAAGGCTTCACACGCACCATCATTCTGGCGCAATTCCGCGGGGTTGGCGAAACGAAGGACAAGCTCAAAGTACAACACGACTGGTGGCCGTTGGAATCAAATGGATCTCTGGAGGAATCTTTGATGGAGGCGATACGCAAGCATTTCGGCCCAGCCAGCCAATGAGGAGAGGCGACGATCCTCGTGATCCTTCGGGTCAATCTAACTGTGTCAAATTGCGCCTGTCCCGCAGTACAGCTTTTCTGAATGAACACACCCTTCCACGCTCGAAACAATTGCGCAATCCCGCCATGGTAAGGTCTGAAAACCTAGCCGGTCTGGACGTCAAGCCCCGAGATTGACAAGAGGAGAGGCCGTTGCACATGTTTGACTGTGCGGGAGCAGCCTATTCCCGGCGGCGAGGTCGGATCGCCAGACTCGGCGCAGTCTTGCTGTTTGCAACCCTCGTGCTTACGTTCGCAGGTGGCCGCACCTCCGCACAAATTTCTCCGGGGCCGCTCTCAAAAGCCCACCAAGACCTGAACGGATCCACCAAATGCACCAGCTGCCACCAGTTTTGGACCAGCACTCCCACGTTTAAATGTCTGGACTGCCATAAAGAAATATCCAAATTACTTTCCGATGGGCACGGCTATCACGCGCTTCTGGGAATGAAGAATCCAAATGGCAAGGATTGCGTGCGATGTCATCTGGAGCACAACGGATTGGACTTCACACTGGTGCGCTGGCAGCCTTCGGTAAGGCAATTCGACCATAAGCAGACAGGTTATGCGCTCGAAGGCAAGCACGCGGGCGTCGCCTGCGAAAAGTGTCACACGGCGGGACACATCTCCGCGGAGTTCAAAACTCTAATCAAATATAAAGATGTTGCACGCACGTACGTCGGACTTTCCACAAAATGCATTTCCTGCCACGAGGACTACCACAAGGGCCAACTGGGGCCTGAATGTCAGAGCTGCCA
This sequence comes from Candidatus Acidiferrales bacterium, assembly GCA_035308165.1. Classification (GTDB taxonomy): domain Bacteria; phylum Acidobacteriota; class Terriglobia; order Acidiferrales; family UBA7541; genus DASTCZ01. The sequence continues at coordinate 47,819 of DATGHC010000016.1, read as the reverse complement.
CAACGTCAGCGATTGGAAAGCAGCCAAACAATTCGATCACTCGAAAACCCGCTATCCTCTGACGGGCATGCACATTAACGTGAAGTGTGAGCTGTGTCATAAACCGGATGTGCCTGGCGGCCCGGCGCGTTTCAAGGACATGAATTTTGCAACCTGCAAAGCATGCCACGTGGATCCCCATCACGGAGAATTCAAACAAGTGTGCGAGGAGTGCCACACTACGGCCAGTTGGAAGAATGTGCTTCCCGGATTTTCCTTCGATCACTCGAAAACGAAGTATCCCCTGCTTGGAAAGCACACGACGGTCGGCTGCACGGCATGCCATGTCAGCGGCGATTTCAAGAAGCCGCTGGAATTCGACATGTGCGTTGATTGCCACAAGATCGATGCGCATGGCGGCCAATTCGCCAGGCGCCCGATGAAGGGCGAGTGCGCGGAATGTCATAACGTGGATGGTTGGAAGCCTTCATTATTCGGTGTGAAGGAACATGCCACTTCCAAATATCCACTCGAAGGCAAGCACGCCACAGTGGAATGCGACAAATGCCATATTCCCGCCGGCAAAGATACAGTTTACAAAATGAAGTTCGCGGCGTGCCTGGATTGCCATAAAGACGCGCACGATGGCCAGTTTGCCGCGGCGCCTTATCAGAACCGCTGCGAGGGCTGTCATACCGTTGCCGATTTTCACCGGTCAACTTTCACAATCGCCAAGCACGCGGAGTCAAAGTATCCGCTGACGGGATCACATGTTGCGGTGCCCTGCATGGACTGCCACAAGATTGGCGCCGGCGGACGCACCGACAAAATTCTGCCGTTCCACTTTGCAGACCAGAGCTGCACAGCCTGCCACGTGGACCCGCATCACGGTGAGTTTAAGGACCGCATGGAGCGCAAGCGAGCGGACGGCACGTTGTTGGGTTGTGAAGCCTGCCACAACACGCGCAGCTGGGGAGATGTGGAAGGGTTCGACCATTCCAAGACGAATTTCCCACTTTTGGGGGCGCACCGAGCCGTTCAGTGTGTGGCATGTCACAAGCCTCAGCAGGGGACACAGGGGAACCTGTTCAAAGGAGCTCCGCGCGAGTGCCAAGGGTGCCATCTTGATCCCCACGGCGGACAATTCGCACAGCAACAACACGATGGAACCACACCGTGCGCCAGCTGCCACAACGAACAGCGCTGGGTCCCATCGACGTTTGATCATGAAAAGCGGACGCGGTTCCCATTGAAGGGCGGGCATACCGACGTAGCTTGTGACAAATGTCACATGCTGACCAAAGACGTTGGTGGGAAGGCCGTATTGTTTTATAAGCCTACGCCGATAAAATGCGAAGCGTGTCACTCGGTTGGAAAATTGGATTAAGCGAGTAATTAAACTCGGATACAACTGTACCGACCTGAACAAAACCTGACCTCCAGACCAGTTGTTGGGTATCGCCAACCCTCCTAAAATTTACATCAACTTGGTCAGCCCAGCCCTGTAGAAGATCGAGTTCGAGGGGTAAGAGTACGTCCAGAATCGCTAAGGTCGGGGTCTGGATCTTGCTGGGATTGGTATTGACCGCGCCTGGTGTGCTCTCACAAAAGGCCAATACCCGAAGCCCGCACGGCCCACTCGCGCTCGCCTGCGATAATTGCCACATTGATGCGGGCTGGCGGCCCATCCGTTCCAACCCGGAATTTGACCACAACAAAACGCGCTATCCCCTGCGCGGAATGCACGAAAAAGTCTTGTGCAATCAGTGTCACGTGAAACCGGTCTTTACTGACGTCGGAAAGAATTGCGCCGATTGCCACGCCGACATTCACCTAAGAAAATTTGGCGCCGATTGCGCGCAGTGCCACACCGTGCGCGGATGGCAAGTCAGTCTTTCTTCCATCAAGGAGCATCAGAACAGATTTCCGTTAATTGGAGCTCATGCGGCGGTGGATTGCGAGGCCTGCCACAAGAGCGCGGCGGTCGGACAATTTCAGGGGCTTTCCACGGATTGTAATTCCTGCCATTTGACAGATTTCCAGAAGGCTACAAATCCAAGCCACACGGCGCTGAATTTCCCCACAAATTGCCAGGTATGCCACTCGATGGATAGCTGGCTGGGCGCCAAGTTTGATCACCTGAAGTTCACGGGTTATGCGTTGACGGGTGCACACGCCACGCTGGATTGCCTCTCCTGCCATATCGGCGGGAAATACCAGGGAACACCGACGGATTGCTTTAGCTGCCACGTAAAAGACTTCAACGGGACAACCAATCCTCCGCACGCTCAAGCGGGCATACCTACGACTTGTTCGACGTGCCACACCACAGTGGCTTGGTCCCCGGCGACCTTCGATCACAGCAAGACTTCGTTTCCACTTACGGGGGCGCACGCGGCAGTCCCGTGCGCAAGTTGCCACATCAATGGAAACTTCACCTCCACGCCGACAGATTGTTTTTCGTGTCACGTGAAGGATTTCAACGGAACGACAAACCCAAATCACTCACAAGCGGGCATTCCAACTACCTGCGCGGTTTGCCACACAACTTCCGCCTGGCAGCCCGCAACTTTCGATCACAACAAGACCTCGTTCCCTCTCACCGGCGCACATGTGAGCGTTCCCTGCAGTTCGTGCCACATTAACAACAACTACAGTTCCATTCCGTCGGATTGCTATTCTTGCCACACCAAAGATTTCAACGGCACGACAAATCCTCCGCACGCTTCCACGGGAATTCCCACGACATGCGCCGTCTGCCACAACACTTCCGCGTGGCAACCGGCGACGTTCGACCACAGCAAAACGTCGTTCCCGCTCACGGGCGCGCACATAACGGTCGCTTGCGCCCTGTGCCACATCAACGGCAATTACACCACAACGCCTTCGGACTGTTATTCGTGCCATACCAAGGATTTCAACGGCACCACCAATCCCCCGCACGTTTCCGCGGGGATTCCCACAACCTGCGCGACGTGCCATTCGACTACCGCGTGGCAGCCCGCGACGTTTGACCACAACAAGACCGCATTCCCCCTTACCGGTTTTCACGTGACCGTTCCCTGTACTTCCTGTCATCTGAACGGGAATTTCACCAATGCCCCGACCGATTGTTACGGGTGCCACAAACCGGACTACGACGGCACCAATGCTCCACCGCACGCAGCAGCAGGCTTCGCAACTACCTGCCAGACTTGCCATACCACAACCAGCTGGGCGGGCGTGGTATTCAATCACGCAACCACCGGATTCCCACTGACCGGAACGCACGTGACCACTCCCTGTGCTTCATGCCACATCAACAATAATTATTCTCTGACCGACCCGACGTGTAAGGCATGCCATACGCCGGATTACAACGGGACCAACAATCCGCCCCATGCTGCGGCGAGCTACCCACTGGATTGCACTCTTTGCCACAACACCGTGAATTGGACGTCCTCGACGTGGAACCATTCGAGCACCGGCTTCCCGCTGACCGGCTTCCACACGACTATCCTCTGCACGGCCTGTCATATCGGCAACAACTACGGGCTGACCGACCCGACCTGCAAGGCCTGCCATCTGCCCGACTACAACACGACGAATAATCCCCCGCACGCGGCGGCGGGCTTCCCGGTCACCTGCGACACCTGCCACACGACCACGAGCTGGGCGGGTGCGGTGTTCGATCACAGCAAAACCGCATTTCCATTGACCGGCTTTCATGTGACCGTTCCCTGCACCAGCTGCCACGTGAACAACAATTTTACGACCGTGCCCACCGATTGTTACGGCTGCCACGCGGCCGATTACAACGGCACGAACAATCCAAATCACATTGGCGCCGGATACCCGACCACCTGCGCATCGTGCCACAACACTACTTCATGGGCAGGCGCGACCTTTAACCATACTTATTTCCAGATTCCACACCACAGCGCGCAATGCACGGATTGCCATACCAATTCGTCGAACTACGTAATCTTTGCGTGTACCACCAACTGCCACGCGAAGTCGGCGACGGATCCGCACCATTCGGGAGTAAGCGGCTACACCTATACACCCACCAGCTGTTACGGATGCCACAAGCAATAGGAGGAAGAGGATTCACACTTGAGTGGGGCCAATAGATTAACGCGGTCAGCCGTATTTGCCGGATTTCTGGCAACGATGATGGCGTGCTGTGCCGCACCCCAATCCACCCCGCCAAAAAATATTTTTCATGTGAAGTATGTGACCGAGGGAACGGTCTATGTGGATGCCGGCCGAAATACGGGATTGAAAGAGGGGATGTTGCTGTCTGTGGTGCGGCTTTCCTCGGAAGGCGAAATGACGGAAGCCATCCGGTTCAGTAACGCTCCGGAAATTGCCGGACTGCGCGTGGTAAGCGTCGCGGACACCTCCGCGGTTTGCGAGGTCGTGAACTCCAAATCCGATGTATATCCGGGAGATGTTGCATATTTGTCCGCGCAGAGCATCGAACAGCGGACAGAAGCACAGAACGTGGAAGAATCCAAAAATTATCCGGTGGTGGTCACCTTCACCGATGGTGACCCCTTGGATGAGGAGATTCGCGAAACGCAAGTTCCCCGAGTGATGGGCCCGCCACTGGAGAACCAGATGCGCGGGCGCTTCGGAATCGATTATGGCGGAATCAGCCAGTCCGGTGGAATCACCTCCAATCAAATGGGGGGGCTCATTCAAGCCGATATGCAACGGATTGGAGGCACCTATTGGAATTTTACCGGCTACTGGCGGGGGCAGTTTACATCCACAGGAGAAAGCAGCACCACTACACCGGTCACGCTGACTGATTTAATCAACCGCACCTATCACCTGGGTTTTTATTATGAGAGCCCGGTATCGCCGGTGGAGATTGGCGTCGGACGGCTGTATCTGCCGTGGGCGCCAAGCCTGAGCACCATTGATGGCGGCTACTATGGGCGGAAAATCCGGCACAACGTAATCGTCGGGTTGTTTGGGGGATCCACACCGGATCCAACTTCCTGGAGTTATGCCCCCAATCAACATATCGCCGGCTGGTTCGTAAATTATCAGGCGGGAAATTTCGATGGAGTCCGTTGGATTTCCACTGCAGGCTTTGCAATTACGAGTATCTATTGGAATCTGGCGCGGGAATTTGGATTCTTCGAGAACACTTTCTCCTACAAGCGCACGCTTTCTTTTTATAACTCAATGCAGGCGGATCTTGCGCGCACTACCCCCGGCGGGCAAACCTATGCAACTGGAGTAACGCAGAGTTTTACTACCTTGCGCTTCCAGCCGTTCAGGCGCGTTTCGTTCAGTCTAAACCACAATTACTTCCGTAATCTTCCCACGTTCGATCCCGCGCTGATCGCCACGGGGCTGCTGGATCAATATCTTTTTCAAGGGCTGAGCGGCGGCGTGCGCGTGGATGTCCCCTGGAAGACTACGGTGTACGCCACGATTGGCAAAAGCAAGACCAGCACGGATACCTCTAATTCGTGGAATCAACTTTATGGCATAACGTTTGCCGATTTGTTCAGGACCGGCCTTCGATTGGATGCCCACTATTCCAAATTCACCAGCGATTTTGGGTCGGGAAATTACAAATCCATTTCGATTTCAAAAAATCTCCGCGACAATTTCCAGCTCCAGGTCCAGGGCGGATTGCAGTTGTTCAACTCGCCGCTTAGCTCCAACACGAACTCAACATTCATTACCGGGCTGATAGATTGGAATCTAGGCCCGCGGTATTTCATGGAAGCCGGCTACACCTGGAATATTGGCAACACCCAGAACTACACGCAATGGAATTTGACCTGCGGCTACCGGTTTGGAGGCTTGAAAGGGCGATGAGGCGCGCATTAGCCAGTATTTTATTGACCACTCTGATCGCCACATCATCCCTGCGCGGCGACGCGGGAAATGTGGTCTTCGGCTCGGCTTCGAGCAAGATGGACGTGGGCGCCGAGCCGCTGGAGGCTCTGGTTCTTGCAAGGAATACTGTCGAGACGATGTTCAAGCGCTCCGAAAATGTTGTTTGCCTGGAGTCCGTCACGCAGACCATTGTCGGGAAAAGCGACCATCCCGTTTATAGAGAGGAAACCAAATACGAATATCAAATGCAGACTTCGTTTGTGAATGGGACGCTGAAGCTGCAAGAGGCGCGCGACGCCAGCAAGCAGCCCTTTCGCGATCCCGCCCGAACGTTGCTCATCACCAGCGGCTTTGCCGCCATGTTGCTTATCGTCCATTCGAATTACGAATCGAGCTATCAATTCGAACCCGCCGGGGAAGAGACCAACGAAAACGGTACCCTTGTGAAGCTTCAATACACGCCGGTTCCTGGAGCGACGTCGCCGGCTGCGCTTCGTCTGCGTGGCAAGAATTACGCGTTGCCGCTTTCGGGGACGATGTGGATTGACAAGCAATCCGGTGCGGTCGTTCGGCTTACCGCCGCAGTGGATTCCAGCCTGTCCGACCTTGGTTTGAAGGGCATGACCAGCGACATTCACTACGCCCTGGTCCAATTTCATGATCCGGACGAATCGTACTGGATGCCCGTTTCCGCAACCATTGATGTGGAAACGCCCAAGCAGCACTGGCGCAATATTCACCGATTTACTGCCTACCGCAGGTTTACTGGAAAAATCCTAGTGGAGCCGGCATCAAAACCATGAGCACTCAAGCGATCGCACAAGATTTGGCCGCCTCGCGCGCGGATGAAGAACGCGGACACCGAACCCGTCTTCTACTGGCGTGGGGAGTTGCCCTGGCATTCATCCTGGTCGTTGCGGGATACGGCCTGAATTACTACACGCTCTCCGCCGCCGACCGGCCGTTTTCTCCAAAACATGAGGCGCTGCGCCCGAGCGGCACAATCGGAGTGAACCTTGGCATGCTGGGCGTACTCATGTTTTTTGTGATTTACATGTACCCACTGCGAAAAAAATGGGGCTGGCTTTCCAGAAAAGGAAATTCCCGCCACTGGCTCGATTTTCATGTGCTGCTGGGCGCCACCGCGCCGGTCATCATCGCGTTTCATGCGACTTTTAAGTTTGGAAACATCGCTGGAATGGCGTTTTGGAGCATGATGGCCGTTACCATCAGCGGCTTCGTCGGCCGCTATCTTTACGGTCAGATTCCGCGTCGTCTGAATGCCGCCGAATTATCTTTGAAGGAAATGCAGGACCTTGAAGCAGCGCTCCGCAGGCAGTTAGAAGCGGGAAAGGCCGGACTGCGGACCGGGATGGATGCACTGTTCAGCCTTCCCACCCCCGAGCGTGTTGCGCATACTTTTATAATCACGGCGCTCCTCTGGATGATCATCATAGATATCAGGCGGCCCTTCACCGTTTCATTTCTTCGTCTGCGCGGAGCTGGGTTCGGCGCCTGGCTGGGGTCGATGTTTGGATTGTTCCCCACTCGCCACGTGAATTTGGAAAATGCCATCCGAGTGGCGCGTAAACAAGCATCCATTTCAAAGCGCGCATTGTTCCTTTCCCGAACCAAGCAGGTTTTTCAACTCTGGCACATCGTCCACTATCCCTTCAGCTATGCGTTTGCCATCCTGGCGATTATCCATATCGGGCTGGTCCTGGTGATGGGTTATCGGATCTGAGGGAATCCTTGGATAATTTATTCTCATTTCTGATTGCAGCGGCAGTGATCGCATTTTTCCTGATCACGCATCTGAGGAAACTGAAGAAGCGTGAGCAGCGAGGACGCGAAGCTGCGGAAAAGGGCAAGCTGCGCTCGGATGGCCCTCGGGCACAGCATCCGCATATCGACGCCAACTATTGCATCGGTTGCGCCGCGTGCACCAATGTTTGCCCCGAAGGCGATGTCCTGGCGATGCTTGGAGGAAAAGCGGTCATCGTCAACGGGTACAAATGCATCGGACACGCGCTTTGCGCGGAGGCCTGCCCCATCGGAGCGATCACGATGGTGATGGCCAGCCCGAGCGTCGGTGCGGATCTACCCAGGCTGACTTCGGAATATGAAACAAAGGTTCCAAATTTATTTGTCGCCGGAGAACTGGGGGGCCTGGCGTTAATCAAAAACGCCATCAATCAGGGGCGCGATTGCATTGACATTGTGACGAACAGGCTGGCCAAGCATCGAGCGGAAGCCGATGACCGGGACGTTTATGATGTGTTGATTGTTGGAGCCGGGCCCGCCGGCATCAGTGCTTCCTTGCGCGCGATCGAAAACAAACTCAATTACATCACGCTGGACGAGGGCGAGCTAGGCGGCACCGTCGCAAAGTATCCACGCCAAAAATTAGTGATGACCAGCCCGGTCAACTTTCCCCTGTATGGAAAATTCAAGAAGTTTGAGCTTAGCAAGGAAGAACTTCTGGCCTTCTGGTATCAAGTCTTGAAACGCAATGACTTCAAATTCCGGGCGAAGGAAAAAGTCGAGGACATTCAGAAGGACAAAGATGGAATTTTTGCCACCCTTACGATGCATTCTGTTTACCGCAGCCGCGCGGTGATCCTGGCCATCGGCAAATCCGGGAATCCCAGGAAGCTCGGAATAAAGGGCGAGGAATTGTCAAAGGTGATGTACCGGCTGATCGAAACCGATCACTACATCAACAAAAAGATTCTCATTGTCGGCGGTGGCGATAGCGCGGTTGAGGCCGCCATGGGGCTGGCGCACCAGGTCGGCAACACGGTATGGCTTTCTTACCGGCAGAGTTCCTTCAGCCGTATCAAGGATCGCAATTCCCAGCGCGTCGCGGAGGACATCCGTAAAGGGAAAGTGAAAGCAGTTTTCAATTCCTTACCTGTAGAAATCACCACGGACTCAGTGGTTTTGGACGTAAAAGGATCAAAGCAGCGCATTCCCAACGATTTCGTTTGGATTTTCGCTGGCGGCGAACCACCCTCGGCGTTCCTAAAGAAAATTGGCGTCGCTGTGGGGTCGCACGATTTGACCAAAGAAGGTAGCAAGGAGGTTCAACAAACAGTTTTAGCTGAAACGCTGGCCTAAAATTTGTGTAAAGTAGTATTCAGGGATTCGATGGAAGAAGGATCATGAATGAAGTTCTGTAAACCGGTTTTCTCCATGATGATGATTGCCGTGCTGGGGATGTTTGCAGCCGGGTGCAAGCATCAACAAAATGAATCAGATGCCATTCACGACGCCATCACGCAACATCTCCGGGAGTTGAAGACGCTAAATCTGTCAGCAATGGAAATGGGAGTTACAAATATCTCCATTCAGGGAAACCAGGCCAGTGCTGACGTGAGTTTTCGCCCGAAGACCGGAGCCCCAACCGGGGCTTCGATGCAAATCTCATACAAATTGGAAAAACGGGATGGCGCGTGGGCCGTTCTGAGCACTGCGGGCATGGGAGGAATGATCGATCATCCGCCGGCGGGTGCGAATCCTCACACTACGCCAGGATTGGCTGCGGCCCCAGGTGGTATCCCGGATATTCGCGCTGTTTTTCCTCCCTCCAATACACCGCCAAATTCGCAACTTCCGCCGGGCCATCCTCCTGTGAAGACCTCACCCCATCCGTAGGATTTCTGCAGGCAATTCATTGTTTTGTTTCCGCGCTTTGTCGCCCTAACCCGCCGCAGCCCCATCTGGCGACTATTCGGTGCGAAGCGCGTCAGTGGGTGCGATACGGCTGGCGCGATGCGCCGGCAGCCAGCAAGCTACCAGCGCAACGCAAGTAAGAAGAAACGCCACCGATATGATCGTCACCGGATCTGCAGGTCGGACCCCGAATAGAAGTTGTTCCAGAACCCTGGCTAGCACCAAAGCAAACACAATGCCGATCGCGGCGCCGACAATTGCCAGCTTCAATCCCTGCTTGAGCACCAGTCGCAGGATGTCCGCGCGACGTGCGCCCAGCGCAATGCGAATGCCGAACTCACGCGTGCGCTGGCCGACGGAATACGCAATCACTCCATAAAGGCCAATCGAGGCCAGCACCACCGCGAGGCCTGAAAATAGCACGAACAAAAACAGATTCAGTTTGCGCGGAGTTACGGACTCCTCAATGCGCGCGTCCATGGTCATGACTTGATCCACAAGCATTGCCGGCTCAATTCGGTGCAATTCACCGCGTACTTCAGCAAATGCCGAAACCGGATCACCAGCTGTGCGCACGGCCACCTCCACGCCATTCGGTACGTCTTGTGCGAGCGGCTCGTAGGTCGAGTAATCAACCTCGGCGTCGAGTCCAACTTGGTGTACGTCTTTCACGACTCCAACAATGGTCATCCAGGGGTTCCCATCCGGTGGCCCAATCTTGATGCGCTTCCCGATCGGGTCTTCAACCGGCCAAAATCTCCGCGCCATGCGTTCGTTGATGATGACGGCCTTGGGGCGAGTGTCATCGTCGCGATCGTCAAACTCGCGTCCGCGCAAAAGCGGTATGCCCATCACGCGGAAGTAATTGGGCAGCGCCCGCCGGAAGCTCGCTGCTCCGTAGGCTCCGGGCTCGTAGGGGCGGCCCTCGATACTGATATCACCTTTGCCGTCACCGCCGGAAATGGGCAGCCTGCTGACCACGCTGGCGCCGAAGACCCCGGGCAATGATTGCACCCGTTCCTGCAGCGACCGGTAAAACTGAAGAATCTGTGGATCGGTGGTGTAAGTGGAGGGCAGAGCCAGGCGCATGGTGATGAGGTGGTCCGCACGGAAACCGGGGGAAACTTCAAAAATATTTCGAAGGCTGCGAAACAGCAGTCCCGCCCCGACCAAAAGCACAAGGGACAGCGCCACTTCAGAAACCACCAGCGATTGGTGCAGTCGTGCGCGGCGACGTTGCCCTCCGGCACGCGAATGAAACGTCTCGCGCGCACCGTGAAGCGCGGGCGCGATGCCCGAGAGCAAGCTGGTGGCGACAGAGGCCGCAAGCGCGAAGACCAGCACGGGAAGATTGATGGTCGCTGTGAGCAGGCGCGGATCCTTGCTAAGAAGTGCCACGGAGCGCGTGGCCCAAAGGGCCAACGCCACACCGACAGCTCCACCCAGGAACGAAAGCAGGACGCTCTCGTTGAGGAGTTGGGCGATGAGCCGCCCGCGGCTCGCGCCCAGCGCAGCGCGAACAGCCAGCTCCTTTCCCCGCCCTGCGGCACGCACGGAGATCAATGCCGCGAGGTTGGCACAGGCGATGAGCAGCACAATTCCAACGGCTCCCAGGAGCACGAGCAACGCGGGACGAAGATCGCCGGTCATGTGGGAGCGCAATGAGCCCACACTGACCACCAGCCCGCGATTCGATTCCGGGAAATCGTGGCGGATCTGTTGCGTGATGGTCTCCAGCTCGGCCTGGGCGTCCGCCATTGTGTGGCCCGGTCGCAGGCGGCCGACCGTGGTCAACACCCAGACACTGCGACGCATCTGGAAATTTGACGGGATCACACGCACCAGAGGAATCCAATATTCTGTTGTGCCACTGTCCAATGAGGCGGGCATGACGCCGATGGCTGTAAATGTTATGGTCCGGCCGATAGGAACCACCTTGCCGATCACTGCGGGGTCGCCGCCAAAACGCTCTGCCCACATGCGATGGCTGAGCACGACAACTGGATCCGCGCCCGCGGTATCGTCGGAGGCAGAAATAACACGGCCCATCATGGGCGGGACGCCTATCACATCAAAATAATCATGCGTGACGGCGGCGCCGGAAACGCGAACCGGGTCAGCACCTTGGCGGAGCAGGATGCGAGAGTCGGAGAGAATGGCCGCGAACGGCGCGATGGCAGTCGAACGCGATTGCCAATCGCGGAAGGTGGGATAGGCGGCGCCCCAGGATTCGTCAGGATCTTTCGCATTCACCTCGCCCGCCACCACGAGTTGCTCGGGATGCGGATAGGGTAGCGCGCGCCACAGGACCGCGTCGGCTATGCTGAACATGGCCGTGTTTGCGCCGAGGCCCAGGGCCAGCGTGAATACGGCTACCACAGTGAAGCTCGGATTCTTCCTCAACACGCGCGCGCCGAAGTGCATATCTTGAAAAAGAGCTTCCAGTATGTTCGCCCTCCGCGCCTCGCGGCATTCCTCCTTGGCTCGGTCGACGCCGCCGAATTCGATCCGCGCGCGGCGAACGGCTTGCCGTCGGTCAACTCCCTTCCGAACCAAGTCGTCCGAGTAGGCCTCCATATGGAATCGCAGTTCCTCGCCCATTTCTGCGTCGGTCCGGGTGCGCCAAACGATTGCGCGAAGCCAAGATCGAAAGCGGGGCCAAAGAGTCATGCTTTCCCCCCTCACACTTGCTCGGGCGTGGTTCGCAAGATTCCCGCAACAACGCCAACCATGCGATCCCACTCCGCTGCCTCTTTTTGCAATTTGCGTTTGCCGGCTCCGGTGAGGCGGTAAAACTTGGCCTTGCGTTTATTTTCGGACTCGCCCCATTCGCTCGCGATCCAGCCTTGATGTTCCAGTCGGTAAAGCGCGGGATAGAGTGACCCCTGCTGAATTTCCAGACTGCCGCTTGAAATTCCTTGGATGCGAAGCAACACACCATACCCGTGCGCAGGCCCCAGAGAGACTGCTTTCAGGATGAGCATTTCCAGTGTGCCGCGGAGCAGATCGACTTGTTTGCCCAAGAGAGGCTTCTCCTAGATCAACTAGGAAGATAGACCTGCTCTCCTAGCCTGTCAAGGAGAAAGGTGAGTTTGCAGCGGGGGAAGCGGCCGCTTCAGTCCGTCACGACTACCGGATCGGCCGTTTTGGGTACTTTCCGCAAGAACGGCAAAGCCCCAACTAAAAGAGCGGCGCCCGGAAGCACAACTGCGCCGAGGGCGCTGCCGCCTACTTGCATAAAAATATTCGTAGAGCTGGTGTCGTGGTCAATGAACACTGCGTGCATCAATATCGCGGTGAAAGTCGCAAGCATGGTTATGGCCGGGAACAACGCCGCTGTTGCCCGCATCGCCACCGAACCGCCGGCGCGGCGGGACAAGTAGGCTGCGGTCGCACCCATCACTGGAAGAATTAACAACCAAGCAAAATAGAGCGGTGCGGGATTGCTCGACATAACCGGGCCCCGGAGGGGCTTGTTGAGGAGCATCAGGCCTCCCAGCAGAACTGTGAATGCGACGGTCATGTTTACCGTGGCCGGAAGCCAAAGTGTTTGGATTCTTTGTTTAATCATTTCTGTTCCTCCTCGTGCTTCATTGATTTGCATCGCCAGACGCGGCCAGTTATTCACTTCCTTCAACGCGCTGCATGCGGACTCCTGTTCGGAACAACCAGCTTCCATTCCTGCTTCGCAAAGGTCCTCGAAATGGTGTGCGAGCTCTTCGGTGACTTCCGGCTCGAGATTTGCGCAGCGTTTGCTGCGCGCCACTCGTTCATGGATGAACTGTTCCCAATTACGCATGGGCGACTCCTGTTAGGCGCGCAATGGCGCGAAAGAATCCCTCCCACTCGCGCCGCAGAGGCGCGAGCTGCTTGCTTCCGGCGGCCGTGAGGCGGTAATAGCGGCGCTTGCGGCCCGAGGTCGAGTTCTCCCAGGCGCCCTTGATCCAGCCGCGGCGTTCGAGGGTGTAGAGCATGGGATAAAGCGATGCCAGCGTAAACCGGAGTTCCCCCAGCGTACGCTCGGCAATGCGGTGGGCCACCTGATAACCGTAGAGCCGCTCCTCCGCCAGGACCGACAGGATGGCCAGTTCAGCGCTCCCGCGTTTGATCTTGCTGATGGCCATCGCAGCCTCCTATACATAGGATTCCTATATCTAGGGTTCCGCGTCAATGGTACGCGCGGCCAGTGTCCAAGGGTTGCACACAGGAATGGTTCGCGGCGGGCTGCTCTGTGAACAACTCCCAAGACTTCCTCGCGCCGGCTTACATTCTCGCGAGGCCGCCGCATTTATGATAGGCTCCCGCCTCATGCAGCTCACACTTCAGCATCACAAGACTGGAAACGTCACGATTATTACCTGCAAGGGCCGCATCGTGATGGGCGAAGAAACTCGCTCCCTGCAGGCCGAAGTTGAAAAGCACACGCTCGCGTCGAAAAAAGTTGTTCTCCACCTGGAGGGAGTCAATTTTATTGATTCAGGCGGGCTGGGAGCGCTGGTGCGCATGCGCGGAGTCCTGCGCGCAAACCACGGAGACCTGAAGCTGTGCGCTCTCTCGCCATTTGTCCGTCAGGTGATCGTCGCCACAAATCTTCACGGCATCTTCCTACCGTTAGAGACGGAGCAAGAGGCTATAAATTCGTTTTCCACACACCACGAGTCACCAAGCGGCTCATTCTCACACTCCAAGATGAAGATTCTTTGCGTGGATTCCTCCAGCGACCTTTTGGCCTATTTGCATGCGCTGGTTGACCGGCTGGGATACGAGGGTTTTACGTCGCGTCATGTCTCCGATGCCATGACCATGATGAAGATCAGGAAACCTGACCTGGTTATCTTTGGGCCGGGCTTGCACTCCAACGACTTCGCCATAGAAAAGTTGCGCCAAAACGATCCGTCCATCCAGCTCCTGCAACTTGATTCCAATTTCTCCACCGTGGACGCAACCGAATCCGGCACTAAACTTGCCGAGCAGATTCGCGCGCTCCTCCCGTCGTCTCAATAATCTCTGGTCAATGAATTGGGATTGGTTAGGTTCTTTGCGCCTGCTGCCTATGCCGGGTATGTAATCGAGTTTCCCCTAACGCGTGCAAAAGAAGTGAGCGTGTGAACACGCGCACTCTTGAAGCTCATGATGTCTTCGACACGAATCCCTCGCACTGTCAGTGCATCACCGATCAGTGAACGATGGCAACGCCACGGCACCGCCTCCGCGCACAGGATGGCGGTCTGCTTCTGGGCCGCCAGTTTCATCAGCCGGTCCACCCCGGCCTCAAATTCGGCGGTCTGCATATAATCGGCAAACCCACGGAAGGAGGAATTCCGCCAGCCCATATTCTGCGAATCGCGTCGCGTGTGGCGCAATCCTCCCAGGCTCCGCACCCAAACATAACTAATTCTGGCGGCGCGCAACCTTTTTGAAAGAATTTCCCGGTTGAATTGTGGATTGTGCCGCGAGCGCGGGATGCTCCGAACATCCACGATGCGCTTGACGCCATGTGCGCGCAGAAGCCCCAAAAAATCTTCCCAAGTGCGCGTGGAATGGCCAACGGTCATGACCACCAAATTCTTGGCTCTGGCTTTGGTCACATGGATCCGCCCGGCCATGAATTATTTCCCTTCTGGCGGGCCTAACGCGGACCGGAACGCGCCTTCGCAGTGGCGCGCAACAGCGGCTCAATCACCGCGAAATCAATCTTCTCCGGGTTGGAGAAGCGTATGCAGCCCTTGCCGAGGCTCGCCCCGGTCAGCTTATCCCGAAACTTATCAATCGCTTCTTTGCCCGCGTAAAGCGCCACGTATTGGCGCTGGCTTGCGAACGCGAATTGCATCACGCCGTCCCGCTTATAAACAGGCATGCCGTAGTCAACGGACTCTTCGCAGCCTTTGAATATCTTCTTGGATAGAGTCCGCAGTTTCTTCATCACCGTCTTCCTGTCGGCGGGCACCTCATCGATGTAAGTCGCAACGTCGGCTGCCTTGCTGATCATGGGCACTTCTCCTTAGTGCATCAATTTGCCTGCCAACTTTACTTGGAAATGGGCGCGCGCGCAGCTCGCCCCGGAAACACGCCATCCACAAGCTGGCCTTCCTTCAAGACTGGCACTCCATTCACCAGCACGAATTGTATGCCCTCTGAATACTGCAGCGGGTCCTCAAACGTGGCCTTATCAATGATTCGGTCGGGATCGAAAATGGTGATGTCCGCAACCGCGCCAAGGCGAATTCGTCCCTTATCCTTAAATATAGGCGCGCGTTTCTCCAACCGTTGTGCAGGCATCAAAGTCATTTTTCGCAGTGCGGTCATCAGGTCGAGTGCCTTTTCTTCTCTCACATAGTGTCCCAGGACACGGGAGAACGTTCCCTGGCCTCGCGGGTGCACTTTCGGTCCGGTAATCAGCATTCCATCGCTGGCAATCATTACCATGGGATTCGCCACAGCCGTTCGCGCCGCTTCCGCGGGAATCGCATGGATCACTACGATTCCGCCCTGCTTCCGGTATTTCTCAAACGTCTCGGCCGTCAATCGCTCTCCCGTCTCCGCCCACTGCAAATCCTTGTACGTGATCCCCATGTCTTCCTGCCAACCCGGATCGAAAATCGCTGACTGCAATGCCGTGCTTGCCGCGGTGTAGGGATAGCACTCCGTGGTCACGTCAATTCCATGCCGCTGTGCATCTTCCACAATCGAAATTAATTGCGGCGTATATTTCAATCCCATGCTGGTGATGTGCACCACGTGCAGCGACGCGCCGCTTGACGCGGCTGCGGCCAGCGCCTCCTCCAGGCCCGTCAGACCCGTATGGGGTTCTTTCAACCCGGCGTATCTCAGATGAATGTGCACGGATGCCCCGTACTTTGCCGCAATCCGGAACATCTCCACGATTTCCCAGTGTGTTGCGGCAGCTGTGTAATTCACCCCCATCCCTTCCGCCAAGGCGCCTTCGCGGAAGCCCTTCTCCATGTCGGCACTGATCTCCGCGAGCTCTTCGGGAGTCGCCTCGCGGTGGGCTGCGTCACCCGTCGGAAGAAATCCGCCCGGATCGTGCATCACCTTCATGCGCACGGGGATATGTCCGATGCTGACGCCGAAATTAATCAGCGACTTCCCTTCCCGTTCGGCATACCAGTCTTGCACGTCGTCCGTCCCCTTTTCGAGTTCGAGCGAAGTCGTGACGCCATCATGTGCCTGGAATTGATAATTCCTCGGCTCGTCGCCATGTTCGTGCAAGTCAATGAATCCGGGCGCAACCACTAGCCCCTTGGCATCAATTGTGTTCTTTCCTTGCAGCGGGCCCGTCGAGATGGCCCGAATTTTCCCGCCGCTGATCCCCACGTTGCGGACAGCATCGAGTCCCGACTCTGGGTCCATCACCCGGCCATTTGCAATCACCAGGTCATATCTTTCGCCCTGAGCGGCCAGTCGCGCACCCGCCGCATAAATCACTGCCATCACCGCAAGACCAATCGCGATTGTCGCAACAAGCATTTTTTGATGTGACCGCTGCCGCATTTTCTGCAACCTCCGCCAGGTTCGTGGCGCCAAGTCTGTTTCCCCAGGTCCCCGCTGTCAAAGGAAATCTCTAGACCGACAGCAATGACCTAGCCTTTGAATTGCTTCTTCCATTTCTCGGTGGTCGCCGCGATTCCTGAATACCATTCGAACAAAATCCAACAAATAATATCTCCTCGCACCCTAAATTATTTTCGATCTCCCGCAATTTATCCTTGACGCACTTTATAACGCTTTGGTAATATCTCTACCAGATTGCGACGAGCCCTTCCGCCACGGCAGCCAAGCGGTGCACTCCAGGATGTCCCAAATCGGTAATATTGCCCAGAAATAGTGCAACTCGCGGATCAATATCAAAATAAAGGACTTTAACTCCAATGGATGCCACTGATACGACGCGTTCTGTAAGTCCCCTGAAATCAACGGATATAGTTACTATCTGAATAACACTCAAATCCTTTAGAATCCGCACTTGCGAGGTGTCGTGCATTCATATGAAAACAATTACTTTCAAGTCCAGCAGTTGCCGCACTTACGACGATCGCGTCCGTAAGTCCCATGGAATGATATTCATCCAAAAAGGAGGGGGGAGGTACCATTCGCGTTGCTTCCGGCTGCCGGCTAACTCAGAACCGGGACGATTTGATCCAGGTATCGGATCGCGCCCAGCTATTATCCAAATCCTTGTCAACATCGGGCGAAGATTTGGACTGCGCATCAAGCGCTATTTTCAATCCGATAAGCGACCAGCCATTGTGCGGATGTTTTTTCAAATCTTCGTGATAGATTTGCTCTGCATCAGAAAACCGTTTTGCCTCCAGAAGCGCCGCGCCCAACCAGTGTCGCGCGGCGAATGGAAGCGGCTCCGGCTCGTCGTAAACGAGCTCATCTTGAAAAGTGACGGCGCGTTTGAATGACGTGATCGCATTGTTCAGGTCGCCGTCGGCGCGATAGATTTCTCCTTCCAGAATTCCTCCGAGGATTCCGAGAAGGTCTTCAGCAGAATGGCCGCGAAAATAGTCATGGGATTTTGCCGCGATGTCGAGCAGATGCTTCAAGTCGGAACGAGCGGCGGACTTGTCCCCTCGGCGCATATGCGCGTAGCCCTGTCCGAAATCCCAGACGCCCGATTCGATGTCGTCCTTGGGGTGCTTCTTAATCTCGAGAACTTCATCAAAGCGGCCGAAACGGATCAAGATCAACGTTTCATACATGCTGCTGCTGGTCAGCTTGTAATAATCCTTCGCCGCTTGAATGGCGATGGCGCCCTGCCCGTCCATAGAAGCAGCGAAAAGAAGCATGTGCAGATTGTGCGAAGGATAGATTGCAAATCCTTCGCCCACCGCGGCCATCTGATCGGAATGCCAGGCCTGGAGATTGGCGCGAACCGAATCCCCCCAGCGGCCCAGCTGATTCCAGGTGTGCGAGGGCATGTGATTGATGTGGCTGGCGCCGGGAATTGAATCTCCGAGCGTGTCTGCACATGCCTCTGCTCTTCCCGGCTCGATGGTTGCTTCGGTGAGGTGAATATATAAATGACAGGCACCGATGTGCCGGCTGTCGGCTTTAAGGACGCCTTCCAGAACGTCGGCGATCTGTTGAACCTCCGGACTGTGGATGTCGCGCGAGCCCCGGCGGGGAATCATCAGGAATAGCGATTCCGCATACAAGCTCGCCACGTCATGGTCATCTGGAAACTGCTCGTGGACTTTCGCCATCGCCAGCGAGTAAGCGACATCTTGATCGTGGTGGTTCTGCGGATCGAAGTGCTCCACGTAGCGGACCGACATGGCGTCAATGAGTGCGCGTTCAACCGGGCTGGCATGATCGGAAGCCAACTGCTTCGCCTTCTGAATTGCGGTGTATGCATAATGGGCTTGGTCTTGCTGCATCGGTTCATTTAAATAGGGACCCCAGGCCCACGCCTCCCCCCAAAAACAAATCGCGCAATTGGGATCGCGGTTCTCGGCTTCGTGAAATGATCTGGCAGCGTCCAACATATCGAAGGCGTACATCAATTGAAAACCTTGATTGAAATAAGCCTGCGCGTCCCGATTGGAAGAGGAAATCGAACGCTGGAAGGCGCCGAGCGCCTTCGGTACCAGCAGCATCGGTTCGCTGAATACCTTCGCTGAAGATACCGGACGATCGTGTTGCGCGCCGGCGATAAATGAGGTCAATGCCAGAAAAGATGCCAAGAACAGAATGGTTCGGGAATGAAATCGAATCGTCAACGGTTCAGCTTTTACCCTGGAAGGGGAAGCGGTGGATCTCGGTGATGCAGTCGGATAGCGCACACAAAAGCGTCTCACCCCAACCGGAAGGAGTGTAAGGCGTGGATTCCTGATTGGTTTGTTTATCCGCCTTGGCGAAGAAGCGCATGCGCGGATCCTGGGGAGCGGCGCACTCTTTCACGGTAACGATGAATTCAATTTCGGCGCCGTCCTGCTGCTTGGTGACCGAAAAATAATGAAGGCGAGCAAGCTTTTCAGCAGCCTTGGCCTGCGCATATGCCCATTCTTCCATTTGCGAATCTCCCTTCCGAAAAACCGCAAGGTCTTTGAAATCGCATGTTATTCGTCGAGCTCAGGCCTGTCAACGGACAGCGATCGAAGGATTCATCCGCGGGAATCCGCGGAAGAGAGTTTCTTCCAAAGGGCGATATAGCGCGGGTGATTGCGGATCGGGTTCAAGTACGGATCGTTCTGGATGATTTTCTTGTCGCCGAATCCGCAGGCGATGGATTTTTCCAAACTGGAAATGGCCTCCTCCGTTTTTCCAAGGATGGCATAAATGCAAGTCAGGTTATAACAAACTGCGGAATCCTCGGGGTCGATGGCCAGAGCGCGTTTCGCCCAATCCAGCCCGCGCTCATTCTGCCCCAAACGGCAGAGATTCTGTGCTCCCAAGTAAAGCGCTCGAACCTCATCCGGATGCATTTCAAGATGCTTCTCGATGACTTCCACAGCGTGGCGATGAGCGGCCTGAACGATCGCGGCGTTCACGCCCAATCCTTCATACGCATTCGCCAGCAAGCTGGGCGCCTGGTAATCGTCCGGACGCACGCGGCACGCCTCTTCAAACAGCCTGGTTGCTTCCTCCAATTGGCCGTGAATCAAACAGGAGCGGGCGTAGAAGTAATACGCTTCGTAAAGATTCGGATTCAGTCGGATAGCGGCCTCAAATTCGTGGCGGGCCTCATCATCACGTTCCAAGAGTGAGAGCAGGTGCCCGCGGGAGGCATGCGCCTCGGCAAGCTCGGGATCG
Organism: Candidatus Acidiferrales bacterium; assembly: GCA_035308165.1. Lineage (GTDB taxonomy): Bacteria > Acidobacteriota > Terriglobia > Acidiferrales > UBA7541 > DASTCZ01. The sequence continues at coordinate 27,542 of DATGHC010000016.1, read as the reverse complement.
AGGTCCAGCGCCTTGCGGCTGGCGGCGTCGGCCTGCTGCAGGTTTTCGTCAGTCGGCTGCCAATAGAATTGCAAGAACGAATGACAGTCTGAGAGTCCTGCCCATGCGCGCGCATAATTCGGATCGATCTCAATAGCGCGCTTGAACATGTTGCGCGCCGCCTCCATCCCCTTCCGGCGGAATTGGTGGAAATATTGCCTGCCTCGCAAATAGTAATCATAGGCCTCAACGTTGGCCGTCGGCACCTTCTCGATGACTCGCTTTTCTTCCTCCGAAAGCATGACTTGCAGTGCTTCGGCGATATTTTTCGCCATCTCATCCTGTATAGCGAAAACATCTTCCATCGTCCGGTCGAAGCGCCGCGCCCAGATGGAATGGCCGGTTCGGGTTTCCACCAACTGCGCGGTGATGCGGATACGGTTGCCGGCCCTGCGCAGGCTGCCCTCTAGGACGTAGGCCGCGTTCAGCTCCTGGCCGATTTGCGGCGCAGTCGTTTGCTTGTCGCGGTAGGCAAAAACTGCCGAGCGGGGGAAAACGCGCAAATCCTTTATGGCTGAAAGCTCGGTGATAATATCCTCCGTCATGCCATCGCGGAAGTAAACGTCTTCTTCTCCACGGCTCAAATTTTCAAAGTAGAGCACTGCCACCGATTTCTCGGCCTGTCCCGAAGATGATGCGGTTCTTCCGGAGTCCGATTCGCGCTTCAATCGCAGCAAATCAGCCTTGAGCTGCGCCGCGGATTGATACCGTGCGTGCCTGGTCTTTTCGAGAGTCCGTCCGATGATTTGTTGCAATTCGCCGGGTACCCGGGGATTCAATCGGGAGATCGGTTGGGGCGAGCGATTCAATATGGAGTCGAAGACCATCGCGGACGTGGTTCCGGTGAATGCTTGCCGGTTTGTCGACATCTCGTACAGGACCACCCCCAGCGAGAAAATGTCCGTCCGCGAATCCACTTCTTCTCCTCGAGCTTGCTCGGGAGACATATACGCCACCGTCCCAAGGGTGGAACCGGGGCTGGTAAGCATGTCATTGTCCGGACCCAGCGTCGCGACCGCGGTGGCGCCCACAGCTTCACCAATGCGACGACGCTCCAGAAGCTTGGCCAATCCGAAGTCCAGAATTTTCGCTTGTCCGCCCGCAGTCACGAAGATGTTCGCCGGCTTAATATCACGATGGACGATTCCTTTGGCGTGAGCGGCCTCGAGCGCTTCTGCCATCTGGGCACCAAGGGTGAGGAGCTCTTCAGTGGACATTGGACTGCCCCCCAGTCGAGCCTTCAGAGTTTCGCCTTCAAGCAGTTCCATGGCGATGAAGGGGCGTCCGTCATGTTCGTCAATGTCGTAAATGGTGCAGATGTGCGGATGATTTAGAGAAGAAGCGGCGCGCGCTTCGCGTTTGAACCGTTCGATGGCAAGGGGATCTGTGGCCAGCTCTTCCGGTAGAAATTTTAGGGCCACGAAGCGGTGAAGGCGGGTATCTTCAGCTTTGTAAACCACGCCCATCCCCCCACCACCGAGCTTTTCCACAATTCGATAGTGGGAGGCAGTCTGTCCGATCATGATCTTGGTTGAACCCCGGGCACGAGCGCAGATATTACGTCGCGGGTTTGGTCAAGTCAACGAAATGCGGGACAATCTAGATTGCCATAAAAATGTGTGGAAACCGCCTAGGCTAGAGTGCTGATTCGTGCGTCATAGGTGCGATGGCCGAAATCACGGAGAGTTTCCCGCTTTCAGATTTCCGCAGACCCTGCATTCTCGCATGGATTAAACCTGATAACCCACGCTATAATCGATTCAATTGACGGCGGTTTGCAAGAGGCAGAACAGGACATCTCGGGTCATTTTGGGTCATGGCGTCTAAACCTCCTTCCAATTCCGCAAACCGGCGAATCGATTCCTGGAAAGAAATTGCCGCGTTTTTTGGCCGAGACGAACGCACTGTAAAACGCTGGGAAAAAGAAAGAGCTCTGCCTGTACACCGCATTCCGGGCGGGAGTCGTGGATCGGTTTACGCAATTGCAGAGGAATTGACAGCCTGGCTTGAAAAAAGCAGAAGCGCGGTTGGAGCGGAAACTGCCGAGCCGGTCACCGCGGGGGGATCCTTCGAGAAAAGCGGTGCCGATTCCCAATCTGGGAAAAACACCGGCATAGCTGGAACTCAACTCAAGTCTCCTACGAAATCTCCGTGGTCACGAACGATGATGGCGATTGGAGCGACGCTGGTGGTCATCGGTCTGGCGATCGGCGGCAGGCTCCTGTTTGGCCCACGAGTGCATGCTCTGACGGAAAAGGACACCATTGTGCTCACGGACTTTATGAACACAACGGGCGACGCGGTATTTGACGGCACACTTCGCCAGGGGCTTTCGGTACAATTGGAACAATCTCCCTTCCTAAATATTATTTCCGATCAGACGATCGGCCAGACTCTTCGCCAAATGGGACAACCGGGCGATGCCAAGGTCACGCCTGAAATTGCACACGAAATTTGCCAGCGGACGGGGAGCGTGGTGGTCCTGGAGAGCGCGATTGCAAACCTGGGAGGGCAGTTTGTTCTTGGTTTCAAAGCGGTGAATTGCACTACAGGAGAAATGCTGGCAGATGTTCAAGAACGAGCCGTAGCTAAGAATCAGGTGCTCGGCGCATTAGACGAGGCAGCCTCTCAAATTCGCGAGAAACTCGGCGAATCAATGACCACCGTACAGAAACACGACACACCGCTGGAGCAGGCCACTACACCCTCGCTCGAAGCCCTGCAAGCCTTCAGCCTGGGGCGGAGGACCATTGTTGGGAAAGCCGATTCCGCCGCTGCCGTCCCTTTTTTCCAACGAGCCATCCACCTCGACACCAATTTCGCCGTTGCTTATGCGAGCCTCGGAACAACCTATAACAACCTCGGTCAGCGCAGCCTGGCCGCAGAAAACGCGAAGAAGGCTTTTGATCTGCGCGAACGTGTAACCGGCCCGGAGAAATTCACGATTGAGTCCTTCTACTTTAACTTTGTGACCGGAGACCTGCAGAAAGCTCTCCAAGTGAATGAACTCTGGATACAGTCTTATCCTCGAGACTGGTTGCCGCGGAATAACACGGGGATTATTTATTTTCGTCTCGGGCAATTTGATAAAGCTCTGGAGGAATTGCAAGGAGCCATCCGCCTGGAACCCGATAGCGGCATCGCTCATGCCAATCTTGCCACTGCATATTTTTATTTGGAACGCCTGGATGAAGCCCGGGCCACCGTTGAGGAGGCCGAGGCAAAACATCTCGATTCACCTCGCCTGCGCCAACATCTTTACTCGCTGGCTTTCTTCCGGAATGATGCAGCCGGCATGGGGGAGCAGGTAAAATGGTCGGAAGGAAAGCCGGGATGGGAGGATGTTTGGCTCGCCCTGGAAGCAGATACCAGCGCCTATTTTGGACAACTCGCAAAAGCACGAGAGTTCACCCGCCGGGCTGTGGCTGAGGCCGAACGAGTCGATAAGAAAGAACCGGCGGCAAGTTATGAGGCGGAGGCGGCACTGCGCGAAGCCTTATTCGGCAACGTGGGAGAGGCCAAGGGGCATGCTGCGGCGGCTCTCTCGCTTTCGACGGGCCGGGACGTCCAGTTTGAGGTGGCGCTTGCACTCGCATTTGTGGGGGACGCGGTCCATGCACAAGGACTGGCGGATGATCTGGCGAAGCGTTTCCCCGAAGACACCATCGTAAAATTCAACTACTTGCCGTCCATTTACGCGCAGCTTGCAACCCGCCGAGATAAGGCAAATAAGTCCATTGAGATCCTTCAGGACGCCAGCCCGTTTGAGATGGGTCAAGTGGGCGGGGCCACGCTCTTGTCCTCACTCTATCCCATTTACGTCCGAGGAGAAGCGTATCTGGCCATGCATCAGGGCAGTGAGGCGGCAGGCGAGTTCCAAAAAATACTCACTCACCGTGGAATCGTGGTCAACGAATCCATCGGCGCGCTGGCGCATCTTGGCCTTGCGCACGCTTGGGTCTTGCAGCGCGATTCTGAAAAGGCGCGCGCTGCTTACGATGATTTCTTTAAGTTGTGGAAAGACTCAGACCGTGACATTCCCATCCTAAGGCAGGCCAAGACAGATTACGCAAAACTCCATTAGCCCCCGAAATTCCCTATGAAATTATTTTGGCGGGGTTGAATCCGGAATTTTTGTCGATTGCCAGGCAACAACTTGCCATTGACCGTTCCTGCGCAAGAAAATCCCAGTATTGCGGTAATTCGAGATTTCCGTAGTCCCGTCCGTCTTTGAAGTGCGGGAGACCAGGCGAAAGGCGACCACAGCTATGTTGGGATATTCGTGAACGGTAACGTCTTCGGCCGAATAAACGCTGCCGGGATTGGCGGAAGGTTTTGCGTTGGCGACACTTTTCATTATGTCCGCTTTGGTGATGACGACGCCGGCAGAGCGTGTGTAGATAACGTCATCGGCAAAGAAGCGGTCAAATCCAGGTGCGTTGTTGTGAGTGGCGTCGTCCATGAACTGGCGGAGCATGCTGATGATTTCGCGGGCGGTGACGGATTCGGAGGGCTCTTGGGATGTTGCCCGGCGAGCGTGGATTGTGGGTATGACGAAAAGAATTAACGCGACTAGTGCCGTGGATTTACGGAAGAACATTTCTTTAATTAGCGTCTTCGACATTTCAAATCTCTAAGACTCACATTGCCTTGAGCAAAGCCAGCCACCGCTGCCAGGCTTGATCGTGCGCGGTCACGTTCGCAGCATTGGTGTTACCGGGATCCATTCCCGCGCGCATGAAACCGTGACCGGCGCCGTCGTATGTGACGGGATCATATTTCTTGCCGGCGGCTTTCATGGCTGTCGTTGTGTCGGGAATCGTGGTGGAAACGCGCGCGTCATTGCCCGCGTAGAAGCCGTAGACTGGCGCGGTGATCGCTGAAACGTCCTTAGGCGCGGTGCCGTAGAACACAAAAGCGGCGGACAAATCCTTTCGGTTTGTGGCGAAGCGGAAGGATTGGCCGCCTCCCCAACAGAACCCTGAGACGGCCAGCTTGCCGTTCGCGGAGGGGAGCTTGGTCACGTAGTCGGCGACGGCGTTCAGGTCCGCAGTGACCACGTCGGGATCGAGTTTCTGTACGGCCGCGGTGACATCGCTCTGGTGCTCGAAGGCGCTGGTGCCGCCGCCGTTGGGGCCGAATCCGGAAAGAAGATCGGGCGCGATGGCGATGTAACCTGCGGCGGCGAGCTGATCGGCGACGGTGCGGGCCCAATCGCTGAGGCCGAAGATTTCGTGGATGACCAAGACGGCGGGCGCCCTGTCTTTGACCTCGGGATAGACGATGAAGGCGTTGACCGTGCGGTCGCCATGTTTGACCGCGACCCACTCCTGGTGGCGGGGGGATTTGTCGAGAATTTGCTTGGCCCAGTCCTGACCAAAAACTGGGGCGACGATGAAAAGCAATGCGACGAAAGCGATCAGTGTTCGTTTCATGGGTTTGAAGTTTACTCTGAAATGAGTTGTCCAGCCAAATTTTGAAATCAAACAAAAGGTGGCGAATCATCGAATTTCATGGGATAAATCGCATTAAGGGGAACAAGTCAGCTGGCTGGAACTTACGATGAGATCTAGTCACTCAATACTCCTGGCGATCACATTTCTGGTGGCACTCGCCTCCTCACAAGTGAATGCCACGGATGATAAGGCCGCGGCGGTGCATCTGAGCAAAGGCATGTCCCTGGCGGAGGGCGGCGACCTGGACAAGGCCATCGCGGAATACAGGAGGGCGCTTCGGATTAAGCCGGATTATGCAGACGCGCACAACGACCTCGGGTTGGCGCTGCTGAAGAAGAAGGAATACGACGCAGCAATTGAAGAATTTCACGAGGCGGTGCGGCTGGAACCCGAAGACGCAGTCGCACACTTCAATCTGGCGATTGTGCTGCGAGCCAAAGGCGATTTGAACGGGGCCATCGAGGAATACTTCTTGGCGGTGCAATTCGCGCCCGACATGACGGAGGCGCGATCCAATCTTGGCGCCATGCTGGATGACCGGGGTGACTATGCGGGAGCGATTGAGCAGTACCGTGCGGTACTCCAAAAGGATCCTGAGCAACCCATCCCGCACAACAATCTGGGCAGCGTGCTGTTCAAGACGAGGCAAGTGGACGCTGCGATCGCGGAGTTCCGGCAAGCGATTAAACTAAAGCCGTCCTATCCAATCGCCCATTTCAATCTGGGGCTGGCGCTTTGCGATAAGGGAGAGGTGGATGCTGGAATGGTGGAATACGAGGAAGCGTTGCGGCTGAACCCGGATCATGCCAAATCACACTACTATCTCGCCAAGGCGTTGGAGTTGAAGGGCCACGCGGATGAAGCTGCGCGTGAGTATGCCGAGGCACAGCAATTGGATCCCCGACTGAAACCGCCGACTGTAATTCTGCCCAAAAAGTAAGCCCCGCCGATTCAAGAACATCCACGGTTCAGGCAATCTTCAGGTGATTCGGGCTAGAATTAGGGAGATCTCGTTCAGGTCATAATCAGTAAGGGCTCGGGCATTTTGCGCCTACAGTTGCCCCCGCGACCGAATCAAAACGGGTGTTGAGGCCAAGCAGAATGAAGTGGTTGGATGTAATGCGAATTTCGATGGTCACGCTGAGCCGCAATAAGTTGCGGACTTTTCTAACCATGCTGGGGATCACCATTGGAATCGCGGCGGTGATCTGCACGGTCGCGCTTGGCGACGGCGGGTCAAAGCAAATCGAGGCGCAGCTCGATAACCTGGGCGATAACATGGTTTGGGTAGAAGCGGGAGGAAGGAACTTGCAGGGAGTGCGTACGGGAAACGGAGCGACGAAATCACTGCGAGTCGAGGATGCTATGGCCATCCCGATTGCCATCCCTCAAATCAAGAGCGTTTCGCCAAATATTGACGGACACGTTCAGGTGGTGTACGGAAACAAGAACTGGGGGACTCAGTTCAGGGGCGACTCACCGGAATACATAAGCATCCGGCGCTGGACGATCGCGGCCGGCGCGATGTTTACAGCCAAAGACGTGGAGAGTCTGGCGAATGTTTGCGTGTTGGGACAAACCATAGTGGAAAACCTGTTTGGTGACGAGGACCCTGTTGGAAAGACAATTCGGATCGGCACGATTCCCTGCCTGGTCACCGGAACACTGGCGAGCAAAGGACTATCGCCTTATGGAGGCGATCAGGACGACTTCGTCCTGCTGCCCTATACGACCGCGATGCACAAACTGCGCGGCGTTGATTGGCTGGATGACATCTATTGCTCGTCAACCTCTCCGGAAGAGATTGATGTTGCCACTCAACAAATAAACTTTCTTCTGCGCCAGCGGCACCATCTCCGTCCAGATGAACCTGATGATTTCAATGTCCGCCATCCCGAAGATATTCTGAATGCGCGAAAAGAGGCCAGCCGGACGTTCGGGATGATGCTGGCTGCCACGGCTTCCGTGGCGCTGGTGATCGGCGGAATCGGGATCATGAATATCATGCTGGTATCGGTCACTGAACGAACGCGGGAAATTGGGGTGCGCATGGCGGTTGGAGCGACGGAGAGAGATGTCCGCGGACAATTCATGATTGAAGCGATCGTGCTGAGTCTGATGGGCGGCGGCTTTGGAATTTTCTTTGGGATATTTGCTTCCCAAGGGCTCTCCGTGATGCTGGAGTGGCCGGTTTCAGTTTCCGTTGTGGCGATCGTGATTGCCGTCCTGTTTTCGGCGATGATTGGAATTTTCTTCGGTTATTATCCCGCCAGTAAAGCGGCTGGCCTTGATCCCATCGAAGCCCTAAGATATGAATGATGGGAGTTCTCCTCGCGGTAAAGAGTCCGGGCGCTTGTGGACGTAGATCGTACTGGTAACTGCCTCTGCAGATTTTGAGAGGAAATGCAAAATGCATTTAAGGGATGTATTGCGGATTTCTCTGGTCACACTGAGCCGGAATAAGCTGCGGACTTTTTTGACCATGCTTGGAATTACGATTGGAATCGCGGCAGTGATTTGCACAGTTGCGCTGGGTGACGGAGGGTCGAAGCAGATCGAGGCGCAGCTCGACAACCTGGGCGACAATATGATTTGGGTGGCGGCCGGCGGAAGAAACCTGCAAGGAGTGCGCACGGGCAACGGAGCAACGAAATCCCTGCGCGTGGAAGATGCGGAAGCAATCGCGAAAGAAGTGCCTCTGGTCAAGACCGCTTCGCCCAATGCCAGCGGCCACGCGCAAGTAATCTATGAGAATAAGAATTGGGGCACTCTGTTTCGAGGGGACACCCCGGATTTTCTGGTCGTCCGCCGATGGGGGCTGACCTCTGGACGGCCATTTACAACCAAAGACGTTGAAACACTGGCCAATGTTTGCCTGCTGGGGCAAACGGTTGCCCAGCAACTTTTTGGTGATCAGGATCCTCTGGGCCAGACAATCCGCGTGGCCACCATTCCCGTAAAGGTCGTGGGAGTTTTGGAAGCCAAGGGCCTTTCGCCCTGGGGCGGGGATCAAGATGATTTCATCTTGCTGCCTTACACGACAGTGATGCACAAAATCAAGGGAGTCGATTGGCTGGACGATATTTTCATCTCGGCGGATTCCACTGATGATATTGACGCGGCGACCCAGCAGATTACTGCGCTGCTCCGCCAAAGGCACAAGCTTCGCCCGGACGAGCCGGATGATTTCAATATTCGCCATCCAGAAGACATTTTGAACGCGCGAAAGGAAGCCAGCCGGACATTTGGGTTGATGCTTGCGACGACCGCTTCGGTGGCACTGGTGATCGGCGGAATTGGAATCATGAACATCATGCTGGTTTCGGTTACCGAAAGAACGCGAGAGATTGGGGTGCGCATGGCTGTGGGAGCGACCGAGAGGGACGTTCGTGGACAATTTATGATTGAAGCCATCGTGCTAAGTCTGATGGGCGGCGGATTTGGAATCCTCTTTGGGATATTCGCTTCGCAGGGGCTGGCCATCATGTTGGAGTGGCCGTCATCGCTTTCGATTGCGGCGATTGTGATTGCGGTGCTGTTTTCAGCGGTGATTGGAATTTTCTTCGGATATTATCCCGCCAGCAAAGCGGCCAGCCTGGACCCGATTGAAGCCCTAAGATATGAATAGCAGGTGTTGGAAGGAGTCGAAACAAATTCCTTTAGTCGGGAAGATCCGCTTGAGTGGTAATTCGTAATTGAGTTCTTGCGCCGGGCGGAATTGCCTGGCCTCGCCCTCCAACAGGCTGGCCTCCGCCAATCCAGACATCTACCTGCCCGGGCAAGATGTGCCGCTTGCCCGATTCGTCAACGAGACTTAACTGGCGGTCGCGTAAGGTGAAGGTGACCGTTTTTTGCTCGCCGCGATCGAGGTGGACGCGAGTGAATCCCTGCAGAGCGCGAATGGGCGCGCCCTCAACTCCGGGGTGCGAGACGTAAAGTTCGACGACTTCGTCTCCGGCCAATGCGCCTGTATTTTTCACATCCACAGAAACTGTCGCGGCATCCGTCGCCGCGATTTCACTGCGATTCACGCGAGCGTTGCTATAGGAAAACGTCGTGTAACTTGAGCCGAAGCCAAAGGGATAGAGCGGCACGCCGCGGAAGTAACGATAAGTGCGTCCGGTCATCGAGTAATCACTGAAAGGCGGAAGTTGAGCGACTCCAGTGTAAAAGGTGACGGGCAATCGGCCGGAGGGATTGTAATCACCGGACAGAACATCACCGAGAGCGGTGCCCCCCTCTTCACCGGGATACCAGGCATCGAGCACTGCTGCCGCATGCTGCTGCGCCCAGTTGACGGCGAGCGCGCTGCCGTTCGTGAGCACGACGACGAGAGGCTTGCCCGTTGCGGCGAGAGCTTCGAGCAATTCCTGCTGCGGGCGCGGCAGATCCAAATCCACGCGATCGCCGCCGAAAAACCCCGGAGCGTTGGTGTCCATCTCCTCACCTTCCAATTGCGGAGTGATGCCGACGATTGCAATGATCGCGTCAGCATTTCGGGCGAGATCAACCGCTTGCGCCTGCGTGCTGGCAGACGCGGTGACGGACTCTTGAGGAGTGCCCGCCGGCATGGATACGGCGGAGGTCTCCGTGAGAGAGCTGCCCGCGGTGTATGTGATGTTTGCGTTGCGGAAACGTTTGCGGATGCCCTGCAGTAAAGTTGTATAGCGCGAAGGTGTGCCGTTGTAATTTCCAAGCAAAACGTCAAGCGAATCAGCGACGGGGCCAATCACGGCGATAGTTTTCACACCGGGCTTGATGGGGAGCGCGCCGTGATCGTTTTTTAGAAGAACAATCGACTCGCGCGCCGCCTGTAATGCCAGAGCGCGATGCTCATCCGTGTCATTGTCGGCCATGGTCAGCTTTGACCAGGGGACCATTTCAGGCGGGTCGAACATTCCCAGACGGAAGCGCGCCTCAAACAGGCGCATCACGGGAAGATCCAGGTCTTCCTTTTCAAGCAAGCGGTCGTGCACGGAATCAGATAGGAAACGATATTCGCTGCCGCAGGAAAGGTCGGTGCCTGCTTTGACCGCGAGCGCAGCGGCTTGCTGAATGGTCATTACGTAGCCGTGATCGCGGTAAATATCGTCGATGGCGCCGCAGTCGGAAACAACATAGCCGGTGAACCCCCAGGATTTGCGCAATGTATCCATGAGAAATGGACTGGCACATGCCGGAATGCCCCGCACGGAATTGTAGGCGCACATTACGCTATCGGCATGGCCTTCCACGATGGTGGCGCGAAACGCGGGCGAGTATGTATCCGCAAAATCGTGCGGAGAGACACCTACATTGAAGCGGTGACGCAATACATCGGGTCCGCTGTGAACCGCAAAGTGCTTCGGAGTGGAAACTGTTTTCAGATATTTGGGGTCGTCGCCCTGGAGTCCGGTGACGAAGGCCACGCCGATGCGCGATGTAAGAAAGGGATCCTCGCCGTAAGTCTCCTGTCCGCGGCCCCAGCGGGGGTCACGGAAGATATTAATGTTGGGCGACCAGAAAGTGAGGCCGAAATAGCGCGACGAATTCCCGCGGAGTTGCGCATCATTATATTTGGCGCGCGCCTCGGTGGAGATAACGTCCGCGATGTTGTGAACCAGCGTCGTGTCCCAAGTGGCCGCGAGGCCGATAGACTGTGGAAATACCGTTGCATTGCCCGCGCGCGCAACTCCGTGAAGAGCCTCGTTCCACCAGTTGTACGGCGGAATTCCCAGGCGAGGAATTGCCGGTGCAACGTCCTGCATCTGTGAGATCTTTTCTTCCAGCGTCATCCGCGAGACGAGATCCTTTGCGCGTTGATCGGATGATAGAGCTGGGTCGAGGTAGGGTAGTTTAGCGCTTGGCGAATTTTGCGTAGCGGGTCCGGACGCGGGCTGGGGTGTTCTCTGCCCCATGATTGGAATGCCCACCAGCGCTAATGTGAAGACAATACCCGCAATCCTTCGCATCATGTGGAGCCTCCCCTGTTCATCTCCCAGACTGTCGGGCGCGATTATGCATCAATTCTGCGAGAGCAGCGAAGCGGGGTACCTTGCAAATCCTGTAGCAGTGTTCGCGATGGGCGTAGGAGCTGTGCGGTAGATGAACGATTTCTGGTATTCTCAAATACGTGAGAAGGAAGTTTCAATTTGCATTTACTCTAGTTTCTATATGGCTAATTTGCGCCGCCGCGATTGCCGCAGGTGGCGCGGGGCAATTGCCGACGCAGCAACCACCTCCCACGCAGCAGCAGGGTCAGCCGCCCACAACCGGGCAACAGATTCCCTTGCTGCCCACTCCGCCCGCGGTGCAACAACCGGCGCGGCCCACACTAAATGTGGTTGTGCTCGACCCCGCCCACGGCGGGCCGGATCCGGGTGCGCGCGGGTCATCGGGCATGAATGAAAGCGAGATAGTGATGGATTTTGCGCGTTCGATTCGGGCGGCGCTGGAATCAGAGGGATTTCGTGTGGTACAGACACGCTCGGGGAACGACGATCCGTCATTTGACGACCGTAGCGCGGTCGCCAACGCTCAGCGCGGGGCAGTTTTTATTACGTTGCACGCCTCGTCCACCGGGACGGCCGGGCAAGTGCGCGTTTATTCGGACCTTTTGACGGGCGCGGGCGGGAGCGCCGCTCCCGGAGGCCCTGGGTTTCCGGCGCGCAACGGGTTGTTGCCGTGGGACCGCGCGCAGGAATCCTATTTGGGAGCGAGCCGGCGGCTGGCTGAAATCACTCAAGCATGGGTGGGCCAAAAAATACCGGGCTCGCCATCGGCCCCACTATCCGCACCCATAAGGCAATTGCGCACGGTGGCGGCTCCGGCGATTGCCATTGAAATATCGAACGTGTCCGTCAACAACCGCGACCAACTTATTAAACTGGCGCCGGGCCTGGCCGATGCTGTCGCCCAAGCGACCGCCGCGTTTCGTCCAATTTACGAAGGAGCCGCGCGCTTCTGATGTCCAACCGGGCGAGATACGCATTGATGGCGTTGGTGATTGCCGTAGTGATTGGCGCGTTTTATTTCCCTCGTCTGTGGCGGCGAGTACACGAGTTGGGAAAGCCAGTGCAGACCGAAGAGCAGGCGCGCCGCGAAATCGTGCAACCGCCGATCTCCACTCCCACGGACGTGAAAGTGAAGGCGAGGATGTATTGGGCCGCGCCGGGGAATACCGGCGTTCTCGCTCCTGAAGACGTTGACCTGGCGCTTTCAGCAGATCCCGTGCAGCGCTCCCGGCAGCTTGTGGATGCGCTGATCCTTTCGCCCCCATCGCCCGAGCAGCGAACCCTTCCCGCAGATACCACGCTGCTGGATTTCTATTTGCTGCCGGATGGAACGGCCATTGCGGATTTCGCGGATACGTTGGCGACTGGGACTCCCTCAGGAATTTTGAGCGAGCAGCTTGCGATTGATTCCATCACGAAAACGCTTGCTGCGTCGGTGCCACAAGTGCGGCGGCTGAAAATACTTCTTCATGGGCAGGAAGCGGATACGCTTGCGGGGCATTTGGACTTGACGGGATTCTTCCCTGTGAATACAGCGGCGGTGCCGGCCACGCTCCCGTCTGCAAATTCCGCTCCACCAACGGCCACTGCGCCTGTGGGCAAGCCGGGAAATTAAGCGTAACCGGCTCCGAGTTGACACGCGCTGCCCCGCCCGGCAAACTGATTTACGATTCACAAGCGGGAGGAACTTTGCGTAGCGACGGCCGAGCCGCGATCCAGATGCGTCCGGTTAAAATCACGCCGGACTTTATTACTACAGCCGAAGGCAGCGTACTAATCGAGGTCGGCCAGACACGCGTGATCTGCACCGCCACGGTGGATGACGGCGTGCCCAACTTCCTGAAGGGCCAGGGGAAGGGTTGGGTGACCTGTGAGTACGGAATGTTGCCCCGCGCTACCGATGAGCGAACGCCTCGGGAATCCGCGCGCGGAAGACAATCCGGGCGGACGCTGGAAATTCAGCGGCTGATTGGAAGATCGCTGCGCGCGGTCGTGGATCAAAAGAAATTGGGCGAGCGCACGGTTCTGCTCGATTGCGATGTGATCCAGGCGGACGGTGGGACGCGGACGGCCTCCATCACCGGAGCGTTCGTGGCGCTGGCGATGGCGCTCGAGCGGCTGGTGACTGCACGAATCATCAAGGAGCTTCCACTAATTGACACGGTTGCTGCGACCAGTGTCGGCATCGTAGGGGATGAAATGCTGCTGGACCTTGCATACCTTGAGGACTCGCGCGCGCAGGTGGACATGAACGTGGTGATGACCGGCGGCGGACGATTCGTGGAAGTCCAGGCTTCGGCGGAAGGCCGCACATTTTCAGGTGAGGAGATGCAGCGACTGCTCGACTTGGCCGCGGGAGGAATCGGCACACTCCGCGCGCAACAGCAGGCGCTGCTGAAACTCAAACTCAGTGCCCGCGCTCACTAGCTTGCTGCTGGCTTCGTCGAACTCCGGCAAACTTGCGGAGTTTCAATCGCTGGCTGAGACGCTGTCATTGGATGGCCGCGTGAACCTGGCTCTCATTCCTCATATCGCTTCCCTGCCCCCGTTTGAAGAATCCGCACCCACATTTGGAGAAAATGGCGCGGGCAAAGCGAGCCACTACAGCCGCTTCGTTGACTTGCCCGTACTTGCGGACGATTCCGGGCTTGTGATCCCGGCGCTTGGCGGCGCGCCCGGCGTGCAATCGGCGCGATACGCGGGGCCGGATGCCTCGGACAGCGGCAAAATAAAGAAGCTACTTTCTGAAATGCGCGGGAAGAAGAGCGGCGAGCGAGCCGCCAGGTTTGTTTGCGTGTTGGCGGTGGCGAAACGAGGGCGAGTGCTCACCGTTGTTTCGGATTTCGTGGAGGGGACGCTGCTTGAGGCGCCCCGGGGGACAAGTGGGTTCGGATACGATCCGATATTTTATGTGCCTGGACTTGGGAAGACGTTTGCCGAGCTAACCCGCGAGGAAAAGAATCGGCTCAGCCATCGGGGCAAGGCTTTCCGAAAATTGTTGGAAGCCTACTCTGCAAATCCAAAATGACGGGTGTGGTATATTCCCCGGCTGATGGTCATGGCCAAGAAAACCAAGAAGAAAGCACTGAAGTCCAAGCCGCAGCAAAAGTCGCTTGGCAATGGCGCAAAGAAAGCAAAACGCAGGAGCGGAGGCGAGCCGCCGGCGAGAAAACCGGCCCGTACAAGAAATTCTGCAAGAAAAACCAACACAGACCCCAAGCGAGTTGCGGCGATACTGGCGAAACTCGATGAGGCCTATCCCGCCGCAACGTGCGAATTGGAGCACGAGGAACCATTCCAATTGCTTATCTCCACAATTCTCTCCGCGCAATGCACGGACGTGCGTGTAAATCAGGTGGCCAAGGTTCTGTACCCCAAATATCCAACCCCGGAGGCCTTTGCTTACGCGAATCCGAGCGAATTGGAGATCGATATTCGCCCAACCGGTTTCTTTCGCAACAAGACAAAATCGATCATGGGCGCGAGCAAAAAAATCGTCGAGGAATTCGGCGGAAAAGTCCCGGCCACGATGGAGGAACTGTTGACCCTGCCGGGCGTGGCGCGCAAGACCGCCAACGTTGTGCTCGGATCGGGATTTGGGATTGCCTCAGGAGTGGTCGTGGATACGCACGTGATGCGGCTTTCCAACCGTCTCGACCTTTCACACAACACCGACCCCAAAAAAATCGAGCAGGATTTGATGGCCGTGATCCCTCGAGACAAGTGGATTCTATTTTCTCATCAGCTCATCTGGCATGGCCGCCGGGTCTGCCAGGCGCGCAAACCCAAATGCGCGGAGTGCAATCTGGAGCCGCTCTGCAATTCCAAAGACAAAACAGTCTAGCGCGCATTGTCTAGACTCCATTTCACGCTGCAGGTATAGTCTGCTGGATGGAACTTCTCACCGGCAAACAAGCCGCATCCCGAATCCAAGGCATGCTCAGCGCTAAATACCAGGTACACGGATATTGGGTGGATTTGACCATTCGAGGGCTTTCAGGAGTTGATCCGGTGGGACGATTGGATTTCGGCGGTGGAGAATATGCACCGGCAGGTCAGGTGACCATCGCTCCCAAGCGATTGCGCCCCGAAGACAATTATCAATGGTGGGAGCTGGACCGTGGCTGCTACATTATCGAATTCAACGAGACGCTGGAGCTTGCGGATAATGAGATCGCATTGCTGGAGCCCGATCCGCGAACGCTGCGCACAGGCGCAACACATGTGCCGGTTTTTTTGCGCGGGCGCGTCTCGCCCCTGGACACGCTCTTCGACGTCCAGGCGCAGCATTTGACGGTAAAACAAAACGCGCGGGTGTCGCGTCTGCGGGTGTTTCGCCTGGGCACCGATGGAAAATCAGCGGTGTCCATCGCACGGGTCACAGCAAAGCCTGGCCGCAAGGCGCGCAAGAAGAAATAGACAAGCAGTCTGATTCGGAAATCTGCGGCCGTATTCCGTGCCTGGAGATTGGATCTTTAATGGAAAAGACAGCCTTACTTGTCGCGCTGGGCGTGGTCACGGTGGCCTACATCATTGTGTGGAGCGCATTCCTTTGGAAAAATAGAAAGTCTGCCGCCAATTCCAAGAATGACGGCGGTGCGGAGTTGGCTTTGCAGGCGGGCGTGGGTTTCTTCGCCAACTTCATGGATACGCTGGGCGTGGGCTCATTTGCCATCACCAGCTCGATTTACAAACTTCTCCATGCGGTCCCGGATGATTTAATTCCCGGCACGATGAATGTCGGCCACGCGCTCCCCACAATCGTCGAAGCCTTCATTTTTGTGGCAGTGATTGCGGTGGACTTCCGAACATTAATTTCCATGATCGTGGCGGCGGTTTTGGGCGCCTGGTTTGGCGCGGGAATCGTAAGCGGATGGCCCAAGCGCAGGATTCAGATTGGTCTGGGACTGGCCCTATTTGCTGCGGCCATGCTCATGCTCGGCTCGCAATTGAACTGGTATCCAGTCGGAGGCGATGCCCTGGGCCTGACCGGGACAAAGTTTTGGATAGCCGTCGGCGCCAATTTCATGTTTGCAGCGTTCCAGCAATTGGGAGTGGGCCTCTATGCTCCCTGCATGATTCTGATTTATTTGCTGGGGATGAATCCCCGCGCGGCTTTCCCCATCATGATGGGCTCCTGCGCGTTCCTTATGCCGGTGGGCGGCTTTCGGTTCATTCGCAGTGAGCGTTATAGCGCGAAGGCGGCGCTCGGACTCACACTGGGAGGAATTCCTGCCGTGCTCATCGCGGCGTATATTGTTAAAACGCTGCCCCTCGGTGCTGTCCGCTGGTTGGTCGTCTTCGTGGTGCTTTACACGTCCATCATGTTATTGCGTTCGGCTTCGGAAAAGGTAGTCACCGCTGAGGCAAAAGCCTAGCTAGGAACTTCCTTTCAGCCGCGAAAAACCCTGCTGGTCCGGGGTGCGTCAAATATGTTCGCCTGTCTTGGCAGGACGTTCATTTGAGAGGGATAGTAATGAAGGGACCGACGTTCATTTTTTGATTTGTGATTTCCCGTGGCCAATACTTCAAAATCGAAAGTGGTAGAGGGTCGGCAAGTACCTTATACTCGTGAAGTTGTTCAAATCGGGGCGTAGCGCAGCCTGGTAGCGCGCCTGCCTTGGGCGCAGGAGGTCTCCGGTTCAAATCCGGACGCCCCGACCAATTCTTTCAACGAGTTACAGTAGACTCTCGTCATAGCTCTCACTGAACTGTAGTGACCTTTGTAGTGACCCCGTGACTTCTTTCGATTGGCTCGATGATCCCGTTCTGTCGAAATGTCTCAAGCATCCCCGCCGCTAACCGTTTCTGTTCCTCAGCCGGATGAACGTAGCGCATTTTCATCTGGATGTTTGTATGTCCAAGAATTGTGGATAGCGTTGGGAGATTTACGTTCGCGGCGACGGCGCGAGTCGCAAAAGTGTGGCGCAGATCGTATAGCCGGAAGTGTTCCGCTATTCCGGCTCTCTCCACCGCCCTATCGTGCGCCTTTCTGACGCTTCCGATATGCCGATCAGGATGGTTCTTAGAGGCGAAGACATATGAACCCTTTGCGTCGATGGCCCGGCGCTTGAGCAACTCGCGGACAGTGGTGGTCATCGTCACTTTACGCCGGGCAGCCTTTGTCTTCCCGGATGGATTGAAAATCGTCCCTGCGCCGAAATCCAGATTCTCGACCTTGATCCGGAAGACTTCCTCCGGCCTAAACCCACAATCCAGGATGATTTGGGCGATGTCCTTCAGAGGCTGACTCGCTTGCGCCATGTAAGCGATCTCTTCCT
The DNA here is from genome assembly GCA_035308165.1 of Candidatus Acidiferrales bacterium. Taxonomy (GTDB): domain Bacteria; phylum Acidobacteriota; class Terriglobia; order Acidiferrales; family UBA7541; genus DASTCZ01. The sequence goes on along the minus strand of DATGHC010000016.1, from coordinate 9,773 downwards.
CGAAGCTGACAACCCGCGTCCTGCCGCTTCCCTCTTTCATAAAGGCCACTCCCTTCGTCGGGTTTGAGACGGCGTATCCACATTTTTCGGCGTGGTGGTAGAGCAACTTCAGAGTCGTAAGTGCCCGGTTCACTGTCGCTGGGCTTACGGTACTACCATCCTTGGCATTCTTTCGGGCTTCGCATATCCGAGAGACTTTGAATTCTTCAACCATGCCAGGCGTGATTTCATCGAGCCAACGGGGACCGAAGTAGCGAAGCAGGACATCGCAATTGGTTTCATGCAATTCGTAAGTCTTTGGGCTGTGCTGCTGTTCTGACCAAGCCAGAAAGGTCGGAACGTGTTCACGGAACTTCGGGGCCAGCTTTTGATTCTTGATTCCTGCCCGCCGATCCAGCAGTTCAGTTCGTCGCCTTGCTTCGGCTCTCAAAGCAGCAGCTTTGTTCGTATATCCGGTAAACGACATTGACAGTCAACTTCTGACAACTCCAGAAAAGCTATCCGAGCTATTCATTAGTGGAGAAGGACCTACCGGCGCCCGCGTGTGGGGACAGGGACTCCTCGCGCATGCTCCTTATGGCGCTTGGACAGATTCCAATCCTGTGAACTACTTCTGCTACCTTCTCTTAAAGTCTGTTCACAACTATTCCAATACACAATTTGATTCGATCAAATTGCCGCTAGATTCTGATTTTGTTTCGAATCTCCGTTCAGATGGGCCTATTGGAAATGCTCTCAACGAGTTCTCAGTCAGCCGCGAAAAGTGGGCACTACACATCGTCTAGCCTACATCCATATGGCGCTGGACCTAAATGGGGTCTAAATCTCTTAGATTCCAAAGAGGCGTATACAGTCAGTGGGCAGAAGACATATGTCAACTGGCCAGAAGAATACGCAAGAAATTTGGCGACTTCGGAGTCTGACCACGCTTTTCACCAGATTTTACAGCAACTTCCAAAAATTGACTTAGCTGGCATTCATGGCCTTGAGGAAAGAATTGACAGGATTGAAAAGGAGATTACACAGAGGGATATCGGAGCCACGGTCGCCTTTGTCTCTCGCCAGAACCCTCTCTTGACCGTCGACCGAAGCCTTCGTAACTTTATGCCATTCTGGCTTGTCAGCTCTCGTCGAAAAGAAAACCCCGAATTCATCGGGCAAATGAACTTACGCGGGAAAACTGTTCCCGTTTTTTCTGTCTGGACGAATCGCGACGCAAATCTAGGTTGTGTCATGCAGCTTTCTGAGTGCATTCTGTGGGAACAGCAGCCGCCAGCTGACAATGTCGACGAAGCTACGAATGTCCTAGAAGAATTCTACTTTCAGTTAGTCGATTTTTCTACAGATGCGAATGCGCGCAGGCAACTTCTAGCTGAAGACCCAGAATGGCTGAAGCAACATACCGATCAAGAAAGGTATTTATCTTTACGAGTGACCTTGCGAGTCTTGGAGCGATTTGAACTAAAAGTGCTCGACTCGACTACCCTTAGAAAATGGGGATTCTGGGCAGGCTTGTATTCTTGGGCATGACCTGATGTATCGCGCCTCACACCGAACTGAGCTAGGCATCTAGGCTTCTGGCCGTACCGCTTTTCGGACGGGGGTTCGACTCCCCCTTCTCCAATATATTCAAGATAAATATTATTGAACTTAAATCCTATTCGACTGCTCGTTTAAGGTGTGCTTATAGGTGGGCTGCCATAGTTACGCGCAAATCAGAGAAGAAAAGTCAGTTCGTTGGTGCGTTCGTTTTGTCCTGCAACGTCTTCAAGAGTTTACGGAAATCCTCACGGTCTCTCAGCGGATCGTAGGCATCGGAGCGCGTCAGCAGAGTCACGTCGCCAAAGCTTTTTTCGACTGCGCGATTCAGCAGAGCCATTGCCTCGTCAGCCTGCTCCTTGGCGACCACCCCAGCGTCCGGACCTCCGGCCAATGCAGACTTCACCACAGTGTCGGGTAGCCTGCTCAACTGGGCGTGAATCCCCACCAGGAAAACCAATTCATCCACGCTTGGATCTGCGTGCTTGGCGGCGGCTTTGATCGCCTGAGCGAAGTGATTGGCCGCCACTTCCTGCCGCCCCTCCGCCAGTCGGAGCATTCCCAGTTCCAGCCGCGTCTCGAGATGCAATTCTTGGACGAGCGAGACTTCCGTCCCAATATTAAGAAGAGGCTCGACAAGAGTCAGGGAACGCTCTAACGCTGCCCCAGCAGGCTCGCGCTGGCCCATCCGCCGATATGTCTGCCCGAGGTAGGTCAGGCTGTAACTCAATCCCCGTTGAAATTCCGTGTTTCCATGAGCTTCGGCGACAACCTTCTCACGGATTGCAACCGCTCTTTGATTTAGCTGTAGCGCCGCAGCCTGGTTGCCAGCCAGCCCCTCCAGGTAGCCAAGATTCGCTATTGCCCGGCCAAGATTGTCCCGATAGCTAAGTTGCTTGGGAACTTCCGCCGCCAACTGTTCCCAAATCTCCCGGCATCGCTCCAGCGCCGCCCGAGCCTCCGTAAATCGCCCCGTCCTTTGGTATGCTAGGCCGATGATATTCAAAGTGAAAGCCACTTCCCCGCGATAACCGACCGCCTTCGGAAGGTCGAAAGCTAGCTTTTCGTAAATTGCCAACGCACGCTCCACCTCCGCCAGCGACCCTGCCTCATCTCCTGAATCTCGGAGCACAATGCTGATCTCTTGGTGGATCGCGGCAATCAATCCGCGTTGAGATGGGTCGTTGGGCTGCTCCGCGGCAATTTTCTCGGCCAATACTTGAGCATGCTTTAGGGCGGCAAGCGATTCGGTATATTTTCCGACTTCGCCAAGATTGGCCCCCAGAACTTTCCAGCAATATGCCTGCGAGATGCGGAAGTTTAGGTCGGCCGGCTGATCCTTCACAAGAACGTCGACCGCATCCCGCGCATGTTCGTATTCCATAGTCGCTGCGCCGGCTCGCCCTGTGTCTTGGTACAGGTGTCCAATCGCACTGTACACATTGGCCAGAAGCCCTCGGTAATCAGCCTCAGCAGGGTGAGCTTTTACGAGAGCTTCCAGCAGCGCCTCACTTTGCAAGTAATCACGCAGTGCCTCGTCTGCCCGGCCCCCGGGCAACAAAGTAAGTCCAGTATTCATAAGCGCTAGCGCCTGCATGGATCTCAGGTCTGCCCGATCTGGGTGGCGGGAAGCCAGCGTCCCAAGGAGAGCGTTCCGCTTGCGCGCCATCTCTATGGCCTCGTCCCGCCGATTAAGCTGCCACAGCGCCCATGTCATATCTTGATATTGGCCGCTGAGCAATTGCTGATATTCGATGACGGCGGGCTGTTCGTTCGTCATCTCTTCCAGCACCTGAGAAGACCGGCGGGAGTCTGCCAACGCATCCTCAACCTCTCCCAACTGGCTATCGGCCAGACCCTTGTTGCCGTATGTGATAGCCAAGCTCCTTCGGATCTTTAGGTCGGAAGGGTTGGTAAGGCGGAGCTTCTCCAAGATTTCTGCTGCTCTGGCGTTCAGTTTGACGCTCTCCTCGAAATGGCCTTTGGCGAACGCGACGTTTGCGAGAGCCCCGAGGACCGAGCCGAGGTAGCGCTGGTATTCGGGGACTTCGGGATGCTCCGCTGCCACGCGCTCCATAAGTCCTGCTGCGCGCCGAGCCAGCCGTTCCTTCTCATCTGGCGAATTGGGATTCGCGTTATTAAGCGTGTTCAAGGATAGCGCCAGGAGATACGAGCGCTCCGGATCGCCAGGTGCTGATGCGACCAACTGCTCGCCCACGGACACCGCCTGGCCTGCCGTCTTTTTCATTAAATCCATTTCATTCCGGAATTGATACACGTTGGCCACATTGACCAACAACTTGACCAATTCCTCTCGAGGCGCTGGATCCGATGGTGCATCGGCGGCAAGCTTCTCGTACAAATTGCGGCCTTGTTCATAATCACGCAATGCCTGATCCGTAGCCCCGACGTCCTTATCCATGTCCCCCAGCGCGGAATAGGATCGAGCCAGAGCCTCTCGCGAACGGGAGTCTGCGGCGTTTCCGAGTTGCGCTTGTAACTTGCGATAGAAGTCTGCGGCACTTTCGAGCAATTTCTTGCGCAACGGCTCGAACTCCTGCTGCTTCAAGAGGACGTCTTCGCTCGCTCCGGTGTGGAAGGCTCCCACAGCATCCATCGCCAAATCGAATCGTTGTCGCTCGCGCTCGTTCGACGCTGCAAGCTCGGCATTCTTGCCCGCCAAATTCCTATTAGCGCGGGCCTGCACGCCCAGCACTGCGCCCAGCCCTCCAAGAATCGCCAGCAGCGCCGCAGCCGCGGCCGCAACGAGTGTTCGATGCTGGCGCGCCCACCGGCCCGCGCGGGCAGCCAGCGGCTCGCGATAAGCCGTCACCGGCTCATCAGCAAGAAAATGATTAATTTCCGCGACGAGATCTTTCGCGGATGCGTACCGCTCCCCCGGCCGCTTCGCGAGCGCCTTCAGGCAAACCGCCTCCAGCGCCAACGGTATTCCGGGGACAATGTCATGAAGCGGTTTCGGCGGGTTTTCGATTACTCGCCGCAAAACGGTCAACGTGTCCGGCCCTTCGAATGGCGGACGCCCGGAGAGCACGGCGTACAAAACAGCCCCCAATCCGTAAACGTCCGTCCGCGCGTCGAGCAGATCCAATCTTCCTGCAGCTTGTTCCGGCGCCATGAACGCCGGTGTTCCCATCACCTGACCGGCAACGGTGCGGCTGTCCGCGCTACTGTTCTCGTCCAACTCCACTGCCGTGGCTGCTGAATCGCCTTCTGCTTCATCCAGTACTCTTGCCAGGCCCCAATCCAAAACGATAACTTCGCCGTAATCGCCCAGGACTATGTTCTGCGGCTTCAGATCGCGGTGGATGACTCCGCGACTGTGCGCGTACGCGACGGCATTGCAAACGCCCACAAATGCCGTAAGAAGTTCACGCAATTCCAGCGGCCCAGCTTCTCCACGCGCCTTTCGTTCGTGGTACGCACGTGAGGCATCATCCAGAGTTCGGCCACGGACAAAACGCATCGTGTAAAAAGGAGACTTGTCATCCTCCCGGCGCCCAACTTCGTAAACGGGGACAATGCCGGGATGCTCCAATTGCCCAGTGATCTTGGCTTCTTTGAGGAATCGCGCCCAAACCACCGGCTGCCCTGCCCGCTCGGGCCGCAACTCCTTCAACGCCACTTCGCGGCCGAGACTTGCATCGCGCGCCAGCCATACTCGGCCGATTCCTCCTGTGGCATGCAGACGGTTCAGCGTGTATTTGTCTTTGGCATCGGAAGTATGGTCAATAGCGGAAACCAGGACGTGGCCGTGAGGCATCAGCGTCGTGCCGGAAAAAGTTCGCCGGATGTCGGGGTCACCAATTTGATCGAGCGTTTGGCGGATCTCGTCTGTCGTGATACCGGCGAATGCAGCCTTCGCGTCTCCCTTGTGTTTGGCTAACTTGCGCTCGAGAAGGTTCTGCACTTCAGCGCGGCCGTCGGCGGTCAACCAGCCGCGCTCGACCAGTAGATCGGCCATTGGCTTGAGTTTTTGAGAGGACCAAATAGTGCAGGCCTCGGCGAACTTGCGCTGGTCGAGCAAGTCGGCCTGAAGCGCAAGCACCGCGAAGAGTAAGTTTCGGTCGTCGTCCATTTTGAACAAGTCTGGATAAGAGAAAGAGCCGATCGAGACGGGCTGAGTCTACTGCAAATGTCCGCGGGGGTTACAAGAAATAATGAAAGTTCTCTTCAGGTGCTGAAAGAACGGAGGTAGAGAAGAGTGAAAAAATACGCGTGTGCTATGCGTATGGCCGAACCGCTGATTGGCCGTTTCCCGCGTATTGTTCGTCTAATGTTATCTGTAAGTTGTTTTTTTCAACAAGGCGTGATGTTCCGACTCCCCCAAGCATGGGACATGACCTTCTTGAACGAGGACGGTCGAAATGCTCCTTAGTTCTTCTTCGCTTCCATGCGCCCTCAAACATAAATCTATGAATTAGGAATGACCTAATTGAATCCAGTCGGTAGGGTATTCCTTCGCTGCCCATAATCATTTCTTTTTGAGGCGAGCGAACTGCGCACTTGGCCAAGCGCATTTCTCAATGTTTCTGCGCATTCAGGAAATGGGGATTTTGGGCAGGTAGAGTTTTTGGGCAGGCTTCAAGGCCACCAGGGCACGATCAGCCTCAAAGTGGAGCCAACAAGCGAGAGGATAACTTCTGACTGGGCGCCACCACGATTGTGAGAATGGTGCGAAGCGCCCTTTCGACGGGGCTTAACTTTAACGCCGCTAAACGAGGCAGCTCTCATCCCGATCGCGCAGCGCGGGACTCGCTCGCGGCCGAGATGGGCTGCCACTCCCAACACTCTCCCTTTGGAACTACGTGGCCAAGACCAGGAAACGGAAAGTGAGTAACTGAAACGAGGGACTTTTCAGTCGCGGCCTTTGCAAGCAGCCGAAGCCGGGTAGCCACCATCGCTTCTGGCAGATGGTCAGTCACCCCGACAGCCTTCGGAAACTGAAGATTAAGAGGAAGGATGAGAGCGTCGGCGACGAAAAGGAGGCGATCACCGGCCGACGATATCTCAAGAGCCATCTGCCCCGGAGAATGTCCGAACGCGTGGATGGCGGAAAGGCCAGGGAGAATTTGTGACTCGCGCTCGAGGAGGTCAAGTTGTCCCTGGATCGCCAGGAGATTCTTCCGCGCCGAGGTTTTCATCCCTCCCTTGAAGCCTTCGTCCACCGGCAATTCCGCGAGACTCGGGTTCGACATCCAATAGGTCCATTCCTCCTTGAACATGACGTGACGGGCGTTGGGGAAGGCAAGCTTGCCATCTTCCGCAAGAACTCCGCCAATATGGTCGGGATGGGCGTGAGAGATGATGACCGTATCGATCGTTTCAGGCTGAATCCCTTCGGCACGGAGATGATCCAGAAGTTTTCCCTTTCCGGGGACAAAGCTATTGGATCCCATTCCGGTATCGACTAGTACGCGCTTGCGTTCGGTTTGGAAGACGAGACAGGTGTAGGGCAGATCGATTTCTTCGAGGTTTTCACCACGCTGGCGCAGCAGGGGTTCGTACTGCTCCTTCGCCAGGTTGGTAAGAAACATCCCAAGCGGGTAACGATTGGCGGTGTCCCTGATCGCGATGCATGAGAAGCCGCCGACGTGGAAATGAAAAGTTTCGGGATTCATTCGGCCTCCTTTTCTAGTTTCAAATTAAGTTCCCTTTGCATTCGTTTGACCCAAGGGCGGCTGCGCCCATTGCGGGGACTCCATCCGTTGAATGAGATTCTGAAAGCATGTCTCGTCGCGCAAGCTATCGAGCCTCGCATCCGTCATCATACAACGCAGCAGCCACGAACACCGCTCATCGAAAGCAATGTCCAAGCACGCGAGAGCCCGGTCTTTTTCTCCCAGACCCGCATAAATCATGGCGACAAAAACCTGCGAGACGTACTTTCGGCTGGCCAGCTCTGCCAATTCGCGGAGAATACTTCGTGCTTCCTCTTTTTTGCCCCACACAGCAAGGACTCTACCTAGGCTGGCGGTCATGAGAGTGCTGTTGTTTGAGAGGACTCTGGCTTGCTCCAACTCGGCAGCGGCATCGGAAAAGCGGCCCTTCTGTTCGTATGCCAGAGCCAAATAAAAATGTGTCGGATAAAAACTCGAATCCAACTCGACCGCTACGCAGCCATGCTCAATCGCCTGGTCGTATTGTCGGCCGAAGTAATGCGTCATCACGACTGCGGCGTTCATATGCAAAGAGAGAGGATCCAATTCCAGGGCTCGCCTCACCTCCGTCGCGGCCTCCGGGAACTGCCTCTTCGCCGTAAGGCAATCGGCAAGCCCTTGCCGGGCCCTGGGATAATTCGGATTCAGCTCGATTGCTTCACGGAACGCCTTTTCTGCGCCCTCCAAATCCCATTCGAAGTAATTTTGGATCGCCGCCACAACTGTTCGTGCTTCCGAAAGCGCCGGGTCGATCTCCAGCGCTCGATTCGCGGCGGCACGTGCCTTCGGAAACGCCTCCTTGGGAGGGAGATGGCAGTAGACACCCAACGGAACGTAACCTTCGGCCAGACCGGCATACGCCAAAGCGTAGGTTGGATCCACTTCGATGGCTTGATTGAAATACTGAATCGCCTTCCTCAAACCTTCATCGGTCCTTTTGCCCCAATAGAATCGTCCCTTCAAGTACAGATGATAGGCCTGCACGTTTTCCGTATAGCGCCTGGCCAAAAGGTTTTGTTTTTCGGGGGCGAGCTTTACCAGCAGATTCTGGGAGATCTCTTTCGCAATCTCTTCTTCCGTGGAGAAAATATCAATCACTTTTCTACGAAATTGGGCGCCCCAGACCTGCCAACCGTTCTCGACGTCTACGAGTTCGACGCTGATGTGCAGCGTGTCGTCTCGCTGCAGGACTCTCCCGGTCAGCACGGCTCCTACGCCGAGCATACGGCCGAACTCTCTCGCTTCCTGTCCACGGCCCTTGTACTGAAACACTGTGCTTCGTGCCACCACACGGAGCTCGGGCAACTGCGACAGATTCAGAATGATGCTTTCGGTGAGGCCGTCGCTCAAGTATTCCATCTGGGGATCCGCGCTGGCGTTCGCGAGCGGCAACACCGCCAGAGAACGAAAGGGACGCTCGGACTCTGGCACCCTTTGCTTCGTGGATGAAAGAAGTGCTTCTTCGGTTTCGGTCCGCGCGTCAGCTATGTCATGCAGACGGGCTTCGGCGTTCTTTCGGAGGCAGCGCCGAATCAGCTCTCGAATACTAGCCGGAACCGAGAGGGGCAAGGTCTGCAAATCTGGTTCTCGCTCCAGGACAACGGCGATGATGTCGGGAATCGTCTCGCCTGGAAACGCCCGCCGCCCAGTGAGTAGTTCGTACAGCACACAGCCAAACGCCCAGATATCGGTTCGATTGTCTACGGCCTGTCCACGAGCCTGTTCGGGGCTCATGTATGCCGGCGTGCCAAGAATCCATCCCTGACTCGTCGACGTCGCGGAAAGCGTCGTCGATCCAGAAATCTCTTGACCGCCAACTCCGACAATAGTTTTTGCCAAGCCAAAATCGAGCAGCTTCACCCGCCCGTCGGGCGTCACCTTTACGTTGGATGGCTTTAAGTCCCGGTGGATCACTCCATTCTTGTGCGCGGCTGCCAAAGCTTCGGCAATCTGGGCGCTGATCTTCAACGCCTCATTGACTTTCAGCGGGCCGCTTTCCAGCAGCTCCGACAGCGTTTCGCCCGGCACCAGTTCCATCACGAGAAAGTGGACATCCTGGAATTGCTCGAATCCGTGGATGGTCGCGATATTAGAGTGGTTCATTGCTGCCAGCAGCTTTGCTTCGCGTTGAAATCGAGATAGTCGTTCGGCGTTTCGTGCGAAGGCTTCCGGCAAAACCTTTAATGCGACGTCGCGCCCCAGCCGGGTGTCGTGTGCGCGGTATACCTCACCCATCCCGCCCGCGCCAATCGCGCCGACGATCTCGTAGGGCCCCAACTTGGTGCCCGCCTTCAATCCAGTGTCTTCCAAGGCCGGGGACTCCAAGAAACTGCTGCCGCCTTGCTCGTGTGCGGCTAGCAACGACTCGACCTCGCGACGCAGCGATGGCTCGGGACAAGCCTGATCTAAATAAGTTGACCTTTCCGCCGGCTTGCGTTCCAGAGCGCCGGCCAGAACCTCTTTGACTTCTTGCCAGTGTTCCGGCGTCACTTAAGTGCGTCCTTGTTCATTTCCCATCGCAGCCAGGTTCGCGCCGTGGCCCATTCGCGCTTCACC
>DATGHC010000015.1:0-106905 GCA_035308165.1 Candidatus Acidiferrales bacterium | reverse complement strand
TGTCGGATACCTCGTGCTGCCCGTAAGATAGTCTTTGTTTTCGCCGTAAGCAAAAGGAATTCCATCGCGGGACTGCCGAAGCGGAAGGCGGAGGTCAAATGATCACAATCCTTGGCGCGGGCGGAGCCATCAGCAATGAATTGGTCAAGATTCTGGCTCAGCGGAAGCAGCCTTTCCGGGTTGTGGGCCGCAATCCCCGGTCGGTGCCCGGTGCAACTGAAACAATTTCCGCGAACCTTTCCGACAAAGAGCTGACCGTGAAAGCAGTGGCAGGTTCCACCATTGTGCATCTTCTCGTCGGCCTTAAATACGATCACAAAGTGTGGGCGGAGATGTGGCCGAAGATCATGGCCAACACCATCGAGGCCTGCAAACGCGCCGGCGCCAAGCTGATTTTCTTCGACAACGTCTACATGTATGGGAAAGTAAGCGGCCTGATGACGGAAGACACGCCCTTCAATCCTTCCAGCAAGAAGGGAGAAATCCGCGCAAAGATTGCCACTGTGCTCATCAATGAATGGAAAGCGGGCGCTGTGACTGGAATGATTGCGCGCGCCGCGGACTTCCTCGGACCCGACACGCAGCATGCCGTGCCCAATGTGTTGGTGTTCGCCCCTCTCGCCAAGAATCAAACCGCATCCTGGCTGGTGAATGATTCCGTGCCGCACTCCTACACGTATACGCCGGATGCCGCGCAAAGCCTGGTCACACTTGCCGAGTCCACGTCCGCTTGGAATCAAACCTGGCACCTTCCCACTGCGCCAAGTCCGCCGACAGGAAAGGAATTCATCGCCATGGCCGCAAAAGAGCTTGGTGTCGCGCCGAAATACCGCGTTTTGGGCAGAACGCTCATTCGTGTGCTGGGGTGGTTCAAACCCGAGGTGGGCGAATCCTACGAAATGCTTTATCAGAATGATTCACCGTATCGGTTTGATTCCTCCAAGTTCGCGAAAGCATTTGGATTTTCCGGCACGCCCTATGCCGATGCAATTCATGCCACCGCAATGTCTTTCAGGAATGCTCGACCGAAGGAATAAATGAGGGAAATCGAGACCATTGGGAATCCTCGGACCAGGTTTATTGATTCCAACTTACATGCGTGTGAGGAAATGAGATGAAAAAAACAACCAGCCGTGCTTTATTTGCGCTTGTCCTGCTTTTTGGTGCCTTCGGCATACTCCGCTCGCAACAGCCTGGAACTCAGACGCAACGCAGCCCGCAATTTGAAAATGAATATGTGAAAGTGTGGAAATCCGTGATCGTTCCAAACACGCCCTTGGCCATGCACCGACACGAGCATGGGCGAGTAATTATCGCGCTCCAGGGCGGCACGATGAAAATCGTCGAGCAGTCCGGTTCGAGTGAGCGGCACGTTTGGGAAACGGGAAAGGCTTACTGGTTGCCCGCGAATGCCCCCAACACCATGCACGCTGATATGAATGCCGGTGACAAGCCGATTGAAGTGATAGTGGTGGAACTGAAGAACGACAAATAACCGGGCGGCCCAATCTTACGGCGCGGAAAGAAATCGCAGAATTTCGCGCGTGAGCCGCTCACCCTGGTCCGTCGCGAAAATCCACTGCGCATGCGCGGAGCCTTCCAGGATGATGAATTCCTTCTTACCTGAGGCCTTTTCGTACTGCGCGTGGATTTCAGGTAGTCGGGGCACTTTGGCGTCGCCCTCCACATCATCCCGGCAAATAATGTACAGCTTCGGCCCTTTCATCTTTATTAGCGGAGTGTCTCCGCCCGACGCCAGCAGCACGATGCGATCGATCGCGGACGGCTCGGCCTCTGCCGCCTCTGCGGCATAGTCGCCTCCCATGCTCGCGCCCACAACATACACGCTCTTCGCGCCTGATTTTCGCAGATAAGCAGCAGCGGCGAGTACGTCGAAATGCCGGCCTTCATCAGACTTGCTGTCGTGCGGGCCGCGCGACTGGCCGTAGCCCCGAAAATCAAATGCCAGGACGCGGAATCCGGCTCCGGTTAACGCTTGCGCCTGTTTTTCCCAGCTTTCTTTGTTGAACTGTCCTCCGTGCGCCAGCACGACGCCGCGTTCGCCCTCCCCATAGACCAGGCCGTAGACAATGCCTCCATCCTGCGTAGGAAAAGTAACTGGGTCACCCGGCGAGGGAGACGCACCGCGGGCAATGGCAGCTAATGATAGAGCAGCTATAAATCCCACCAGGATTCGCATCCTCAAATTCTACAAAATTTCATCACTTATTTCCCCTCATCGGTGAAGCGAGATCGGGAATTGCACTCAGTCCATTAAACGTTCTGACTATTTGGTTTTGTCGAATGCGTCGACTTACGATCTTCGGCGGGTGCTGCGGCCTTGGCCTTGGGCGTGGGGAACTTCGAACTCATTCGAACAAAACCCCACCGTAAATCTTCCACAATCCAAAATATATTTCTTCAAGTTTTCACACTTAACTGTTGACTACCATTATCTGAAATGTGAATATGAGGTGCAACGGTTGCCAGACCCAAGGCGCCAAGGGATCCTCTGCAAATCGAGCCTCTGTAGCCGGGAGTCACGCCAAAGTTTCGCCACTTTTATTTGATGGAACCACTAGCAAACGCCACGCTGCAGTGCATGGCGACGCAAACCACTGAACGCCAATTTGGAGTAATCTTCTTTAGAATGAATAGCTTAAACCGAATACCCATAAGCCCTTTAGAATGAGATTCATTGGACGATTGATGCCCGTAACCCGTTTAGAATGATATTCATAGCAGATTGATGGGGGGAGGGGGCTGTTGCTTCCATATGGTTTTGATCGGGAATGGGGCACGCGGCAGAGCCGTTGCCAGAACTGGGGCAGTAAGGCAGCTTTATCCCAGCGAATTCGTAGTTGATACGACCCGACGGGTGTATAAAAGCGCTCTACCTTGAGGTCGGGACGTAAGTGAAAGTGGACTAATTATGCGTACGGAGGGAACGATGAGGATTCTGCGTGCCGGTTTGGTGGTCACGATTTGCTGCGGAACGATATTCAGTGCGAAGAGCGCGGTCGCGGACCGATTCAGCGTCGCGCACGTGGAAAAGATTGCGCGCGTGTCGGACCCGCAGATTGCTCCGGACGGTAAATCAATTGTCATCGTGGTGTCGCGTCCGAATTTTGCCGATGACCGGTACGACGCAGATCTGGTCCAAGTGGATGTGTCCAGCGGAAAAACGCACGCCCTAACACACGATCGCCGCGGGGTCAGCTCGCCGCGATGGTCGCCCGCAGGAGACCGGCTGGCGTTTTTGGCCGCCGTCACCGCGGCCGGCTCAGCTCCACGAAATCAGATCTTCGTGCTGCCCATGGGCGGCGGCGATGCACAACAGATTACAAATTCACCCACCGGCGTCCAGCAGTTTGCGTGGCGGCCCGATGGCGGCATGATTGCGTTTGCCGCGGCCGATGAATCTCCCAAGCGCACCGGCGATGAAAAGGCCAACGACGTGTTTGAGGTGGGGAACGACGATTATCTGGTACGCGAAGCTCCCATGCCCACTCACGTCTGGCTGGTGGCGCCGGACGGCACAGGCGCACGGCGCTTAACTTCGGGCGCGTGGTCTCTGCCCATCAGCCATCCGCCGGGCGCGCCTTCGTCGCCGTTGGCATGGTCGCCGGATGGGAAATCGCTGGCCATCGTGCGCGTCGAGACCCCGCACTCGGGCGATTCCGATCTCAGCACGCTGCAAATCCTCGACGTGGCTTCGGGCTCGATGCGGCCATTTACCACGCGCAAGAAGAATGAAGGGTTTCCGGTGTGGTCGCCGGACGGATCGAAGCTGGCGTATTGGTATCCGCGCGATGGCGATAGTAAGTTTGGAGCGGAAGTTTTTCTTGCTCCGGCATCGGGCGGCGAAGGCGCAGACGTAACACGCGCGATTGACCGTAACATCCAGCGCACCATCTGGTCGCCGGACGGAAAGTCGCTGCTGGTCGGCGCAAATGATGGCACCAGCGTGGGTCTGTGGGTTCTACCGCTCGATCAGTCGGCGCGCCGCGTGGATTTGGGGAAAGTGGTTCCCGCGTCGTCTTTCTGGGTGGACATGGCAGTGGGCCCCGCTGGAGAGATCGCGTGTGCGGGTAGTGAGCCGCTGCATCCGTCAGAGCTTTATTATCTCCCGACACCCGCTGCCCCTGCGCGGCGACTAACGCATTTCAATGACGAGACCGCTTCTCTGGAGTTGGGAAAGACGGAAACGATGGAATGGGACGGACCGGACAAATTCCACATGGACGCCGTGGTCACCTATCCGCCCGATTTCGCGCCCGGCCACAAATGGCCGCTGGTGCTCTATGTGCATGGCGGGCCCCGCGCCGCGTCGAAGGAAGCATTTTCTTCGCGCGCACAACTGCTCGCGGCGCAGGGCTGGGTGGTCTTCGAGCCCAACTACCGCGGAAGCGACAATCTGGGCAACGCCTTTCAGGCCGCGATTTGGAATGACGCGGGAGACGGCCCCGGCCGCGACGTCATGTCCGGAGTCGATTTGCTAAAAAAACGCGGCTGGGTGGATGAAACGAAAATGGCCGTGACCGGCTGGTCCTACGGTGGATATATGACCACCTGGCTCATCGGCCATTACAACGTCTGGAAGGCGGCAATTGCCGGCGCGCCGGTGACGAATTGGCTCGACCAATATAATTTGGGCGATGCCAATGTCCGCAGAGGCGGCGCGTTTGGCGGATCACCCTACACGTCCGACCACATGAATGCATTTACAGCGCAATCGCCGATCAGCTACGCGAAAAACATGAAGGCCCCCACGTTGATTCTCTGTGACGTGGGCGACTATCGTGTGCCCATTGCGCAGTCCTATGAGCTCTATCACGCGCTTAAAGATAATGGCGTGGCCACTCAGTTTTTCGCCTATCCGGTCGGCGGCCACAGTCCGTCAGACCCGGTCCGCCAGCGCGACATCGACCGCAAATGGCTCTGGTGGTTGCACGACCATCTGGAAACCGCCATCGCCCCGGCGGGCAGAAACGACTGACAGTTTGCTCGGGCTCTATTGTTTCTTCACTGTCGGGTACTTAATTCCGAGCTGCTCGAGATAGCTCTTGTATTTCTTCGGATCGTAATAATTTTTGCGCAGCTCCGTCAGATACGGCGCCATTTTGTCCTTGTTCATTTCAATCGCGGGTTTATCGCCCGGCTGAATGAACGATACATACTTGGTGTCCTTGGTCTGCACGTTATTGAAGAAGTCCCAGGCCTGCTGAAGCAGCGCCGGATTGGTCAGGAAATCGATTGCCGTCATGGCCTGCACCTTCGCGCCTGCAGACGATCCCTTGTGCGCGATAGGGGTCGCCATGGCCACACCGCTTTCCCAGCTGTGCCCCGCCATCCCGGGAATGTTCGCGGGATAGCGCATATAAACCATGGGCACGTTCCAGGAAATATCGCCAACGTCGTCGGACGCGCCCCCGGTGGCCAGCTCGGGATGCGGCTCGCGCAAATCCGAGATTTCTTTGTGCAGGCCAATCACCGGCTTGCCGACTTCCTGTTGCATGGCCTTCGCCAGAGTCTGATCGTCATCCGACCACACCGGCATTCCGACCGCTTTGATGTTCTTGATCTGGTCCTCGGCGATAACTTTGTTGAAGTACCCCGGCCACGCCGAACCGACCAGTCGCTTGTCCCATGTTGTGTCCGTCATCATGGATGCGGCTTCGGCCATTTTGTTTCCTAGCGCGTAGAGTTCCTTTATGTGGGGATAATCCAACTCGCGGAAGTAATACCAGTCGCCCGCTTCGGGCGGCACCACGTTGGGCTGATCGCCGCCATTGAAAATCACGTGATGCGAGCGCTGCTGTAATCGCAGGTATTCACGGCGAAAATCCCAACCGACGTCCATCAACTCCACCGCCGCGAGCGCGCTATGGCCGTCCCAGGGATCGGCCGCGGCGTGCGCAGCCTTGCCATGAAACGAATACTGCACCGACACAAGACCTGAGCCGCTCGGGCCGTAGGCGGTCGTGAATTCGGTAGAAACGTGCACACCCAGGACCATGTCCACGTCGCGAAACAGTCCCGCTTGGATGTAATAGGCTTTTGTGCCCACCAACTCTTCCGCGACTCCGGGAAAAAGCTTTATCGTGCCGGGAAGATGATATTTCTCCATCAGATTTTTGAGCACGATCGCGGCGGTGACATTAACCGCCTGCCCGGAATTATGGCCTTCGCCGTGTCCCGGCGCGCCGGCAATAATCGGATCGTGAAATGCGACTCCCGGCTTCTGTGATGCCTGTGGGATGCAATCAATATCAGTGATAAAACCTATGACCGGCTTGCCCGAGCCGAACGTTGCCGTCCACGCCGTGGGGATGCCCGCGACACCGCGTTCAACCTTAAAGCCATTCTTTTCCAGAATGCCGGTGACGTAGCGCGAGGTTTCAAATTCCTGGAAGCCCAGTTCGCTATAACTGAAAATCTCATCCACCATTTGTTGCGTAAGGGTTTGCAGGCCGTCCACCTGTGTCATGGCTTCCTTCTTTAGATCGTCGGCGGATGGAATTTGCTGCGCGGAGGGCGCGACGACGATCAGCAAACAGAAAAATGCGATTGTTGAAAAAAACAGGGCCAGTCGTTTGGTCATTGGGTGCCTCTCGGAGTTTGCAAGCGCAAAACTTTTAGTGCGCAGACCGCCGGAATCGTACAGCAAAAGGAGAGAACGGCTTCAGTGTAAATGGGAGTCTGTGGAAAGCGGCATCGAACTCCACTTTTTCCAAAGCTGATTGTCCGCCAGCATCTTGATGAACACTCCACCAACCACCGATCGACCCTGAAAACCAATTTGATGCGCGTCGGTGGTCGAGTACCAATCCGTGAGAGGAACGCGATTCGGTGTTTCGTTCGCGAACCGGTACACCGGATCAAACAAGGCTGAGAAATCTTCTTGATTGCCGGACAGTGTGGCCGTCCACAGAACCCAATCCAGTTTTGTGTAAGTTTCGCGATTGTCGAGCGGGATGCCATATTTATTCTGTGTTTTCTTATAAAATGCGATTTCTTTTTGGGTGACCTCAGCGGGGAACAAGCCTAAACCAAGAATTTTGTCCCACACCAGGTTGTACTTCAGGCTCCAAGTCCCCGGTTTGTCGAAGGCCAATTTGAAGTGGTCTCCATCGGCGTCCATTCCGACCCACTGTTTCGCCATGTCCCGCGCTAAGGTCAAGAACTGTTGAGATATTTCCTCATGCCCGAGCCGGTGCGCCAGCTCAGCATAACAAGCTAGCGCCTCAGTGGCCTTAATGGACAGGTTTGCGTTGTGGGCCAGGTGCCCGGCAAAATCGTCCGTGCTCAATTGATTTTCCGGGTCCATTCCTTTTTCCTTCAAGTACTCAGCCCACTTCGTCAGCAGCGGCCAGTAGGGCTTGGAAAAATCGGCATTGCCTTCCACTTTGGCCAATGCACCCAGGATGATCAGCAGATTGCCGGTTTCCTCGACGGGCATCTGATTCTCTTCGGTTTTCTCTCCGCCGCCATAAGCCTGGCCATTTGCCAGCGGATAAACTCCCAAATCGTGCGGAGCGAACCTCCACGGCCAGCGGGGAAGGCCGGCATAATCGAGCACGGGCTTGACCTGCGCTCTTACGAGCGCTGGATTGAAAAACAAATACATGGGAATAGCGGGATAAATAACGTCCACCGTCCCAATGAAGCCGCCGCTGAAATTCTCCTTGGGCAAATAAATTGGAGTTCCATCGATGTCGGAGGCAAGTTTGTAGGCAGCCATCGCTTGGCGATACGCCAGGATAGCCAATTCGGCATAGCGCGGCCCACCGACCTGGCGCAAATCGCGGGTCAACTCCTCATCAAATCGCTGCGTGCGTTGGCGCAGGTCTGGATAGCCGGCGGCTGCTTTGGTCAAGAGGTCAGCCGCAGTGGCGCCATTGCGCCGCCAGTATGGACGCAGGCGGCGATCCATAAATTCAAGGGAATAAATGTCGTCGTAAGCGAGCATCATCCAGCGGGAGATCGGGCGAGCTTCGACGCTCCCCAGATCGAATTGGACCGCAAGTACGGGCTGATTCGTGTTACTGCCCGGGGCAGTCTCAAGGTTGTCCGCTTCGAGTAATTCACCACTGCTCGCAAACCGATCGCGAGTTGAAATATTTCCTGCAAGGGTCGCAGTCGGGCCCTGGCCAACCGGCACCGCGACGTAAAAATAGCCCCAATCGATACGCACGTTGTCCCCGGCATGAGCCAGAATTTGTTGCTGCGTTGTACCGGCCCGCAAAATTTCGAGGCCGGGCAATTTCTGGCGGGCAGTGATTAAAGGTTGCGATGAATTGTTGGCCGCGATTAGAGTCGTGGTGTCAAAATAAAGTTGGGCGGAGTGTGATTTCCCATCGGTTGAGTGGATGTCCAGGTTCAAATAAACAACGGGCATCGCCAGGACATCGAGATCAGCAGGCAGCGCCGGAGCAAGAAAAGTTACCGTCAATTCAACGCCCGCCGCTTGAAAACGATAAATTGTCCGGGTTGGTGTAATGGTCAGTTCCTTCTGCTCCATCTCAGGAATTTGCGCGGCGCCTCCCCGGGTTACACCCATCCACCGGTAAGTCTTGCCGTCAAGGCGCAGCAATCCATTCAGAGGACGTGACACGCCCGTCCAATGTTCCGTGGCTTTCCCGGTTAGGGTGTCCGACGCGGACCAGATGCTGAAATATGGATCAACCGGAACCAAAGGCACCGACGGAGGTCGCAACTGTGCCGTCGCCGGAAAAGTCAGCGCAAAGAACAAGACTGCGAGTAGCGATACTAGTGAAATTCTGATGGTTGCTCTTTCCATTTGGGAAGCCGGAGTATGTCACATCCGCACTATCGCGTTCAATAAATTGCCATCCATCCCGCTTGGCGAAAAATGATACTTTTAGCCGCTATGCCCGTTATTCCCACTTGGAAACTTGGTCCCATTCATGTGCTCGCGCTTGGCTGCGTGGGCATCTTGATTGGGATGTGGCTGAAAAAGAAGCTCCCGATCTTGGACAAGCTGTGCATTCCCACTTCGATCGTTGGCGGGTTGGTTTTTGCGCTGGTGGCATTGGCGCTGCACGACCGCTACGCAAATTTTGATGCGGACACGTCGCTACGCGATTTGCTGATGATCGCGTTCATAGCCACCATTGGACTCAGCGCGCGACTGGAATTGATTCGCCGGGGTGGGACGAAAGTAGTTTTGTTGCTGGCCGTGGCCAGTGGCGGCGCCGTGATGCAAAACCTGCTGGGGATCGGCCTGGCAAAATTGCTGGGAGTCAATCCTCTTGTGGGGATTATTTCCGGGTCGGTGGCCCTGACTGGCGGGCCTGCGACTGCCGTGGCATTCGGGTCCACATTTGAGAAATTGGGCGTCACCGGCGCTGGGGAAATGGGCATGGCCTCGGCGACATTTGGAATTGCGGTTTCGGGTTTGGTTGCAGGATACATTGGCAGCCGGTTGATTCAGCGTTACAAGCTCCGTCCCCAAAATTCCAACCTGGCCATAGCCGCTTCGCCGGAAATCGAGCGGCATGTCAGCGCAAATGATTTGCTTTTTGTGGTGATTCTGATTGGCGTGTCGATGGGAATTGGCGCGCTGATCAGCAGCGGGTTGGAGCGGCTCGGGTTGATTCTTCCCAGCTATATCGGCGCGATGATCGCGGCTGCCTTTATTCGCAACGTGAACGATCGATTTAATTTTTTCCACATTTCGCAGAGAGCAATTGACGATTGTGCGGTGATCGCACTTTATTTATTTATCGTGATGGCCGTGCTGACGCTTCGATTGTGGGAACTGGCGCACCTGGCGCTGCCCTTGATTGTGATGCTGTGCGCGCAGGTTGCCCTGTGCTGGCTGATGTGCGTGACGGCTTGTTTTTATTTGTTGGGGCGAGACTACAACTCCGCCGTGATGACCAGCGGATTTTGCGGATTTATGCTGGGGATTACCGCCAACGCGATCGCCTCCATGCAGGAGCTGGTGGAGAAATATGGGCCCGCGCCCGAAGCCTTTCTGGTGGTGCCCGTGGTGGGCGCGTTCCTAATAGATTTCGTAAATTCTCTGGTCATCACTTTCATGGCGAATATTGTGCGTTGAGATTGGCTCCCCCTGACCGGGGCATTGGCGTTGTGCTAGGCTAACTGCAAGCGAACGGAATGGCCGGCAAAACCATCAGCGAAAAAATACTTTCCTTCAAGTCCGGTGTGGATGCGCGCGCCGGGGACGCCGTGGTTTGCACAGTGGATTACGCGCTGGGCACCGATGGCTCCACGCCCATGGCCATCGACTATTTCAATGCCATGGGTGGAAAGAAAATCTTCGATCCGAAGCGCATTGTTTTCGCGCTGGATCATTACGCGCCGGCGCCAAGCCGGGCAACGGCGCTGCTGCACACGCGCATGCGGGAGTTCGCGGCAACGCATGGGATTCCTCTCTGGGATGTGGGGGAGGGAATTGGGCATCAGCTCATCGTTGAATCGGGCCGCGCTACGCCGGGCAGCCTGGTGATGGGCGCGGATAGCCATGCTGTGACTTACGGAGCGCTCAACAGTTTCGCGACCGGAATTGGCTCCTCGGATCTCGCGGCGATCATGATCAGCGGACGCATCTGGTTGCGCGTGCCGGAAACCATCAAAGTAACGCTTACTGGAAAATTGTCCGCGCACGTGTATCCGAAAGACATTGCCCTGGCCCTTGCGAAAGAATTGGGTGCCGACGGAGCAAACTATCAAGCGCTGGAGTTTTGCGGTCCAGCGTTGGCCGCACTGGATCTCGAAGACAGGCTGGTGTTGAGCAACCTCACGGTGGAGATGGGAGCAAAGAATGGCATTTTCCCATCGGACGCGATGACACTTGAATACTTGAAGGGGAGGACGAGTGGGGCGTTCACGCAGGTTGATGCGGATTCGGATGTGCAATACGTTCGGGAAATCACTATTGCTCTCGATACCCTGGAGCCGCAAGTTGCGTTGCCCCACCATGTCGATCATGTCGTTCCAATCGGCGAAACTCCCAGGACAGAAGTTCAGATGGTTTACCTAGGCACGTGCACCGGGGGACGCGTGCGCGATTTTCATCAGGCGCTTGAGGTCATCAAGGCAGGTGGCGGGATAGCGCCCGGAGTTCAATTGATTGTGACTCCGGCCTCGCGCACGGTGTTGGAGACTCTGTCACGCGACGGCACGCTTTCTGAATTCATTGCTCTGGGCGCCGTGATTGTGACGCCCGGCTGCGGATCTTGTTGTGGCACATGCGGCGCAATTCCCGGCGATGGAGTTAATGTTATCTCCACTGCAAACCGAAATTTTAAAGGGCGCATGGGAAACAGCAGCGCTTCGATTTATTTGGCGTCACCCGCGTCCTGCGGCGCCGCCGCGGTACGCGGTTCGATCGTCGATCCACGGGAGATTTCCTCATGACGGCAATCCATATGCAAGGCCGCGCCCGCGTTTTCGGTGACGACATCAACACCGATTACATCATTACCTCGCGGCGCAAGCGGGAGAGCCTTGATCCTCAGGTTTTGCGGCAGTATTTATTTGAGGAAATCAATCCAACATTTGCAGGGACTATCGAGCCGGGGGACTTTATCATCGCAGGGAAGAATTTTGGGTGCGGTTCCGCAATGGAAGTGGCGGTCACGGCAATTCTTGGCGCGGGGATTCGAGCCGTGCTCGCGCTGAGTTTTTCGCGCACGTATTTTCGGAATGCCATTAATAATGGTCTGTTGCCCGTCGTTTGCGACACCTCGGGCATCCGCGAGGGCGATCGGCTCGAAATCCAGGACTCTGGCGAAAGTGGAGCTGGCTTGACGATTCACAACGCGACCACCGGCCGCGACGTTTCCGCGGTCGCGCTGCCGCAAATTATGCTGGATATTCTGAGTGCCGGGGGCCTGGTTCCTTACTTCCGCCAGCACGGCGATTTTCAAATCTAAAGGAGCAGGCGCATGACTGTGATCACGCATCCCGTAAGTTCCTCGTTGAAATACCGCTTGCGGCTGCCCGGGCCGACCGCGGTGCCGGATCGCGTCCAACGGGCAATCGCACAACCGATTGTTAACCATCGCGGACCTGAGTTCCGGGCCATGTTTTCACGAGCGCAGGAATTGTTGAAGCCGGTATTGGGCACCAGCAACCACGTGTTTCTTCTGGCGAGTTCGGGCACGGGAGCGATGGAGGCCAGCCTCGCCAATATTCTGGCGCCCGGCGAGCCTGTGTTCGCTGTGGTCCATGGGCAATTTGGGGAGCGGTTTGCGAGTATCGCCAAAGTTTTTGGCGCCCAGGTGGATGTGCTCGACGTGGCCTGGGGCGAAGCGGTGGATCCCCGCGAAATCGAAAAGCGCGTTAAGGCCAAAGAATATCGCGCGGTCGTTGTCGTCTACAACGAAAGTTCCACCGGGGTTACCGCAAACGTCCAAGCCATCGGCGCGATCCTCCGCCAAACGCCGACTTTGCTGGTGGTTGATTCGGTCAGCGGGCTCGGCGGGCTGGAAATGAAGCAGGACGAGTGGGGCGTGGACATCGTTGTTTCCTCATCGCAGAAATGTCTGATGTGTCCTCCGGGAATCGGTCTGGTCAGCGTAAGCCCCAAGGCATGGAAAATTGTGGAGCGCGAGGATCGATTGCCGCGGTATTACTGGGATTTTCGCAAGACGCTGGCGTCTTCCGAGAAATCGGAGACGGCGTTCACAGCGCCGGTTTCGTTGTTTGCGGGGCTGACAGAGGCTTTGGAAATGATTCATGAAGAAGGAATCCCGAATGTGCTGGCACGGCACAAGAAATTATCTACCGCGTTGCGCGCCGGGTGCGCGGCGATTGGCCTCGCGCCATCCGGACCTAAGGATTCACTTTCACCGACTGTCGTCGCGCTCCATGTCCCCGAGAAACTGAATGGAGGCGACATTGTGAAGCGCCTTTATGAAAAGCACAGGACCGTTATTGCCGGCGTGCGCAACAAATTCGCTGGAAGATTTATACGCATTGGCACCATGGGGCATGTTCATGAAGACGATATCTTGACTGACCTGGAGCATCTGGAAGACGTGCTTCCGGAGCTTGGCTGGCCCGTGACGCCGGGAGCAGGCGTCGCGGCCGCAGCGGCGGTGATGCGCTCGTCGTAAAGGAGAATTGTCTGCATGCCCGGCAAGGTTGGATTTCGCATTCGTTCGCAATGGCAGCGGCCCGATGCAGCGTTGCTTGCTTCATTTGGGAATGCTTCGAGCGCACAGGTCGCTGATTCCATGTCCCGGCTGGGCGCAATGGACACCGGGATCAAGCCGATATGGCCGTCCCCGCGGATCATCGGATCGGCGCTCACGGTTTGGTGCCATGCAGGTGACAACCTGATGCTGCACAAAGCAATTTCCATGGCCTTGCCCGGCGACATCCTGTTGATGAACACGCAGGGAAATATCACCAATTCAGGATTCGGCGAACTAGTCGCAACCAGCGCGGTGAAAATTGGTGTGCGCGGCGTGATTGTGGATGGCACCGTGCGCGACTCAGAAGCATTGCAGGCGCTTGCACTGCCGGTTTATGCGCGCGGGCTCTGCGCAAATGGCTGCAACAAGGATGGCCCGGGAGAAGTGGGCGCCATTATTTCCTGCGGCGGAGTTGCCGTTCGCCCCGGCGACATTATTATTGCCGACCGCGATGGAGTCGCGGTAGTCCCACTCGATGATGCCCCAGAGGTCGCCAAACTGGCGGCCGCGCAGGTCGCACGCGAAGAGCAGCGTTTAGCCGAAATCAAAAAGGGTGTGCTGGTGCGGCCCGAAATTGACAGCCATCTCCGCAGCTTAAAGATCATCGAATAACCGTGGACATTCTCCTCAGTGAAATTGAAGCTCGCGTGCTGGGGTCTCTCGTTGAGAAGGAGATCACCACTCCTGACTACTATCCGCTTTCGATGAACGCTCTCGTCAACGCGTGCAATCAGAAATCCAATCGCGATCCGCTGATGAGCCTCGACGAAGACGCTGCGCGTCAAGCCTTGCGCGGCTTACATGAAAAAGGCCTGGGCGGCGCCGCCGACAGCATGGACAGTCGCGTGACCAAGTACGCGCACACGCTTTCGGAAGTCTTCAACTTCACCCGCCCGGAGACCGCCATCCTTTGCGAATTGCTGTTGCGCGGGCCGCAAACTCCCGGCGAACTCCGCGGCCGCGCCGAGCGCATGCATCACTTTGACGAATTGAGTGAAGTCCAGTCCACTTTGCATCGCTTGATGAAGCATGACCCGCCGCTGGTCCAATTGCTCCCCCGGCAACAGGGAATGAAGGAGGCGCGCTACGCGCACTTGCTCTCGGGCGGTGTCGATATCGCCGTATCGGACCCGAAAAAGGCCCCGGAAGTCGCTGTCCATTCCCAAACCGGCGATCGAATCGCGCATCTCGAACAGGAAATCGCGCGCCTTCAAAAAGAAATCGCCGACTTGAAGGAACAATTTGCCGGTTTTCGCAAACAATTTGAGTAGTGGCCGTATCTTATCAGGTCTGAAAACTGCCCCGGCGTGCCCGCAAGCACAAATTTTTGTTCCACGCTATAATTAGTAGTCTTGCTCACACTGAATAACATCTCCATGCGTTTCGGCGCCCGAATTCTGTTCGAGGACGTCACCTGCTCCTTCCTCGACGAGCGCCGCTACGGCATCACCGGCCCGAACGGCGCGGGAAAATCCACGATGATGAAGATCCTGACGGGCGAAATTGAGCCCACCAAGGGCTCCGTCACGCGCCCGAAAAAACTCGGCATCCTGCGGCAGGACCAGTTCGCGTTCGATCAATTCCGCGTGGTGGACGCGGTCATTCAGGGCAATTCCGCGCTGTGGTGCGCCCTGCAGGAGCGGGACGCTCTCTACGCGAAGCCCCACGAGTCGATGACCGACAAAGACGGCATGCGTCTGGGCGAACTCGAAGGCATCATCGGTGAAGAAGGCGGCTATACCGCGGAAGCCGACGCCGCGATTCTGCTCGATGGGCTGGGCGTGGAAAGCGAACTCCACGAGCGCAAGATGAGCGAACTGCAGGGCGGACAAAAAGTCCGCGTCTTGCTGGCGCAGGCGCTATTCGGAAATCCTCCTGCCTTGCTGCTGGACGAGCCGACCAACCACTTGGACCTCGATTCCGTCCACTGGCTCCAGGATTATTTGAATGAATACAAGGGCGTGCTGATTGTGATTTCGCATGACCGGCACTTTCTCAACAGCGTTTGCATGTACACCGCCGACATCGACTACCAAACCGTGATCATGTATCCCGGTGGCTACGACGACATGGTGCTGGCCAAGACGCAGATTCGCTCGCGAATCGAGTCCGAAAACGCACAGCGCGAAAAGAAAATTGCCCAATTGAATTTGTTTATCGCTCGTTTTTCAGCGGGCACGCGGTCGCGCCAGGTAACTTCCCGAAGAAAAGAAGTGGAGCGTATTCAAACTTCGGAGCTGGCCAGGTCCAATATCGCCCGGCCGTACATTCGATTTGATATGAAGCGGCCCTCCGGGCGGCATCCTATTGAAATCAAGAAGCTCACCAAGACCTACGAGGATTTGAAAGTGATCCAGCCGTTTACCGCCAGCGTCGAGCGCGGTGAACGTATCGCCTTGATGGGACGCAATGGGACTGGCAAGACCACCCTGTTGAAATCGCTCATACGCAATGCGCCGGGATACATCGACGACGCCGATAAGCATTTCACCATCAATGGCGGCATTGTGAACTGGGGGCACGAAGTCTCCGTCGGTTACTTCGCGCAGGAGAGCACCGTATCGAAAGCCAAGGGCCTCACGACGATTGAGTGGCTGCACCAGTTCAATCCCGCGGCGACTCAGGAAGAACTGCGCGGGCTGCTGGGGCAAATGCTGTTCAGCGGGGACGATGCGCTCAAGCCCACCCGCGCCCTTTCCGGCGGTGAAGTGGCGCGATTGATTTTCTGCAAGCTCATGCTGCAGAAGCCCAATGTGCTGGTGCTGGACGAGCCTACCAACCACTTGGATTTGGAATCCATCAATGCGCTGAACATTGCTCTGCAGAAATACGAGGGAACAGTTTTGCTGGTCACCCACGACCACGACGTGATTGATGAAGTCGCCACACGCATCTGGCACTTTGGCGGCGGCCCCATTGACGATTTCAAAGGGCCCTACGAAGAATATCAGGCCTACGCGCAGGAAAAGGTCTCCTAATTTGATCGCGTCGCATTCCGGGTTTTATTTGCAGGACGCCCCAGGTTAGACTCATCCCGTGCTCCCCTCTAGACTTGAATTTTCCACCCGACACCAGTAATAATTGGCCTCCCTCCCCGCCCGGGGCCCCCTTATGACCGTTCCTGCTATCGCGCCGGACTCTCAGCACACCATCCTACGATCGCGCCTGGATGGCGCTCGGGAACTCACCGACCACCTGTTTGAAATCGTTCAGCCCGGTGCGCTATATGAACGGACGATTCCGGAGCGCCACCGGCTCATTTTCTATCTCGGGCATCTCGAAGCCTTTGATTGGAACCTTCTTGCGCGCGGCGCCGCGGATCTCCCATCATTTGATCCACCGTTCGACAAGCTCTTTGCCTTCGGCATTGATCCTGTGGATGGCAAGCTTCCCAGCGATCAGCCCTCCGACTGGCCAGCTGAAACGTGCGTGCGTGCATACGTTTCGCGGGTGCGCGGTGAACTCGATGATTTATTGAGCAAATCGCCCGTTCAACCTGCACTTGCCGATGGCACTTTGCTCCATGTTGCCGTGGAACACCGCCTGATGCACGCGGAAACCGTCGCGTACCTTCTCCACCAGCTTCCATTTGAGAAGAAAGTGCCTGTGGAGGAGCATCTCGATTTAGTGGCGCAATCACCGCAACCTCGCATGGTTTTCATTCCCGCCGGAATTGCCACGCTCGGCCAGCGCCGCGAAAGTGGAAAATTTGGCTGGGACAATGAATTTGAGGAGCAACGAATTTCCGTCAAGGATTTTCGGGCCGATGCCTATCCCGTGACCAATGGGCAATTCCTGGAATTCGTCCGGAGCGGTGGTTATCAGGACCGCTCACTGTGGTCCGAAGCCGATTGGGTCTGGAAAGAGCAACAAAATATCGCGCACCCCTTCTTTTGGCGGCATGGCCCGGAGATGGTGAGGGATGGGGCCTGGACCTTGCGAACAATTTTTGCTGACATTCCTCTGCCGCTCGCATGGCCGGCATATGTCAGCCACGCTGAGGCGTCCGCCTATGCGCGCTGGGCTGGCAAGAGATTGCCAAGCGAAGCACAGTGGCACCGTATGGCTTACGGAACGCCGAGTGGAGCCGAGCGTTCATTCCCCTGGGGCGAAGACCTTCCCCGCGAGGAGTTGGGGAATTTCGACTCGGCGAAATGGAATCCAACCCCCGTGCACGCGCATCCAAAAGGTGAGAGCGCGTTTGGAGTCGCGGACTTGTTGGGCAACGGCTGGGAATGGACTTCAACGACGTTCGCACCGTTTCCCGGTTTTGCCGCTTTCCCATTTTATGCCGGGTATTCGGCGGATTTTTTTGATTCGAAGCATTTTGTAATGAAGGGCGGGTCGCCGAGGACGCCCGCGGCGCTTCTGCGGCGATCATTTCGAAACTGGTTCCAGCCACGCTATCCGTATATCTATTCCAAGTTCAGGTGCGTCTCGGAGTAGCAAATGCAAACCACCACACTGTTTTCAATGCCGGGGATTACTGCCGGTCGCAAGGGCGACATCGCGGCGGACGTGCGCGATGGATTGCTTCGTGCTGGGCAGAAAGAGCTGCCGTCAAAGTATCTTTATGACCACCTGGGCTCCGCGCTGTTTGAGGCTATTTGCTTGCTCCCTGAATACGGGCTGAATCGTGCCGGCGGCAGGGTGATGCGCAAGAGCGCCGAGGAAATCACGCAAACGCTTCCAGGTCCGGTTCTCATCGCGGAATTGGGGAGCGGCAACGGGGTGAACACTCGCTGGTTGCTGGAAGCATTCTCGCAACGGCAAGCAACCAGATATTTCCCCATTGATATTTCCGCGACCGCGCTGGCGCGTTGCCGCTCGGAACTTGGCTCCCTGGATTCGGTCGACGTAATTCCCGTCGAGCGGTCCTACCTGGACGGCCTGACCGAGGTGGCGTCGCGGCGACTGCCGGGCGAGAGTTTGCTCGCGCTTTTCCTGGGTAGCACCATCGGAAATTTTGACCGGCCGGAGGGAGAGCTCTTTCTCCGTCAGATTCGGGAAGTCTTGCGGCCGGGTGACGCCTTGCTGCTCGCCACGGACTTGGAGAAATCCATCCGGGATTTATTGCTTGCCTATGATGACCCCGCGGGCGTAACTGCCGCATTCAATCTGAACATGCTGGCGCGCATCAACAAGGAACTCGCCGCTGATTTTGATCTGGCGACCTTTGCGCATCAGGCGGTTTGGAATGGCGAACATCGCCGAATCGAAATGCATTTGCGCTCCACCGTTCCACAGACCGTCAGGATTCCGGTGGCGCAATGCAGCGTTTCATTTGCGAAGGGTGAAACCATCTGGACGGAAAGCTGCCACAAATTCAATTGCGTGGAAGTGGTCCGCATGGCCAATCGCGCGGGCTTCCACTGCAAGGCGCAGTGGGTGGACTATGAGTGGCCATTCGCACAAAGCCTGCTGACCGCTCAATAGCACCCGTTCACGGGCGAAAGTTTCTCCATCCTATTGCTGCGCAAAACGCCGGAAGAAACTGTCGGGCTTCCACGTTGGGCGCCCGTCGACATTGGCAACCCGGGTGGCCAGCAGCTCCAGAATGTGATTGAACTGCGCCGCCGCGGCGGGGTCCACGGGCTGGTCCACATCATCCGAAGGTGCGTGATATCGCGTACGCACCCAATCCTGAAATGTTTTTTCCTCGGGAGTTCCTTTCACCCATCCAAATTTGAAGGCTAGCGCTGGAATCCCTGCTTTCACGAAACTGTATTGATCGCTGCGAATAAACCGGTTTCGGTTCGGCTCCTTATCCGCCTGCACAATCACCCCCTGCGATTCGCATACTGCGCGAATGTCGTCGCCCAGCGTGGATTCGTCCAGCCCTTGAACTTCCAGATAACGCAGCGCGAAGAGGGGAAGGAACATATCCATGTTGATATCGGCCACGATTTGCTTGCGGTCCACGGTCGGATGCGCCACAAAATATTCCGACCCCAGGTCGCCTTTTTCCTCCGCGGTCAGCGCGATAAAAAGTATCGAGCGCTTGGGGTGAATGCCGTCTCTTTTGAAATGCCCGGCGATTTCTATTACCGACGCCACCCCGGACGCGTTGTCCATCGCCCCGTTGTAAATGCTGTCTCCGTTGATCGGCATGCCCACACCAACGTGATCGAGATGCGCGCTGATCGCCACATATTCACTCTTTAGCTTCGGATCGGAGCCCGGCAAAACTCCAATCACGTTTGGCGCCGAAACTGTGCGGCGATTCACGCCGATTCGCGCCTGCACCGCGACCGTCAATGGAAAGTGGGGCAGCGCTCGATCCGCGTCGGCCGCTGCCAGCAGCTCCGCGATGGTATGGTCTGTCCCGGCAAACCACTTATCGGCCAGCGCGGCGTTGATAGACGCGGCAAATTGCATCCCGTGCGTTTCCACTAGCTTCGGATCGGTGAGGCTCATGGAAGGCTGCGTGCGCGCCAGCGCCGCCCGTTCCCACGGAATATCTGAATTCTTCGGGTTGCCGATTATCGCCACGCCAATCGCGCCGGCGCGGCGCAAAGCTGCCCACCGTTCGCCCGTGGATTGGTAGTGCGCTTTCAGCGGGCCGGGAATCGCGCTGGGCCCGCCGCTAAGATACACGGCAATCTTTCGATGCAGATCCTGGCCCGCGAAATCGTTGTAATTCATTTCCGGCACGGCAAAGCCGTAGCCCACAAAGACCGCGCCCGCCCGGACAGATTCAGCCGGTTCACCCGACACGCGCAGAGTGGCATCATCGCCCAATTTCAACTCTTCAGTTATTCCATCGTGGACAAGTGCGAGACTGGAATGAGCCTCATCAATTTGGCGAACGTCAAAATCCACCTCTTGTAGAAATCCCTTGGTGCCCGCGGGTTGCAGGCCTGCCTCCGCGAACTTCTGCGAAACATAATCGGCGGCTTTGCGGTAATCATCGGTTCCGGTCTCGCGCCCGCGCATCTCATCAGAGGCCAGATATTGCACATGCGCCCACCAAGTGCGCCCCTCCGCGGCCCAATCTGTCTGGGAGTCTTGCCCAGCGGTCGAGCGGCCTGTCGAAATTTGAAACAGGACGCCGCAAATCAATAACGCCGGGACAAAACCGCGCGGGGCACGAAGCATATTCCGTTCTGCCTTCCATTCTGATTTCATAAGCACACTTTCCACTTCTTGCTTATTCCGCAATCGCTTCCACTACTGAAGGCGAAGGTTTTTCCGTGCGAAACTCGCCTTCCCATCGCGCCACCACCGCTGAAGCCAGACAATTCCCAATCACATTTACGGCCGTGCGGCCCATATCCAGGAATTGATCCACACCCAGCAAAAGTAGGATCGGCTCTTTGGGCAGCCCGAACTGATCCGACGCTCCCAGCAATATGATTATGGACGCGCGGGAAACTCCCGCCACTCCCTTGCTGGTAAGCATCAGCATGAGCATCATCACCAATTGTTGGCCAATGGTGAGGTGCATACCCGCAACCTGCGCGACAAAAATAGAGGCCAGCGCCAAATAGAGCGTGGAACCCGTCAGATTAAAGCTGTAGCCAAGGGGGATAACAAACGCCACCACCTGCCGTGGCACCCCGAATGCCTCCATCGATTCCATCGCTCGGGGCAGCGCTGCTTCCGAGCTGGTGGTGCTGAATGCAATGGTCGCGGGCTCTGTGACCGCGCGGGAGAATTGCTTCATCGGAACGCGGGCAATCCATCCGGAAGGCAGCAGCACCGCAAATACAAACAGGAGGAGCGCGACGTAGAAAGTCGCCACCAGTTGCCCGAGATTGTAAAGGACGCTAAATCCGGTCGTCGCTATGGTGTAGGCAATCGCACCCGCGATGCCGGCCGGCGCCATCAGCATCACGATGTTCGTAAATTTGAACATCACCTCCGTCAGGCTTTCCGTGAAGGCCATCATCGGCTTGCGTTTCTTTTCATCCACCATCGCCAGGGCGATTCCAAAGATCATGCTGAAGACGACTACTTGCAGGATTTGATTTTCCGCTACGGATTTCGCTATGTTCTCGGGGAAAATATGCAGGATAATTTCGGTCGCGGTTGGGCGAGTCGCCGCCACCTGAGCCGCCGGACCGGACGCGGGCAGCGTCACCCCCACGCCCGCCTTATTCAGATTAATCGCCGCCAGCCCAATGAACAGCGCAATGGTTGTTACCACCTCAAAATAAATCAGAGACTTGATTCCCATGCGTCCAACCTTTTTCAGGTCGGCGTGCCCCGCAATTCCACTTACCAATGTTGAAAAAAGCAGGGGTGCGATGATGACGCGGATTAATTGAAGGAAAATCTGGCTAAGGATGCGCAGATTGACCGCGAAATGTGGAAAGTCGTATCCAATTTCCGCCCCCAGGACCATTCCAATCAGGATCCAGGCCGTCAGGGACCGGCGCATGAAGGCGTATCCAATCAGCGAAATCGCCGCCAGCCAGCGGATGGCTTCGCCGGCGTGCGGATCCATCCCTGCTCCGTACCTGCCTGCTAACGCGAACGCGGCCGCAACGAAGTAAAGGGCGATTCCCGCGATGAGTAATCTGTTTCTCATGAATACCGCCGCGCCGCTTCTATATCACACAACAGCAATCATTTCTCAATGGAGGGAGTTGTAGTGCCCGCTCCAAAACTGGACACCTCGGTTAGGTAGAATCAGGGCCTCCCCAACAGGAGCCAACATGGACAGGAAGCCACGAGTAGACCGAACCCCTGCCAGCAGACCCTTCTTCGATAGCAACTGAGGGTGATGAAGTGGAGATGACCGCGACCGTAGAACCGAACCAGCTCATTGCGCATACTGAGAACAGCAAAACCCGCACCCTTACACAACAAAGGGTGCGGCACCCATAATCAACACCGGTCCTATCACCCTCCAGTGATCTACCAAAGTGGTATCATACGCTCGTGTTCGTTTCGATTTTCAGTAAAGCAGGTGAAAGGATGGCCCACCCGCCAAACTATCCCAAGGGAGCGGCTCCAACGGACACCCCGCTTGGAACCGTGACTCTCCCGGCGGAAGGCGTTCAGCAGATTGACGTCAAGGGAATGTTGGCGGGAATTGGACTCGGTTCCTACAACGGCTTGCTCAACCTCAGGACGTCTTTCTATGGAAGTCCGAGCGACATTATGGAAGAAAGCGGTAGCGTTGATCAGAGCAAGAGCTATGTGTTCGAGGTACCCCCGATAATGGAAGGACCGTCTCGCGGTAAGATCCTATCTTTCTGGAACAGTTCCGGTGACACCGACACGATGATTACACTGTGGAATTATTCGAGCAGAGATCAGGATTTTATTCTCAATCTGTATCACCAGGCTGGCCAATACAAACTTCCCATCCATTTGAGCGTGAATGCATCCGTTACGATTGATATTGCCTCCTTAATTAAGAGTGGCAAACCGGATGCCGATGGCAATACCATCTCAACGGACATCGTGCAAGGCAGCGCAAAACTATCAGGGCCGCGCGGCGATATGGACATCATAGATGTCGCGTTGCACGCCGCGGTGTTCAACGTACGAACCGGAACATGCACGACTAGCTGTAACTACTGCAATTACGTCACCAGTAATTATCTAACCCCCGGAAATCTTACAGAGGTCGCGGGTGAAGTGACACACGAAAGCGCATACCTTATTTTTGCGGACGGCTGCTGTTGTGACATTACGCTAGACATGAATTGGGACACATCCAGCGGCGATCCTTTAATCGCCACCGTCGATGAAAACGGGAATGTGACTGGTGTCGGGGCGGGATCTACAGCCATCACGGGGGAATCGGCTGATGAGTTCGTCAAAAACGCACTACACTGCAATGGCACCCCAGGACACCCCATCTGTCCAATGGGATATGTCTCCTTTAGCGCAAACATTACGGTCACCGCCCAGGTGCCGACTTTGGCATTTCTCCTCAGTGTCCAAGCAAGTGGCCCAGCGATTTGTCCATCGGGTCAGGCCGGATGGAGCAGATTGGTCACAATGCAGTTGAAAGACCAAATCGGAAACCCAATTTCCAAATCTTACTTGATGGCTGACCAGATTTCCGTCTCCACTTCTCAAAACGACTTAGGCATTTCGGGAACCGTCACTGGAAGTCACACTTCGGGTTCAAATGGCCAATGGCCTGACTCTTACTTCGTGTGCTCTTCGCTGTGCCCGGGATCAACCGGTCATACCAATGCCCTCCAGACCTGGACGTACAACGGGGCCCAAATGGCCCATGTCAATTCTATAACCTACAAATGTACTGGCAATTCCGTGGATGGTAGATGATGTCAGCGAAACATTTGCATCTCCGACCTTTATGTCTCGTTTTCATCCTTGGTGCGTGCACGATTCATGTTGCGTCCGCACCTCGCGTGCAGTCAACCCAAGGCCGGCTCCTGACCCAACAAATACCAAAGTTTGAATCCCACAACATCACGCGACTCGATGCACTCATTCGCTTGACGCAGCAAAATCATATACCACTGGGAGTCGAGGACACCGATCGCGAATTGCTTTCCGACAGCGTCGATTTTGTCATCAATAGCGGAACTGTGGGCTCCGCGTTGACTGCGATGTTTAAGGGCGCTCATGGTTATGACTGGTCTGAATCTAACGGGGTACTCTCAATTTCAAAGAAGTTCGAAGGAAAGAGGATTGAACAGAATTGGTACGGCCGTGTAATTCCTGAGTTCCACTCGCGATCAGCTACTGTTGAAGAGTTAAGTAATCTCTTACGAATGGACCTTGCGCTCCTGGATAATCCACAGATACATGGATTCGCAGGCACCTTTCCTGGCGGGGAAGGACGTCGGCTTCCACCCTTCGATCTTCGAAACCAGACAGTCCGTGAAGTGCTTAACGAAATCGTTAGACGCTACCGTGACGCGGCGTGGGTTTCTGCAACCGCATCTGCAATTTCTGAAAAGGAGCAAGTCAGACCCGAATGGGCCATAGTCTTTTACCACGATCCGCCTCTGCCCCTTTCGCAGCTTTGCTGCCTCAATGCTCATTGAGCGATGACCGCGCAGCGTGGCTTTCGAAGTTGGGTGGCGATCGACAAGAACGAGGGCGTTTTCAAGAGACACTTGTACGCCGCAATGCTTTTCCGCACCGCTTTGATATCAGAGTTGGAAACCGGGGACAGACGGGACGTTTCCTGATTCTGGAGCCCATACCGACCGGGCCAGGTGGAGCATGCAACTAGGAGGAGAGCCATGAGGACGTTTGCGTTGCTATTGGTCGGTGTGATCGGAATACTCCCAAGCGCAGTCCAATCCGGCTCTGCCAAGCAGACCAAGCAGCCATTCTCAATCACCATCTCGACGCTGGCCACCCGCAGTATAAGCACGACTGGGATTAGAAGTCGCCCACATGGTGTCTAACAGGTGTGAGAAGGGCGAACAGGGAAATGGTCAATCTCCTCTTATGGAAGGTTCTGAAGCGAAAGTGAGTTCGATGACCGCTCTTCGGGGTTTGTTAAGATTCTTGGGTCATCTGGTAGTCGCTACTTACGGAATGGACGTTGCTGTGTTTGGAATCTGTTATCCAATCGCGGCAATGATTGACCCTCAAGCTCGAATCATGGATTATTTTTTCGTAGCTCCGAGTTTTTCCGTCCCGATCCTATTTGGAGTCTTGTTTGGCTATCGTTTTGGCTGGCGGCAAGTGACGTGGGCATCCCGCGCGGTGTGTTTGCCGCCCTTTGCACTTATGGTGTATGCGCTTCTCATCAATCTCCAAGCTGGACGACATTGGTCCGAGGTCTTGGCCCAATTCTTTTCAGCAGTTTGCTCAGGGGAGGAGTGCTACTTTCATTTTAGTAGACAGTTTGTCATTACAGCGCCGCTGATGGCGGCCCTGGGCTACGTCGTCGGTTCGGAATTTAGTCGGCGCAGCCGAGGTAATCTTGACGTTTCGGCAGCGTCGGCGCGATGGACGTGGGGGAGGCTAGCCTCTGTAGCACTATTTATCGTTCTTTTCTTCGTGATGTGGAAAATTCAGAGCATTGCGCAGAAAGATATAGCCATCAAGTTTGATTGGAGTGACGCAAGGGGATTCAATAGTGCGTCCATGGAATATCTGCCGTCATCT
Organism: Candidatus Acidiferrales bacterium; assembly: GCA_035308165.1. Lineage (GTDB taxonomy): Bacteria > Acidobacteriota > Terriglobia > Acidiferrales > UBA7541 > DASTCZ01. Next base: position 81,655 of record DATGHC010000015.1, on the reverse strand, counting down.
CGTTTGCTAAGGACGGTGACCACCCTCCCCAATGAGTCCATATTGTTACAAACAAAGGGTCGCATTGCTTACGAAATGAGAAGTTTTCGATGGAAAGAGGCTTCCGGATGCGTCTTCCCAGTTACACTTGCACATTTACCGATTGTCATTGGTCTCGACCATCTCAGCGATTCGTCGTGCACAGTTACAGTGAGGTAGCAAGTGAAAGCGTTGCGAGTTTGGGTCGGCGAACTAGCTAAGCCTCACCGCCTGAGTTCCAAAGACCTTGTCGAGCCAAAACTGGCCTTTCTTGCGGTTACGAGAGACAAAGGGTGCTAGATAAGCGCCGCAGACCGCGATGAAACCAAGCAGAGTCCTGAGCACGGCCGTTCGCAAACCTATCGTTGTCCCTTCGACAGGAATAATTTGGTAGCCCAGAACACAACCACCAGGTGAGGGTTTGCGGCGAATGAGGGGCAAAGCAAAGTAGCAAACCAGTGCGACGGAACAACACAATACCCCTATCGTCGCTTGAAGTGTGTCTCCGGGAGCAGGAGTTGTCCTCACGAAAGTCCAAGCGAATACTCCCGTTCGTCTCCACTCTGTAATTGGGAAACCGGGGACAGACGGGACGTTTCCTGATTCTGGAGCCCACGCCGGTCGTTCTCCTGGAATGCCCTGAACAGCAGTTTTTTGGTCTGAGCAAAACTCAGAGGACCGCGCCTATTGTTTCCCCATAGTCAGGCCGACGGTGCCCGGCTCGTATCCGGAACATTCCATAACAGGCAAACGTGGGTATTTTGGGAAGGAAGTGTCGCGAAGAGATCGCTCACACATGTAAAATGCCGAGCCACGATCTGAATCGATTCGCCGGGCATGCCGGCAATCGGCGCATAGCCCTACGCCATTCCGTTCAATGTTCGATTGGTCCCTCTCGCCCACACGGGAAGGATACCGCATCTCTGCGTTCGCCCCACGCGTAGGTCGGCAACCACTCAAATTGATTTATTGCTGCGTAGCCAACAAGGGATCCGCGCCAACAGGTAGATCGGCGGAAGGCACGGCTTTGGGTAGGCGCACCAGCGCCAGCGCCGCCAGGGCGTACAAGGCAGGCATGCACTCGATGACGTACCGTGGTTCAACAGTATGCAATTGTGTCAGGAACGCCGTGCGGATAGCGATAAACGCTATCAGAAAGAAAACTCCGGGATGCGCGCGGCCCCGCCAAGCTCCGGCCATTGCTAGGCCGAGCAGGGCGATATTCAGGGCCCCAAGGCCAAGAGTAACGCTGAAATCCGTGGAATTGTTACGCCAGGCATCCTCCAGAGGCCATAGACGCCCAGTGTAAGGAAGCAGCTCAATTCGTGGCGTGAACCAGATCATCACCGCTCGTTCGAACGGAATAATCAGGTATGTCCGTATGGGCCGCCGTGCTCTTCGCTCCTGCGCCAGGCGCCCAAACTGGTAATCCAGGAGCGGCGTCATGTTCCAACCCGAGTTGTATTGGCTTAGGAGCGACGCCACTTCGGCTCGTTCGTCATTCGAATCAAATGCGGAGGGTGGAATATCGTTCATCAGGATGGGCGCCGTGGAAAGCTTCCAGGACACGCGGTAGGCGTCGCCAAAGCGCACCATCCAGGTTCCAGTCCAGGCGAAAAAGCCCTCCGGTACAAAATCCCCTTTCGCAGCCGCGTATTCCGGAGCCAGGAACTCCACGCGTCCTATATTATTTGTGTTTCTTATCGCCCACCCCTCCAGCCCCACCAGCAAACCCGCGGCCATCCAGGGAATGGCCAGCGCGAGCTTCCACCAATCAGATCGGAGGCGCCAACGAATGCATAGAACAAACGCAGCCGCCATCAAGAGGAGTGGTGTTTCGGGCCGGACCAAAGTACCAGCGGCAGTGATTAGGCCGAAGATGAAGAACCACGCTGCAAGAAGAAGCAACGCCCGATTATCAAATATCTTCCGGGGAGATTTCGCAAGGCAGTGGTTCAGGAAATTCACAAAAACAAGGAGTGCGAGGACAGTCACAAATGTTGCGAGAGTTTCGGTGAGCACCGCAGCCGAGTAATTCGCCATGAATGGACACAGGGCAGCGATCCAAAGCGCAATGGCGGCAACTATTTTTTTCTTAGAGGCGGGCGCGAGCTGCGCGGCGAGCAGGGCCGTCAACACGCACGAAAACAGATCAATGACCGACTGAGAGGCCATCACTGCAGTTCGCGTTCTGCCCACTACCGCATACACAAATCCGAGGAATCCCGGATAACCAGGCATGCGGATATCGGAGGAGATAAGGCGGCCTTGAATATGGAACCCGTAGACGCCGTGATAGAGCCAATTGCGGGCGAGGTCTTCGTAATACGCAGTATCTCCCGAATAAAAGGGAAAGTGAGTGATGAAGAACCATCGTAGCGCAAAGCCGCAGAGCAGAGCGCCGATCAAGTGTTTACTGGAAAAAACACGCAAGGTGGTACCGAAGTTTAGCGGATTCTCGTCAGCCAAATCCAGTTTGTAAACATGGCAAAAACTGATGGATGACGGCAAAGACCGGGAAGAATCAAATTCATGAAAAACACCTGTCTCCGTGCCAGGAAAAAAAGGGATCTTCTGAAAGTTCTTAGAATCGGGCAGGCTCAAAAGAATTTCTATAACGGCGAGGAGGAGAGAATACCGGCCCTTGGGTTGTAATCCTGTCGTCCAGCCTCGCCGTTCGTTGCGACATATTAGACGCAACGGAAAAGGCAAGACTGTTCAATATTGCACAAAATAGAGGATTATTTTCGTCGGTGCCAATACAGGAATGAATGCAGGCGACCTCTCGTTGCGTCCCGTAAATGGTGCAAAGAAAAGACTTACGGCACGCTCGGGCTCCGCAGGAAACCTCTTGGGCGCTTTCCAATCAACCTTTTAAGGGTTTTGAGTTCGCTTTATAAATCTAATAGATAAGTACCCGTAGAGTAATACGTTCAAATGAGGTCCGGCCTCCCCTGAAAATCGATCTTAAGAAACTGATTTAGGGTCCGCTGAGAGGCAGCTTTGTTTGATGAAATGAAGTGAATGTATTTTAGGCCGGGAATCAGGCTTGAGGTTCAAATTCGGCCGGCCCGGTCATCAATTCAATCTCGGCTTCGGTTTCCGGCTGGGCTCCGCCTTCGGTTTGGCTGGCGAGTTTCTTTTGTGCGCGGCGCTCTGCCTTCATGCGCGCTTTTTCCTGACGTTTCATTTCTTTCTGGCGTTTTTGGAATGTGATCTTGGACATGATATCTCCTTAGGTTCAGGATGGGCCGCCCCCAGGTTCGCGGCTGGGCGTCAGACTCGCCCCATTAACCTACCAACGCGGTTCGCGTGGCTGGCGAACTGCTTCGCGGTAATCTTCATTTGAGAACCTGTTGCCGCCCCCGCCGCGTCCACCGCCACCGCCGCTTCCGCCTCGGCCTCCCCCTCCACCACGACCACCGCCACCGCTCGGGGGACCACTGCGCTCTTTCGGCCGAGCCTCATTCACTTTGATGTTTCTACCGCCTAAATCTTTCCCATCGAGACCGGCTATGGCCTTGGCCGCTTCTTCATCGTTGGGCATTTCCACGAATGCGAAACCGCGAGCCTTGCCCGTCTCTCGATCCATTACAATGTGAACCCGTGTGACTTTTCCGAACGGCTCAAACGCCGCGCGAATGTCCGCTTCCGTGGTTTGAAAGCTCATGTTGCCGACAAACAGGTTCTTCATAAACTTACTCTCCTAGACTCCGGCAAACGGGGCAGCCCTCCCGAAGCTGGATGATCTTGCTTGCCGCTCGGCCGCCTAAAACTCGATCGCGGCCCGCAAGCCAGTTATCTCGGAGCATACACGAAAAGCCCTATTCGCACCTACTGGTCCGGCGTGTTTTTTCGGGAGAACGGGTTTCGCGCCACCTTGGGGGCGTGCGCGCCTCGATAGTCTTCCAGGTCCGCATCGGTAACATTAAAGTGTGATTTGGACGGGTGATTCGAGGTGGTCGCCAATTCCCGCCTGAGCTTCAGCGAGCACAGGTCGGGCGCATCCTGATATCGCAGGCGATGCCTATCAAACGCCTCGTTAGGGATGCTGAGTGTGAACTGGCGCGGCTCACTCGCTTGTTCCCGCACGGTGAAGGTGTATTCGCGCACTGACCCCGTGGCCTTGAAGCCACCGAATTGCATCACGATTTCGTTGCTCACTTGGCGCCTGCTGCAGCTCCTACCACAACCGCTGCAACCGGTGCTGCGACCACTTTCTTCTTTCGCTTGGCCCGGGAACGCTTGGGCGGTGTTCCTTCCGCGAGCTCCACCACCATTAGCCCGGTGACGAACTTTTTCGTCCCGTGCAAATCAAAATCAATGGATGTCCGCTCGTTGTCCGATTCAGTCACCACACCCAATCCATACTGGAAGTGCTTGATGTACGCGCCTTCTTGGAGAGCTTTCAAAGGTCCTCCTCGGTTCAAAATGTCTTTCCGGCAGAAAAAAGGGGCGAGCCCGCGGGTTGCGGGCCCGCCCCGGGTTCTTACAGGCTGGAGACGTTCGATGCCTGCAGGCCCTTGGGGCCCGTGGTTACTTCAAATTCAACCGCCTGGCCTTCGTTCAGCGACTTGTAGCCTTCCGACTGGATAGCCGAGAAGTGGACGAAAACGTCCTCGCCGGACTGGCGCTGGATGAATCCGAAGCCCTTGCTGGCATTGAACCACTTTACTGTTCCTTGTTCTTTCACTTGTATCTCTTTTCTTTTGTTTGAGCTATTTGGTGCTTCTCGAACTACCCCAGCCACAAAAAAAGGGCAGCAAGTGTGAACTTGCAGCCCCTTGAATGAAATCTAAAGGTCTTACAAGAGCAACAAACGCAAACACAATGTACCACAACCAGTGTGGAAATACTAGGAAAATCTTTAGACTTCCGGCGCGTCACCTGCCTATGAATCGCGCAAGTTCTTGATTTCACTTAGTTTGTTCGGTGGAAACTGAACACAAACCAATTTGGTTGGGGACAATGTCGGCCATGGCCAAATGACGATTTCCGGCCACGATCCCGCGGTCCGAGCAGTATAATCCGCCCTACTCGAGGGGGCCCTTCCTACATCCGGATGTGCACACATCCGTGATGGACTCAGTTGCCCTAAACCTGCCGCCGACGAAATGACCAACATCCCTACGCCCGAATCCATCGTACTCAGCAAGGTTTCACGCCGAATTCTCCCATTTTTATTCACTCTCTACATCATCGCCTACCTCGATCGGGTGAACGTGAGTTTTGCAGCGCTGCAAATGAAGACTGCCCTGGGCCTTAGCGATTCGGTTTACGGTCTAGGGGCGGGAATTTTCTTCGCGGGCTATCTAATATTTCAAGTGCCCAGCAATCTTGTCCTCGAGCGAGTGGGCGCCCGGCGATGGATTTCTCTGCTTATGATCGCCTGGGGAATCGTTTCTTCGGGAATGATGCTCGTGCACTCGCCGGCAACATTTTATGCCTGCCGTTTCCTGCTGGGCGCGGCGGAAGCCGGATTCTTCCCCGGCCTCATTCTCTATCTCACCTACTGGTTTCCCCGTTCCGCTCGCGCCGGCAGTATTTCCGGATTCATGACGGCCATGCCGCTTTCAGGAGTGATCGGGGCGCCCATCAGCGGCGCTTTGCTTTCGCTTCACGGAAGGGGCGGATTGCAAGGCTGGCAATGGCTGTTTCTGGTTGAAGGAGCACCGGCGATGATTCTCGGAATAGTCGTCTGGTTTCTTTTGACGGATTCGCCAAAGCACGCTGCGTGGTTGAGCCATGAGGAAAGGGATTGCCTGGCCGCCGCAATTCAAAGAGAAAGCGTCCGCACATCAACTGAACGCGGATCATTCCTTGCTCACATCATCTTGCGCGCCGAAACCTGGCTCCTCTGTGGAGCATACTTCACTCTTCTGTGGGCTTCTTTGGGAGTTGGTCTCTGGTTGCCCGAGATGGTAAAAAACTTTTCCGGATACTCCGATTGGATGGTGGGAGTCATCTCCACCATTCCATTCCTTGCGGCGTTTGTGGCAATGGCGATTGTAGGCACTCGCGCTGATAGGACACGCCAACCTCATTCGTTTTTTGCCGGATCCACTTTCGCTGGGGCCGCCGGACTGCTTCTGACCATTCCATCGCATTCCGTCCTGCTCTCGACAGTATTTCTCAGCATCGCGGTCGCGGGAATTTATTCCGCGTTCGGCCCTTTCTGGGCCATGCCGGGCGGATTCCTTTCCGGCCCCATGGCAGCGGCTGGAATCGCATTTATCAATTCGCTTGGCAACTGCGGAGGATTCTTCGGTCCATTCGTTGGCGGTCTTGTGAAGCAGCGCACCAGCAGCTTCGTTGCAGGCACATTTGTTTTGGCGGGCATGCTGTGCATCAGCGCGATTCTTGCTCTTGCATTGAGAGGGCGGCAGAATGGCGGCTGAACGATAGAACCGGTGTCGAGCAACCACTGACATGCCAGCCAAGAAGCAATCTCCGGTGAAGCTCACGAATTCCCAGGTCGCGGCATTCCGAATGGCTGCGCATCATCTGATTGGAACTTCCTCGGGAGATGCACCGCTCATTTGTTCCCGAGTCTGCGGAATTCAGGCGCAGGTGACGTCCGCAGCCGAGTTGCAATTGTGGGCCAGGAATCACAACATCACGCGCGCGGAAATTCGCAGAGCGCTCAACCAGGACCGCACGCTTGTAAAAACATCGCTCATGCGGCAGACGTTGCACCTGATTCCATCCGATGAATTCCCGCTCTACATCACAGCGTTGAAGAGCAGCAGGCTCGCCGCGGTCTGGCGGATCATGTCGAAATGCCGCATCACTCCGCCCGAACGCGACGCTTTAAGCGACAGCATCGTCGATGCGCTTGGCGACGGTCCCCTAACGAAAGGGGAGTTGGAAAAGCTGATTCGGCCGAAAGCCAGCAAGAGTGTAAAGGCGTGGATGGCAAAGATTTGGAGCCCGCTTCGATGGCCGATCATCGAAGGAAGAATTTGCTACGGCCCGGATCGCGGCAGGAAAACCACGTACGTCCGGTCCGATCACTGGCTGCCCAAGCAAACAGCAATGGATGTCCAGAAAGCGCAGCATATTCTGATCGATCGATACTTCAGTTCTTACGGACCCGCGACACCGCGGGATTTTTCCAAGTGGTCCGGAATCACCATGAGGGAGCTGAAGCCAGTGTGGGATTCGATGGCGGACGAACTGGCCGAGATTTCGGTTGCCGGCCAGACCGCGTGGTTGCAGACGAGCCGGGTCAAGCACGTTACAGAGGCAGAATCCAGCGATTCGATCCTGCGACTCTTGCCTAGCTTCGATCCCTACCTACTGGCTCATGCCAGCAAGAAACATCTGGTGGTTGACGAGCACTACAAGAGAATATTCCGCCAGGCGGGATGGATCACACCGGTTGTTTTGCTGAATGGCAGGGTGGCCGGGATTTGGGAGACACGGCGGAGTTCATCGGGCATCAGTGTGGTTGTCGAATTGTTCGAGAAATTCTCCAAACCACTACTGGCACAATTGGAAGAAGAAGCGGCCAGCCTCGGTAAATTTCTCGAGGCACCCGTGCACCTGAAAATTTCAAAATAAACACTCGGGATTGAACTCGCTCAGGCCGACCACGGATGAGGCTTGCGATCCCATCTATGCTTTTTTAATTCACTCAGAAGACCCGGATCGAGGGGCCCGGCATCGCTCAGCGCCAAATTCTGCCGCACGTGTTCCGGTTTCCTCATTCCAATAATGGTCGTGCTCACGACCGGATTCGATAGGATGAACCGAATGGCCATTTCCGGCAGACTCATATTTGCGGGCAGTATCGCCTTCAATTTATCCACGCGCTCCAGAGTGTCGCGGAGATTCTCCGGCCCGAAATATCGAGCACGAAAATCATTCGGAGGGAATGTGTCCGTGGCTTTCATCTTCCCCCCCAAACTGCCTTCATCCAGCGGAACGCGTGCGATTACTCCAATGTTCAGCTCCTTGCACACCGGGAAGAGTTTATCTTCCGGCGATTGATCGAAAATGTTGTAAATCACCTGCACCGCATCCACCAAACCGGTGCGCAAAGCTGCGATTCCGTTTTCCGGCTCCCAGCGGTTCAGGCTCAATCCAAATGCGCGGATCAACCCCTCGCCTTTCAGTTTTTCCACTGTTTTTCTGAAGTCCGGCTCCTTCGCCCATCCATCATCCCAAACATGGAATTGCAAAAGGTCTATGGAATCCACGCCCAACTTGTCGCGAATCAGCTCCACATGTTTGAACACGTGCTTACCCGGAAAAACGTAAGCATAGTTATCTTGTGGTGACGCGGGCCACTTTCGGTTCATGGGAGGAATTTTTGAGGCGGCGTAGAGGTGAGACGAAAAGCTCGCAGCGGCCTTCTGCCGTTTGCCGTAATTGCGCGCCAACAATTCGCCCAGCAGGGCGTCGCTTTTTCCGTCTCCATAGGCCCAGGCAGTGTCAAAAAAATTGCAGCCCAGGCTGGAAGAAAGTTGCAGTGCCTCGCGCGACATTTCGTCTTCGGATCCCGACCACCCGCTCATTCCCCACAGTCCGTGGCCGATTTCGCTGACATCAAATCCCGTGCGCCCGAGTTTTCTATATTTCATAAACTCACCTATAGAATCCCTTTCATTTCAGCCGGCATCTTGAATCACTGGTTCAACGGGAACGAAAACTGTAACATTGGCCCTCGCCAGGGGACAATGATCCGACCATGACTCCAGAAGAATTTCGGAAATACGGCCACCAGCTCATCGATTGGGTCGCGGACTATCGCGCCAGGATTGCCGACCTGCCAGTGATGGCGCAGACCAAGCCCGGCGAAATCCGTGCCCAACTTCCTTCAAAGCCGCCCGACGCGCCTGAATCCTTCGAGGAAATCTTCAAGGACCTCGATCGAATCATCTTGCCGGGGCTTTCCCACTGGCAACATCCGCGCTTCTTCGGATATTTTCCCGCGAACAGTTCACTTGCCAGCGTGCTCGGGGATTATCTCAGCACCGGCCTCGGCGTTTTGGGGCTTTCTTGGCAATCGAGCCCGGCCCTCACAGAAGTCGAGGAGGTCGCGACCGATTGGGTGCGTCAGATGCTGGGACTTTCCGAAGCGTGGAGCGGTGTGATTCAGGACACAGCTTCCACCAGTACCCTGATCGCGCTGATTTGCGCGCGTGAACGGACTACCGATTACGGCCTCAGCGGCGGCGGACTCCAATCCGAAGCGCATCCACTGACCGTCTACGTTTCAGCGCACAGCCACAGTTCGGTGGAGAAAGCGGCGCTGCTTGCAGGCTTCGGGCGCAAAAATGTCCGCGTGGTCCTTCACGACGCGGAGTACGCGATGCGGCCCGCCATGCTTGCCGAAATGATCCGCGACGACACTGCAGCGGGGATGAAGCCTTGCGCTGTAGTTGCCACCACGGGCACAACCACAGCCACCGCCTTTGACCCAATTGGGGCCATCGCTGAGGTGGCCCGCAAGCACGGTCTCTGGTTGCATGTGGATTCCGCGATGGCTGGCTCGGCCATGATCCTGCCGGAATTCCGCGCGCTCTGGCAGGGAATTGAATCCGCCGACTCGCTGGTGGTCAATCCCCATAAATGGCTGGCAGTGGCCATGGATTGCTCCATTTATTATGTGCGTGACCCATTGCATTTGGTGCGGGTGATGTCCACCAATCCCAGTTATTTGCGGTCGGCCGTGGATGAGCAGGTTAAAAATCTGCGCGATTGGGGAATTCCCCTGGGGCGGCGGTTTCGCGCGCTCAAACTCTGGTGCCAGATTCGTGAGCAGGGAGTGGCGGCGCTGCAAACGCGTCTTCGTAGAGATATTGCCAACGCCAAGTGGCTCGCGGAGGAGATTGCCGGCACGCCGAATTGGCGAGTGCTCAATGCCGTGCGTTTGCAAACACTTTGCGTGCGGCACGAGCCCGCGGGAATTGCGGGCGATGCGCTCGACGATCACACGCTGGCGTGGTGCGACCGCATCAATCATTCGGGAGTTGCTTATTTAACGCCAGCGATGCTCGATGGCCACTGGATGGTGCGCGTTTCTGTTGGTGCGGAAACTACCGAGCGCAAGCACGTCGCTGAACTTTGGGCCGCGATGCGCCGGGAAGCAGAGCGCGGCTAAACGCTGCTTCTAATGCGCCGCAACCGGCTGAGGAATTTTCTTCGTGCCGGCGAATTCCGCGTCCGTATCCAGGATGTTGCGCTTCGAGAAATTGTTGAACGCGCCCCATTCGCCATACTTTTCTTTCATCCTGGGGAGCAGGTATTCCACGAGGGCATCGCCCGTCTTCCCCGCGGCGCGACCTTCGGTGACGTATTGCCGCAGGTCTACCAGGTATCCGCGGAATGCGGTCACATCATCCGCAGTGCCCACATCGCCGTGACCAGAGACGAATGCAGCGGCCGGATGCGCCTGCGTAAGCGTGGCCAGAGTATCAATCCAGGCCCGCGTGGAAGCATCGATTAAATTCGGCAAAGTGTGCCGCCAAAAAAGATCGCCGCAGAAAACGAAATTTGCCTCGGGATCAAAAACGACTGTGTCGCCGCCCGTGTGTCCGGGGAAAAAGTGCGCAATCACGCGCCGCGAGCCAATCTGCAGGACTTGATCGTCATTGCCGTCATAAACTTGCGTGGGAGCCGTCAGCCCTTCGACGGACGCTCTCTGCGCTGGTGTGATATTCGCTCCGTAAAATTTCAAATTTTCAGTGTGAATCCATTCGCGGACATTCTTATGAGCGAAGATCGTGGCCCCTGCTTCGGCGTATACGCCGTTTCCTGTCACATGATCGATGTGGTAGTGAGTGTTCACGACATACTTCACGGGGAGCGCAGTCATTTTGCGAATCTCGGCGAGCAGCGCACGTGCGGCGTCCACTTTCTGATACGTGTCCACCACCAGCACGCCCGCGTCGCCAATGATGAACCCCGAGTTGCTCCCGGCTCCACTGCCCGGAACTGCAATCGCCGCAAACGTGTTGTGCCCGAGCGGCTTGAGCGTAAAGTATGCGACTGGTGCCTGGCCCGGAAGATTACTCGCGGCCGGAACCTGCGTTTGTTGCGCGGCCAAAGCCATCACCGGGAGCAACGCTACTGTTATCTGCAGGACAATTCGATTTGTTTTTCGCATGGCCGATATCCTACAACGGACTGCCCTCATTCCCTCAACCTCTGATAGTTTATAGGCCATCGATTGCCGGCTTTCTTGGAGACCGTGTTGGGTGTGGCCCGAAACATTTTGATTTCCGCGGCGCAGAGCCGCTGGCTCCGCGATCACGCGCCACGTTGGAAATTTGTGCGCCGCGCCTCAAAGCGATTTCTTCCTGGCGAGCGGGCGGAAGACGCATTGGCCGCGGCGAACGAACTTGCGGCGCTGGGCATCAGCGCCATGCCCTCGCGCGTGGGCGAAAACATTACGGCATCCGCCGAGGCCGAAGCCGTCGCAGAACACTATGTTGGCGTTCTCGCAGCTCTGCGCGCATCGAAATTGCCCGGCTCGCTATCCGTGAAGCCCACACAACTCGGGCTGGATCTCGATGCCGAGCATTGTTACCGCAACCTCGCGCGCATCCTGGACGCATCCGACAAATCCGGCATCATCTGGATTGATATGGAGTCAAGCGCCTACACGGATCGCACGCTGGAGTTATTCCGCCGCGCCCGCGCCGCTTATTCCAATGTTGGAATTTGCTTGCAGGCGTATCTTCGCCGCACGCCCGCGGATCTCGCGTCACTTCTGCCCATCGGTCCCGCGATACGCCTCGTAAAGGGCGCCTATGCTGAGCCGCCAGGCATTGCCTTTCCCGCCAAGCGCGATGTGGATGTGGCTTTTTTCACGCTCACCAAATCTCTTTTCAGTGCGGAGGCGCTCGCAACGGGCACACGCCCCGCCATTGCAACGCATGATGCGAGCATGATCGCGCGGACGATCGAGCTCGCCAAGAGCCTGTCGGTCGCGCCACAAAGCTATGAGTTCCAAATGCTTTATGGCATCCAGCGCGAAGCACAAAAGCAATTGGCGCGCGACGGCTTTCAGGTAAGCGTGCTCATCTCCTACGGCACCTACTGGTTTCCCTGGTACATGCGCCGCCTGGCGGAGCGCCCCGCAAACGTTTGGTTCGTCTTGCGCAATCTGTTCGGATAACAAAATTGTTCACAATCGCGGTAAAGAAGGATTCGCAGAACCGGCCTCTCGCGGCTCCTGTCTAATCTTTTCTATTGGCGGATCATCGATTCGGTCCGAAATATCTGTAATGCCCCGTGATTTTCCAACTGAACAGGACATCTTCCATTTTGGGGCCCTGCCCAATGTTGTGGACGACCAAGTAGCGGCCCGATTGCGGCGACTTGGCGTCCACAACAATTCCAATGTGATCAATTTTGCCGCCCAGATCCCAGGTCACTAGATCGCCAGGAAAGTAATCCTCCAGGCGAGTTGAATTCTGCAAAATCTCCCCTTTGCGACTGAAGAACACCATCAGGTTTGGAACGCGGCGGTGATCAATGCTGGTGTCCAACACCGCATGCGATTGTCCCTTGTGCGGATAAGCGGCAATATCCTGGGCCATATCTTCGTGCACAAGTTCTTGCAGGTCCACGCCCACAGCGCGATAAGCGCGAATAATTTCGTCGGTGCATACTCCCGTCACCGCTGGCACGTCGCCGCCAGGGTAGGGAATCCCGACATATGCGGGATCGTAGCGGACTATGTGATGTGTTCGTTCAGTCGCAGCCACCACCAACTTGTTTAGGAATTCACTTTGTGCAGTCGAAATAGCATGCCGGGATTGCGCCGGACCCGTGGGGCAAAACAAGACCAGCAGGGAAAGAACGACCGCCCATTTGCGCGGTGCCATAATCTTCTTAGACGCAGACTCTTCAAGCAAGGATGTGTTCAGGAGAGCCCGCCGTCTGTGCGGATTTCTGGGCAATCAGTGGATACAAACCCTTGGCGCGTTCGAGTGCTTCGGCGATGCTCGAGCAAAAATTTTCCGGTCCAATATGATGCACAAACTCAGCCTGGTGCATCAACCGTGAGGGTTGCTCTCTCGCGCCGCACAGGATCAGCCCTCTACCGGATTCATGGACGATATCAGCAAGTTTTTCCAGCGCTTGCAATCCTGTCGCATCAATCGCAGTCATATTCCGGAGCCGAAGTATGACCACGGGCGTCAATTCGGATATCCGCGAGGTGATCTCATCCACCTTGTCGGTGGCTCCGAAAAGAAACGGGCCATGGATGCGGAAGATGGTCACATACGGCGGAATCTCCTTGTGCTGCAGGATGTGCGCATGGCCTTCCCGCAAATATTCTTCGGTGACTTGAGCGACCGTGGTAGTTGCCGTCACCTTGCGGATGAAAATCAGCGCCGCAAGAATCATGCCCACTTCCACCGCTACAGTTAGATCCGCGAACACCGTCAACAGAAAAGTGGCCAACCAAGTTCCAATTTCCAAGCGGGAGAGCTTTAGGAGCTCAGGGATTTCGTGCCATTCACCCATGTTGTAGGAGACGACCAGCAAAATAGCAGCCAGCACGGAAAGCGGGATGAACCTTGCCAGCGGGGCGGCGAAGAGAATTATGGCCAGAAGCGTGAGCGCATGAACCATCCCAGAGACCGGAGTTTTTGCGCCGGAACGGATGTTGGTGGCGGTCCTGGCAATCGCGCCGGTCGCCGGAAGCCCGCCAAAGAGCGGCGAAAGTATGTTGGCTACTCCCTGCCCAACTAACTCGACATTCGGATTGTGCTTGTCCCCGCTCATCCGGTCGGAAACCACCGCCGACATTAACGACTCGATGGCCCCGAGCATGGCGACCGTTATGGCCGGCGGAATCAACGGGCGCAGCAAGTCCAGATGGAAATGGGGAATCTTGATGGCCGGCAGCCCGGACGGAATTCCTCCAAAGCGGCTGCCGATCGTTTCCACAGGCAACCTGAAAAACACCACCAGTGCCGTGCCGACGAACAGCGCGACGATGTATCCCGGAACTTTTTTGACAAAGCGCGAACAAAGAATGATCAAAAGTAGCGCCACAAGGGCCAATCCAGTTGCCGCCGGAGAAAGCGTCCGGAAATTCCCGAGCACGGCCCTCATCCTCGAAAAGAAATCTCCCGGGACCTTGTCGAGTTGGATTCCGAAGAAATCCTTGATTTGCGTGCTGGCAATCAGAACGGCAATGCCATTCGTGAACCCCACAACCACGGGACGCGGGATGAACTTGACCGCCGTGCCCAGCCCGGTGACCCCGAGCAGGACGAGCATCACGCCCGCCAGCAGCGTGACCATGAACAGCCCGTCGAGCCCGTATCGCGCGACAATTCCGTACACAACAACCACAAATGCGCCAGTCGGTCCTCCGATTTGCGTGCTTGACCCACCGAGCGCCGAAATGGTGAACCCTGCGACAATGGCGCAATAGAGTCCTGCCTGTGGCGAAACTCCACTGGCAATGGCAAATGCCATGGCCAACGGCAAGGCCACCAAACCCACCGTGATACCCGCCAACAAATCAGAAGTGAATTTTCGGCGGTTGTAATCCTTTAGGCTTAGTATCGATTTGGGGAGGTAATCTTTAATGGTCATTTCGGTCTGATTTGAAGTCCTTAACTCCAGTCCATTCTTGGGACAAATTATAAGGCAGCGAACGCGCTCCATGAAATCTGGTTTGTTCCGATGTTTTCATCTTGAAACAAGAAGTCGTCTATAATTCACGGGAAGGTCTGGACATCCACAGGAGGAATTTCAGTCATGCAACCAGAACACGCGAACATAGCTTTGAAAATGATGATACCCGCATACGAAAATGAGGTTGCTCTCACCCGAAAGGTTCTTGCCGCTGTCCCTGCGGATAAGTGCAGCTATAAGCCCGACGAGCGCTCCATGTCCGCTATGGAATTGTGCTGGCACATTCCGGCGGCAGAATCGTTTTTCGCCACTGCGGTGACCACCGGCACGTTCCCACCATTCAACCAAAAGCCCGAAAACGTCAAATCGCCCGCCGACGTTCTGGCGTGGTATGACGCTCAAGTCGCAGCGCAACTTCCCAAATTGAAGGCGCTGACCGGCGAGCAGGCTGCGAAGCCTGTGGATTCGCCGTTTGGAACTCAGCCGGCCATCGCCTTTCTTCAAATCATGATCAATCACTCGATCCACCATCGCGGACAACTTTCCACCTACCTGCGCCCCATGGGAGCGAAGGTCCCCTCCATTTACGGGCACAGCCGCGACGACAAGGAAGCCAAGGAAGCCGCTGCAAAGGCTTAATTCTTGATAGCGGACATTTCGAGAACGGCCGCTCCGTGCCTTCCGAGCGGCCGTTTCTTTTTGGAGTTGCTGCCTGATTAGCGGGGAGACTTCTTGAGAATTGTAAAGCTTCTTGATGCCGGGGTTTACTTGGCATTCGCGGTTTACCTGCTTACACGATGGAATTGGAGTTACCGCTACCTGATCGGAATGGGAATTGCTGCCTTGTGTTTTGCTTTGTGGATGGTGGCTCGCCAGCAACTGGGTGCATCTTTCACTGTAACCGCTCAGGCGCGCCAGCTGGTTACCACCGGAATTTATTCCAAAATTCGGCATCCCATTTATTTTTTTGTGGGGGTCGGGTATTTAGGGCTTTTTCTGGCGCTTGGGCATTGGATCCCTGCCATTTGGTTCGCTGTAATTTATTCCACCCAGTTCTTGCGAATTTTCAAAGAGGAGAGTGTCCTGGAAGAGGCTTTCGGCGATGAATACCGGCACTACAAAGCCCAGACTTGGTTTTGACGGAATTCTGCCCCCCTCCTTTTCAGCCTGCACAAATCTCCGATTTGCGGTCTGACCACTGCAAGTTTTTACCGTCCGATCCACTGAAGAAGTTGCCGGCCGCGCGACGGACTTTCTCAAAGTGAGGGCGCACTTGTATCAGTCCGCCGCGCTCAACTTCATGAATTTATTTTTGATTTGGTGAGTTGCGTTGCGATTTGAGATTTCGTACCTGGGGTCTGATCGCTTATGCGACCCTCTGGACAGTTCCTGAACTGCCATTTGGCGAGGCAAATTTGGGCCAAGTCCCGATCAGCAGCACGCGGCCGCTGAGGGGTGAGACGTGAAGGTAGAAGACTTCGGAGTCGCTTTCGACTTCAAAGAAGCAGTCGCGTTTCGGGTCAGGTCGCGCCGGTGCGCCCATGGCCAGCAACTGCGCCAGCCTTTCAAGCGTCCCAGCCGGATAGTTGTGCAGAGACTCCATTTTTGGTGCCTGTTCTAACTGTAATACCATGACGACTTCTCCTTTGGGCCGTCTGCTTATACCTACCATTTGATACGTGTCCGCCTGCGAAAGGTTCCGTGAAAGTTCCATAAATTCCCGCCAAATTGGCTTGTTTCTCTTGCCTGCCAACCTATCTGCTGGCCGGCTTTTTTGCAATTCTTACTGTCAAAGGATTAGACGCCACGAATGGGAAAGTGTCTCTAAGTTAGGATGAATTTTTTGGCCCCTGTTTCAAGCACGCCGGAGGCATGCACCAACTTTCCCGCTACCCCAGAACTGTACTTGGGGGCAATTTCATTCCATCCAGCGCGCAATTAGAATCATGGAACTGGGGATTCCCGAATTACCTGAGCGGCGCCGGGAATTTGAATCCGATGGGCAAGAAATTCACGATTGCGATCGCAGCATTGATTGGCTGCTGGCCGGCGGCGGCTCAGGAATCCGCCCTGACGCCAAACGCAACAACTTCGTTTTCGACGCCTCCGCCCAACGCGTCCGTTTCGTCCGCGCCTGTAACGCTTCCTACTCCTGTCCCGGTTGCTCCCGCTCCCTCGATACGTCTTGAAACAAAGCACTCGGTCCCGGGGATCACAAAGGGTTCCTCATTTTCGATCGCGCGCAACAATGTTAATCCCCGGCCTCCCGCCAGTGGTTCCGTGTACGATTTCGTACAAACGCCTTTCGCTTCCAGTGTGCGCGTGCTCATGGCCTCGGTTGCCGGAGGGCGCCTGCAACTTTCCGGATACCATTGCCTGGCCTCTTCTGAGAATTTTCAGTTGGGCCTGCCTGGTGGGGGAGTTCTGCCGTCATGGGGCAACGGAGTACAAAGTCACCCCGCTATCTTAGTTCCTCCGAAGGATGTGTCGGATGGTTTCAACGTTACTTTCACTCTTCGCGCCAATGAATCCGGTGTCCTTCACCTTCGTCCCCTTTCTGCTGTTAACCATGCTGTTATGTTTGTCCGCGGAATTTAATTCTCAAGGTACTGTTCCCTTTATTTTAAGAAAATCCTTGCACCGGAGCACGCCTGTTGTCATAGTGCCAAGCTACGGAGACGCTTGTGCGCCCCAGAAAAAACATGAAAAAGACAAAAAAAGTGAAAGTGGAAAGAAAGCTGACGAAGTTCGGAACCGATAAGCGCCGCAGGCACCGTCATTGGCTGGTCACCGTTTTCTATGCTGATGGCGAGAGGTTTGGCCGGGTGTACACCGATCGCGGGAAGGCCACCCGATTTGCGGAACGCCAAAAGAAGTCCCCGGTAGTCAAGTCCGCGCGCGTTACGCAGCTCAGTTAGCGACTTCCCCCTTCTTCAAACTGCACGCGAGCAGTAGTGTTTTCTAATTCCGAAAACTTCGAACTTGGCCGGCCCCCCTGCCCGGCCGGAGTCTTGTCCGCCTGCATTTGGCGTGGTAAAGTTTTGTCAACGCGGCCGTCGTATAGAGGTAGTACGGGACCTTGCCAAGGTTCAAGCACGGGTTCGATTCCCGTCGGCCGCTCCAGTTTTCTTCCCCATTCCGTTTCGCGCGCTCTTCGTGTATGTTTCAACCCTCTGCAGGAGTCCGGGCGTCCCGATCACCTGTTGAAGGAGCCGGTCATGCTTGCCTATCTTTGTGGCCCCATCGAATTTGCCGCTGATGGCGGCAAAATGTGGCGCCGCAAACTCACACCCTTCCTGACTCAGCAGCTCGGCCACCGCGTTTACGACCCCGCCGAGGACGAGCGCAAGAGCTTGACCGAGGAAGAAGCCGCCAATTTTCGCCAATGGAAGACCACCGACGTGGACCGCTTCCGCCGAGTGCTGCGGAAAATCATCCATTTCGATCTGGACTTGATCGAAAACAGGGCCGATTACGTAATCTGCCACTTGGGTGATTCTGCCGCCGCCGGGGTCACCAGCGGTGGCACTCCCGCGGAGCTCACTTTCGCCTATCGGAAGTGCATCCCCATTTATATGGTCACCACGCTAAAACCCGAACAAATCAGCGGGTGGATGCTGGGCTGCGCGGATCACATTTTCGATTCCGTGGACACCCTGAAAACTTTTCTGCTTCAACGTTACAACACGCAACGGCAAACGCAGCTCTGGAAGGAATAGTGTGGGGGCAAGGGTCCTTGCAAATGGACAAGAGCTCCAAAATCAAGATATTTGACACTCAAGGATTTTAGTCACCGAAGGATTGCATAAATTGTGTGGGGATTTATTTACCGAGAGCAATTGGCCGCGCCTTAAATGCAAAAAACAATCATCGCCGTGGGTAGCACGCGCCGGCCGAAGCTCAACGCGGTCTGGGAAGCGCTGACCATCTTTGGCCCCTGGCTCGATTCCAACGCGCAATACGATGTGGTTGGAGTAGATGTGCCGAGCGGAGTTGGTCACACTCCCATTTCACGCGCTGAATCAATGGCCGGAGCGCGCTCACGCGCAGAAGCACTCGTCCAGCGGGCCCGTCGCGAAGGACAAAGCCACGAGGGCGGCGAACCATGGCGGTATTTCCTGGGCCTCGAAGGCGGCTTGGATGTTGTCCAGGAAAATGGCCGCCGCCTAGTATTTTTGGAAAGCTGGGCGTATGTGACGGACGGAACGGGCACGGATTCGTACGGCAGGTCAGGCGGAGTTCTGATGCCGGAGCCGCTTGCTGTGGAAGTGCTCGACCGGGGCGTCGAACTTTCTGTTGCGATTGACGCCTACGCGGGCGGCCGTGGCATCCGCGACGCCCAGGGCGCCTGGGGAGTTCTTACGCGCAACCTGATCACACGACAGGACGCCTTCCGCGTAGCGGTAATCAGTGCCTTCGCGCCTTTTTTCAACGTCGCACTTTACGAACATCCGCCATCCTCATTAATTCGATAACGAAGTTGTCCTGTAGCGGCAGCATCCTGCCGGCGTTTTTCATTTCCAAATAAAAAACGGCCCCGGCAAATTCAACCGGGGCCGCCTCTCTCAGAGGAAAGAAACTTCTAATTACCTGTGGCCGCCACCGTGACCGCCACCGCCGTGGAATCCTCCGCCACCGCCGTGGAATCCTCCACTGGCTCCGCCACGAAATCCACTATTCCCACCGCGGAAACCGCCGCCTTGGAACCCACCGTTGCCGCGGACTGCGCCGTTGCCGCGGAATCCACCATTGCCGCGGAACCCTCCTCCTTGGAATCCGCCGTTGCCACGGAACCCGCGATCTCCACCACGGAATCCCCGGTCATCGCCACGGAAACCTCCGCGGAACCGCCCATCGCGATCCCAACCGCGTCCATAGAACCGGCCGCCATACCATCCGGGGCGGAACCACGGACCCACGCCGATGAATAGCCCGTTGTAGAAATAATCCGGGCCGTAGTACCCGTAAGGCGCACACTCGTAGGGGTAATAGTCAAAATATCCGTAGGGGCACACAGGAGCGGGGCCATAAGGGCCATAACCCGGCCCAACGCCTATTCCGATTCCGAACCTGACCTGCGCCTGTGTGTTGCCCGCGGGAATCATAAGCAAAAGACCGAGCAAAGCCGCATATTTTAGATTTCGCATTGTCGTGCCTCCTCGTCAGCTCACCCCGTGCTGGGTGACGGTCTGGCTGACGTTCACCCCATTAGATGCAATGCCCGTGCCAAACAACGATCTCGGGGATATTCAGATTACTGCTTTTGAATCAATGAGTTAGGAACGTGAAACTCTTCGACGCTTAGAGAGTGCCGACGCTGGTTGGCTGCATTTCACCAAGGGTGCTGAATTTCAACCACTCGAACCTAGGTATCAATTCTAGGTCAAATCCTCACGCCGAATATTGGCGCGGGATCAGGGGCTTCCTGCATTGGTTCGATTCGCTTCAATTCTTCCTCTATCTGCTTTTCCACAAGCTCCTGTGCTAACTTACGGGTTGGAGGCGTTTGCGTGGACACCGTCAAACACAATATGGGCTGGATCGAAGTTATCGTTGGCCCGATGTTTTCTGGGAAGAGCGAGGAGCTGATCCGCCGCCTGCGTCGCGCCGAAATCGCGCGCCAGCGTGTGCAGATTTTCAAGCCCGCAATTGATGAGCGATATTCCGCCACGGAAATCGTTTCTCACTCCGGATTGGGCATTCGCTCCAACAATGTCTCCAAGGCCTCAGAAATTATTGAGAAAATCGATCCGCGCACGGAAGTCATCGGCATTGACGAGGCCCAATTCCTGGGCGAGCCACTGGTGGCTGAAGCCACACGCCTGGCCAACATGGGGAAGCGCGTAATCATTGCTGGGCTCGACACAGATTACCTGGGCCGCCCGTTCGTTCCCATGCCAACTCTTTTGGCCATAGCAGAAGAAATCACAAAGCTACTCGCGATTTGCATGCGCTGCGGCAATCCGGCCGTCCACACGCAGCGGTTAGTGGCCAGCGAAGATTTGATCGTGGTCGGAGCAGGCGGAATGTATGAAGCGCGCTGCAGGCGTTGCTTCGACGCGAATCTGGCGCACGAAAAAACGCAGCAGGCCGAAGTCGAGCCGACTCCATCGGAGAGGCTGAAAGCCCGCGCCGCCTCTTAACCTTGACGCGCACGTTTTGGTAGGAGAGGGGTCTGCCCCGCCTGGTCCCTCCACTGGGCAACAAATCCGAAATTGCGCTCCCTGCGTACCCAAAGCAGGAGGAGTCCTTGAAACGCATTCATATTCATATTTTTCTTCTTCTGGTTCTCTTCGCAGCAGCGCCTTCCTTCGTCCAATCCACGCTCGCCCAGGAAGCTCCCAAGCTCAAGTGGATTGGCTGGTCTGACTCGGTCTTCACTCAAGCCAAACAAGAGAATAAATTCGTCCTCCTCGACCTTGAAGCCGTCTGGTGCCATTGGTGCCACGTCATGGCCGAAACTACCTACAAAGATCCCAAGGTTGTCGCACTTCTGCGCGCAAAATATTTAACCGTCCGCGTGGACCAGGATTCCCGCCCCGATCTCTCCAATCGTTACGAAGATTATGGCTGGCCCGCCACGGTCGTGTTCGATGGCGACGCCCATGAAATCATTAAGCGCCGCGGCTACCTGCCCCCCGGACAATTCGCTAGCATCCTGCAAGCGGTCATTGATGACCCTACTCCGGGCCCCTCCGTTGAGCCGGAAGTCCCTATAAAATTTCCGGTGAATCCACTCCTGCCTGCATTGCTTCGCGCCAAGCTCACCAAGTACTATTTCGCCGGTTACGACTCCAAGCAGGGCGGCTGGGGGGATAACCAGAAATTTCTGGATTGGGATTCCGTCGAATACGCGATGGATCTGGCCGCCGACGGCAATGAGCAGGCCGCGAAAATGGTTCGCCAGACTCTTACCGCAGAATTAAATCTTCTGGACCCGGCCTGGGGCGGCGTCTATCAGTATTCTGTCGGCGGAGTCTGGACCGAACCTCATTATGAAAAAATAATGTCGCACCAATCTGAAGACCTGCGCATCTATTCGCTGGCCTACGCTCAGTGGCACGATCCAGCCGACCTCAACGCCGCGGAAAGTATCCACAAATTCCTGACCACATTTCTTCAGAGTCCCACCGGAGCTTTCTACGCCAGCCAGGACGCCGATCTAATCGATGGCAAACACAGCGCCAACTATTTCAAGTTGGACGATCAGTCCCGCCGCAAACTGAGTCTGCCCCGAGTGGATAAGCATATTTATGCGCGTGAAAACGGATGGGCCATCACCGGGATCATTGCGCTCTATGACGCTACGGGCGAACAGAAATATTTGGACGCGGCTGCACGCGCCGCAAAATGGATCATCCAAAATCGCAGCCTTCCCGGCGGAGGCTTCCGCCACGACAACGTAGACGCTGCCGGCCCCTATCTCGGCGACACCCTGGCGATGTCACACGCCTTCCTGGCGCTTTATGGCGCGACCGGGGATCGAAGTTGGCTCAGGCGCGCGGAATCAGGCCTGCACTTCATCACTGAAAACTTTGCCGATGTGAACGGCGCCGGTTTTCTGACCACCAAGATTCCCACGGACCAGGCCTACACGCCCCACCAACAGCGCGATGAGAATGTCACCATGGTCCGTGTTGCCAGCCTCCTTTTTCACTACACCGGCAACTCCACCTATCGAAAAACGGCCAACACCGCGATGCGTTACCTGAGCGCAACGGACATCGCTGAGAACATTCCTGTTGCCAGCGTCCTGCTCGCCGATCGCGACATCACGCGTCCGCCGCTCCATCTCACCGTAGTCGGTCACAAAGACGATCCCACAGCCCGCGCTCTCTTCCAGGCTGCGCTGCGCTATCCCTCAACTCACAAGCGCCTTGAATGGTGGGACGCTCGGGAAGGCAAGCTCCCTAATCCCGACGTACAGTATCCGCAATTAGCCAAAGCGGCCCTTTTCGTCTGCACCGCGCGCACCTGTTCCTCGCCAATTTATTCCCCGGATCAGGTTCAAGTCAGCGTCAACAAATTGATCATCGTTAACCAACAGATTGTTGCTGGGAAGTAGGAGAGCTTTAAGGTCAGGTTTGAAGGGTGGTCTATTAGCCCCGCCGTGATCCTTTCGCACTTAAATCGGCCAAAGCCTTTCAGGCCTGCTTACTTGTTAAGCCGCTCGCGCAATTTCTTTGCCAGCGCCCGATGTTCATTGCTCCCTATTAAGTCCAGTGAGGCCCCTGACGAATGAATCTTCCTCAGCACTCGCTCAACCCTCGCGCCCGCCGCCGCCCATTCCTCCTTCGATAGCGTGCCATCCTCCAACGCCTTCCTCGTCGCCTCCATGGCCGGCTCAACCAGTGAAATATCGTGACACAGCATCGCAACATCAGTTCCCGCCGAAAACGTAGCAACTGTCGCATCTCCAATCGAGAATCGCCTTGCGATCGCCCCCATCGCCAAATCATCCGCCAGAATTAAGCCTCGAAATTCCATTCTCTCGCGCAAGATTTGAGTGACTATCTTCCGCGAAAGTGAAGCGGGCCTTTCCCCATCAATCTTCGGCAACAAAATGTGCGCGGTCATAATCGTTGCCGCCCCCGCGGCAATCGCCGCGGCAAACGGAACCAACTCCACCCTCTCCAGCCTTTCCGCCGTCCCATGAAACACCGGTAAATCAAGGTGCGGATCAACCTCTGCATCGCCATGCCCTGGAAAATGTTTCGCGCAACCAAGCACTCCAGCCTCGCCAAGTCCGTCGAGAAACGCCGCGCCCATGCGCCCCACAAGTTCAGGGTCCGCGCCAAAACTTCGCACCTGTGTTACGGGGCTGGCTGGATTCACATGCACATCCAGCATCGGCGCAAAATCCAGATTGCATCCCGCAGCAACCAGTTCTCGGCCAATGGCGCGCGCGACATCCCGCACCGCTTGCGCATCGCCCAATCTCCCCAAATCGGATGGCGAGGCCCATTGCGTGAATGGCTCGGGCAAAGAAAATCGCGTGCCGCCTTCTTGGTCTATCCCGATCAGCAAAGGTCCATCCGCAGTCGCGCGAATTTCAGCGGTTAATGCCGCCAGCCCGTCGACACTGCTGAAGTTCCGGGGATAAATCGCCACGCCCGCGAGCCCCTTTTTCAGAAGCTCCAGCAACTCTCGTGGCGCACTCGTCCCTTCAAATCCAACCAAAAATCTCCGCGCCACCGGATATTTCTGGAGCAGTTCGCTCGTGGCAACCTCCGGAATCTGACGATTCATCTTATGCGCCTCGAATTCCAACAACGCCTCACACTAGCCAGCTCAACGCGGCATGTAAAGCCCCGCATCCCGGGCGGATTCGTCCGTTGCAATCCTAAACTCATATTGTCCATGCGACGATTGCCGCGTATACTCTCGCGGCATTTCGCTGGTTGACACAACATGCTCGCATCCATCTACTTCGTTGCCATTATGGGTGTATTCCTGCCCGCCCTTTGCATTCGCTCTTACTACCGATTGAAAGCGGGGGCCAGATTTCCACCCAAGTCAGCGCTTCGCAAGCAAACCCTGGTCATGCACGCGCTTATGCTTCTGCTGGCATTCTTCACCTGGAGAACAATTGGCATCGGCCAATATATTTTTCCGCGTCCGGCCATCGGATGGAAAGATGTCGCCGCCGGACTCGGCGTCCTCCTCTTATTCCTGGCATTCATGTATCCGCAATGGAAAAACAGCGCCCTTCGCAAGCATGAGAAGACTTATCGCCGCATGCCAACATCCTCCAGCGAGTTACCCATGTGGTTTCTCGTCAGCCTTTCCGCTGGGATTGTCGAGGAGATTGTCTATCGTGGCGTCCTGCTGCAAATTCTTTGGTACTGGATTGGCAATTGGTGGGTAGCCGTGCTCCTGTGTGCCCTGGCTTTCGCACTGGGGCATTCCATTCAAGGGCTTAAGAACATCTTCATTGTTTTTTTTATGTCCCTTATTTTCCATGCTCTCGTGCGCTTCACCGGCTCTCTCTACATTGCCATGGCCGTCCATGCCACCTATGACGCCATCGCCGGCCTCGCCTACCTCAGTTTCTATAAACTAACCTCGGAGCAACCATCGCCGCCCGCGACAGCTTCTGTCCAGTAGTATCAAATTCGCCGCGCGAGTCTGCTTTTTGCGACCGCCTAGCGACCTCTCTGCGAAAGAATGATTCGACCTATGCGAATCGAAGCGCGAGCCCCCACGCGGATTGACCTGGCCGGAGCAACTCTGGACATCTGGCCGCTTTACTTATTCCACGAGGGCGCGGTCACGGTGAATTGCGCCGTCACACGGTATGCCAGCTGCGTGATTGAAACGCAGCCGCGCGCCGGCAAGCGCATCACTTTGGTTTCGCTCGACACTCAGCGCAAAGAAATTTTCCCATCACTCGCGGCGCTCGAAAAAGCCAAGCGTTACCGCCTCCCATTGCTTGCGCATCTCACCAAACTATTTTCACCAAAAGTGGGATTCACACTGACCACGGATTCCCTCGCGCCCGCCGGAGCGGGCATCGGGGGTTCCAGCGCCATGGCCGTAGCGATCTGCGCTGCGCTCGATCGCCTCGCGGGCGCCGGCCTCACCCGCCAAAACTGGATCCAGATCAGCCGTGATGCCGAAGCCATAGTTATCTTGGTCCCCACCGGCACGCAGGATCATTTCCCCGCCGCATTTGGCGGAGTCAGCGCGATTCACCTTCGCGCTGGCAGCGTGATTCGTGAAGAAATCGCCGTGAATCCGGACGCGCTCGAAAGCCGCCTCCTGCTTTGTTACACAGGCAAGCCGCGCCAATCCGGAATCAACAACTGGGAAGTTTTTCAGGCGCATATCAATGGCGATAAACGCATCTGGCACAATTTGGAAGAAATTTCCCTCATCGCTCAGCAAACTCGCGTGGCCTTGCAGCGCGCCAATTGGACGGAACTGGGCCGGCTGGTCCGCGAAGAGTGGAGTTTCCGCCGCCGCAACCTCCCCAGCATTTCCACTCCCGTGATTGATTCCATCATCACTGCGGCGCGACGCAATGGCGCGCTCGCGGGCAAAGTCTGCGGCGCAGGAGGCGGCGGCTGCGTCGCGCTCTTAATTGATCCTGGTGCGCGTAAGCGCATCGAAGCAGCGGTGGCAGCAGCCGGTGGTGAATTACTTCCTTTTCAAATTGACCGCCACGGTGTCCGCGTTATCATGAAGCGCTAGTGCGCCGCCAATGGTTTTTTCTTTCGCGGCGTTGAGGGAATTTGTCCCGGCTCCTTCGGGAGCCCAGCAGCTTTCTTTTCCATTTCAAAATGTCCAATCCTTCGCAACCGCCTCCACCCAATCCTAATCGGCTTCAGCGCCCGCTCACCTGGGCCGAGCGATTCTTCCTCGGCGAATCCCCCCACATGCGGCCAATCTACAAAATTGTCCTCTTTGTCGTGCTAACTATTGTCCTCAACATTGAAGTAGGCAGCTTCGTCTTTTCATTCACATCAGACCTGCCGCTATGGTACAGATTTTTCTGGAACTCCCTTGCTCTCGCAATCACATTTCTTCTTCTCAGCTGGGTTTTCCTTCGCGTCGCCGACGGCCGGCCCTTCTTCGCGCTCGGCCTCACCCTTCGCCGGGGGTGGGGAAGGGAATTGTCTCTCGGCTTCACCCTCGGGGTCACACTGCAGCTTCTCGTAATAGCCGGTCTGCTGGCTGCGCGCTCCATACATTATTCAGCCGGCGACGCCATCAATCTCCATTTCCTGCGCCAGGTAGGTGCGAACGCCGCATTATTCGCGCTGGCCGCTGCCGTCGAAGAGCTCGCATTCCGCGGCTACGCCTTCCAACGATTAATTGACGCAGTCGGGACTCCCATGGCATTGGTGGCCTCTGCCGTTTTGTTCGGTCTGGTCCACCTCTGGAATCCCGGCGCCACTTTGTTCTCCACGCTCAACACCGTTCTCGCTGGTTTGCTTCTGGCCATCCCCTACATCCGCACCCGCTCCATGTGGATGCAAATCGGTTTGCACTGGTCCTGGAATCTCACCATGGCCACCATCGTTTCTCTCCCCGTGAGCGGCATCAACTTCGGCCCCAATTTTTTCATCCCTCGGGAATCGGGCCCATCCTGGCTTACCGGTGCCAAATACGGCCCCGAAGGGGGCGCGGTCGTCACCGTCGTCTCCCTCGTGGCGATCGCCTGGCTCCTCCGGACTCGCCAATTGACCCCTTCCCCTGCCGCTCCGGAAGATTTACAATAGAGGCTCGGCAGCAATCTATGAATTGCCTTTCCATACTTGCGGCAAGCTCCCTTCTTCTCTTGTCTGCCGCAGACAACCCCCAGGGGCTGCCTTGGCGCTCGAATTCGGCCCCTCAGCCTGGCGTGCTCGCCGGGGTCAAGATGCCCTTATACCCATTCATGAACCCTCCTCAGCAATCTCAGTCGCCAGGGCAAGGTCAACCGGGGAATCAGACTGCAGGCCAGGCACAGGACCAGTCTCCTGATGCCGCTGCTACAAAGTCCGATGGCCGGCTCAAGCCCGCGTCAGAACTCTCCTTGGTCCGCTTCGTGGACGGCGAGTTCGCGCACGCGGTCAGGTCCATCCCCGGAGGCAAGGAAGGCCTGATCCTGTATCCCAATAAGAATTTCGACGAGCAGGCGCTTCAGAGGGCTTTGAGGATTCATGGCGCCGCGGCAAATCCCGGCGATCCGGTGCAGGTCACCGCGCTAAAATTTCAAAAGACAAAAATCGAAGTTTCCATCAACGGCGGCGGAAAGAAAAAATGGAATTGGCGCCAGCATATCGATATCGGCATCATCGGTCTCCCCTCGGCCACCACCACGGCCAACGACGGCAGCAACGGCCCTGACGGGACTTCGGTAGGCTGCACCGTGATTCTCGATTTCGGACGCCCCGTTCCCGACATGACGCCCGAGGACCTGAAAGCCTATCTCGCCAACGTTCTCGACTTTTCCCAGGAGCGTTCTGCGGCCGTGCAATGGGTGCAGACCCTGCCGCCCGACGTGCAAAAGGCGATCACCGAAAAGAAGCCCATCGTCGGAATGACTCGCGAAATGGTGGAAGCCGCCATCGGCAAGCCCGATAGAAAAGTACGCGAACGCAACGCCGACGGCGACGAAACCGAAGACTGGATTTACGGCCAGCCTCCCGCCATCACCATGTTCGTCACTTTCATCGGCGAAAAAGTAGTCCGCATCAAGCAATTCCCCAAAGACACCATCGCCTCGCACTGAGAGCTGATTGGCATCGCCACTCTTGTCCATCCGATCTGATTACGTTAGCGCAATTCCTGCCCACAGCATCCCCGGCCCCACCGACGCAACAAGAATTGGTCCGCGCTCACTCTTCGTTTTTTGGCTCAGTGAGTCCAGGGCGGCGGACATCGCAACTCCACAAGTTGATGCCCCCAGATTTCCGCACGACTTAGCGACCAGAGGAACTTTCTCTGCCGGCAGTCTCGCTCGCCGAATCAGAATCTCTGTTAGGCGATGGTTTGGTTGGTGGAGCGCAAACGCGTGCACATCTCCTAGGGATACGTTCACCTGCATCTTTAGGTCACTAATCGTTTGTCCCAACACTTCAATCGCAGCATGGGCCAAAGCCTCACCATCAAATTCAAGCGCAATGGTTCCGTCAGCACGAGGGTGGATTTGCAACGCCGACGAAAAAGTTCCCGCGCAACCTCCGACGTGCGCTCGTAACGCGAATGGCGCAATGGCTCCCTTGTCGCTCGCGCGGCGAAGAACAAACGCGCTCGCACCGTCGCCAAATAACCCGCCAAATTCCCAGGAGACTTTACCGGGTGCGAGTATGCGGCTGTGAACATCCGCTGAGGCGACGAGAATGCAATTCACCGACGGGTCCGAAAGGAGTGAATTCGCCATCGAAAGACAATGAATCAGGCCCACGCATCCGCCGCCGACATCAAGGGCTCGGCAATTCGTACCCGCCAACATAGCCGAATGCAGAGATGCGGCAAAGGAAGGGAGGCCTTGGGATGTCTCGCTGGTTCCGACAATGTAATCCAGGGCGCGCGCGGATATGCCGCCGCGCATCAGCGCTTTTTGTGCCGCGCTCAATGCGAGCGTGATTTCGTCTTCGCCCGCGGACACCCGGCGGATTGTCTCGATTCCTGCACGCTCCTTCAATTTTCCAATCGAGCAACCAAACTCGGCTTCTACCCGGTCAATTGAAACGCATACCGACCCGAGCGCTGATCCCCAGCCCACAATTCCGGCGTGATCGGAAGATGGCTCGCTCGAATTAGGCCGCGATTCATGCATAGCCGCTTGGTTCTCTGCGCGTTGCTCGAGAGCTCGCTGCACCGCCTCAATCGTGGTGCGGATGCTCTGGGGAGGGGCGCTTCCACCCTTGCCGAACAGATTCGGCAAGTTCAACGCCTTTTCCACGCACAACAAGAACTCCACATGCGCCATCGAATCAATCAATCCGCTTTCAATCCAATCTTCGTCAACAGGTGGAAGGGGCGTGGAAGATGGCAGGACTAGACGCAGAGAACCCTCAACAATTTCTCGAATATTTGCCGGGTTCCAGTCAGAATTTGCCATCTCTCAATCCAAGTGCGAATCGGCGGCGTTCAATTCAATCCGCTTTCATGGGTAATCCAGCCGCGGAAGTGGGAAAAGTGAATCCAGCATCAGCCAGCACTTCTTCCCGCCGTGCGGGCGCGCGAGTCCAATCCTCGCGAATCTGTATGGAGATGAGGCGACCCTCTCTTCGGCAAAGTGTTCGAAGTAATCGCCAATTTTGAAGCTGGGGTCGGAATTGTTTCTGGCCTTTCGTGCGGCTTCATCGATGAAATCGCTCCAGTCACGATCAACCAGGGGCAAGTTCGCCAGCGTCTCGCCCGACTCAAGGCCCAGAGCAACCCTGACCTTCGGGGGATAAAATTCAAACGAAAGACGGACGGACTTGAATGTGCAACCACAAATTGATCGTTTCGCTTCATCAGGTATCACGTACGCGGCCTGGCTGCCTGCCCAACTCAAGCGTGGGTTGCACCCAAAAAGTTCCTTAAGCGACCGGCCAACTTCCGCCTTCTTCAGACATTGGATTAATTCCCTTTCCGTTAGCGAGCTTACTTTGCGATGGTTCGCACCGAATTGGTCTTCGAAGTGAGGTTGAGTAAGAGGAGTGGAGATCGGATCAAAGGTGAGCTTGTCCGCGCGGCGATAGGGGAACCTGAACCACCGATAAGTTCGCTCAGGGATGGGGCGTACCGACCGAAACCCCGTCTGAGTGGGCTCGATCCCGATTACGCAGTACCCCGGCTGCATCCGGGTGATGTCGCTTATAAGCAGCTCGGTCATTCATCAGGGTGGCGTCCCTTCTTGCCTCCAGATTTCCCGCGCGGTGGCATCCCCAGATGTTGGACCTGCACGGAGTGGTTTTGAGACCGAAGGTGTTCCGCTAGGATTTCCGCCACCAACCTCCTGTGACATTTCTCCGGGCCCGGCTCCGAGCACAAAAGCGCAAAGGCATCCGAGTATTCGATCGGCTCCAAGGATTGGGGGATGCCACGTTCAACCATCAGTTGGTGAAAGGATGTTTCGTATCGTAACCAGTCCTTGGACTCTCGATACGCCTTCCGAATCTCGACGCTCGGCGCGAGCTTCGGCTGGTAACTGTATACTATT
This sequence comes from Candidatus Acidiferrales bacterium, assembly GCA_035308165.1. Taxonomy (GTDB): domain Bacteria; phylum Acidobacteriota; class Terriglobia; order Acidiferrales; family UBA7541; genus DASTCZ01. The sequence continues at coordinate 51,384 of DATGHC010000015.1, read as the reverse complement.
CCGGTAATTCTCTCAAGAAGAAATGAAAGGTCCGGATATTTTGCGAATCCGGATAGTTGGCCAATCCTGTTTTCTCGAATGTCTATGAGCTGTTTTACGTGAGCTTCTGTGAGGAGTGCAAAAAACTGCTCTGCGGTTTTTCCGGCGAAACCTACGGTAAAGATTTCGACATTCATCCGGCCCTACCAGGGTTCCAGCACGCGCGGGTCAATCCGGAAGGCCACTTTCTCCGACTGGGCGGCATAGGCATCCTCCAGTGCGGTTGCGCGGTCGAAAGGAAAAAGCGTATTCCCCGCCATCGCGCCAAGCTGATGTGTTTTCAGAAGAAGATCCTCACATTCCCTTTGCGAGTCGATAATGCCGCCTTTCCGTATGTGTTGCGGATCAATTCCTAATGCCACGAGCTCTGGACAGATCATGAGAAATCGATGGCAACTCAGCGGATCCTCTTCCGCGCACATCAACCCCAAACTACATTGTTCCAACTCCGAAATAATTCGCTCGAGGCCTGCTTTGAATGATCTCGCTTTTCGTCTCGCCCGGTAGTCCACCAGCCCGTCTTCTCGGTAGGCTTTCGGGTCGTCCGGCCTGCCTCCCAATTCCTCTCCCATATGCAAGTAGCGGACATTCGCGGATTGGAGCGATTTCTCCATCTCAATCTGGTCGAATTGAGGGAAGCGCATGCTCTGCGGCTTGCTTCTCACGTCCATGAGCACAGTGATGTCAAATGGCTTAAGGAGTTGAAGGAACGCGGAAAATTCCAATGCAGAATGTCCGACCGTATATAACTGGTATGCCATAATAACCCTGAGTTACTCGAGTGGCCCTTTGTTTTATATGGCCATTCTGCACCAATTGGCCTCATGCAGCAAGCGACGCGCCATTCTGGGAGAGCCTGCTCTGCGCGTTGACAATTTTTTCCACACACCCTAGCATCATCTATCCGCCTCTCTTTGCAGTGGCCTCTCAAGCGGAATCGGTTGCGCAATCCATCCTGATCGGGGAGGAAGAATGACAGTCAAAGTAGGAATCAACGGCTTCGGCCGCATCGGACGCAACATTGTGCGCGCGTCGCTGGGTGACCCCGGCATCGAAATCGTCGCCGTCAATGACATCACCGACGCCAAAACTCTTGCCTATCTTCTGAAATACGATTCCATTCTCGGCAACCTTCATCAAAATGTGACGCACACCGAAGATTCCATTTCCGTCGAAGGCAAATCGTTCAAAGTTTTCAAGGTGAAAGATCCCGCCGAGCTCGATTGGGCTTCCGTCGGCGCGCAAATCGTCGTCGAGTCCACGGGCCTGTTCACCAAGGGCGCCGATGCCCGCAAACACATCCGCGGCCCGGTGAAAAAAGTAATAATCTCCGCGCCCGCCACCGATCCCGATTGCACGCTGGTCCTCGGCGTGAATGAAAAAACGTACGATCCCGCCAAGCATCACGTGGTTTCCAACGCTTCCTGCACCACAAACTGCCTGGCGCCGGTTGTGAAGGTTTTGCAGGACACGTTTGGCATCGTCCACGGCACCATGACCACGATTCACTCCTACACGAATGATCAGAAGCTGCTCGATCTTCCACACAAGGATTTGCGCCGCGCCCGCGCCGCTGCCTTGTCCATGATTCCCACCAGCACCGGCGCCGCAAAGGCGCTGCATCTGGTTGTCCCCGAAGTGAAGGGCAAGCTCGATGGCTACGCCATGCGCGTGCCTACGCCCAACGTCAGCGTTGTGGATCTGACCATCACCACGGAAAAGCAGGCGACGCCGGAATCCGTGAATGCCGCGTTGCGAGCCGCCGCCGAAGGCCCGATGAAAAATATCTTGGCTTACAGCACCGAGGAATTGGTTTCCATCGATTTTCGCGGTAATCCAAATTCCGCGATTGTCGACGCCGAATATACAAAAGTCGTCGCGGGCAACTGCGTCAAAGTGCTGGCGTGGTACGACAATGAGTGGGGCTACTCCAGCCGCGTCAAGGATCTGATTAAGTTCATGGCCGCGCGCCTGTAAATGAACAAGCTCTCCATACGAGACCTCGATCTCGGGGGCAAACGCGTTTTTATTCGCGTGGATTTCAACGTGCCGCTTTCCGACTCGACTCCGCGCCAGGTCACGGACGACACGCGCATCCGCGAGACGCTTCCCACGCTGCGCCTGGCACGCGAGCGCGGCGCGCGATTGGTTCTCGCGTCGCACCTCGGCCGCCCCAAAGGGAAGCCCAACGCGCAATACAGTCTCGCGCCAGCCGCCTCAAAACTTTCTGAATTGCTTGGCGCTCCAGTAACCTTCGCAAATGACTGCATCGGACCCGATGCGGAAGCAAAATCCAAGTCGCTCACAAATGGAGGCGTCCTCCTGCTCGAAAACGTCCGCTTCCACGCCGAAGAAGAAGCCAACGACGAAAATTTCTCGCGCCAGCTCGCCGCGTTGTGTGATGGCCTCTTCGTCTGCGACGCATTCGGCTCCGCGCACCGCGCCCACGCGTCCGTCGTGGGGATCACGCGTTTCGTCAAGCAGGCCGCGGCGGGCCTGCTGATGGAAAGGGAACTGGCCTACCTCGGCAAAGCCATCACCAATCCCGACCGGCCGTTCGTCACCGTCCTGGGCGGCGCAAAAGTTTCCGACAAAATTGAAGTCGTCGCAAACCTGATGAAAATCGCCGACGCCATGCTCATCGGCGGCGGCATGGCTTACACCTTTCTGAAGGCACAGGGAATTCCCATCGGCAATTCTTTGGTCGAAGACGACAAACTGGAACTCGCGCGCCTGCTTTTGGCCGATGTCAAGCAGCGCAACTTTCGCTTTGTCCTTCCGAGCGATCACGTGATCGCTTCCGAATTCAAAGCTGACGCTGCCACCAAAACTGTTTCCGTTACGCAAACTCCCGATGGCTGGATGGGCCTCGATGTCGGCCCGCAAACCGTGGCCGCGTTTCGCTCCGAGCTTTCCCGCGCGCGTACCATAGTCTGGAATGGCCCCATGGGTGTTTTTGAGATGCCCGCCTTTGCCCGGGGCACACTGGAGATCGCCCGGGCCGTCGCCGCCGCAACCACAGCGGGCGCCACAAGCATCGTCGGCGGCGGAGATTCCGTCGCGGCCGTGCATCAATCGGGCGTTGCAGATAAGATCAGCCACATCTCCACGGGTGGTGGCGCTTCGCTCGAATTCCTGGCCGGAGAAAAATTGCCCGGCGTAGAAGCGCTCACGAATCGTTAACTGTTGCTTTTGTAGCCCAGGGCGATGTAAAGCCCTCGAGATTCTTCGACCAATATCGAAAATGTTCGGAGATCACCCATGCGACGCCCCGTAATCGCCGGAAACTGGAAAATGTTTAAAACCGCGGCGGAAACGCGCGCCTTCTTCGCCGCGTTCAAGCCGCTGGTCGCCGCCACCACCCATTGCGACATCGTCGTCGCGCCCCCATTCACGGCCTTGCAGGCCGCGGCCGAATCCGCCGCCGGCTCCAACATCGCCATCTCCGCGCAAAACATGCACCACGAAAAACAGGGCGCGTTCACCGGCGAAGTTTCCGCCCCTATGCTTCTCGAAGCCGGATGCCGTTACGTCATCCTCGGCCACAGCGAGCGCCGCCAACTTTTCGGCGAAACCGACGCCATAATCGCCAAGAAGCTCCACGCCGCCCTCGAAGCGGGTCTCATCCCCATCGTCTGCGTTGGCGAAACACTTGACGAGCGCACCCGCAACGAAACCGAATCCGTCCTCGAACGCCAATTCACCGGCGCCTTCGCCGCGTTGACCCCGGACCTGTTTTCCCGTATTCTGCTTGCGTACGAACCCGTCTGGGCGATTGGCACCGGGCGCACGGCCACGCCGGAAATGGCGTCCGAGGCGCACCGATTCCTCAGAGGCCAGGCAGCCAGCCGCTTTTCCACCGAGCGTGCCTCCGCATTGCGGATCCTTTACGGCGGAAGCGTCAAGCCCGATAACATCCGGGGCCTGATGGCGCAGGTGGATATAGACGGCGGGCTGGTCGGCGGAGCGAGTTTGGAACCAGGCTCATTCGCGGCCATCGTAAATCTTTAGCGGGAGAGAGAGTAGATGCCAAGTGAAGTCAAATGGGCGATTTCATTCGCCATCGGGGGATTGATCCTCTGGGCGGGATGGAAGTTCACTGCCCTTCTCCTGACCGTTCACATCATCGTGTGTTTCGTCCTGGCGATCGTAGTGCTCCTGCAAAGCGGCACTGCTGCTGATTTGGCCGGCGCATTCGGAGGCGCAGGCAGCCAGACTGCCTTCGGCCCGCGCGGCGCCGCGACGTTTCTTTCCCGCGCCACCACTTGGTGCGCTGTCATGTTCATGCTCACCTCGTTGTTGCTGGGAGTGCGCGGGGACATAAACCTGGGTGGCGGCACTGGCCGGTCCATTCTTGAAAAGTACAGCAAGCCCGCGTCTTCAGCCCCGGCGCCCGCGAAACCTGCGGCGCCGCCAGTGACTCCGCCGTCAACCACTCCCGCACCGGGCAGATAACTCTTTTCTCTGATTTCATTTCCGTCCGTGTGCTTGCTCACAGTTCGCGCTCAAGTTAGAATCATCTCCTCACACTCCCGTGCGGAAGTGGCGGAACTGGCAGACGCACCATCTTGAGGGGGTGGCGCCGTAAGGCGTGAGGGTTCGAATCCCTCCTTCCGCACCACAGATTTACACTCTCGCTGATTTAGTCTCCGCTTTGATACCCGGCCGAATAATCTCCTCCGCGAACCGCTCCATCTCTTCCAATTGCGGACTCGATTGCAGCAGCAGCAAATCTACCCCCGCCTCTTCAAATTCCGCCACGCGCGTGGCGACTTGCTCGGCTGTTCCCACCAAGCCCGATTGCAATCCGCGGTTCGACACCGAATAATCTTCCATCGACACGCGCTTCTCTAATTGAGTCCCGGCCAGCCACTGTTCGTAGTTCTGGTTTCCCGCGGCGTTCTGCTTCACATCTATGATCCGCCGCCGCTCCGCCTCTGCTTCTTGCGTCGTGTCGCGCACAATCGCATATCCCGCCACGCCAAACGACATCGGCGGCAATCCATACTTTTCTCGGCGCCGCCTCATGTCGGCGATTTTTTCCCTCACGCGCTCGGGCGAGTCGCCGTGCATCAGGTAGGCATCGCAGCGTTGCGCAATCAACTCCTTCGCCGCCTCCGATTCGCCGCCCGCATAAATCGTCGGCCGCGGACGCGACACCGGCTTGGGCTGCAGGATATTGTCATCCACGCGATAGTATTTTCCTGCGAATGAAAACCGGTCCTTCTTCCACACGCCGTCCACCACGTCCAGCCACTCCGCCGTGCGCGCGTAGCGGTCGTCGTGCTGCTCAAATTGCACTCCGTATTTCTTGGCCTCTTCCGCCCACCACGACGACACCACATTCAGCGTTATCCGCCCGCCGCTGATGTGATCGATGTTCGCCGCCTGTTTGGCCAGCAACGCCGGTAAGTGAAACGTCGGCCGCACCGCCACCATCAGTTCCAACTTTGAGGTAACCGCCGCCAGCGCCGCGGCCGTGGACCAGGCATCCAGCGAAGGCGCCTCCGGTCCCTTGATGTCATTCAGGTGCAATTCCGCCAGCAGCGTAACGTCGTAGCCCAGTTCTTCGCTTCGTTGTGCCAGCCGCTTGATGTACGGCCACGTCGCTTCCATGTTTTCGTCGGCCACATTTCGCAGCCACCCGCCAAACACCGGCATCCAGTATCCGTATCGCATTATCGTGCCTCCCGTTCCAGGAAATCCGCCAGTATTGAGTGCGGGTCCAACCCCACCACGCGTGGCGCGTCGGCCACAAAATTGGAAAGTGCGTTCACGTCGTAATAGAGCAGCCTTCCATCGCGGTCATCCACGATGTATTCCACTCCTCCCACTTCGATCCCCGCCGTCTGCATGATTCGTTCCACCGCCTCAATCACATCTTTCGGTGGCGTGTACCCTTCCACTTTCAATCCCGTTTTCTCCGCATTCACGGGGCAAGCGTTGCGCACCAGTTCTTTTCCATCGGTCGTCTGGCAAATGTCGGCGGGGCACAGGTTGTAGCCTTCACCGGAGAGATAGACTCGAATGGCATAAATATATTTCCCGCCCACCACCTCTACGCGCGTGATGAATCCTCCGCGCGCGGGAATAAATTCCTGAACCAGTCCGGTGTTGTCGATCCCCAACTGGATTTCGTTATTGGCCACGGCCTTCTCAAGCTCCTCGATGTTCTCGAACTTCGTCACCCCCGCGCCGCTTCCGCCGATGTTTGGCTTCACCGCCACGGGAAACCGCAGTTCGCTCGCCGCCGCGGGTGCCTGCTCGGGCCGATGGATCACCCGCGCGCGCGGATATCCCAGCCCCAGCGAATCCAGCAGCGATAGTTGCAGCGCCTTCGACGTTTCGTAGGTGAACGCGCGGTGCCCGTTCACCACACGCGTCCCGTTGTCCTCCAGATGCTTCAGAAAATTCAGTGTGTAGAAAATCGTGTCGCCGTGGCCCCGCAAATACGCGGAAGGGCTCATCCGGTTGAACACCAGCGAGTATTTGTCCTTGCTGTCCCCCGCGTCGTAGTGATGTGTCGGCGCGTCCAGCCGCACGTAGTTCGTCCCGCGCCTGTCCAGTTCCGTGAACAGCGGACGGAACCAGTCCGGATGCTCGTGGTAAATCGCAATCGGCTTGCTTGTTGTCTGCTTCCCGTTTGAACTCATGCTTTTTTCCCCCTCAACCCCATTGTCTTGAATTCATTGCCTTAAAATAAAAAGGGCCGCTCGGTGAAGAGCGGCCCGGAAACTTTCACTTTTGCTTAGAACTTAGGCCGATAGGCCTCCCAGGCTGCTCGTTTTATGTGAGTACCTACACATCGCCATGCGACAACACGCGCAGGAGCAAACGCACGCGAGGGCGGACGTAGCAGTGGAGCCTGAGCTTCCGTGGTGGGCCGTCGAAACGTTTCTCATAATTACCATTGTAAGAGTATCGCGCCTCGCCATCGGCGTCAAATCGGCCTCCCGTTCACGCGGGTTTTCTTTTTAGCGCCCTTGCCCCTCGCGGTACCCTGCAGGTAAGTTCCTAGATGCTAAGCTCCATTCATGCGTGGCCGGCCTGGGAACGCGATTACTGTTGTTCTCAATCGCTCGAATTTGAGTTGTGTTTTCAGCATCGCGCAGCTAAAGATTCTGCCGAGACTTCTTCCCATTGCCTTGCTGTTTGGGATGCTGGGCTGCAAGGAAACCAAACCGAATGAAGTCATCGGGACATGGATCCTGACAGATCAGTCCCGCCAGGATCTTCCCCACGATCTTCAAAAAGTTTCAGCTAGAGTCGTCGTGAACGCGGACGGCAGTTTTGTCGCTTTTGACCTGCCCGAAGGACTTGAACCGGTCCCTCCAAATTATATGAAGCCACCAATGCGGCTGGATTCCGGAAGTGGCGTCTGGAAACTTGCTTCTTGGCAAGGAAGGGAACATCTTCAACTTGATTTTGAAGCGTTTGCCCCTTCCGACCACGAAAGTCACGGGCCATATGGGTTTCCGCTCATCGTTTCCAGGGGATGGTCCGCAATCAGCCTTAGCTACTCTCTAGACGATCCTGACCATCGGACGGTCGAATTTGAAAAGAAGAAGTAGTCGAATCCAGCCACAACTCTCACCATAATGTTGGGCGGAAAAATGAGCGGCCTAAATGAAGGGTGATCATGTGGGGATAAGATTAGTGATGCTGATTCTGGCGACTGTTCTTGCGACTTCTTCTGACGTGGCTGATCAAGGGTCGAAGGCGTTAAAACGAAGGGTGTCCTTAGTTTCTGAATTACATCGCGTCTGGAGATGACCGAGATGAGTAATGCTCAAAAAAAGAAACTCAAGTCGGGAGAGATCGTAGCGCTCACGGAATTGCCGCCCGGGTTCATTGATGACCTGCCGGTTGAAGACCAGCAAGCAATAACTGAAATTGTTGGACGACCAATCGTGTTCAACGGGTATGACGAGATTGGAAGAGCTGAGCTTCAATTCACATCTCGAGATGGGAATCTTCACTTCATATTCATCAATCCGAAGTTCATAACGGCGGCCAATTAGGACCGAAGGCTTACAGATACCGCCAACCAAAGTTTTTCAGGCGTCCTTCCGCCCAAAGTACGATTTCTCTTTCGCAAATCAACAACCTCGCCCCGACCTTTTTCTCTTGTCCACAATCACCGAAATTGCGTGCTAGAATCCGCCCACAAACGGCCCCCGACGGACTTTTTGATTGAAAGGAATTCGCGCTTCCATGACGCACGACGTATTCGTCAGCTATGCCTCAGCCGATAAGGCAGTGGCCGATGCCGTGTGCAACACGCTGGAGTCCGCCGGCGTACGTTGCTGGATCGCTCCGCGCGATGTTGTGCCCGGCATGGAATATGGCGAGTCCATCATCGACGCCATCAATGCCTGCCGCATCATGGTTCTCGTTTTTTCCTCGAAGGCGAATTTATCAGCCCACATCTCCAGGGAGATAGAGCGCGCGGTCAGCAAGGGTGTCACCGTCATGCCGCTGCGCATTGAGCAGGTGCTTCCCAGCAAGACGCTGGACTATTTTATTGGCAGCGTTCATTGGCTCGACGCGGTGACTCCCCCGCTTGAAGCTCACCTGAAAATGCTGGCCGCAAACGTCAAAACCATTCTATTGAGGGAGCCGCGAGTACCCCCCGTTTACCCCCATGATCTGCATGCAGCCCCGTCCTTGCCTCCCATTAAACATCCGACGGATACGCAGATACTTCCGACCCATACGCGCCCAGCGTGGATTTACGCGGTAATCGGTGGACTGCTTCTCGTCATACTCCTTCTTGGATTTATGGTCTTCAAATCTCTGTATCTTGCTCCCGCCAATCCCTCCCGGAGTGTGGCGACGATTCCCGCCCCGCAACCCGCGTCGCCAGCTATTACTCCGCCGGCGACGCCGCCAGTAAACTCGGGATCCGCCACGGCACCAGCGACCAAACCTTCCGCAAGCACGCCACCTTCCGCTCCGCCTGTCGTGGCTCCGCCAGTCGCCGCCACTTCATTGGCCAAGAAACCTTCCGTTCCTCCCAGCCAGCCTTCCAAATTTGAGAAGACCCTCCAATACATTCCCGGCTCCAGCGTAAAAGTCGAACAACTTATCGGCGATGAAGACAAAGAGAAGCATCAGCCAACTCTTAGTCAAACCTTTTCGAGATTTGGAATGGAGGGCGCCAACCTGGGCGTCTCCTTTGAGCACCAGGGAAACGCATATTTCCTTTTCGGCGACATCGTTGGCCGTGGCGTCCGCGCACCGGACACTCTCGGGATGACGGATACCCTCAATCCCGATGCCGGAGTCAAAGTGGATCTCTTGATGGATCGCCGCAAGTATCTTGAGATCTTGCCTCCGGGCATATCCATGGGTGTTATGGAAGTTCCAGTCGCGGGCCTCAGCATCGGCGGCCAAATGTATGTGGTCCTCAATTCAAACGATTCCAAGGGCCCGGCTTTCACCCGCTCGCTGATTACAAAATTCACGCCCCCTACGGAATTCACTCCGCTGCGTACAATCTCACAACTTCCGGAGGGAAAATTCATCCGCATGTCCATGCATATTTCACCGGGGCAGATTTCTGGCTTGCCTCCGGGCGGGCCATTCGTCCTGATTTGGGGCACGGGACAATATCGGAACAGCAAGGCTTATCTCTCCATCGTTCCAGTGGCGCAATTTGAATCCGGCAAGGGCACGCTTTATTTCGCGGGATTCGATGCCGCTTCCGCGCCGAAGTGGAGTGCGAAGGAGACGGACGCGCATCCCATTGTCGAGAATGATTCGCTCGGCGACATATCTGTGACCTGGTGTAAAGACCTTGGTTTGTGGTTGATGACCTACGATCGCCGGACGCCAACAATCGGCATCGCGTTTTCTTATTCGCGTACTCCTTGGGGCGTGTGGAGCGAGCCGCAGATCATCTTCAACATCGCCCGCGACGGCGCCGCTGGAAAATTCGTTCACATTCCCCAACGGACACCGGATGATGGACTCGCAGGCCCTGTTTTCGGGCCGAAAAATCAGGCCAATCCGGGCGCAGTGCACGGCGGAGCCTGGGGGCCGTATGTAGTGGAGCGCTGGACGAAGCTGCAAGGTTCTGAGCTGAGTCTTTACTATACGCTTTCGACTGTGAATCCCTACGTTGTTGTCTTGATGAAGTCTCGCCTGCAGATTCAGTGAGCCGATCTCCCATTACGCTTCCGCCAGTGCTGGCCATAGGATTTACGGGCCACCGCAACCTTCCCGATGAAAACCGCAGCCGGGAAGCCATTCGCACGATTCTGGCGGAGTGGAAGTCCAAGGTTCCGGGCGTTGTTTACGGAGTTTCGTCCACGGCCGCGGGCGGAGATTTGCTCTTTGCGGAAACTTGCATGGAGTTGAATCTGCCGCTCAGGGTTTTCCTTCCGTTTCCCAAGGAAAAATTTCGCGCTGATTTTGATGACGCCACCTGGCGTCGCGCGGAAAAAGTGATGGCCGCAGCGCTTTCCGTCGAAGTCACCGGAGCCAGTGAAACTCCCGACGAGCTTTATTACGAATGCGGCATCGAAACCGTCCAACAGAGCCGGCTGCTCATCGCCTTGTGGGACGGAGCGCCCAGTCAGGGGCTGGGAGGAACGGCAGACATTGTGGCGTTCGCCCGCGATCAAGGCCGGCCCGTCATTTGGATCCACAGCGCGACGGGAGTCGTGCAACATCTCAATCAGGATTCGCAGCTCCTCCATGATCCCGAGATGGAGTTCTTGACTGCAATGCCGGACCCGCCAACCGAAATTCCCGCGGACACTCCACTGGGAAAAGCCGAGGCCTGGTTCATCAAGGTGGATGAAAATGCCAATCGCGTTGCGCCCCAATTTCGGCGGCTTGCCGCTATCCCAATTTTCTGCACCGCGGCTGCGGCCCTTTTGTCCGGGCGGACATCGCTTCCCGGCAACAGCTCCATCTGGCTGGGTCTGGGAATCGTACTGGGCATCATGGCCGCGACCCTTCCAACCCTCATGAAGTTGTCGCGGCGGCAAGTTGTCTGGACTCGCGTGCGCACCGCGGCGGAAATCTGCCGCTCGTGTTTGGCACTGTGGCGGACGCCGGTAATTTACGACGTGGTCGGGCCGGAAGTTGTGCCCGAACTTGCGGGGATGCTTACCTCGCTGAATTTCCTGAACATGTCCGATCGCGAAGCCCGTCACGCTGCTTTGGAGGATTTCAAGCGGCTCTATCGCGCCGACCGCGTGCAAAATCAGATTGAATATTTTTCGCGCCACGCCGATCGAGCGGCGAAAAAAATCCGCCAATATCAAATCGTAACCTGGTCCAGCGTCTTTCTCGCCGGGTATTTCAATTTGTGGATGGTGCTGAACGCCCGCGGCCTGGATTACGGTCTGCTGGGAAACTGGAAGCCGGTGATTTCTCTGGCGGCGACCACCGGTTTTCAAATCGCGACGGTGGCGGGGGCGCTGCTGATCGTGAACGATTACCAGCGCCGCCGCGACCGCTACCGGGAATTGCATCGCATGTTGATTCAATGGGACAAGCAGTTGCAGCTGTCCCAGACCTGGCCGACTGTGCTGCGTATCACCTCCATGATTGAGAAGGCGCTGCTCGCGGAACTGATCGAGTGGCGGTCGTTGATCCGCCACCGCAAAGTGCCGCAGAAATAGATTTACCTCAAAACCAAAGGCTTCATCGCTGGGACTCACGGGACGCAAAGGCCGCACCGAGAATGCTCGGTCCAAATGTTGACTCCTGCTCGGACTGCGGACTAAGCTTTCATTTCACCACCACTGCATCCACGAACAAGCGAGGTCCCCATGTCTATCCGACCGATAAAGCGGCTCATCAAATCGAAGCCCACGCTGGAAGGTGCGGGAGTGCATCTACGCCGCGCGTTTGGCTTCGGCAACACCTCCGACTTCGATCCGTTCCTGCTGTTGGACGATTTCCGGAACGACATTCCCGCTGACTATCTGGCGGGATTTCCGTGGCACCCGCATCGCGGCATTGAGACGATTACCTACGTGCTTGCCGGAACCGTGGAACACGGCGACAGCATGGGCAACAAAGGCGCCATCGCCGCGGGCGATGTGCAGTGGATGACCGCGGGCAGCGGCATCATCCATCAGGAAATGCCCAAGGGCGATCCCACCGGCGCCATGCACGGATTTCAGTTGTGGGCCAATCTTCCCGCGGCGCTGAAGATGACCACGCCGCGCTACCAGGAAGTAAAGGCGCTCGATATTCCCGTGGTCACCGATGACGACTCCACGCAAGTGCGGGTGGTCTGCGGAAAATTCTGGGGCAAGGCGGGGCCGGTGGACGGAATCGCCGCCGATCCGATTTTTCTGGATGTGTCCATCGCGCCGGGCAGAAGGAAAGCCCTGCCGGTGGAGACCACTCGTCACGCGTTCGCCTACGTTTTTGCGGGCTCGGGGAAATTCTGCAATGCCAGTGAGCCGCTCGCGGTGCCCACCGAAGCTGTGAAGTGGCTGGACACCGCGCCTCCGGTGTCCGCGGATAACCGGTCGCTGATACTTTTTGACCGGGGTGATGAAGTTGTGGTGCAGGCAGGCGATGACGGCATTCGCTTTCTGCTGGTTTCCGGCAAGCCGTTGGAAGAGCCGGTCGCGTGGTACGGGCCGATTGTGATGAACACCCAGGAGCAGCTCCAGCAGGCCTTCAAGGAACTGGATCGCGGGACATTCCTGAAAACGCCGAATAAGAAGTAAGGCATCCTTTCCAATCGTAGTTTCAATTCGCGGGCTGCGTCTGCGAGATGCCCTGGAATAGCTTTGTCACCCGTCCCGATTCGGGATTTCCGATTCCACCGTCTTGCAGAAGTTGCCTCCCACCCCCCATGTTTTTCGTAAGTGCGGATAATACAGGACTTACAGCCGCAATCGTCGTAAGCGCGCATTCTGCGGGACTTAAAAGCGGATGTCTTCATACACTTGAACCCCTTCTCGAAAGTGTGGATCCTAAAAGGCTTAACTGTTATGCGAGTAGTTACTAATCCAGCCTTTTCGGCGGGAACTGCAGCGCAACGAGGGTCCCGATCTACGTTCCGGACTCAAATAAACCGAAGATGAAGCAAACTTGCAAAAGACGATTCCAGAATCTCATCCCAGTCAATTTGGCAGATTACCATAGCGTAAGATACCCAGTCAAGAATAAAATGAGAGATCGTGATCTGGGGCCTAAAACCGAATTTGCGTCTACGGCTTGTATTGCGCCCGCACAAACAAGAAGCAGGAAAGAAACTTGACGCAGATATCCCAGAACTAGGATAATAAATGAGCAGGGCAACGAGGGCGCCGGGCGAAAAGGTGATGTTCTGGTTGGGCTCCAGCAAGCGGGATCTGTTGGCCTTTCCGGAAGCGGTGAAAGACGAAATGGGAACGGCCCTGAGTGTTGCGCAATTTGGAGGAAGGCACCCCAATTCAAAACCCTGGAAGGGCCAAGGAGCGGGAGTATTCGAGGTGGTCGAAGATTATCAAGGAAATGCTTATCGCGCGGCATATATAGTCAGATTTCCGAATGCCGTATATGTGCTCCACGCGTTCCAGAAGAAATCACCGAGCGGCATTAGAACGGCATGGGCCGACATTGACCTAATTTCAAAGCGGCTAAAGGCAGCCCAGCAGGACTATGAAAGGCGGCGGGATGAAGAGAAAGAATAACATGGTTCGAGTGATTCCAAGCTCCGGAAACGTATTTGCCGATCTGCGGGTCCGCAATGCTGAAGACAAGCAGACCAAGGTGCGGTTGGCCATAGAAATAAATCACATCATTCGTGCTCAAGGATATTCGCAAGCGGATGCGGCGCGGCGGCTGAAAATAAACCAGCCAAAGATTTCCGCCCTCTCGAATTACCGGCTGGATGGCTTTTCTGTCGAACGGCTGATGACTTTCCTTACGGGGCTTAATTGCGATGTGGAAATCTTGATCCGAAGAAGACCTCAATCTAGAAAAAGTGCCAGGATTCTTGTAACCGCGGCGTGACAGGTTCGGCCTCATGCCAACTGTCCCACCGAGCCCCTCGCTCACCTCCATCGCTGCTGACGATTTGAGGAACGCTCTCGCACCTTAGGCGGACAGCCAAGAATGGCTTCCCAGTCGGGCGCCCTTTGCGTGCGCGAATGGTGGTGCCTTTCACGGCGCACAGCCGGCAAGGATTCCTTGCGCCCATACCAAGCCGGGAGACAATAGGGCCAGTTAATTCTCGGCAAGGATTCCATTCAAATCAGGAGGGAAGGCATGAGCATGGATAAGAATCGAAATTTGGCGGTACTGTATCGGATGTCCGCATGGGCAGCTGTTTTGGCGATTGTGATTGGAGTGCCCGTACTGTTTGCGCAGCCGACTCCGGCCTCGGAGACGGTGTATATAAGACTGAATGGTGGGAAGATGGCGATTGAAGGGTCGGCGCATGATACAGCTCACGCGGGCTGGATTAACGCTGTGTCCATTGTTGCCGGTGATTTGAACGGCGATTCCAAGGCCGATAGCGAGAACATCGGATCGCAGTCTTCCGGTGCGGGCGCAGGCAAGGTGACCACAGCCTCGTCCGGAGCGGGCGCAGGCAAGGCATCAACCAAAGAATCGAATGGACGCGATGCGGCAAGTGGCCTGCCAACCGGAAAGCGAATGCACAAGCCATTCGTGATCATCAGGGAAGTTGATAAGGCATCGCCCCTACTGGCCAAGGCCTGCGCGTCCGGGCAGCATTTTCCCTCGGCGGAAGTTGAGATCGTGGAAAACGGGAGGGCCGTCCACTACACCATGACGGATGTGTTGATCAGCTCGGTGAGTAATGAAGCCAGTAAGGCTCAACACGCTGAACGGCCGATGGAATCCGTGTCCTTCACATACCAGAAAATTGAAATGACCAAGTAGGCGTCACGCAGAGTAGGCGCGACGAAGAAAGACATTAGAAAAGTAATTTGGGGCGGATCATCCATGGGATGATGCCGCCCCTTTTTCTCGATGGGAGAAATAAGACCTCATTGAGTACAAAGAGTGTCTCAACTCAGAGGCGCTGAGAATCCTGAGGCTGCGCGGAGATCGATTGGAGGCCGGCTGCGATAATTCCAATTTGAATTACCGGGGCCGGTAGGTGGCCCCTGCATGAACCAGCAAGGCTTCAAGAGAGCCGTTGGCGCTGGTGAATTCGCCGCTTATCTCCCCATTCCCGATTCATTCCGCGCCGCTCTCTTTCAAAAAGTTTACCTACTTTACCGGGACGCCGGTAAAGGCGATTGTGCCGGTTGCGATTGCGACTTTTTCCGCAGAACCGCCGCTGAAATCAGGGTGATGAGGAACCCGAGTGGAAAAGGCTCGGTGAAAGTCACAGCGGCATTGAAGAACGGGTTTTCGTACTTCACCTTGAAATCATTCATTTCCTGAATTTGCGTCTGGATGGCTGACGCGCTCGCGCCCGAGGCTTTGGCCTTTTCAATCGCATAGGCGCTGTATTTATCCATGAAATTGTGCATGAAGTTGAAATAAAGAATCTCCCAGGTCACGACGTAGAAGACGCACGAAATCAGAGTGATACAGATCCCGACAGTGAATCCCTTGAAGAAAGTGACCTGGCCGTTGCCGATGTTGTCGCGGTAGGAGCGAATGCCGAAGAATACCAGCAAGAACGAGAGCACGATGGCGGTGTAGCCGACGAATGCGCCTTTGTCAAAGCCGATCCTGTCGGCGAAGGGCACAGTGGCCACCATCATCAGCGTGGAAATAGCGCCGGAAATGAGCCCGAAAGTCAGTATGGTCTTTTTCATTTCAATCTCCTTTCAGTGCAAGCGTGAATGCACGCGCACCATACTCCAACAGGTGGGGTCGTTGTCATCATCCCTTTGGGTGATTTTGGGAGGCGGGAGCAAAAATCATTCGTTCGGGTGAGCCATTCAGGGGAGCAGGCCGAATTCCTTGCCAAATTGGACCGCTTGGGTGCGCCGCCGGGCGCCCAACTTGTCAAAAACACGGCTGGAATGGGTCTTGACGGTGTTCTCGCTCACAAAAAGCTTCTCGGCAATTTCACGGTTGCTCATGCCCTGAGCGATCAGTTCAAGGATTTCGAGTTCACGGGGGGTGATGCTGAGCTCCTCCCGTTTCTTCTGGTCCGGGATGAATGGCGCTCCGGCAGGGACAGGGACTTCCCTCACGACGATATTATCCTGCCTTCGCGTCAGTTTAAGGCCAAGCCAGATGCCCAGCAGGGCAAAGATTGCGGCGACGAGACCGCCATAGATTTCGACGGAATGTTCGATTACCAGGAATCGGTACTCGGACCACTTCAGCAGGGCGATCAAGATCCCGCCGACTATCCCGAAGATCAGAACGTGGCGCTTCATAGAGGTTACGAGGAAAGAATTCACGCCAAGGTTATCCCGGTCTGGACTTCCACAGCAAGAGCCGCTTCAAGATCGATTACCCAATGAAAAATCGGCATGGCACGGTGGGCATTTTTGAATGGCGCAGAAGAGGTCATGCCACGCGGCCGGGGCAGTAGTAGAATGGGGTTGGATGCCATTTTACTCGGAGGGGGGATTTTCCGATGAAAGCAATTCATAGAAATTGGCGGGTGCATGCGTCGGTCGCCGGATCTTTTTTGCTGCTTGCGGGGATTGTGCTGGCTCAGGACGCACAGGATAGAACTCTGATTGTGAACGGGAAGGCCGTCCGCGGCGCGATTGTTGAATTGCAGGGCCGCACCTACGTGGATATCAAGCTGCTTTCGGAGGCCACGGGCGCTACTCTCAATTTTGACGCGGATCGGATACGGCTGGTGATTCCCACTCAATCTGGAGGGGTTGGCTCGCAGGCTGGACGGGCGGGCGCGCCACAGACGGTGGGGTACCTTTCCACCAATTTCCGTGCCGCGACCATCGCGGCGCTGAGCGACATGCGGCAGTGGCAGGGTGCTATTGAAAGTGTTGTCAGCTCGGGAATGCAGGTGAATGGCACCTGGCCGCAGGACTACCGGGACCACGCTGAGGCCAGCGTGAATCTGGCCAAGGTGCTAGCCCTATCCGATGAGGATCAGAGTGCACAGCGGCTGCTGGAGAATGAATTTGCCGCCCTGAGAGATTGGTCCGATAAAATCGTTTCGGAACGAAAAAATCTGAACGCCGAGCGCTTCATCAATCCCAACGCGCTGAAAAACGATGTGGCTCTCACGAAGATCACCGATTGCAGCCGGTTTATGGGAGGGATGATCAGCAGCGGGGCATTCGCGGATAATGCCAGCTGCCACTAACAAGATTTGAAAATGAAATTGGAGCCAGAGTTCACCAGCCCGAATTAACAAGACCAAAATTTTTATATTCTTTAACAGTTAAATGATTTGTTATATCGATTGGACGACTTATGATACGCCGCAAAAATCATTCTCATTGGCTGTACCGGGTTTGACGTAAACTGAAAAACGCTCGGCCAAGCCAAAAAGGAGAGTCCCCGTGCCAAGGAGCCAGGCCACAACACTTCCCCAGCCCATTTTCAGCGAATCGAATATCACACCCGATCCCACCGCATTCACCAAATCGCACCCTTCCGACACTCAGCTCTACAAAGAAATCCAGAATCTGCTGGCCAAAGACGTGGTGGGCTTCGACAAAGCGCGAGGAAACCCCGACGATTTGTACGCCCTTCAGGATGCACTGGGGCCGCACGGTCCCGAAGTGGTGAAGGCAATCCAGAGCGCCGGCAAAATCATTTTTCACTCGGCTGGCGACACCGGAGCTTCCAATCAAGGGAAATATGGAAATGAAATATCCGTCGCGGATCAGTTGACTGCGGATTTCCACAACGCCAATGACGCCAACCGGCCGGCCTTCCTGTTCCATCTGGGCGACGTGGTTTACGATTTTGGCGAATCCACCTACTACTACGACCAGTTTTACGATCCCTTCCGGAATTACCCCGCACCGATTTTCGCCATTCCCGGGAATCACGATTCGTTCATTGTTCCCAACACGCCCTCGGGTCAGGACCCTCTGCAAACGTTTGCGCGGAATTTTTGCGTTGACCAGCCCACCGTCACCGCCGAGGCAGGGTCGCTGCATCGCACGGCCATGACGCAACCGGGCGTGTATTTCACCCTGGACGCACCGTTCGTGCGCATCATCGGGCTGTTCAGCAATTCACTCGAAGATCCCGGGCTGATTTCCAGTCAGGGAGGCAAGTGGAAGGGCGTGCCCGATTATCAGTTGGAGTATCTGACCGCTCAGCTTCAGCGAATCAAAAAGGAAAAGTATTCCGGCGCGGTAATTTTGGCCACCCACCACCCGCCATTCAGCTATTCGCCGGCGCCCAAATCCGGCGGCGCGGGCGGAAACCACAGCAGCAGCGCCGACATGCTTCGAGAGATCGACACGATCTGCAAGTCCGCGGGGGTGTACCCGCATGCTTTTCTTTCAGGGCACGCGCACAATTACCAGCGCTTCGCACGGACCATCACCTTTGGCGGGAAGCCTTATGAAGTGCCTTTCATTGTTTGCGGGGATGGCGGGCACAACGTCAACTTGCTGGTTCGCGCCAAGAAGGGCCAGCCCTCGCCCGAACCGCCCTACGGTTTGCCTGTCAACTACCTCGACGTGAAGCCCGCGGTGCCTTCGCAAGGGGTGATATTGAAGCAATACGATGATAAGAATTACGGCTACCTGCGCATCACCGTGGACGACACGAATCTTCAGATTGGATTTCACCAGGTGGGGACGTCGTCCGTGATGCAGTCGCGCGTGGACCTGGTGACCGTGGATTTGGCAAGCCACAAAGTTGTGGGGAACTGAGGCCCGCGGCGCCGAACGGGTGGCAAACCTATATGCTGGGTTTCAGCCGGCAATTTCGCTGCTAGGCACAACCATTCCCCACTTGACACCATCTTTTGCTATGATGCCCCCAATAGGGCGGCATTTCGCGCAGGAATTAGGCCCTCCTGGTCGCGCGGCCCTTCTGGTCTCGTCATGGGTGACGCAGGCCCTGATCGGGGAATGTAATGAAAGTCCTTTTCGTTCATCCCAGTCCATTGATGTTTTCGGAAATCTATCTGCGCCTGGAGCCCCTGGGGCTCGAATTGGTGGCGGAAGCGGCGCGCGAAGCCGGTCACGACGTGCGTGTCCTCGACCTGCAAATCTTCAAGCATGCCGATTATTTCCGTCTGGTGGAGGAATTTAAGCCCCAGGCCATCGGCTTCTCCCTGAACTATCTTGCGAATATCCCTGAAGTGGTGGATCTCTCCAAGCAAACTCATCACCAGTCGCCCGATTGCTTTGTTTTTGCCGGAGGGCACAGCGCTTCATTTACCGCCAAGGAGATTCTGCGACACGGCGCGGGGGCCATTTCCTGCGTGGTGCGCGGCGAAGGCGAAGGAATCATCGCCGATGTTCTGGAATCCGCCGGCGACACGCGCGCGCTGGGAAAACTTCCCGGCGTGACCACCATGGATGCCGAAGGGCCCTCGCCGCAACTGGTGGAAAGCCTGGACAAGCTGCGTCCCGCCAGAGATTTGATGGCCCGGCGCAAGAAATACTTTATTGGCGTGATGGACCCCTGCGCCAGCATTGAGTTCACCCGCGGATGTCCGTGGGACTGCGTGTTCTGCAGCGCCTGGACGTTTTACGGCCGGAATTACCGGCGCATCAGTCCCGAAGTTGCCGCCGAGGACATGTCCACCATCAAAGAGCCCGGCGTGTTTATAGTGGACGACGTGGCCTTCATTCAGGCTGACCACGGGATGGGAATTGCCGACGAGATCGAGCGGCGGGGAATCAAGAAGCAGTATTACCTGGAGACGCGCGGTGACGTTCTGTTGCGGAATAAAGAGGTTTTCAAACGCTGGAAGAAGCTTGGCTTGGAGTATATGTTCCTGGGCATTGAAGCCATTGACGAGGAGGGCCTGAAGGCCCACCGCAAACGCACCACGCTGGGAAAGAATTTTGAGGCCCTGGAAGTCGCCCGCAGCATGGGAATCATGGCCGCGGTCAACATCATCGCCGACCCAAGCTGGGATGCGGCGCGGTTTAAGGTCATTCAGGAATGGGCGTTGAGCGTGCCGGAAATCGTGCACCTGACCGTGAACACGCCTTATCCGGGGACAGAAACGTGGCAGACCGAGTCGCGCAATTTTACCACCCGCGATTATCGCTTGTTTGATGTGCAGCACGCGGTGTTGCCGACCAAGATGACCCTCCACCAGTTTTATGGCGAGCTGGTGCGCACCCAGCAGATTCTGAACAAGAAGCACCTCGGATGGAACGCCCTGAAGGACACCTTCCAAATCGCCGCGAAACTACTGGCGCAAGGCCAGACCAATTTCGTGAAGATGCTTTGGAAATTCTCAAGCGTATATAACGTGAACCGGCAGGTGGGTGACCACCAGCAGCCCGTGCAGTATCAGATTTCTCTCCCCGAACACAAGGGAGAGAAGATCATCAGCGCCAGCTCCCTGTATATCCATCACCCGGAGGAAGTGCATACCGCACACTCGGTGGCCTCGGCGGCGAGCGCGGGCAATTGAGAAAATGCTGTGGAGTGCCCTCAGGGCTCAGCCGCAAATGACAAGCGTGCCCAGAGCTACAGATGCCGGACACGGTCCGTAGGCGAATTTGAAATCCGCAACAATAAAATCCTCAGGTTAAGGGTTGCAATCTCCGCGTGGATGTATATGATAAATCGCTTTGAGCATGTTCTTGCTGCGAAATCGTGTGGGTTCGCGCCCGTTTGGGCGCGAAGGGGCGGTCCAAATTCACGGAGCGGAGGAGATGGGCAAACGCAAGCGCGATTGCGCGGGTTCCACAACTGTAGCGGCAACCTTCTCGATATTCCTGGCTGTATTCACAATCATCACCGTTTACCTGTTTATCGCCAAACCCTGGTGGTTTCCTCCATCCATCACCGAAGTCGGCGACCTGATTGATTCCCAGTTCCACCGAACCTTGATTATCACGGGAATCGTATTTGTGGCCGCGCAACTGGGATTAGCTTGGGTAATCTTCCGTTTCCGCGACCAGAATAAGCCCGCGGCCTATTCCGAGGGCAACAACACCATGGAAGTGGTCTGGACCCTGGCCACGATTGTGTTGTTCGTCGGGCTGGGGCTCTATGCCGAAAGCGCCTGGGCCATCGTCCATTTCACACCGGCGCAGCCTGGCGATTTGCAGATTGAAGTCGTTGGGCAACAGTTCCAGTGGAATTTCAGGTATGCCGGCCCGGACGGAAAGTTCGGGAGGTATAAGACCGTGGAGCAGGCCCTGGCTCAGCGCAAGCGTGGAGACCAGAGCGCGACCCCCTGGCAATTGGACACAACCGATCCCGACGCCAAGGACGACATCATCACGCCCATCATGGCCGTGCCGGTGAACCGCGAAGTCGAGTTGCTGATCCGCTCCATGGACGTGACCCACAGCTTTTTTGTGCGCGAACTGCGGCTGAAGCAGGACGCCGTGCCGGGAATGACCATCCACATGCATTTCACCGCCACGAAGACGGGCGATTATGAACTGGCCTGCGCGGAGTTGTGCGGGCTGGGCCATTACCGAATGAAGAGCACCTTCAGAGTGCTGAACGAAACCGATTTTGCGCAATGGATGAAAGATCAGGCGGCCAGCCAATGAGGCACATCCAGTGAGAAATATAGGGGGCAAGGAGAGAACGCATGGCGTCACACGCTAACGTCGCGCACGTCCACGCGGCGCCATCCGGATTTATCCGGAAATATATTTTCAGCGTCGACCACAAAGTCATCGGCATTCAGTATTACTTGCTGGCCTTATTCTCTGTGTTCTTGGGAATGACGCTCTCCATCTTCATGCGCATCCACCTGGTCTGGCCGGAAATCAATCTTCCATTTTTCGGCGGGCAAATGAAGCCGGAGCAGTACATCGCCCTTTTGACCATGCACGGCACCATCATGGTGTTCATGGTGCTGACCACAGCGCCCCAGTCGGGTTTCGGCAATTACTTTTTGCCCATTCAGATTGGCGCCGCGGACATGGCATTCCCTGTAATCAACATGCTGTCGTTTTGGACCACATTCCTCTCCCTAGTAGTTATGGTGGCTGCGTTCTTCGTTGAAGGTGGCGCGCCGATTTCCGGGTGGACCGCCTACACGCCGCTTTCCATCTTGAAGCAGGGCGTAGGTGACGCCGGGCAAACGCTGTGGGTGATCGGGCTGGCGATATTCTGCGCCGCTTCCTTAATGGGGGCGCTGAACTTCATCACCACCTTGGTTGATCTCCGTGCGCCCGGGCTTTCCTTAATGCGCTTGCCGCTCACGGTCTGGGCCTGGTTCGTCACCGCGATTTTGGGTTTGCTGGCCTTTGGCGTGTTGCTGGCTGCTTGCGTCCTCCTCTTGCTGGACCGGGTGGCGGGAACGAGTTTCTTCGTGCCGGGCGGATTGGTACAGACCGGGCAAATTGTCTCCGAGCATTCGGGCGGGTCGCCGCTGCTGTGGCAGCACCTGTTCTGGTTCTTCGGACATCCCGAGGTTTATATCGCCATCCTGCCGGGAATGGGCGTCGCCTCTCACGTCCTTTCCACCTTCTCCCGCAAGCCGGTGTTCGGGTATCGGGCCATGGTCTATGCACTCTGCGGCATCGGGTTCCTGGGCTTCATGGTCTGGGGCCACCACATGTTTATCAGCGGAATGAGCCCTTACACCGCGTTCGCATTTTCCATCATGACCATGAGTATTGGCGTCCCCTCAGCCATAAAAACGTTTAACTGGCTGGGTACTCTGTGGGGCGGGCGCATACACTTCACCACCGCCATGCTGTTCGCGCTGGGGTTCGTGTCGCTCTTCGTCACCGGCGGGCTTTCGGGATTGTTCCTCGCCCAGCCGTCAGTGGACCTCCCGCTTCATGACACGTATTTCGTCGTCGCGCACTTCCATTTGATCATGGGAGTGGCGGCCATCTTCGGGATCTTTGCGGCGACCTATTTCTGGTTCCCCAAGATGTTCGGCAAGTTCATGAATGAGACCATCGGCAAAATCCACTTCTGGCTCACTTTTGCCGGCGTTTATTGCATCTTCATGCCCATGCACTTCCTGGGAATCGCCGGCCATATGCGGCGCTATGCCGACCTGACCGCGGTGGATTTCCTGGGTGGCGCGAAGCATATCGGCTTGTGGAAGGTCCAATATTTCATTTCGATTGCCGCATTTATCACCATTTCCGCTCAATTGTTGTTCCTGGCCAATTTCATTTGGGGCATATGGAAAGGCAAGCGGGCGCCCATCAATCCATGGAACGCCACCACTCTCGAATGGACCGTGCCGAGCCCGCCTCCGCACGACAATTTTGCCGGGCGCGTTCCAACCGTTTACCACGGGCCGTATGAATTCAGCGTTCCCGGCCAGAAGCAGGATTTTATTCCCCAGGATATGACTCCGGAAGAAGTGTTGCGAGATCGCAGCTAAGAGAGGCCAGTTGTGCCCGGGACTGTAGCCGAAGAACTCGAACTTCAGATAGAGCACGGCCACGGTGGCGTGCCTCCGTCCAGATATATGGACGGTGGCGGTGACCGGGGCGGTTCGCGCCCGATTCCCAGGCGCGCGTACATCACCGGAATCACCATGTTGCTGGGCGCCATAACCATGTTTTTCATGGCCCTGGCCAGCGCCTACTTTGTTCGCGGCGGATACGATGACTGGCGCTCCTTCGCCTTGCCTCGAATTCTGTGGGCCAACACGGTCATTCTGTTGCTCAGCAGCGTGACCGTGGAGATGGCTCGCAAGCAGCTTGCACGCGGCATGGTTGCCGCGTTTCGTAATTACTGGGGACTTTCGACCGGCCTGGGATTGCTTTTCGTGGGCGGTCAGTTGATCGCCTGGCGCCAGTTCCGGGCCGCCGGCTTATTTGTGAATACCAATCCAAGCAGCAGTTTTTTTTATCTTTTTACGGCTGCCCATGGATTGCACTTGCTGGGAGGAATTGTGGCCCTGCTGTATGTGGCCTTTCGTTCCTGGAACCGGGCCCGCACCACGCAACCGATTGCCGCGGAAATCACGGCTATTTACTGGCATTTTCTGGATGGATTGTGGGTATTCCTGCTCTTACTTCTCTCCCTGGGACGGTGAACTGTGCATGACGTGAAGCAAGATGCGATGTCCTCTGTGTGGTCGGGAGGCGCCTCGCCCTTTGCGATGGGCTCGAAGAAGCTGGGAATGTGGTTGTTTATCGTTTCCGATTCTCTGACCTTTTCCGCGCTGTTGATTGCCTATAGCTATGCCCGCCTCAACAGTCCGAACTGGCCGCGGCCCTTTCCGTTCAGTCCCTCCATCGTTTTTTCGACGATTATGACCGTGGTGCTGCTGGCCAGCAGCTTGACCATGGTTATGGGTGTTGCCGCCGCTGCGCGCGGGGATCGCGGCACCACAGTGAAGTGGATACTCGCCACCATGTTTTTTGGAACCACTTTCATCGTCTTGCACATGCGCGAGTGGTTTCACCTTATGGACGAAGGTCTGCGTCTCACTTCCAACCCCTGGGGCTCCCCGCTATTCGGCGCGGTATTCTTCGGCGTCACCGGTTTGCACATGACCCACGTAGCCATTGGCGTGATCTACTTGGGAATAGTTTCGCTGGGATTTGGGCGGGGCAAGTTCACCCCGGAGGACGTCGAGGTCAGCGGGCTTTACTGGCACTTCGTTGACTTGGTCTGGATGTTCGTGTTCCCGTTGGTTTACATCATGTCCATTTCACCCAAGTAGGCCGCGGGATTCCGCGGTTTGATGGGAATTTTGCAATAAGGATCCGAGGAGAATCGTAGAGATGAGCGATCACGGCGCAGGAGAGGGCACGCATCCCGCGGCTAGCGCGAAAACGTTTCTGTGGGTCTGGCTGGCTCTGGTTTTCCTTACCGGTGTTGAGGTCTATCTTGGGTACATTGAGCTTGAGCCCAAGCTAATGCTCTCCATCTTGATGGGCCTTTCGGTAATCAAGGCCGGGCTGATCATCTTCTGGTTCATGCACCTGAAATATGAAAAGCCTAGCCTGAAATTCTGGCTGATCCCGGCAACGGTCTTCTGCATCGGCATGATGCTGCTGGTTTTTTTCTGGGACAGTTTCCGACTGGCGGCGCTGCGGTCGTAATGAAGTGAATTGCACCCGGCAGATTTAAGATTGTACCGGGAATGAATTGGAGTAGGATAGGAACCGATGAGACACGCGCTTAGATTGTTCGCGGGAATGTGCACCGCGCTGGTTTCCGTCCCAGTAGTTTTGGGCCAGGGATGCGCCATGTGCTACTCCCAAGCTTCCAACGCCGGCGCCCACGCGCAAAGATCGTTGGATATTGGCATTCTGGTACTCCTGATGCCCTGCCTGATGATGTTCGCTGGAGTGTTTGTAATTCTGGTGCGCCGGGCCCACGCGGCTTCCGCCGGCTAGTCGGTTTCCCGCAAGGCGTCCTGCAAGGCTTCCGCAACCCTGCCCATCCGATCGTCCGATAGCTCCGGAAATATAGGAAGAGAAAGGACTTGTTCGGACGCTTGTTCCGCCATGGGAAACTCGCCCCGGCGGTCCCTCCCGCCGGAATATAATGGCTGCAAGTGCAGCGGCACGGGGTAATAGACGCCCGTTGAAATTCCACGCGCGGCCAGCAGGTCTCGAACTCGGTCGCGTCGCCCCGCTTTCCCCTCAATCCTCACAGTATATAGATGGTAAATATGTTCCTTGTGCGGGGCGGCGCGCGGCAGCGACAATCCCGCCAGCCCGGACAAAAGCTTATCGTAGCGGCGCGCGTGCGCCTGACGAGTCATGGTCCAGTCATCCAGATGTCGCAGTTTCACGCGCAGCACTGCGGCTTGAATTTCATCCAGCCGGCTATTCCATCCTGCCTCTGAGCTGACGTATTTCCCTGTTTGACCGTGATCGCGCAAACATCGAATCTTTGTGGCGATTTCTTCGGAATTTGTAACCATCATCCCGGCGTCGCCATAAGCTCCCAGGTTTTTTGTCGGGTAGAAGCTGATTCCGCACGCCGCCCCCAGCGACCCGGTTCGTCGCCCGCGGTATCTCGCGCCAATCGCCTGCGCATTATCCTCAACCACGGTTAATCCGTTGCGCGCCGCCAACTCATTGATGGTGTCCATTTCAGCGGGCAGCCCGTAGAGATGCACAGGCATCACCGCTATAGTTCGCTCAGTTCGCCGGGCTTCGATTTCTTCCGGCCGCAGGTTGAATGTAGCGGGATCAATATCTGCAAATACCGGCCGCGCCCCCAGCCGGACGATGGCCGTGGCTGAGGCTACGAACGTGAACGCAGGCACGATTACTTCGTCGCCGGGGCCGACTCCACAAGCAGCCAGGGAAAGTGTCAAAGCGTCGGTCCCGTTCGCCAGTCCTACGGCGTGACGCGTGTCGCAGTAAGCGGCCAGTTCCTCCTCCAGCAGGGCTCCCTGCGGGCCCAAAATGAATTGCTGCGACTCCAATACTTCATCCAGCGCCACCCGGATTTCCCCGCGCAGCGTCCTATATTGTTCGCGCAATTCCACCACCGCTATCTTTTCCACCGATTTCTTGGCGCCCTGGTTCTGATCTCTCATGCGGCGATTAGTTTACGACAATTTCTCATCAAGCGATGCGGAATGAAATCGCACGATAAGAGGGTGGTCACGATAATAAATCCAATTGAATTCATCCCTCATTGTGAGTTGCGCTTCGCAGATTGGTGAGAATTTCTATGCCAAACCGTTAAGATTCACTTCAGATGTAGGATGGGTACTTTTGTTACATGATGTGAAAACGCGTATATCACTATATCTTTTAGAATTAACCTTAGAAATCTTGATTTCAGCATCACGGGTTTAATCTGATAAGTCCTGTATTTTGTGTAATATCAACTGCTCAGGAATAGCTCTTCATTTGGTACGTCCATTGCATTTATTCACGCCAGCCGGGGTGCTCTATCTCTGCTGCAATTGAAAAATGTCGTGAGCGTGGTCCCGAGATAGTAGCGGCTAGGAGCGAATTCCGAATGAAATTCAGCGGTGAAATCAAATCTCAGAGATGTGAATTAGTAAAAGGAGGAAACACAGTGAAGCGAGTGGGAACTTTGCTTTGCTTTTTTGCCCTTTGCCTGTTTCTTGCGCATGGAGTGGCCGCGCAAGGACAAACAACGGGTACGATTTCTGGGTCCGTTATTGACCCGGACGGTAAGGCGGTAGTGGGCGCCACGGTTACGATCACGGACGTGAGCACGAATGCGGTTTTGACAACAACCAAGACCAACAGTGACGGCCGGTTTACCGCCGCTGACGTGGCCCCGGGAACCTACACAGTGACCATTGAGATGACGGGATTTAAGAAGTCCGTCACCAACAACATCACTGTTATCACGGGCCGGACATACGACCTTAGCAACACCAAGCTGGAAGTCGGGTCCACCTCCGTCGAGGTCAAGGTTGACATCGGCGGCATGCAAGTGATCGAGACGCAGAACACCTCGACGCAGGCGACCATTTCCGGCCGCGCCATCACCAATCTTCCCTTTGAGACACGCAGCGCTGTGATTCTTGGCGTTCTTGATCCCGGGGCGCAGACGGTCGGTGGGCCGCGCAATAGCACCTTTGAAGGCTTGCCGAAAGGCACCATCAATATCACCTTCGACGGTATAAACATTCAGGACAACCTCCTGAAGGGCAGTGACGGCTTCTTTGCCATTAACGATCCGCGCATTGACGACGTCGAAGAGTTCGGTATCACTACCAACGGCAATGACCCCTCGAAAACGGGGGAAGGCGCCGTGCAGATGACCTATGTCAGCAAGCGTGGCGGCAATAGCTTCCACGGCGGCGTATGGGAAACCAACCGCAACCAGGATTTCAACTCGAACTACTATTTCAGTAACCTGAACAGTTTGCCGAGACAGAAGCTGCAATTGAACGAATTCGGATACAAAGTCGGCGGCCCGATCCTGAAGGATCGGCTGTTCTTTTTCACCGACTTCGACTTCTTCCAATTCCCCCAAGCGCTCACCGTCTCGCGCACCATTTTGAATAATGCCGCTGCGAGTGGCACCTTCAGTTATGCAGCGTCGAAGGGTGGAGTTGCCGATCCTGGCGGTCATTGTGCAGGCGATAGTGGCGGCAATACGGTCGCGGGATCAATTTGCACCATCAATTTGTTTGCCTTGGCCAACGCCAATGGTTTCACGGCCACGACCTACAATCAGGTTCAGCCTGACATAGCGAAACTTCAATCGGAAGTGGAAACGGTTCGCACAGCGGCAGGTGTTACGATTTCGCCGCTTTCTCCCTATCAGGACTCTGCTCAATACAATGCCACCACAATGGGCTGGCGCAGGTATCCCGATGCCCGGATCGATTTCAACGCCACCAAGAAAGACACCATCGAGTTCGATTATCACTATGCGTGGTACGACTCGGCTCCTGACGTTTTGAACAGTCAGCAGGCCACCTATCCTGTGGCTCCATTTAATACCAGCCAGGGCTCGCAACTCTCAAACCGAAGCTTGTTCGTGTTGTCATGGCGGCGAACGATTGGCACGAATATGAGCAACGAGTTGCGTGCGGGCATTCAGTCGGCCCCTGTGAATTTTGGGCTTGGCGAGGTCATCAATGGCCTTTTCCCAACGGTCAACACCAACTTTGGGAATGGTCTGCCGGTAAGGTTCAGTATTTCTGGTGAAAGCCAACTGTTCCTTTCTGCCGGAAACACCCAGGGCCGCAACACAGCGTTGGGACAAATCCATGACACGTTCTCATGGACTCACGGAACTCACCAATTCCAATTCGGATTTGATGAAACTGACATCCGCTACAATGACTTCTTCAAGTCGCCGGCTGCCGGAACTCTGGGGTTGGGAGTCAACACGTTTGATCCGGTGCACAGTATTTTCGCTACATCGAACTTTCCTGATATCAGCACGACTCAGCTAAACAATGCGGCCGGGCTATATGGCTCGCTCATCGGCGATGTCACAAGCTATTCCGCTTCAGTGGGCTTCAATCCCGTGACTCGAAACTACCAGACGGGTCACTCGATTAACGACAACGTCGGAAAAATAGAACTCGGGTTTTTCGGCGGTGACAGCTGGCGGATTCGCCCCACGCTGACCTTTAACTATGGTCTGCGATGGGAATATGACGGCCCACCGACCGACCGAAATAACCAGTATTTCATGAACAACTTCAATTCTGTGTGGGGTGTTTCCGGCCCCGGGAACTTGTTCTCCCCAGGTGCTGCCGGAGGGCCTGGATTCAATTCGACCATCAACTACACCAACGATTTGGGCAAGAGCTGGTACAACAAGTACTACCGCGCGCTTGCTCCGAGCGTTGGCATGGCCTGGCAACCAAGCTCCGACAACTCGATGCTGAAGCACATTCTTGGCGGACCGGGCAAGACGGTAATCCGTTCCGGATTCAGCATTGCCTATAGCCGCGAAGGAATAAACTCCTACTTCGGAATCTCGCAAGGCGACCCCGGCTATTTTGCCAGCCAAGCATCATCTGCCAATCTCGCCTCAGGGAACAGCGTGGCGAACGGCACGTTTATCCCGGGCAGCGTTTTCTTCGGGGCACCGACAACTGGGACAACCCCCGCAGGATCCATCTTCACGGGTCAACCGGGCGGACTTCCTTACGTAAATGGTCCCACATCCTTTAGTTCACAGTTTGCGCTGTCCCCCACACTCGGGAACGCCGTCAACGTATTCGACCCGAACCTGAAACCGCCCATGATTGAATCCTGGAACGCCGGGGTTCAACGTGAACTCACCTCTAATATGGTTCTGGAAGTCCGTTACCAGGCCAACCATGGCGTTGGGCTGTGGGATCAATTCGACCTGAACGAAGTGAATATTTTCGAAAACGGCTTCCTGACCGAGTTCCAGCACGCGCAGAGTAACTTGGCGATTTGCCTAGCGAACGCGACTGCCTGCAAAGCGGCACAGGCGACTGCCGGGGTCGCAAGTCCAACGGCAAGCTCGTTTGGTGATTTCGGATTGGCAGGTCAGATAACTCTGCCGGTCCTTACGGGTGCATTCACCGGATCACAAGCGGGCCCCCAGACGTCGTCCCTTTTCGCAAACTCGACTCTGGTCACTCAACTTCTGAACAACGGTTCAGGTTCGATGGCCACCTCACTCGGTGGCGAAGGCAGCAGCGGCGGCGCAGCCACGTTTACGAAGAATCTGATTGCGGCCGGGTTGCCCTCAAACTATTTCATCGTGAACCCTCAAGCCACCGGGGGCGCATTTGTTCTGACCAATGGAGCGCAATCCACTTACAACGCGCTGATTATTGACTTGCGCCACCGACCATCGCATGGGTTGCAGTTCGATGTGAACTACTCCTTTGCGAAGTCGTTGACGGACTATCAAGTCAATAGCTCAATCAATTTCAATGGATTCACGACTCTTCGAAACCCAGAACACGATAAGGGCCCGGCGCCGTTCGACACACGGCACGCCCTCAAGGCCCAGGCCATTTACGAACTTCCGTTCGGGCCAAACCACCGTTTGAGCTCAAGCAACGGGGTCGTCAACCGGCTTATCGGCGGGTGGGAAGTGAACACGATCACGCGTTTCCAGACTGGTCAGCCGGTTCTGGTTGCGAGCGGCGTGAGCAACGGAAACACGTTTAACCAAAATGACCCTGGCATCAACCTGCTCGGGATGACCGTAAACCAAATTCAGTCTCTGTTCACCACCAATAAAACCCAATTCCCGGGTGTGGCAGTTGGTTGGGTACCGAACAGCTTGCTGGGCCCCGGCGGGACCGCGAGTTCCGCAGTTTTCCAGCCTTGCAATTCGGCGGGACCCGGCGGACTGTGCGGCAAACCTTTCTTTACGGGCCCCTCATTCTTCCGTGCGGACATCAGCTTGGTGAAAACCACCAAAATTACGGAACGTGTGAACCTGGAAATCCGCATGGAAGCCCTGAATGCCTTTAATGACGCAGACTTCTATTGGGCCTGCGGCGTTGGCACTTCACCCTGCTCGATCAACACGACGGGTGTGCAGTCGAACGGGTCATTCCATAACTTCGGGCAGATGGGCAGCAATTCAACGAACGGCGCCTACTCGGACATCAACACGACTCAGGATCCGGGCGGACGCATCGTTCAATTGGTTGCTAGAGTTAACTTCTAATCCGGCGGACCCCGGTCGAAACTCGGGGTTCACGGCTTCGGCGGGGGTGGCTCAAACGAGCCACCCCCGTTTTTTTGCTCGGGTTCGGAGATGTCTCAGCACTGGCCTATAATCCCTTTCGTATGGTTTCCTGTCGCGTATGGGAGGTCAGAATGAAGATCCACTATCTCGTCCTCATTATGATCTTGGTTTCGACCTGGGTCGCAGGGCCAGCTTCAGCGCAAGTAATTACAAGAACCACCGACGTTCACGGTCAGATTTTCTTGCCGGATGGAAACACCCCGACTGAATCCATTCGGTTCGAATTAAGAGGAACCGATGGGTCGTATGATCTTCGGTTCACGGATTCTCACGGCCGCTTCATTCTCGAGCGCTTGATCAGCGATATCAGTTACACAATTTTTGTACCCAGTAACGAAACCGTTTGGGGCGACACTCAAATTGAATTCATCCCTGATCAATTCGCTGACCCGCGATTCTATTTGGCTCCATTGACAGTATCCAAGCCAGCCAGGCCCTCTCCCTACAAACCAAAACCACAGGTGGAAGGATGGCATGACGACGGAATCAAGGCGTTCCAGGAGGGCAAAGCGGAGGAGGCCGAAAAACTACTTCGACAAGCCACTGACGCCGACCCCAAATACGCAACTGCGTTTAACGATCTGGGAGTGATACTGATGCGGGAGCACAAATACCCCAATGCCGAGCAGGTTTTTCGCAAAGGGTTGGAAGCTACACCTAAGTCAGCGACATTGCTGGAGAATCTCGGAATCGACCTGGTTCATCAGGCGAAATATGAGGATGCAATCCCTCCTCTTAAAGAGTCACTGCTATTGCAGCCCACGCGAGGCGAGGCGCATTTGCAGCTCGGCGCAGCATTAGTGGAGACCGGAAAATTCAGCGAGGCCGAAGCCGAATTGCTTGCCGCGCGCAGGAACAAAGGCGCTGATGAAGCAGGATTGGACCTCTACCTCGGCAAGCTTTATGCCAGCACAGGCGAATTCCCGAAGGCGCTT
Source organism: Candidatus Acidiferrales bacterium (assembly GCA_035308165.1). Taxonomy (GTDB): domain Bacteria; phylum Acidobacteriota; class Terriglobia; order Acidiferrales; family UBA7541; genus DASTCZ01. The sequence goes on along the minus strand of DATGHC010000015.1, from coordinate 19,234 downwards.
GAGGCATTTGACGCCTACTTAAAGCTCGTACCGCAGGATTCCCCGAGCCGACCGACAATAATCGCCACCATGCAGCGCATGCGCCAGGAAATGGCAAAATCGCAAGGCCATTAGCCAACCTGGCTGGATGTACCTGAATCTCCCAGCGGAATCTTACGTGAATCGGCGATGTTTTCTAGCTTAGCGTAGCCGGCCGGGAGGATCGGCGGGCTCGGGAAGGTGCGGCGAGTTTGCCGGGGGCTTTTCCATCGGCGAATGCGAGGGGGCCGGGTGAGGCAAGCCGATGCCGCGGTTCATCTCCAAATGATCCTTCGCACAGGCCGGGCAATATCCTTTCCCCGTCTCCTCATCGCGCAAACTGGCCAGCTCATAACAACCATGAATGCAATCACAATAGCCTGTTGTTGACGCCGTCTTAATCGGAACCAAAGCCATCTCTTAAAGTTTCCTCTGCGCGCATAATATCGCGACGACTAACCATCCGCAAGAGACCCGGATCGCCAATCGTCGTGGTGTTTAAAGACTCTTCAAATAAGCCAACCGAAAGGGTACAGCCGCATTGGCGCGAAGCTCCTTCCAAATGGAGTCCGGCAAGGCGAAAAAAGCCTCAACCACCTTTGGATCAAATTGCGTGCCAGTACATCTTCGGATTTCCGCTTTTGCCTGCTCGAGCGAAAGCGCGGATCGATAGGGGCGATCAGAGGTCATGGCGTCCAGTGTATCGGCGACCGCAAAGATGCGCGCCCCCAGCGGTATTTCCTCACCCTTCAGGCCGCGCGGGTAGCCAGTGCCGTCAAACCGCTCCTGATGCGCGAGCACTATCTTGGCGACATCACGCAAAAAGGGCACCCGGCTGAGCATTCCATAACCGATATCACAATGCGTGCGCATAATTTCCTGCTCTTCCGGGGTGAGGGGACCCGGCTTTCGCAGGATGTTGTCGGGAATAGCCATCTTTCCAATGTCGTGCAAGAAAGCTCCGCGGGCAATTTCAGGAAGGTGAGCCAGGTCCACTTTTAATTCTCTGGCAATGGCAAGCGTGAAAGCCGTCACACGCTTGCAGTGACCCTCCGTTTCGGCGTCCTTAAGGTCCAGAGCGCCCCCAAGGGCCTCCAGGGTATCGTCGTAGGACCTTTCCAGTTGGTCCAGCGCCTTCTGAAGCTCGGCAGTGCGATGTTCGACCAGTTTTTCGAGGTCGCGCTGGTAATGGCGATTCTCAAGCAGCAGGCGGCGATGGTCGAGAGCCCGCCGCACACCCATATAGAGCTGATCCTTCTCAAACGGTTTCAGGATGTAATCGTATGCGCCCCGCCGGATGGCTTCCAGCGCTGTGGAAAGATCATGCATGGCCGTGACCATGATGACCGGGATATCCTTGTCGTAATCATGGATCCATTCCAGCAACCGCAGCCCGTCCATCTCGGGCATCACCATATCGCTGAGCACCAGATCGGGAGTATTACTCTTCAGATAATCTGATGCCAGGCGGCCGTTGGCCATGGTCATGCACTGGTATCCCTGGGAGTCAAGCAAAGTGGAAACCACTTCGCGGATTGCCTCTTCATCATCAACAATCAGGATCTTCTCGCCGCCCACTGGTTCTCCACTCATAGCTATTATACGGCACGTCACACTAGCACTTTCGGTCTGTTGTTCATTTCTCAAACTGCGTGCTAGGTTTGCTACCTGTCTGTCCCCGGGTGTGCGGTCCTTATACTGCGGTTCGAGTTTCTGGTGCTTTCAAGCGCAAGCCAATTCGGCTCAGAATTGATGTCGCCCGTCAGCGGTCAGGGTCAGATGGCCCTGGCATTCTTTGAGGTGGCAGCTTACCTGATTTTGATGGTTCTGTACCTCATTCTATACAAAGACGTTAAGGCGAATTTCCTGCGCTACTGGGTGGTGGGCTGGGCATTTTTGACAGTGGGCAGCGTTACCGGGCTAATTCAACAATTGCGCGGCAGCCGCTTGGCATTTGCTTTGATTCCGGTGTGTTTGTTTTTGGCATCGGCATTTTTTCTGGCCGCGGTGCTCAAATACTTGCACCTGGAAAAAAATATCCGCGCGCTCTGGATCTGGTCCTTTTTCGGGAGCGCCGTTTCCATGTCGTTGGCCTGGCAGGGCCACACGGCGTCGTTTCCGGTGCGTTGGACCCCGGCAGTTCTCGCCAGCATCACCAGCCTCGCATCAGGAATAATCCTTTGGCGTTCGCAGAAAAAACATTCCGGGCGGGGAATTACCTTGATGGCGGCGGCCCTTCTGCTGATTGGGTTGCACCAGTTGGACCGCCCATTCTGGCCGGGGCAAGAATTTTATTCGCTGCGCACGGCATTCGGATCCCTCTTGTATGTTGCACTGGGAGTTGGTATGGCGGTGTTGATTCTGGAAACAAGCCATACGAGATTGAAAGACCTCAACGACAAACTGCGCCGTTTGACCCTGATCACTACCGCAAGCACACAGACCCTGAGCGTAGACGAAGTCCTTCAGCAAGTTTTGGAAAGTCTTGTGGAAGCTGTGGGTGCAACGCATGGCGTGGCGCGGTTATTGGTGGGCACTGGGGATACAGCGGAACTTGAATGCCACGCACAAGTTGGATTACGTAGAGGGGCAGCGGAACGTCAACTTGTTCCGATAGCCACCGAACCCTGGGCAAACGCCCTGCTGGTTCAAAAATCCACCTGGATTTGTTACGACCGGAAGAACGCTCCCGCAGCGCTGCGGGAGCGAATGGAAGCAGAACACCTATCGGACGTAACTTATGTCCGTTTGCCCGGCAAGGACGGTCCGGTCGGCGTCCTGGGGATCGGGTCGTCCACGCCCAGGCGCTTTCAAGCGGACGAGATTGACTTCTTAGTAAATGTTGCAAACCTTCTGGGTCTGACCATCCAGAACTTGAAACTCTTCGAGCACGCTGCTGCGGCGGAGAGACAATGGTCCTACACCTTCGACTCCATAGGCGACCCGATTCTCGTTCACGATGAATCCGGAACCGTGGTTCGAGTGAATCTGGCGCTCGCGTCGCGCCTCAAGAAATCCTCCGATGACCTGTGCGGGCGGCCCGTCTCGGAAATACTGCGCACGGAGGGAGCGCGCTGGTCGTTGTGTCCGTATTGTGAGGGCGTCCTCGGCAAGGGCACCAAGCCCGATCCGGGGTTGGAGGGATACCTTCTCGCATCCAATTCCGACTTTCATGATCCCTCTGGCCGCCGCTTGGGCGTGGTTCACGTCCTGAAAGACATTACCGACCGCCAGCAAGCCGAGGAAAAATACCGGTCGTTGATCACCAACATGCAAGAGGGCGTGTTCATTTCAAGCCCCGAGGGACATTTCCAGGATTTTAACGACGCCTTCCGCCGGATGTTGGGCTACGAAAGCCGCGAAGAATTGATGGCCGTGAAGGACATTGCCTCCAGCCTGTATGTCAATCCCGCGGACCGCACACGTCTGCAAAAACTTCTCCGCGAACACGGTGCTGTAAACGACTTTGAATTCCAGATGTTGAGGCGCGATGGAGAGATTATTACCCTGCTGGAATCCAGCGTTGTGACGCGTGATACCACGGGTAAGATCATCTCTTTCCAGGGTTTTGTGCTGGACGTAACCGAGCGAAAGAATGCGGAGCAGGAGATTCGCAGGCGAAACCGGGAGCTGATGATCCTGAATTCGATTGGGCAAACGCTCAACCAGCCTCTTGGTTTGGAAGAGCTCTTGGAGCGCGCCCTCCGTCAAGTCGTCGATTTATTCGGCACTGAAATCGGCTCGATATTCCTGATGGAACCGGAGACCGGGATACTGCGCAGAACAGCCGCTTCCGGACTGCGCTCCGAATTTGCGCACAGCTTTCCAGACGTGGAGATGCCTCCTGACTTGCTCGAGCACATAAAAGCAGTGCATGCGACTGTGCTTTCAGCTTCTGGATTGCCTCTGCCCCAGGTTTTTCGGGATTTTCAACAGAAAGAAGGCCTGGAGGTCTTGAATTTTGTATTGCTTTGGTCAAAAGACCGGCCAGCCGGCTGTTTATTGCTTGGCAATCGGAAGTTCCGGGATTTTTCCAGCGCGGAAATCAATTTGCTGGCCTCCGTGGGCAATCAAATTGCCGCATCCATTGAAAAAATGCTCCTCCTGGATGAAACGCGTGAAGCATATGAGAATTTGCGGCGGACTCAGGAACAGCTTCTGCAAAGCGAGAAAATGGCCGCGATTGGACAGCTGATCTCCGGCGTGGCGCACGAACTGAATAACCCTCTGACCGCGATTCTGGGATACAGCCAGTTGTTGGCCGCGAGCGATCATGTGAATGAGCGGGGCGCGGATTACGTGGAAAAGCTTCACAAACAGGCGCGCCGCACGCATCGAATCGTAAATAACCTGCTCAGTTTCGCGCGTCAACAAAAGCCTGAGCGGCTCCCGGTGCGGATCAACCAAGTTGTCGAGGATACTATCTCCCTGCGCGAATATGATTTGCGCGTCAACAATATTCAGGTTCACCGCGAGTTTCATAGAGACCTTCCTCTTACGGGCGCCGATGCCCACCAGCTCCAACAAGTTTTCCTTAATATATTGAATAATGCGGTTGACGCGATCCTCGAACGATCCGATCGGGGCGACATCTGGGTGCGCACTGGAAATGATCAAGGGCGAATCGTGGCCGAGTTTGTGGACAGTGGTCCAGGAATTCAAGACACCCACCGTGTGTTCGACCCATTCTATACAACCAAGGCCGTCGGGAAGGGGACCGGGCTGGGATTGAGTATTTGCTATGGAATCGTCACCGAGCACGGCGGCGAAATCTCCGTGCAAAACATACCCGGAAAAGGGGCCGCTGTGACGGTGTCCCTCCCCGTTCTGTCGGTGGGCAAATCAAACGGAGATTTCGACGCGAATGGCGCGGAGCAGATTTCGACGGCGGGCCGGGTCCTGCTGGTTGACGACGAAGAATCAATTCTGGAGTTGGAAAGAGCGATCCTGGAGGGACGCTACCTGTCCGTGATTCTGGCGCGAAACGGCAAGGAAGCATTGGAGATTTTGCAGAAGGAACAAGTGGACCTCATCGTTACAGATATGAAGATGCCTGGTGAAATCTCAACGAATTCTCTCTATGATTGGATCTGCGAAAATCGCCCAGATTTGGCACAAAGAATTGTGTTTACGATGTCGGATGCCAGCGCCGCCGAATCGGCGCAGCTGCTGGAACGCAGCGGCTCTCCCCACATTCAAAAGCCGTTTGAGGTGGATAGTTTCTGGAGAGTTGTGCGGCAGGCCCTGCGCGAAGCGGAATCAGCCGCTATCACGAAGTCTTGAGACCCGCGGCCGACGTAGCTGTCTGCAGCGCCGCCATGGAGGTCTCCAAGCGAGCAGCCAGGGACCCAATCAGATCCGCCAAGCTTCTAAGTTGCACAATCGGGGTTGCGCCCGTCCAGAGGCTTATCCACACCAGGGTCCAAAGAAAATTAAAACGCACAAAAAGGAATGCTCGCTCGATTTCCCGTTGGGAACTTGCCGAAGGCGCCAGGGCGGTTAAAGTACGCGCGAGGCGATCCAGTCGGTTGTAATCTTCCCGCAATCCTTCCATGAATCTGAGTGCGGAATGGCGGCGCGCGCGGCGAGCCAAACGACGCGTGGCCGCATTGGCCCGAGTCTCCAGGAAACGTCCGTCCTCAGGGGAGAGCGCCTGTCGAATCTGCGGGAAATACTTGTAATGGTGCGGTAATAGGTCTTCGGCGGATAGCGTCTCCAGGAGGTGAGCCGCGCCGCGGTCGGTGCTCATGCGGCGAGACAACCAGTAAAGGGCCCCCAGCAGGGCGAGTGTTACCAGGGAAAATAGGAAGACGCCATTCATAGCGGGAAATTCACAGGTTTGGTAGCTCGATCTCCAGTGCTATCTTACCATATCTATATAGTACGGTGAATTGTCTCTTCCATATAATCCTTCATGGAACAGGCGATGCCTGTCAGTGATGGCACCCCCTGCTGACGGGGCGAGTCGATGGGTACCTGTGCTATAGCCCTTATTCCGGTCTGCGCCTTAACATCTTTGACAAGTTTTCATTCGGCAGCGTCAGCCGGGCATGAATCAGCGAAGAGAGTTGATCGTAAGTAGCCTGCTGAATTCTTTTCGCCGGTTGTTCGGGCAAGTCCGCCCACCGCCAAACCGCCCAGACCCAAATCCCCAACATCAAGATAAAAGTGAAATGTTGCACAAAATCAAAGAGCGAGTCCGTCGGCACCTTTGTGTAACGGCCGAGCTGGCTGTTCGTCAATTGAACCGCGGAATAGATACAACTTGCGACCAGCACCAGACGATAGAGAGGGGATATCTTGATCTGGTAATACATTCCAATCGAAAGCAGCATCAGAAGCAGCACGGCCTGTGTGAAATCAAGACCCTGCTGGACAGTCAAGATGAAAGCCCGGTAGTCATGCGAATTTTGCATCATAAAGTAGACCGTTACCAAAACAAGAAGAGCGGCGACCCCCGCCAGTGCCCGCCAGGCGAGTGTCCAGACCAGGCGATATTCATGCAAGACGCGCCAGCAGATTTCCGCGAGTATGAATAGTCGCAGAAATGTAAGCATGGAGTTGGCGGTCCAATAGTAAAGGAACCCGCCACGTGTGTTGAGCAATGGCGAATGAGAAAGCCAGACCCAGACCAGAACCGCCGGCGTAAGCAGGATCACGTAAGCGGTAAGAAACAACAACTGGCGGTAGAGCCTGCGGGAAAATACTGCGACCAGCAAAACCAGGCAAAGTGAGATGCTGAGAACGCTCACGACCGAATTAAGCCACAAATTCAGCGAAACCATGAGGCGGCATCTTAACATTCACATCTGTGGGGCGCGCAAGGGAAAGATTCGGCAGTAGTCAGACTTCCGTCAACTATCCCTCCCCGGCATATCCGCCAAACGGTCATTCCTGTCGTACAAGCGGTCATGCACCCGAGAGGGAACAGATGCAGAACGCCAGCTTCCTTAGGTTCAAATCATCCGCGATCTCTAATCAAATGCGAATTGGAGCGCCCGAAGTTGAGCGAGAATTCACGTGCGACGGTCGAGCAGGCCAGCCAAGCGATCGTTTAGGCCGCGCAGGCGGTTATGAATTTGTGGGGAGAGTTCGTCATAAGATTGCTGCGAAATTAGTTTCGGCGACATGGTGGAATCGTCTGCCCAGCGCCAGATTGCCCATGTCCATAACATCAAGACCGCTGCAAATGAATATCGCCCCACGAAATCAAAAATGCTGTTCGGAGGATATTTTGTGTTCAGCCCCAACTGATAATTTGCGACTTGTATGGACGAAAAAACGCCGGAACCGGCCAACATCCACCGGTATAGAGGCGGCACAATGATGTTGTAGTAGGATCCAACAAAGAGTATCGCGAGAAGCAAAACCGCTTGTGTGAATTCAAATCGTTGCAAGCCTTTGCTGATAAATGCCTGGAACACATGACTGTTACGTATGGCCGAGCTGGTTGTCCAAAGAAGTAGAAAAACAAAAGTAACTCCCAATGTTCGCACAGTAAATTTCCATACGACGGAGTATTCATGCAGCGCGCGCCAACAGATTTCCATGATGGCAAGCAGACGGAGCACTGAAAAAACAAATTGAGAGGCCCAATAAAAATAAATCCAGCTTACCTCGTAAAGTTTCGGTGTATTCGAGGCCCAAACCCATAAGTACTGCCACGGACCCATCAAAATGAAGTAAACCGCAAAAACAGTCAGTTTTCGATGAAGCTTTTTTCGGAAAACCAGGCCGAATAGAGCCAGATCCAGCGAACAGACCAAGATAATGACGACAAAGCTCAAAATGGTGGTTGGGGCGGGCATGACGCCCGATGGTATCATCTGAGCAAATATGGATGTAATGAAAGTCGGAATCGGCGAAAGCTTAAGCTGCAACTTGGTCGAGTCTAATGGGAGACTGGCGCGCACCCTGCGAGCCCATTCGTGCTCGTGGGCGAGCACATGATGCGCGCCAATCCTGGTCTATGCCTTATACCTGTGAAATACTCGCCGCAAGAAGCGAGATACGGCTCGGCGGCCACGGCGGTGTTACGCCGCCGTTATCGGCGACCACGTTTCCGTTACTTAGCGGGTTGTTGACCGAAGGGGAAACAGGGAGTAGCATTATCCCTGCTAGGGCGACGATAAGGAGCGTGCTTATAATTCGTTTCATTTCGGGAAACCTCCTGGCCGCGCACTTTGTCGCGCGGGGTTTGGAGGCGACCGGAAATGGAAAATTTGTTCACGAAACGGAACAGAGGCAGGAATGACGACCTGGGAAGCGTTTGATCGGAACCGGCGGTTGGTGGAGGATTTGTCGTCAAGGACGCTGGCGGCAATCCCCAATGACTACGGAAGACTCATCTATCTTGCGTCTCTACGCGACCTGGCTTCAGGAAGGTATAGCCATGAAGGGCTTGAATCTCAGTATCCCCAACGGGCTGTACAAGAAGCGCTCCTAAAGGCACATCAGGAGATTTGCGCGCGAATCCTGGAGACACCTTTGGAACAACAGGAATTTGACCTTTTTACGTGTTTTCGCGGGTTCGATGCCGACCCTGAGGAAATCATGACTACCTGGCGTGACGCGCAGTCTTACCGGGCATTGCTTCCACTCAATTTGCCGAAGTACATGCGCGAGCTGTTTTGTTCCAATATCGAAACACTACTGAGTATTTTTGAACAGGACCTAACTACAAGCCGGCAAGCCGCATAACCGACCCGATCACTTGACCCACCACCTCCCCCTCGTCAGGAAAGCGAAAGATGACAGGCGGACATGGGGAGAGAGGGTAAGGTTGCAGGATTAACGTTTTCTGTTCCTGCGCGCACCAGGAACAACGATACCCGTCGCGCGTTTCAACGAAGTAAATGGGCCGCTCAAATTCGTTTCTCCAGCCATTGGCTTTCACCTCGCGGCGCACAGGATCAATCAAAACCAGGGTGCCGGGGAGTAGAAGAGGTTCCATCATGTGGTCATCAAGCCCCAAATAGCCGTACAAGTATTTGCCGCGCCTGTTAAACAGAACATTCTCCAGGTCCTTCCATGCCTCCACCATTCGACTGAGAAGTTCTGTACGCCGGGGATCAAAGGCGGGATCAAATCGGAGAGGCAATCGCATGGCATTAGGAGGCGCGGCGATGTGCGTACGAGGTGCGGCCAGTTCGGCGCCATCTGAAAAATGGAGCTCGAGCGGTATTTCATACCATTGGAAAACTTCCAGCGGATCCAGGTGGTAAATAGCGGCCAGGCTATAGAGTTTATGAGGGCTGGGTATGGTGCCGTAGTTTTCAATTGCTGCCAGGCGGCTGATATGGATGATAAAATCAGGCCGTCCGCGCAGAGAAGCTAACTGGTAGCTGGAGCGCTCGACGTCACGAAACGTCAGACCCAGCCGTTCCCGCATCTGTCTCAGCCGCGACCCGGGAAGCATTTGAATCCTCGAATTCCGATAAGGTGGGAGCGGATGAATTATAACAGATTATTAATTCGTTATGACTCAAAAATGTACGCAATCTTGGCGGCTTGATTCCGGAATACCCAGTTATTTCGGGGTTTTTTTTATGTGTTTGCCCGGCCTTCTGCTGGCCAGCGGTGTTGGCTGGTCCTCCATCCACCCCCAGACTCCATCACCCTCGCCCAAGACATTGGAGGCAGAATTCTCAGCAACCGTTGCTTCGATGTCCGATGCGCCTCCCGATGACCCCTCATCCATTCAGAAATTACTGGAGAAGGCGGCCGGGATTTTGGATTCGGCTGTCATTGGCGGGCTTGCGGAAACTGCCGATTCTCAAGTGGATCAAATCAATCAGCGGCTGGCAAAATTTGTGTCCCACGAGTCCGGGATTGGGGAGAGATACCGCCTCATGAGCCTGAGCGCGCAACCGCGCCTGTATGCGCTGGTCGCGGATTTTGGGCTGGGCGCGCCCTCCGCAATTCGGCTGTACGCGCAAAAGAACAATGAGAAACGTTATACCCTTGTCGCTCGAGTGGACCGATTCACCCAGCAGGATTTCTTGGACGATTCGCTCGAGCTTGTCCCGATTGCCAGGGCGCCCGTAGTGTTCGTCACCGTCGCAGGACGAACTGACGATCTGCGGACAGGCGTCTTCACGGCCTGGCAATTCGACGAAAAAGGCCTGACTCAGCTTTGGACTTCCGATATGGTCCAGCAATCCAGCTATCAAGGGAATTCTGCTGGTTTCCAATTGACCTACTGCCGCGATCCGGATGAGACCAACCCCCGCATTTGCAACGCCATGATCCGGGAGAGCTATCGCTGGCAGGACGGCAAATGGAGCAAAGTGGATTCAGTCCCTGTCTCAGTACCGAAACGTTAATCCCCCTTGCACCACGTCTGTTGACGCTGGCCACTCCACATGGAACGATGGAGAATCGCTCGCTCCTTTGAGGGGGAGCATTTCATGCGCGATGAGCCACTGGTTAGCACCTTCATGACCGCGAAGGTGCAGACCCTGTCCCCGGATGATCGACTGCTTGAGGCAGCGCTCCTGATGCGCTCCAGTCATTTCCGGCACATTCCTATCGTGGAAGATGGGCAGCTGGTTGGCATCCTCACCGACCGTGACATCCAGCGGTGCACGCCTTCCTTGCTGGCGCGCGTTTCCCCGGAAGAATACAACGCTATTTTCGAGGAGACGGAAATATCACGGGTCATGACTCGTGAGCCGTTGAAGATTTCTCCCGGCGCACCGTTGGTGGAAGCGGTCGCGTTGCTGCGTGAAAAGAAGCTGGGCTGCTTGCCCGTCGTGGAAAATGGAAAGTTGGTGGGAATCATCACCAAGGCCGACATGCTTTCTGCGCTTTTGCGTATTCTTGAAACTGCCCAAGTAACACGGTAGTAGCGGGCGTGTTGCCAGGTAACCTGCTATCCTAACAAGGGAAGAGAACGCTTTGAACGATCCTGCGTAAGCACAAGTGATTCTTCAGCCCACAGCTTGAGAAACAGCAATCATATTGAGATCGCGGATAGAGAGATTCCAACTCTTGAGACTCCCATCAAACAAGCCTTACGACATTTGCAAATACGCACTCATCGCATTGTTCTGTGTCTTTCTTGCCGGCGCAGCGCTTTCCGCGCAGGAACCGCTGAAGCCGGCTCCGCCGGCCAAGCCCGCGGCAGGAAATGCCGATCCCGCTCAGTTTCTCCATACCGCCGATGAAGTCATGGCGGAAATGAGCAAGCTTCTGGGTTTGGAGCAAATTGAGCCTCTGAAAAAGAGTCTTCGTTCACGCGACGAAATCCGCGCCTACTTGATTCAACAGATGAAGGAAGACAAGGACGCCGACAAGCGGTATGCGGATGAAAAAACTCTGGAAAAGCTCGGGCTCCTGCCGAAGAATTTTCCCATGGAAAGTTTCCTCCTGGATTTGCTGACCGAGCAGATTGCCGGCCTTTACGATCCCAAGGCCAGAGAGTTTTATATCGCGGATTGGATCGCACCCGAGGATCAGCGCGAAGTGATGGCCCATGAGCTGACTCATGCTCTCCAGGACCAGCATTATCACATCGACCCCTGGCGCGACGCCGCAAAGCCCAATGACGACGCCGAAGGCGCGCGCGACGCCGTGCTGGAAGGCAGCGCCGTCGCTTCCATGCTGGATTATGGACTGCGCCAGCAGGGGACCAGTCTTGCCGCTGTCGGAAGCATGATGAATTTCAGCACTCTTCTGGGCAAAATGGACGATAGCTCGCCCTTGCTGTCCAAGGCCCCCAAATTTATTCAGGACGCGCTGCTTTTTCCTTACGCCGCCGGCGCCGATTTCAGCCAGGCGATTCTGCTGAAGCGGGGTGGCTGGCCCGGTTTTCACACCGTGTTTGAGAACCCTCCCGTTTCCACTCAACAGATCATGCATCCGGAAATGTATCTGAACGGCGTGCTGCCCGAAAACGTTACCGTGCCCGACCTCTCCGGCGAATTGGGGAAGGATTGGAAAAAGCTCGACTCCAACATTCTCGGCGAATTCGGTTTGAATGAGATATTGAAACACTTCCTAGGCGATGTGCGCGCCAATCAACTGGCGCCGGCGTGGGCCGGGGATCGCTACGCCATTTATGAGCGGAAGATCGGCGCGGGCAAAGCAGATGAGAAGGATTCGACCGAGGACCTGCTCGTGGTGCGTTTCCACACAGCCACGCCGGAAAACGCAGCGCGGCTTTTCGGCGGATTGAGCGAGTCCCTCGAGAAGAAGTACGAAAAACGCACCAAACTGATGCGCCGTCCAAATTTCTTTTCCTTTGATTCGGCGGAAGGCGGCGTCTTCCTCCGTTGCGCGTGGCAGGATTGCGTCACCCTGGAAGGGGGCGACCGGAAATTATTTGATGCGCTGGTCCGCGCGCTCCACTGGCCTGCCAATCCGGATGCGCCCGCATCGCCCGATGCGAAAGTAGCTCCTACCAAAGCGGAATTATTTGTCCCGATTCCGCCGCCCGGGCATCCAATTCCAATCTCAATTCCGTTCTGAAGTCGCTACTACTTGCCGGCGGCCGGGTTCGTTTGCGCGCCTGCCTTCTTCGCCGGCGCCGCTTTTTCCGCCGCGAAAATCGCCTTGGGAATCATCATGTGCACGCCCTTGTTGGTGTCCACCAGCTGCGTGACGTGCAGATCGGCGGCGACACTCGATAGCATATAGGCGTCGTCGCGCGTCATGTGCTTTTCATTCACCAAAAAATCAATCATCTGCCGCACCGCTTGCTTGGTCGCCTCATTCAGATCCAAATTCATTCCCATGGTGATGAATTCCGTGGGCGTTTCCGCGCGCGGCCAGTCCATGTGCATGTCTTTGCGCACCATAAATTGAAAAGTTCCGATGAGCGACGTTTCCATCGCGGTGATGTCCACTTCGCCGTCGCCCTGGCCCACGTGGCCGTCGCCCACTTCAAATAGCGCGCCCGGCACATGCACCGGCAGATAAAGCGTGGTGCCCGCCACCAGATATTTGTTGTCCATGTTGCCGCCGTAAATTCCCGGAGGAACGCTGCTCACGCGTCCCATCGCGGGTGGAGGCGCGATCCCCATGCTCCCGAAAAACGGATGCAGCGGAATATCAATTCCCGGAGCGAAGTGCGCCACCATGCGCGCCTTGTCCAGCGGAATGATTTTCGTTTTCGCGTACGGAAAATCCTCGGGCAGAAATCCCGACGTTGGTCCGAATCCGTTGTAAGCATAGGGAATCGCCAGTTGGATGGCCTTGATCCGGATTTCGAGCACGTCGCCCGGCTGCGCGTCTTCAATGTAAATCGGGCCGGTCAAGATGTGCCCGCCGGGACCCTTGTCCGTCACCGCGCCCTCTTTGTAAAGGTCGCGCAACTGCTGCTCGACCTGATCCGGCGCCACGCCCGCGCGCTCCAGCCTCGTCGGGCTGGACGTGAGCACCGTGCGCACTTGCACCGTGTCGCCGGACTTCACGCGCAGCACCGGAGTTGACGCGCCGTCGTAATGTCCCCAGGCCACGGTTGCGGGCGTCGGCTCCAGTTTGATGAGGGCAGTTTTCTTCGCCGGCGCGGCCTTGGCGCCTCCGGATTGCTGTCCGCAGGCCATGCCCGCGCAGATTGCCGCAGCCGCGATCGTGCAAAGAATGCGTTTCATCTGTGAATTCCCCCCTGATTCGGCGGGTAGTGTACAACAAGAGGATGCAGCTTGCGCTGTAAAGCACTGTCCTAGAAGCGTAGCAACAAGGAATCTCCCTTTACGCTGAGTCTTAAGGCCCTGCTCACTGTTAGGTAGGCTCCCACTTCTGGGCCGAGGCCGTTTCATTCGTCGTGTGTAGCAGAATCGGTTTTGAAACAGGGTCCGCGACGCAGGACTACATCCAACTTTACGAATGGGGTGCCAGGCTGCTTTGCGAGAACTTGGAATTGGAATACGTTCAGCAAACCGCTAGCAGGATTCTGGAGGCTGTTGGCGCGGATGATTTATCCGCGCCGGCAGCCTGAGAAACCCTGCGATCACTCATGTCGCAACGCCGTCATCGGATCCACTCGGATCGCTCGCCGCGCGGGAATCAAGGTGGCGAGAAGTGCAAAGGTTACGAGCGCAATTACAGCCACAGCAAGAACGAGCGGGTCGTAGCCCTTAACTCCATACAGAGTGCCCGACAGAACCCTCCCTTCCATCAAGGCAACTGGAGCCCCGATCATGAGTCCCAAACCGACCTGCAACATTGCATCTCGCAACACCATTGCGACGATACGCATGCGTCTGGCACCCAAAGCCATTCGGATGCCGATCTCCTTCGTGCGGCGGGCAACCACGTAAGACCCGACTCCGTACAACCCAACGGAAGCAAGTACGAGGGCCAAAAGGCCATACAATAGAGTGAGACGCGCGATGAGGCGTTCGCGGGAGAAATTGAGATCAACCTGTTCGGCGAGACTCATCATGCCAAGTACGGTCAGGTTCGGATCGACAGTGTCAATGGTTTCCCGAACAAGAAAATCAAGGTTCTGCAAATGGCCAGCGACGTGCAATTCGATGTCATTGATGAAAGCGGGAGATTGCGACAATGGGAGGAAGAACATTGGCTTCGCTGGTTCAGACGCGTTGAAGTACTTTGCATTCTGCACCACTCCAACGATCTCGAAATCGCCGCTATGGCTCGCGTCTCCCATGCCGAAGCGTTTCCCCATGGGATCGTCATTCGGGAAAAAGCTTCGCGCGAAAGCGTCATTAATGACTGCAATCTGCGCGGAACCGGCAGTGTCGCTCGGCGTGAAGCCGCGCCCGCGCAAAACGTTCGTCCCAATGGTCTGAAAATACTGAGCGCTGACTTGATCCCATGAGATGGACTCAGTCGGATTCGCCGCCGACGAGCGCCCTTCGATGCTGACGCGCACGTTAGGATTTGTACCTTCGAGTGGGCTATAAACCGAAAGGCTTACACTAAGCACACCGGGAATTTGAGATAGATCCTGCTCGATCCGTTGGTAGAGATCAGGGAGGCGCTTTTGTGCATATCCTGCCAGTACCGGATTAACTCTGACGAGCAAACGGCCCTGCGTGTCGAAACCGAAGTGTTGATGTTCGAGGTTGTAGAGGCTTTTAGTCAGTAACCCCGCCCCCACGAGCAAAATCAGCGACAGCGCCGCTTGCACGACCACGAGGGTCTTGCGCGGAAGTACTGAACGATCGCGTATCGAGCGAGCTTCACGCATTGCGTCCATCGGTCGTGTATGCGAAGTCATCCAGCAGGGAGCGATGCTGAAGATCACGCCCGTAAGGAGCGACAGAAGCAGAGTGAATCCAAGGATTGCAAGTGATGGCCTCGGATCGATGGGCACGTAGAGAGCGTTCCTGAAGGCCAACAGCAGTATGGCGCGCGCTCCAGCGAATGCAACCGCTAGACCTGCAGCACCCCCGATCAATGCAAGCAACATGCCATCGGTAACAGTCTGCTTGATCAGTCGTGAACGTCCTGCTCCCAATGCGACGCGAATTGCGATTTGTTGACGGTTTGCCGTACCTCGGGCAAGCAGAAGACTGGCAATATTCGCACAAGCGATCAACAACACGATCCCGGAAACAAGCGTGAGAAGCAGCAGGCTTCGAGAGGTGGCGCTTCGAAAGGTTGTGACTCCGCTACCTGCAGGCGTGAGGTGAATATGTTGCCTGGCGAGCCAGCGGGCCCTTTGCACCAATGCGGCATCGCTTCCACTGGCCCACTCTGCTTGCCGCAACCACTGCTGCAACTCTACGGTAAGGTGGGACTGCACGAGGGATGCCTGTTCATCCGGCTTTATGCGCCCAATGACGTACAGCCACCATTCCCCCGGATGGTTTAGAAGCGAACCTGAAGAATTCAGTACCGGTTCCTGAGACAGGGGAATCCAGAAGTCTGGTGGATCGCTTCGCAGTGTTTCGCCGAAGAAGCTTGGCGGTGCGACGCCCACAACTGTCATTGGGTGGCCATCGAACGCGAGCGTCGCACCAACGACGGAGGGATCGTGCCCATACTGTTCCCATGTGTGGTAACTCATCACCGCCGCAGGCGGCGAATTCGGGCCATCGTCGCCTGCCGTAAGTAGCCGACCCGAAAAAGGACGCACTCCCAATGTCTCGAAATAGTCGCCGGAAACATATTCGCCGATGGCCGGCTCGGCGGCTGTCTGGACGCCCGACCGGCGTACACTGAGAAAGTTCAGCGACGGTGAGAACGCAGTCAAACCTGAGAACTCGCCCGTATGCTGACGCAAGTATTTGTAAAGCGGATAGGAATACAGGACAAAACTTCCGTAATTCTGTGTTCCGGTCATTTGACAGCAATTATCCCAGTCGCCTAGCCGATAAAGTTGATCGGGCTGTGGAACCGGCAGGGACTTCAGCATGACAGCATCAACCAGCGTGAAGACAGCCGTGTTTGCGCCAATGCCGAGGGCGAGAGTAAGAATTGTAACGGCGGTGAACCCCGGAGACTTGCGCAGGCCGCGCAATCCGTACCGCAAGTCCTGCGCGAGGTCGGTGAGCCAGCGGAAGCCCCACATGTCGCGGGCGGTCTCGCTGATCAGCGCTTCGTTGCCGAATCGCCGGCGTGCCGCAGACTCCGCTTGTTTAAGCGATAGGCCGGCTTCCATTTCCTCGCGCGTCCCGAGCGTCAGATGGCCCTTCAGTTCTTCATCGAGTTCTTCGTTGCGCCGTTTCCGCCCCCAAAATGCCCAGTTCATATTTCGCTCTCCCTTTTTACTGGATCCAGGACGCCGGCAATGGCTTCCAGCAGTTTTGACCATCGAGACCGCTCCGCAAGTAGCTGCTTTCTGCCTGTCTTGGTGAGCCGATAAATGCGTAGGCGAGGACCGGAGTCGGACGCTCTCCATTCCGCGCCGATCCACCTCTTGCGTTCCAGGCGGTGAAGCGCGGGGTAAAGAGAGCCCGCATCCACGTTGAGGATTTCGCCGGAGTTGGTGCGGATGGCTTTACTCAGCGCGTAGCCGTGTCGCGGGCCCCACTGAAGCGTCTGAAGGATCAGCATGTCCAGAGTGCCTTGCAGGACTTCGATTCGGTTCTGATAGCGGCCGCTTGGCGGAGTCATCGGTATATAGTCCTTCTCTCTAGCTGTATATAGGACGCCTATATACCAGAAAAAGTCACCAACGAGTTTTACTTTTTTCCGCTCATTCCAAGAACGCGGGGGAATTCCACGACTCAACAAACCATAAATATCGGCTTCCGCTTCGCACGCCCACTCCATATTTCGCCGCAGTGACTCGTCTCGGTCCGTGGTCTCCGTTTCCACCCTTTCCATTGGGCACTGCTTCGGGATAATTCCTGCGCCAGGCGGACTTCGCGTCTTCTGCTTTTCCGGTTCCTCCCAACAAATCTTCTGAAACTGTGATGAAGATTCCTTGTGTGCCTCCCTCGCCGCAGCGGGCAGACGCTCGCCTTGGGAGCAGAATCCGTTCGCTCCTAGATGCCCCAATTACAATGGCAGAAACGGGAGAAACAAAGTGTACCAAGACAGAGTTCAACTCATCGGCTATCTCGGCAAGAACCGGGAGGCAGAGACCGCGAAGCAATCGCAACGCAAGTACACCGTCTTTTCACTCGCTTCCAAACCCGCCTGGAGGGGCGCTGACGAGGAATGGCACTCGAAGACCGAGTGGCACAAGCAGCGATGCTACGCTTTCAAGAATTCTCTTGACATTATCAATAACTCTCTGGTAATATGCTGTGCAGACTTTGACGAGCGTTTCGAATAGTCCTCTCGGAACTCCCTCCTTGACTGCAGCCATTCATCCGAATTGCCAATGAATTCGATCATCTGCTGACCTGAAGGAAAACGAAGGAAAAAGACCGAAATGGGAATGATTGACGCAGCCATCTCCATCAAGGCCGCCAAATCGGCCGGAATAGTAACCACTATGATAACAGATAAGTCCCGCAGGATCCGCAGTTACGAGAGGGGGTTCAACAGTATGAAAGCATTCAACTTTAACCCTTGTATTAGCCATACATACGACGCTCGCGCCTGTAACCCCTGTATTAGCAATACATACGAAAAACATGGGGGTAGGGGGTGCGCTTTTTGCATCCCGATGTTCTGAATCGGGAAGGGGGGATCTTACTCTGGGTAATTTAAGGAAAAGCTTTAAGGATTGCGGTTCGTATCGGGAATTCTGTGGCGCCGGCTTGTCCTGACCCTGGTCGAACGGCCTCCGTGCCGGCTTATTTGAATTCTCAATTCGCCGGCACGGAGGCCGGCGCTTCAAAAGCTGCGCGGCCAAAGACAAAGAAGGGATCGAATGACGAGCGTCATCACGCGACACACGACATACAATGGACTTATAGATTGAGGAGGTCGAAAAATGGCTGCAGCTCGGAAGGCACCACGACGGAGAAACATCCGAACGCGGCGTAATAGCCAGTGGAAGGCTTTTCTTTCCATGCTGGACAGGCCCGCGCAAGTGAAGCCGGAACTCGTGCGGCTTTTCCGGGAAGCTGCCGCGCGCGAAGCAACACAGCGGAGGGTAGGGGTGGCAGTCGGGGCTTGCAGTTCGGGTAACGCCGACACTCTTGTCGGCGTTACCCGAACTCAGGAATGGCGGGCCTTTGGCAGCGGGCTAAACCGTAACGTAATCTGGTGCAATCTGGTGCATTCTGGTGTAAGATAACAGCATTATGGCTCAATCAGAAAAAGCAGTCCGTCAAAGTGTCACGATCCCCACGCATGTTGCCCGGCGAGTTCGGGCCCTGGCGGAAAGGCAAAAGACGAGCGCGAACCGGGTTCTGGTGGATCTGATCGAGACCGGACTTCAGTCGAAAGAGGCGGAGAAAGAACGCTTCTTCGCTTTGGCCGGGAGACTGACAGAGACGTCCAATCCAAAGGAGCGAAAGCGGCTGAAGGAAGAGCTCGCGCGAATGACGTTTGGCACTCAATAAAAAGTCACGCCTCGATATATTTGGTGATGAATGCCAAAGATTCAGTGGACGAATCTTCCCGCCGCGCTGCGAGACCATCTTTTCGAGCGGCTTGCTGACCGCAAGATCACAGTAGAAGACCTTTACAAGCTCAAGCTTTGGCGCGAATCCGAGCCGGAGGCGCCCGAAGGCCTCTGGTACAAGGATTTCGGTTCGTTCAAGATTTGCGGTGAAGGGAAGTTCCCCAAGACGTTTCTCCTGAAAGGCCAGTCGGTAAAAGGCACGGCGCTGTAACACGATTTGGGAAGTCAACTACGCCGGCACGGAGGCCCTTCGACTTGGCTCAGGGCGAGCCGGCG
>DATGHC010000014.1:0-49285 GCA_035308165.1 Candidatus Acidiferrales bacterium | reverse complement strand
GTCCATACGGCCGTCGGACATGCGCTCGCCTTCGTTGTGGATATTGGCGTCGCGATGAGTCGGCGGCGGCGGTGGATGGCCACCGTTGGCGGTGTGACGCTGTTGGTCTCCGCGTTGCGCCGCCAACACGGACATTGTGATAGCGAAGGCAAAAATTGTCGCAAGCTTCAGAGCTCTCCTCATAACAGTCTTCTCCCTCCCGCGTCAATTCCTACCTCCTCTTTTCAACTCGGTCTATACGCTGAGGACTGTAGGCCACGGCGTGGAAGATGGTATGGACAGTCGAGGAATGGCGGATGGCACAGCGTTAAATCGGGGTTCGCTCAAACGTTGCACCAGGCTACCGCACCCCTTGAAGTAAGTGTAAGAGGGCGGATGATGCCTTATTTCATCCCAATTCTCCCTCTTCCATGTAGCGGCCATCCGGTCAGTCAGCCGCAACCTCTAACGACACCTCCGCATCAAATTTGGTAGACTAGATCCATTGACGCCCAGCCGGGAGGATCACATGCTCTCGGACAAGGTTATTTCCTTAGCTGGTCATAGCTTCACAATCCACTATTTCGGGCTCTATCTTGCTGCGGCCATATTCCTGTTCGCGCTCTTTTTCTTTTTATGGGGATACCTCCGCGGCAGGCGAGTTGCTCGGGCGCACAGCGTCCCGCGCGACGAATTATCCATTTACTTCGGACGTGTGGCCGATTCTCTGGAAACGTTGCAGCGAGTCGCCGGCCAAATTTCATCCCATCTGACTGCCGAAGCGTCGCGTTGGGAAGCATCGCGTCAGCAGTCCTCCACGACCGAATACACCCGGCAACCAGATGACGCCCAAAGTGAAAACGCCCCGCCCGCCGCGAAGCCAGGAAGAGAGACGCGCCCCGTTTTCTACTCTGTGTTTGGCCGCTGAGTTCCTTCGGCGATTGTGGATTTGAAAAACTGAGAAAGATGGCGAGAGCTCTCGGGTAATGGCGGGATACGCTTGAATTTATTTGCGGGGAAACATATCCAGAACGTGGGCATCTTTCTTGGAAATCAGGACTTCCAGGATCCCACTGCAAGAAGGGGATAATCTGCGTCTGTCGTTCTGGTCACTTGCGCAGAGTAAAGTGCCGGAGACAGTCCACACATCATCTTTCAATTTTGCCGTAAAGGGTTCTTGGGACTCAACCTTGGCCTGACCGTAGATCGGAGCCAACACCGCTTCTGCAACCTTTACAGCCGTGTCCGAATCCGGAACGTATTCCTTCTTTGGCTTTGTATCCTGCCCAAACGTTGCGGCTGCAAGTAGTAGGCAACAGAGCGTTGCAAATATTCTCACGTTTCTACCCCCAAGTGCCTGGAGCTAATCTATCGATTCATTACTTTACTCTTGACTTTTGTTCGGCGCAATAGAAGTTGACCGATGCCACACCCTTCGGCGTAAACGGGTTCGAGTCGTGATTGGTTTCTCCAGCGGATGCAGCACCTTTTGATTTGTAAGAGTGTCGTTACGCTTGACGTAACGCATATTTTGTGATACCTTTTAACAATGATCGTCAGCTCTCGGGACGGGCGGACAAGAGACTTCGCCGCCGGGAAGCGGGTCAGGGCGTTCTCCGGATTTGACCGCTCCGCGCGCCTCAAGCTCGACCGTCTGGAGTCGGCCACTTCGCTAAAAGACCTTGCTGCATTGCCCGGCAATCATTTTGAAGCGTTGGTGGGTGACCGCAGAGGCCAGTACAGCATTCGCATTAATGATCAGTGGCGTATTTGTTTCGAGTGGCTCCGCGGATCTCCGGGGCCGTCAAATGTCGAAATTGTCGACTATCACTAGGAGTGTTGCCATGCCGATTGCTGCTATTCATCCGGGAGAACACCTCGCGGAAGAACTGAAAGCGCTGAAAATGAGCGCGGCCGAACTCGCTCGAAAAATCCGCGTGCCAACCAATCGCATAACGCAAATCCTGAACGGTACGCGCGCAATTACGGGCGATACAGCCTTGCGCCTCGCTCATTTCTTTGGAACCAGCGCGCAATTTTGGCTAAATCTCCAGAGTCTCTATGAACTTCGCCTCGCCCGGGAGAAAGCTGGCAATTCCATCAAATCCCTTCCGACCCTCAAACGCTCAGAGCCCATGCACGTTTAGGCGCGTGGCCGTGCCATTATTTGTCAACCCACACGCAGGCCCGGCCCAACCACTCCGCAGTTATCTGCCGCAGTGGCATCATCGCCCCAATCCCAACAGAAGAAAACCAAATTGCCACAAAAGGCCGTTCCAAGCGTCTATATAGAAGGCAATACCACAAATTGTCTTCCCAAGAAGGATCACAAATGAAAAAGACTCTCGTTCGCGCGGCCCTCGTCATTTTCGCTTTCGCAGCCAGCGCCGCATTTCCACACGCTCAGGAAACCGCGCCCGTGAAGCCCGTGAATTCCGATGGCGTTCACTCAGAAATGCTGGTCAGCACCAAGTGGCTGGCCGACCATCTCAAGGATCCCAACGTCGTCCTCTTGCATCTTGCCGACAACCTCAGTGACTACAAGCGCGGCCACATCCCCGGCGCGCGTTACCTCTCAATGAAAAAGATCTCCACCGACAACGGCCCGATCAGCGTCGAATTACCCAGTGTGGATCAGTTGCAGAAAACTTTCAGCGAGCTGGGCGTCGGCGACAACACTCGTGTGGTCATCTATGCCACCAACTGGTTTCCCGACGCCGCGCGCGCCTACTTCACGCTAGATTTCCTGGGCCACGGTGACAAAGCGGCGCTCCTCGATGGAGGCATTGAGCAGTGGCTGGCCGAGGATCGTTCGGTTTCCGGCGAGACGCCCACATTCTCTCCGGCGACCTTCACCCCTCACATCCACGAAAACTTCCGCGCGCTGCTCGACCAGGTGAAAAACGACGTTGACGCCAAGCCCGGCGAAGAGCCGGAACAGTTAATCGACGCGCGTCCTGCCCGCCGCTACAGCTCCGGCCATCTGGGCGGCGCCAGCAATGTCTATTGGCAGGACACGCTCGTCAGCGAAGAAAATCCCGTCTTCCTATCGCCGGAAAAGCTCCGCGCCATCTATGCCTCGCGCGGCATCGTGCCGGGAAAGAAAATCATCACTTACTGCGAAGTTGGCCTCCAGGCGTCGCACGGCTACTTCCTCGCTAAATATCTTGGCTATGACGCGGCCATGTATGACGGTTCTTTCCAGGAGTGGAGCTCAAAAGACCTGCCGCTGGTAAAGGGCGAAGCAAAGAGATAGCTTCTCAGCTCGTAGGTCAGTCTGCTTCGCCAAAGCGGTATACTGATAGCAGCAACACGCGGAGGCGATAGCCATGAGAAGCGCCTTGATCCGAATCGCTGCCTGGGCGAGTGCAGGCTTTCTTGTTTCCTTCGGGTGGGGATTTTATTTTGCAACTGCAAACAAGGGCATTCCAGTCGGACCGATTGCACATACTCTCGCCCAGTTAACTCAGCCAGCCGCTGCGGTTGTCTCGTATGTAAATCCGGCTTCCCCCCTTGGCCTTACCTGGGTTGCCGTTACCAATGCTGCTACGTATGCTCTGCTCGGCTTGATGGTTGAAACCGTCCGTGGACACCATCGGTCGCTTCGCCTTTCAAACTGACCCCCTATCGGACGGGTGACTCAGCCTTTGTGCGTGGCACATCCTTTTCTCGCTGCGGGAAGGGGGTGGGCTCTTGACTTTGGATCGTCGCCCTCCCGTTTCTCTTCTCTCTCGGCGGGCGGCGCAGCCCGCCGTCTTCTTCGCCTCGGATTGCTCCCGACTGAAGGCCTGCAGTGGTATCACACGCCCGCATTCGCTTAAATTTTTAGCAATATAGGCGAAGAGTCCTCCACTCGCCGCACGATTCGCCATCAACGCAGAAGTTGAGGGCCCCCGATGCCATACTTCTCCTGCATCTGGCGCAGGTTCTCGCGTGCCTTACGCTCCTCGTTCTTGTAAAAACGTGCCTGAACAAACTGATGGTGAGAGATGGCCATCAAAAGCTGATTGAGGTTGACCGCAACGCGATTCTGCGCCTCAATCACCTCCTCAGGTAGATCCTGTGGTGGGGCCAAATTGCCGTGGACCTGGCTTTCCAAGTAGCCCCTGTGGGTAGCATTAGCGAACTGAGCGATGGCCGCGTGTAAAACCAGGCCACCCACCTCCAGCAAAACGAAACGCACATATTGAAATGGTCCCAGCAGCCGGTGTTCCCGTGCGCCTTGCTCGAAAACAGTTTGCATTTCGGCGCCCAGCAACTCTCGGTGCCGTCGCGGGTATAGATAAAGCAGCGCTCGGAAGATTGCACCCATATCTCTACGCCTCGCCCACGCGCAGTCGTGCGTACCCCGCACGGCTGAGTTCTCTAAAGCGATTCAGCTCAAGCTTGAGCTGACGGCGGCCTTCGCTGCTCAGCCGGTATGCCTGTTTGTCCCTTGACCTATCTTCCTGCTCGAACCGTTCAATCCAACCATCGTCCAGCAGCCGGCGGAGCGCGCCATAGAGCGTGCCCGTGCTCAAGCGCACTCGGTGGCGGCTTAGAGCCTCGATGTCTTTGATCAACGCGTAGCCGTGGCGCGGTTGGGCCGCCAGGCTCATCAGGATCAGGAGAACGGGCTCGGTCAGCGGCTTGGGATGCTCGATGGCAGGTCGTTGTGCGACATGTCGCATGCCGACATGTTAGCCCATGTGGACCAAACCGTCAAGCTTTGTTTTTTCCGGCTTGATTTTGCAGTGAGCCGGGGGCGGGTGGTCGCGCCTTTGTTTGTGTAGCCAACTCAGATATCATTCATCGGATATGAAATGCAATCGGCTATCGGAAGCCGCAAAATCCTGAAACGCATTTCGTGCAGTTCAGTGATCTCACTTCGCAATAGTGTTGCTTCGTCCGATGGTGAAGCCTAGAATCGCGCGGTAATGCCTGACGCTTCTTCTCTAATTGGCCAGACAATTTCCCACTACCGCATTGCCGAAAAAATTGGCAGCGGCGGGATGGGCGTCGTGTATAAGGCTGAGGACACGCGGCTCCATCGATTCGTTGCGCTGAAATTTCTGCCCGATAAGGTAGGCAAGGACCCTCAGGCACTGGCCCGCTTTCAACGCGAAGCTCAAGCTGCCTCCGCACTGAATCACCCTAACATTTGCGTGATTTTCGACATCGGCAATGCTGGCGAGCAATCCTATATCGCGATGGAGTACCTGGAGGGCATGACGCTCAAGGAGTTTATGGCCGGACGTCCGCTGGAAAGGGAAGCACTCCTCGCCCTTGGGATTGAGATCGCGGATGCCTTGGACGCTGCGCATTCAAAAGGGATCGTTCACCGCGATATCAAGCCTGCGAATATATTTGTGACCGAGCGAGGTCACGCCAAGATTCTAGACTTTGGACTGGCGAAATTCGAAGCTGCGACTGCGTCTAACGAGGCGACGCAGACACGCACACTGGACGAGCAACATCTGACCAGCCCCGGCTCGACCATGGGTACGATCGCTTACATGTCGCCCGAGCAAGCGCGCGCAAAAGAACTGGACGGTCGTAGCGACCTATTTTCTTTTGGCGCGGTGCTGTACGAAGCAGCAACGGGCGTGCTGCCTTTCCGCGGCGAAAGTTCCGCCGTTATTTTGAAAGCCATCATGGATGCAACCCCGACTCCGGCCGTGCGTCTCAATCCGGATTTGCCGCCTGAGCTCGAGCGCATTATCGACAAGGCGTTGGAAAAGGATCGCGCTCTGCGCTACCAGAGCGCGGCGGAAATGCGGTCCGACCTGCAACGGCTGAAGCGAGACAGCGACTCGCGAAAACTTCTGGGCGTGAGCGAAACACCGGCGCACTCACAGAGCAAGCGATGGTTATGGACCGCTGGTGGCGCTGCGCTCCTTATTCTTGCGCTGGCGAGTGCAGGCTACTTTTTCGTTTTTCGGGGCGCTCCCAAACTCACAAGCAAAGACACCATCGTCCTGGCCGACTTCGCCAACACGACAGGCGATCCCGTATTCGATGGCGCCCTGCGGCAGGGACTCGCCGCCCAACTCGAACAGTCGCCCTTCATCAGTTTGGTTTCCGACGAGCGCATCGCGCAAACACTCACCCTCATGGCCAAGGCAAAAGACGCGCGCCTCACGCCAGACGTCGCCCGCGATGTTTGTCAGCGCACCGACAGCGCTGCGACGATCGAGGGCTCCATCTCCGGTCTGGGTAACGAGTACGTTTTGGGCTTGCGGGCGGTGAATTGCCGAAGCGGCGATCTTCTATCCAACGAGCAAGTGACAGCCAACGGGAAGGAGCAAGTTCTTAAAGCACTCGGTGACGCGGCGATCAATCTGCGGGCGAAGCTCGGCGAATCGCTCGCCTCAGTGCAGAAATATGACGCGCTGCCCGAGAACGTCACCACGCCATCGCTCGAAGCGCTGCAAGCATATGCCCTCGGCATGCAAGCGTACGACGTTACGAACGATTATGCCGCCGCGATACCGTTATTCCAAAGGGCGGTCACCCTAGATCCGAATTTCGCCATGGCGTATTTGCGATTAGGCCAGAGCTATCAGCCGATCAGCGAACAGGACCGCAGTGCCGAGAACACTCGCAAGGCCTACGAATTGCGGGATCGGACGAGCGAGAGCGAAAAGCTTGGCATCTCCGCATTCTACGAACTTGTCGTCACCGGTAATCTTGAGGCGGCCCGCACCTCGTATCAGTTATGGTCGCAAACCTACCCTCGTGACGAGGATCCGCAGGTTTTTCTGTGGCTCGTTTATACTTTCATGGGAGGATACGAGAAAGGTAATGCCGCGGCGCTGCAGGCCAAGCAGATCAACCCCGTCAGTGGAAATAACTACGTGAATCTGGCCTACAGCTACCAGTGGATCGACCAACTCGATCAGGCCAAAGCCACAGTGCAGGAGTCGCGGGCCCACAAGATCGACTCGCCTTGGCTTCCTCTGATTCTTTACAACGTGGATTTCCTTTTGCACGACAATGCCGGGATGGAGCAGCAGGTCGCCGATGCCGCGGGGAAAACAGGAGTTGAGGATCAGATGTTTTTCCTCGAATCCGAAACCGCAGCGTACCAAGGCGAGTTCGCCAAGAGCCGGGAACTCACGCGCAGAGCATCCGGTTCTGCTCAACGAATCGATGAAAAAGAAGCGGCGGCCGAGTATCAGGCGCACGCCTCGATCCGCGAAGCATTAGCCGGCAACATGGACCTCGCGAAGCAAGAGGCGCAACTCGCAATCGCGCAAGCCAAGGGCAGAAATGTCGAAGCCTTCTCAGCCATTGCACTCGGCCTGGCAGGCGAATCCACACAGGCCGAGCGGCTAGCCGCGGATCTCGCCAAACGTTTCAGCGAAGACACGGTCGTCAAGTACGATTACTTGCCGATGATTCACGCCGCCATCGCACTTCGCAGCGGCGACGGTAAGCGCGCTCTCGATGCTCTGGCCGCGTCTGCTCCTTACGAATTGGGCGAGACCAACACCGCTTTTACCTTCGCCCTCTATTCCATTTACTTGCGTGGCGAAGCGGACTTGGCAGCTAAGCAGGGCGCCGCAGCGGTTACCGAGTTTCAGAAGATACTCGACCATGCAGGCGTGGTCGGGAACGAGCCGATCGGCGCGCTTGCGCATCTCGGACTCGGACGCGCCTACACACTATCGGGCGACACTGCCAAGGCCCGCGCGGAATATAAGGAGTTCCTCGCCCTTTGGAAAGACGCCGACCCTGATATCCCCATCCTGAAGAAGGCCAAAGCGGAGTACGCGAAACTGCAGTAAGTCAGTGCATGCACGCCGATTTCAAGCTGCCTGATTGCCGAATACAATAATCATTAAGTGTGATTTATGGAGGCGGGGGCAGCGGGTATATATCTCCCCCCTTTAGAGACTATGACTTAGAGAAAACACTAGACGGCGGGCGGCCGCGCTCAAGTCTCACTTCTGAATCGGACTTTGATTTCCGGTGGCGGGTGCCGGCAGTTTTAGTAAGTTTTTGAATTAGACTTTGGTTCTGGGTGCCCATGTTCGTCCCCCGCCGATCCTGAGGGCGGGAACGTGGGGTTTTTCGTTATAACTTTTCACTGAGCAGGCCACGTCTATTCGTACCCCCCTTCTCATTTCACCCTCTTCCACTTCGCGTCAATAAATCCCATCTTGCCCGCCGCATCCACAACCTCGATATGCGTCGAAAATCCATCCTCACTCTGCCGAGTAATCGCGGGTGGCCGCGCCATTGTTTATGGACGCACACCCAACCCCAGTCCCATCACTCCGCAGCTATCTACCGCAGCGGTATCATGCGCTCATGTTCGTTTCGATTTTTAGAAATGCAGGGGAAAAGGTGGCCCAACCGCCCTCCGCCACGCACGGAATGGCATGTGGATTCACGTTGACACTTCTCACGCGCTCCCAGCGCCTCAAGGCTAAATTGCCCCCGCCTGTGTTTCAATTGGACACATTCTTGAAGACTGTCTTGTATTGAACACGCGGAGTGAGGACGCGGAAATAAGGTGTTGCATAGCAGAACAATTGTGGTTCCCGCTCATGAGCGGAAAACTACTGTTTCAATCTTTAAAAATCAGGAGGAGTTTTATTATGACGAACCCGGCCAATACGCAAACAATCCGCGCCCACCGGTGGGATGGTCAACGGGGTCTTGCCACCCATCGGCGGCGAATCATCCGGACACTAATTGTGGACGACCACTTGTCCGACGTGGACCAGTGCCTGCAGGAACTGAAGCGAGCCCAATTTGCCATTGCCGCAGACCTTGTTCAGACTCCCGAAGAGTTCACCGAAAAGCTCCAAGAACATGCTTACGACGTTGTGCTTTCCGACAGAGTTGTCCCCAACTGGACGGGATTGCAGGCGCTGGCCCTTTTACAGGAACAGGTGCAGGAGATTCCGTTCATCCTGGTAACCAAGCCTCTGACCATGGAAATCGCCGACGAATTCATGAGGAAAGGCGCGTCCGATTGCGTGGACAAAACTCGCCTGGTCCGGTTGCCGCTTGCAGTGGCTATCGCCGTGGAGCGAACCGCCCTCCGAGGCGAACAGGTCCGCGTCGAGGAAATGTTGAGTCACTCGGAAGCGCATTATCGCGCTCTGATCGAAAATCCCGCATACGGCATCTGTCGTTTTGATGCAGAGGGCCGCTTCCTCGAGGTCAATGAGGCAATGGTCACTATGCTCGGCTATGCCTCAAAGGACGAATTGATGGCCGTAAACCTCGCGAACGACATCATTCGCGACCCGCTCGAACGTTCACAATTGTTTGAGTCCTACCGCCAAACAGGTCGTGTGAACCTGATTGAAGTTGAGTGGAAGCGGAAAGATGGAGCGCCCATGAGGGTCCGGCTCAGCGGCTTGCGAGTGGGCAGCGAGGACGGAGCGCCGGAGGGTTGCCAGGTCATCGCCGAGGACATGACCGCACAAAGAGCGTCGGAGGACAATCTCCGCCAGCTGGCTGCAACCGACCCTCTGACGGGTTTGGGAAATTACCGCCGCCTCACCGAAGCGCTGGAGTCCGAGATGAAACGTTCAGACCGCACACGACGCGCCTTCGCCCTGCTCGTGTTCGATTTGGACGGAATGAAGCAAATCAACGATCGCTTTGGCCACCTGGCGGGAAATCGGGCGCTCTGCCGCCTGGCTGATATTTTCCGCTTTTCCTGCCGTTCGATTGATACGGCCGTGCGCTATGGAGGCGACGAGTTTGCCATCGTTCTGCCGGAGACCGGGGCAAAAGATGCCGGCCAAGTCGGACACCGGATCTGCGAACACCTGGCCAACGATCATGAGGAACCTCATCTTTCGGTAAGCGTTGGGATGGCGGTCGATCCCGAAGACGGTACGACCATCGAAACATTGATGCAGGCCGCGGATCGCGCCCTCTACAAAATGAAACATCAAGAAAAGACCATCGCGGCGCGAAGTCATTGATTCCAGTCCTCCTGCCGGCTGCCCCAGGGCTATACGCGGGTCAAAGGCACACGATGGAGTGACTTGCAATCTGCCTTGGTAATTTTCTCGTGCCAATAAGAGTTACCACGAAAGCTCTCTTGGTTTTGTAAACAGCCGAAGTTTGTGCACCCACGTGTGCCGAACTGAACAGATTCCGGTCTCCGCTCCCTCTACGATGTCGGCGTGTGGCTGAAACAGGAAGATTGTGAGGAGATTTCAAAATGCCTTTAGTTCAGTTAGCGCTTGTTCTAATCGTCGTAGGTGTTCTGCTCTGGTTGGTCAATCGTTATATTCCGATGCAGGGAACGATCAAGTCCCTCTTGAACGCGGTAGTGGTGATCGTTGTGGTGTTGTGGCTTCTGAATGTTTTTGGAGTTCTACATAACATCAATCAGTTTCACGTCGGCAATGTGGGGAGAACCCGCTGAGTAGATCATACGAAATCTCGTCTCATTAAGAGTCTGCATAACTCGCCGTTTCGCAACTCAGATCGCGGAATTCAATTGCAGGATTACAGAACCTTAATTGCCCACCTTTGATCACTAATATGTCTGGTTCGTGTGCCAAGTCAAATGGCTCGATTTGCATACAATGGAGCCAGTCACACTATTTTCCCAGGGCTTTTTCTAGTTGACCGATCTTCTTTTGAACCTTTCCGCCTATCTTTTCGTCCTGGCCTTCGGCTTCTAATTCGGGGTTATTCATCACTTGTCCTGCCTTCTCCTTGACTTTACCCTTCACTTCGTGAACCTTGCCCGCTATTTCATCCTTGGTGCTTGGCTTCATCTTGTTGCCTCCTTTGAAAGAATATGAATTCTGGCGCGCCGATAAACGATCTTCGGCTTTACCACGCGCCGTAAATTGCGTGCTTGGAAACTCTCGCCCTTTGTGGTTGATGGGACCGACTACGACCAACCCAGCCCATTCCTCTGCGACGCGCGCGCCGGGAGCCGTCCCGTCTGGGGTTTGCGGGGTGGATTTTCACCCTCCGACCGATCCTGATCCTCTCGGAATTCGACTTCACTATCGGGGGTCTCAGTTTCGGAATCAACCCCCCTGGTTTCAATATTCATTTCTCGCATTGTATTTCCCCCTTCGCCCGAATTGAGTTTGTAACGATTGAGAATCCGGCTGCCCGCATCAATTCCAGTGGGGATCGAGCGCGAAGCCCTCCTCTACGACGGCCAAGATCATTTCCTTTGGGAAATCAACTTCCCATCCAGGCTTCAGGGACACGCGCACATCGGTGGCGGACTCGCTGACGATTCTGCACGGCATGGGGACTTGTTGGTCATGGATGGCAACCAGCAAAACGATCTGTCTGCCGAACCAGGCCGTATACACCGCCGGGAAATGATTGGTTCCCATGGCATACATGGGCGTCACCCTCTGACCCTTAGGCCAAACTGGGCAACCTTCGCTGTTTTCACTGTCCGCCCTAATATGTCTTGCGAATGCGACTGGCGTGTCTGGCCGGCTCCCGCAGGGCCCTCAGATTTGGCGTGCCCGCAGCCCTGCTGTGGAAACTTCTTATGGAATTGCGGGCGGATGATACAAAATTCTGACACAAACCGATTGGCAGAACTATGAGTCCTAAGAACATAAGTGATGAGCCAACAAAAGCAAGTACGAATGATTCAACCCCCTGACGCAACATAGAGCCTCCTTGCACTAAAGCCCTGTCGGGGACACTTCAGATTGCCGCGTGACCCAAGCGAACTCAGTGAAAGCATGGAAGACTTGTAGCAAGTTCAAAGCGAAGAGTCTGTCCTAATTTGAACAGATAGCAGCTGATGAATCGCGGGCTGGCCCATCCTTTGCCGCAGGCAAAGGGTGGGGCTTTACGGCTTAACTCCTTGCAAGTGTTGTCTTCTCCTGTCTTCCGCCTCTCACTTCTCCCTCTTCCATTTCGCATCTATAGATCCCGTCTTGCCCGTCGCATCCACAACCTCGATGTGCGTCGAGAATTCATCCTCACTCTGCCGACTAATCGTCATGTGTTTCACGAATCCATCCGTTTTTGCGTTATCGAAAATGATCTCCGTTGGCGATACGCTCGCCATCCGCAGAGTTATCCCGTTGTCGCCTTCCTTTGCGCTCAAATCCGGACCAAAGAACCGCACCCGCTCTTCAATCCCCTCACGCCCGCCCGCCGGCGCGGGAATTTCCCGCAAGGTAATAAATTCCAGTCCCTCGATTTTTCCCGCGTCCACCGCCCGAAACATGCATGACATCTCTCCATGCGAAGGAGCAGTGCACATCTCATCGGTCACCGCGCTTCCCGCCGTCCCCGTCCATCGCCCGCTCAGCCACGCAACCTCTGTGATCGTGAACGGACTGAACCGCGCCGAAGCCCCGTTTCCTTGGGGCGTAGGCGGGCGCCGACCATCATCTCCACCCGCGCTCGCTGCATGCTTCTTGTAATC
Source organism: Candidatus Acidiferrales bacterium (assembly GCA_035308165.1). GTDB lineage: Bacteria > Acidobacteriota > Terriglobia > Acidiferrales > UBA7541 > DASTCZ01. Next base: position 36,927 of record DATGHC010000014.1, on the reverse strand, counting down.
TCCTGAAGCGATATACGGCTTTAGTCTCTCATCCAGAAAGTGGTGCCACACCTGATCCACAATCTTCGCCGTGGACTCATCCACGTCTCCCGTCGCCGCCACCGTCAGGTGAAATTTCGTCCCCGCCGGATCCGCGTTCAGCGTGTAGGTCGTCACCATCGTCATCGCCGTCCCCGAAAATCCCAGCGGCCCTTCAAATCGCAGCATCTTTCCGCGCTCCGCATAGATCACGGTCGCGTGTTTCACGCCTTCCCCCGCGTCATTGAATATTTCCCAGAATCCCCCGCCGGGCTTCGCCTCGATAAAAAGCTTCTTCGGATGCCCCGAAAACGAGTGGTCCCACCACGGAGAAATGTCCCCCGTGGCCGCGTCAAACACCTCATTCGGCGTGGCCGCCAAAATCAACTCCTGCTCAATCTTAAATTTCCCCACCGACGCCGACTTCACCTCGCAGTTTGCTCCCTGCCCAAATAGCAATCCCGCCGCGACTATCGCCATTGATGAGATTGCAAGAAGAGTCCGTCGTGTCATGATCTGTTCACCTGTTTGAGTTCGGTTTCGTCCCCGTTATTTCTTCCACGCCCCCAGCACCACTCCCATGATCATCATCCCCACCAGCGGATATCCCGCATTGATCGCGAAGAATGTCAGCGACCGTGCCTCAAAAACGTATTCAGTCGCAAAGGCTGACGCCACAAATCCCAGCCATGCCAATCCCGCGATTACCAGTCCACCCGAAACGCCCGAACTCCCCGACGCCAGGATCAACCATCCCAGCACGTACGCCATCACCAGATCCGCAATAAATGTCACCACGTAGGGCATCCACGCCGGCATTCCTGACCCCATCAACTGCTCCATCGTTTTTCCCGTTCCCGCAAGCCACGGCGCCTTAAATACCGTGAACCACGCCGCACCCAGAAAAAAATGCAGCAACGCTGCAACCACCACTGCCACTAATTTGGGGCTGGTCGTTCCCATCTCTCCCTCTCTTTCTCTCTCGACTTTAGGTTGCCACCCGAACCCATCCTCTACACATTCTCCGTGCATCCTCTGCGCCCGGAGCCTGCCCTGAGCGTAGCCGAAGGGAGCGGAGTCGAAGGGCGCCTCTGCGGTAAAAGCTTTTGCCTTGTCTTTTTCCCCCACGTCTCATATTTGAAACTTGACCAATGATCATTTCTTCAACCCCGACTTCCAATAATTCCCCCCCTCCGCCACCGCCTCCTTCATCAACCGATCGATGTACTCCCGCAACTGCGCCACGCTCTGATCAAACGGCTCGATGCTCCGATACGACCGCGCCTGCATCACTCCGCCCTCCATCACCGTCAACACAAACCTCGAAAGCGCCGTCAAATCGGTGCCACTCGGCAACCGATCTCCCGCCGCCACCAGACACTCCCGCACCGCCCGCGACCAGCCCTCAAAATTCGCCGCAATCTTTCCGTGCGCATCCACCATCCCCGGAGAAATCTCCACCGCCAGCCGTCCTACCGGACATCCATACGCAAAATTGGTCGCCAAAATCGCTTGCCTGTATCTCCCCAGCAGCGCAAATATCCTTTCAATCGGGTCCTCAATTTTTTCCCACGCCGGCGCCAGCAGGGCAGGGTAGAGCATCTCCGACAATCTCTCCAGCGCCCCGATCAACAGCTCCTCTTTGGTCTTGAAGTAGTGATAGAGGCTTCCGGGATGCACCTTCGCGCGCGCAATCACCTCCGCCAGAGTCGTTTCCCCAAATCCTTTTTCCCAGAACAACTCCAGCGCCGCTCCCATAAGTGCCTCTAGTGAGTTATTCGAATGCTTCCGGACCTTCCGCTCCGCGTCCGCTTTCTCCCTTCCTCGCGGACCGGTTTGCGTCCCTTTTGCCTCCCTTTTTTTTCGCGTTTTTTGCATTTTTCTCCCAACTCCTTAGTTGGTTGGTTAACCAACCAAGTAAGCCAAAACATTGGTTCTAGTCAAGCCCTATTTCTGGAATTTTATTAACTGTCTTTATTTCAATAGGTTAGCGGACATACCGCGTGGGCGTCGGCCCCACTTCCAGCCGGTTGCGATCCCAAATCGCTCCTTCTCTGGAGTAGTACGCCATTTCAAAATCCTGCGTCAGTTCCAAACAATCCGTTGGACAAGCATCTTCACAAAGCCCGCAAAACATGCATCGCGAAGTATCATAAGTAAATGTGGTCAAAACTTTTCTGCGCGTAGCTTCATCTCGCAGCCAGCCCACCACAATTAAATTTTCCGGACACGCCAACGCGCAAAGATTGCAGGCAATACAAAGTGTTTCGCCGGTTTCTGGATTGATGTTGAGCCGCGGCGCGCCGCGAAAACGCTCCGCCACCATGGGCCGCTCGAGAGGATACTGTTCCGTATAAATTTTCTTCGGATTTTGATAGCTGAAAGTAAGGGCCATGCCCTTGATGAAATCAACCATGAAAATGCGGCGCAGCAGTTCTTTCATAGATGCCTAGTTTGTTTCGGCGCGGCGTGAAAGTCAAGGCACAGATCGAATGGAAAAATGCCGGCAGATTGCCCGCATCGAATCGTTCTGAATTCGGTCGCCTGGAAAATCAAATGCGCAGGGCTTCGCAGCGCGCGTGGTGATAGAATTTGCGCATGGCTGCCACGCCGGAAAGTCGTCCTCAACTTGTGGTGCGCCCCGCGCATGAAAGTGATGCCGCGGCGATGCGCGAGATTTTCAACGAAGGAGTTCAGGATCACCTGATTCCGTTTGAGGAGCACGCGCGGAGCGTGGAAACGCAGCGCGAATTGATTGCTGCGGCTCTCGCGGATACGTGGCATCCAATTCTTGTCGCGGAATTGCGCGGCTGGGTGCTGGGTTGGATCGCACTGACTCCTTATGACCGGCGGCCGCTGCTGGGAGACATGGCCGAAGTTTTTGTGTGCGTGCGGCGATCGTTCCGGAATTATGGAGTGGGCCAGCAATTGATGACCGCGATTCAAGAGGAGGCGGGGAAATTGCTCTACCGGAAACTTGTGGGGCGATTGCTGGCGGAAAATCGAGACAGTTTGCGGCTTTGTCTTTCATGCGGCTGGCGCGAAGTGGGCAAGCACATTGCGCATGACACATCCTTTGACGAGCGGCGGGATGTTGTTGTCGTGGAATATTTGATTCCGCAGAAAGAAAAATCCACCATCGAGCCACCCGAGGAGAAAATTGCTTGAGCGGCGAAACAGATTTGGAATTGATGCGCGCCGCATTGGACGAGGCCCGCATCGCGGCGGAGCGCGGTGAAGTCCCCGTGGGGGCGGTTGTTGCCCACGAAGGAAGAATCATCGCGCGCGGGCACAATCGGACGCTTAAGGATAACGATCCGACCGCGCACGCGGAAATGGTGGTGCTGCGCGCGGCGGCGAAGGCGCTCGGAAATTACCGGCTGAATGGCGTGGAAGTTTACGTGACGGTGGAACCATGCGCGATGTGCGCTGGTGCATTGGTCCAGGCGCGCGCTTCGCGATTAATTTATGGGTGCGCGGAACCAAAGGGCGGCGCGGTGCGCTCGTGCTTTCAAGTGCTGGACCATCCCTCGGTGAATCATCGAGTGGAAGTTACGTCCGGCGTGCTGGCGGAGGAATGCGCACGCGAGCTGCAATCGTTTTTTGCATTGCGCCGATGAAGTGTACGTTGCATTTTCTGGTCAGGCATTCTTAAGAATCCCGAAGAAAGAAATTCCATCCAATTGAATTAGTATTGCGCGGGCTATTTAGACATGAGGTGAAAGTAATGGCGGCACTGGAAGGTTTGGCGGGGCTGGGGATTATCGCGATCATCCTTTGGGATGTGTTTGAGACGATCATTTTGCCGCGGAGAGTGACACGCAAATTCCGTTTGGCGCGATTGTTCTACCGGTCGACCTGGCAGCCCTGGAGGTTTGTGGCGGGACGGATGCGATCGGTAAACCGGCGCGAGTCGTTTTTAAGTTTCTTCGGGCCGCTGTCGCTGCTTTTTTTGTTCGGGGTGTGGGCGATAGGGCTGGTTCTTGGATTTGCCATTGTGCACCAGGCAATTGGGTCGGCGATTGAGATTCAGAATGCGACTGGGAGTCCGGCGGGATTCTGGACTGATTTGTACATGAGCGGGACGACGTTTTTCACTTTGGGGCTGGGCGATGTGACTCCCACGACGGCGCTGGCGCGCGTGGTGACGGTGTTCGAGGCCGGGATTGGATTTGGATTTTTGGCGCTGGCGATCAGCTATTTGCCGGTGTTGTACGGTTCATTTTCGCGGCGCGAGGTGAATATTTCGTTGCTGGACGCGCGCGCGGGATCGCCTCCCACAGCGGCGGAATTATTGAAGAGGCACACGCAGCCGCACAGCGTGGAGGCGCTACAGGAATTCCTGCACGAGTGGGAAGCTTGGGCGGCGGAGTTGATGGAGAGCCACCTTTCGTATCCCGTGCTTTGCTATTTCCGATCGCAGCACAACAACCAATCGTGGCTGGCGTCCATGGCGGCGATATTGGATGTGTCGGCGCTGCTGATTGCGTATGGAAAGGGTTCGCTGCGGTGGCAGGCACAATTAACGTTTGCGATTTCACGGCACGCGATTGCGGATTTGTCGCAGGTAATTAATTGTCCGCCGATTGCAACGCGGAAAGACCGGCTGCCCGCACTGGAATTGGAAAAGCTTCGGCGGTTGCTGGTGGACGCAAATATTTCAGATTGCTGCCGGGAGGATGATCAGAAATTGGGGAAGTTGAGGCAAATGTATGAGCCGTATATCGCGGGGCTGTCGGCGCGATTATTGATGCCGGTTGCGGCGTGGACGTCAGAGACGAAGCGCGCGGACAATTGGAAGACTACGGCGTGGGGGATTATTTCGGGGGATGAGGGATCGGAGAGGGATGAGAGAGGCCGATTCTGAAGATTGAGGCGCAGCAGTATAGGGATGGTGCGAGGGCCCCGATTTTCAAAGGATGGATACTGCAAAGTGACCTTGCAACATCAAGAGAGCCGGCACGGAGGCCCTTCGACCTGACTCAGGACAGGCCGGCGCTACAAAATTGACGGGCATGGCTTCGAATTCGGCGAACCTCAGCATTACCTGCGGGAAACCAAGAGCAAGACAGAAGCACAAATCAAAGCGACAAGTCTAATGAGCGAATCAAGAGCGCCATTCAAAAGCGCGCCGCTACCAAGCGGGGCGGGGTATAAAAAGAAAAGGCCCCGGTACTTGCCGGGGCCTTTTCTCAATCAAAGACAGGAACGGTTAGAAGGAGAAGCGTGCGGCGAGTTCGACTTCTCTTGCACCGCCGTTAATGTTGGATCCCGCCGCAGTCGAGGTGAAGTTGCCGAAATTGGTTGGACTGGTTGGGCTAAGGTTGAACCCGTTGAAATTAGTGTCATTGAAGACATTGAACGCGGTCATTTGAAGCCGAAGCGTTTGGCTTTCCCTCCAGGGCATCTTGAAGGTCTTGAATAAGCCGAAGTCGGTGTTGAAGTAAGCGGGTCCATAGAAGGCGTTTCGCGAACCCGAAAGACCCGGAAGAGTAAAGGCCACGTCAGCGAGTGCCGCCTTCGCGTCCGTAAATAGATTTGGACGAGGGACAGACCCAACATTTCCCGTGTACGTGATTGAGCTCTGGAGCGGCGAGATGAGCGTGCCTGGCGAAGTCAGAAAAAAGTTAGTGGGGAAATTGAAACCGTTCCCAACACTGACCGGGAAGCCAGAATGCCAGCGGACGATTGCCACGGTTTCCCACCCGCCGATGATAGCATCCAGAACCCGGCCGGATGAACTGCCGAAGCGCTGTCCCTTTCCGAAAGGAAGATCATAAACCAGGGTGCCGTTGAAGTTGTGTTTAAGATTGAAATCGGAAGTGGATCGTCCGGAACGGAGATTGAAGGGATTTTGAATCAGAGCGCCCAGTGTTCCAGCCCCGCCCGTGCTGCCGAGGTCCGTGTTTTCTCCGCCGGAGCCGTTGTCAATGCTTCGGGAGTAGACATAGTTGGCAGTGAAACTCAGATTGTGAGTGTTCTTGCGAACTGAAACCTGAAGGCTGTGGTAATTCGAGTTGGCCAAGTTGGTCCAGGCCGCCAGCGTCTGGAATTGCTGCTGAAACAAAACGAGCCCTGAGCCTGTGGGATCGAGTGTGGTGTTCCACGGGCTGGGAGGACCACCGGGGCCGTTGGATCCGATGCCGACGTCCATGGGGAAGAGAGCGCAGGACCAGGACTGTGCGGAGTTTCGAACCGCGAAAGCGTAGAAGGCCTGCGTTGGCGTCAAAGACGAATAGCCGGGGGTACTAAATTGCGACGCGAGGAAAGCGGGCATGTTCGGGACGATGTCGTTAAAGAAAGGAATGTCCTGAATGGTCTGCAGCGCCGCAATGCTCTTGGGGTTGATGGCCGCGTGACTAGAGCCGCCTGGAGGAGCAATGTTAGCGAGCAGGGCGATCTTTTGGAACGCGGTGAAGAGATCCATGCCTGACTTGGGATCTCGAATATCCAAGTACTGGCCCAGGTCAATCTTACCGAGTTCGCGGCGTCCGAGGGTTCCGACGTAGCCGATATCCAATACGACTTTGCCGGGCAATTCGCGCTGGAAGTCCGCGGTCAAATGAATTGAATACGGGGTGCGAAGATGCGGATCCACGGCAAAGCCAATCCCGGATGTGTTGGAGACGGGCGTGAATGGGAATGTTGCTTTGGTGGGCACAGGGAGCAAAGTTGTGATGTTCGGCAAGCCCGTGCACCCAGTCGCAGAGCAAGTGCCCGTGAAGCGCGGAGCATCCGCAAGGTCATATTGCTGGGAACTATTTCCAAGGGAAGTCGAAGTACCCGGAGAACCGTTCACGTCACTGTTGATGGCGATGGCTTGTCCGACCTTGTCGTCAAACCAGCCGACGCCGAGACGAAGGACGGAATTTCCGTTGCCCCCGAGAATGGACTTGGCGATTCCATTATCCCAATTCGGGGAATAGGCAATTGCCAAGCGCGGCATGACATCTTTGTGATAGGGCAAATACCAGGAGTTTGCGCCATGGTTAGCCTTACCCGCCAAATTCCAGCTGAGCAGAGGCGAAGCGGAAGAAGGAACATCGTTGTTCATGTTGACGATTCTGTTTTGAAACCACTGGTAAATGTCGAATGTGGGGGCAACCTCGAAACCGTTAGCCTCCCAAACCGGGGTTTCATAGCCGTAGCGCACACCATAGGTGACTGTGAGATTTGAGCGCATCCTCCAGCTATCCTGAACATAACCCTCGATGTAATCCTCTCTAAAAGAGCGAATGTCAGGGGCACCGACGGGAAGGATCGCGCCTGTGCTGGGATTACCGAAGGCGGTGTCAGCGAATTCAGTCATGGAGCCGGTGAGCATCATGAATGCCCGGGTGACGGCGTCGGGATTGAATGCTTGAGGGAAAGCGGCACCAGGGCCAGGGACGCCGAGGCTATTGGGTACGTCTTCGCAAAGGCCGATGCAGAATCCGTTATTGTCGAAGTAGCCGGGGAATGAAGAACTCTGGGTGTTCACGTTGTTGGTGACGATGAAGAGGTTGCCACCAAACTGGACAGTGTGCTTGCCGCGAACCAAAGTCAGGTCATCACCAATTGTATGGACGGGAACAATTCGGGCAGCCTGACGAGCGCCGAAGTTAACGATGTCCGTGAAAGACCGAACATCAAATTGGGCACCCTGGGTTCCGGACTGGTTCACGCCCTCGCGTGTGAAGCCGTACTTGAGCAGGTTGGAGAAGGTCGGAGAGAAAATAGCCTGATAATTTACGGCAAAGCCGCGACTGTTGTTGAGCAAACCGGCTGCCGCACTTTGGCCTGGAAATTGAGCGGGCGTAATGGTGTCATTGAGGCCAATGAGTGATCCCCGAAAGAAAACGGAGTGATTACCATCGCGGGTAATCTTATAGTCGAGGCGACCAATATAGCTGTTGCTCGCGGTCGTCTCCGGAGCATTAAAACGGAAGCCAATAAAATTCAAACCATTGTCGATGCCTTGAGTAGCGTCGGTGCCGGTAGGAAATAGACTCATATACTTAGCCATAGCTGGGTTGATCCCTGGGGCGACGCCGTCGGGTCCAGGCGCCGTCCTGGGATCCAAGGTCGCGATATTCGCAGGGGACAGTCCGAAATCGCCCGACGGAACGGTGACGTTGCCCGATAAACCAGGGACAGAGCCACCAGGACATTGCGAGGCGGTCTGGCACTGATAGATCAAGACTCCATTCTTCAAGCTGCTGGTCGGGACAATCGGCTCTACGTTCTGAGCGTGGGCGTCTCGGCGCTCCTCATTGTCGATGAAGAAATACAAGCGATCCTTGATGAGTTTGCCGCCGAGTGATGCGCCGGCGATATTGCGCTGCAGACCTGCTCGAGCAGTCCCATTGATATTATTGAAGAAGGAGTTAGCGGAGAGTCCCGTATCGCGATAAACCCAACGGACATTGCCGTGGAAATCATTGGATCCACTCTTGGTTACGAGTGCAACTTGCGCGCCGCCGGTCAGTCCGTCGGTGGAGTTGGCATTGGTGGTGGTTACGCGGAATTCCTGAACGGAATCGAGAGTGACCGGCAAGGCGCTGGTGAATGGAGATTGATTATGCCAATCGTTGGAGTCCACACCGTCCAAGGTGACATTGGATTGATTGCCGCGAATGCCGTTGACAACGCCTTCGCGGTTATCAAGCCCTGCGTTGGAACCCATGGCCAGGAGGTCGGTATTGGTGCGGCCAGTGAACACAACACCGGGCTGAAGCGTGAGCAAATTTACGACGTTCCTGGCGGCAAATGGCAAATCCTTGATCTGCTGCTCTTGAAACGCTTCACCGACAGTGGCGTCCTGCGTATTCAATGCAGGTGCTGTACCACCTTCTACAGTAACGGTTTGAGTGGCGACTCCGAGTTCGAGTGCGACATCAAAATTCGTAGGTGTTGACACAAGCACGGCAACGTTGGTGGCGATGTGGGTCTTGAATCCATCCTTGCCGACTTCGAGCTTGTAGGTACCGGGCTCCAAGCCAGTGATACTGTAGGAGCCGTCCTTATCGGTTTGAGTGGAGCGCGGAGTGTTGTTGGCTACATTGGTTACGGTTACCTTGGCGCCGACAACAGCCTTGCCTTCAGGATCTTTTACATTGCCGCCGATGCTGCCGTAGTTTTGTCCCCAAGCGGCAAAGGAGGTGAGAGCTGCCAAGCAGAAAACAAAAATAGAGGTACGGAAAACACGCAACGCGCGTCCACTCATAGGTTTCCTCCGAAAAGGGAAGGATATGTCCCCGAAATTAGAATCCAGCGTCGTCCACCCCGGAAAACGCTACTGATTGTGCGCTGTGACCGAGATCACGCCCCGACATGACCTGAATCACGAGCAAAAGATAGGAAGCTTGGTACACCTGACACTAAATCTATGTCAAGTGAAACTTTCCCGTATCGGCGGGTGTGATGATCGAACCGACGTGGGGGTTGCATGGGAAGAGACAGAAATTCGAGGGCATTTATGAAAACTCAATACAAATAAGATGAGAAATGGACACGACTATCGGGCGCGGCGGGCCATTTGTTTGGCGAGGCTGTAGATGAGGCGGCGATCGCTGGGGGTGATTTTGGCGAGGAGGCGGCGGAGGCTATGAAGGTAGTAGGCATCTTGTCCGGCGGAACCAAAGGCGACGTGGTCATCGGCCTTGGAGTGTAATGGCCTGGGGAGAGGAGGAAGAGCGTCGCTGTCGTAAAAAAGATAGTGGATGGGAACTTCGATGGAGCGAGCGAGCTTTTCAAGAGTTTCCACGGTCGGGACGGTGTGGCTGTTTTCGACGCGGGAGAGATAGCAGCGCAAGAGCCCGGTGCGATTTTTGATGTCGCCCTGAGTGAGATTGCGCTGTTCCCGAAGCAAGCGGAAGCGTTGACCAATAGTCATTATAGATAATTATCACATATGCATACTGGGAAGGCAATGGGAAGCGCGGGAGACGGCGAGCTTTTAAGGTTTGCCCGCCTCAGCGAGGATGGAGGCAATTACTTTGCGAAAATCCCCAGGGGATTTGACTTCAAACACGCGGGGGTTAAGCGGGGCCAGCGTTTTTTCAAGCTGGTCCTCGTAGGGGATAGTCCTGTAGTGAAGACTCCCGTGGGGCGCACGACTATCCGGCACCCTGGGAATCCCGGGGTGGTTAATACCGATGCCATCCTGCTCGGAAATGGGGGAGTCGGAATTGCGGGAGGTCATAGGTGAGCGCCCGCTGTAAGACTGCAGAAGGAAGTGCGTGCGGATATAGAAGACTTGAAGATTACAATTGCCTTCGGTCGAAACAGGAGAAAGGTTGACGTCCTTTGCGAAGGCCATCTCATTGCTGATAACGATGATGACACGCCGAAGATCTTCCATTGTTGCGCCGGAGGGCGACTGGCCACAGGAAACGCGCTTGCTTAACTCACCGGTGAAGAACTTCGCTTCCTGCGTTCGTTCAGAAAGCGAACTCAGGGAAACCACGGTTGCCTGCTGAGGGTTGAGAGCATCCTGAAGTCGTTGCCATTCCAGAGTCTGGACGCTGTCCTGCTCGAAAGCGATTTTCTGATTCTCGAGATCCATGGCAATTACGTCCATGGAACCGGTGTTCACTCGGATCTGAGAGAGGACTTCGAGTTCGGGAATCAAATGAGACAGATTCATTTGATAGACCGCCATTGAGGGCGCCAAAGCGTGGGTTGGAGTGGCATTGGCAATAACCTCGAGGTGAACAGGCCGAGACAGTTTCAGGGGCAGGTCAAGGTTTCCGGTCTGACTGTCGGGCAATAATTTGTCGGAAAAGAAAGCGACCGAAGGAAGATTGGCCCAAGCATCGGGGAGCGGGTCATTCTTGATCGGGGGAACATTGAAGTAGCGGTGCGCGACACTATGTTTTTCGGTGACCGGGTCATAGATTGACAAAACGAGTTGGTAATCCCCCGGCAAGAGGAAGGCACTAAAGAGAAGGCTCATGGTGACGGATGTTTTTTGAGCAAGAGGGTTCTTTATATCGACGGTACCGGCGGTCCGATACGGTTTTCCGCTGCGGCCGGTGATTTGCGCGACATAGAGGAACTGACCGCCTTGCGATGCTCTCCAGCCAGAGACGGGGATTTCAGCCGAAATAGAGGCTTCCAAACGCTGAAAGTCTGTGAGGCCGGGTGTTTCTACGGCGATGCCCCACGGAATCTGAGTCGCGTCATTTCCAGCGATCCAAAGGTCGAAGGGAATTCCCTTGAATGCGGGGTCGGAATCGGATGATTGAGCGAAAAGAGCAGGGGCGGTCAGCACGGCGAAGAGGAGCATCACCAGGACGGCACCCAAGGTTGGCGCACGATTAGACAGCCACGGGCACGTCCGCAGGATTTGCATGGCCGATGCCCGTTCAGACTGCATATGAGGAATCTCCCCGGGCGATGAAGGGCGAACAAATTGCGCTGAACCCTTCCAGCAAGATCCAGATCCCCAGGAATTATATCACCGCGATAGGTTACTAACTGTAAGGGGCCTTTTGGGAGAGGAGATTTCAGATTTGATAATGGAAAGTTGAAATGAGAGAGGCTTCAGCCCAGTCGCGCAACGAGCGTGGGTCGAGAGTCTTCAATGCACAGGACGGAGGCACGCTGGGGAGGAACCCACAACATCCAAGATGAGGGCGATTGGAAGATGCCGGGCGTTTTGAGATTGGAGGAAAGGTGAAACAGCGCGGGGCGTGATGTATGCTGACGCGAGTAAGGGAGAGACGAAGATGCCTCAGACGCCACATGTGGAGAAACATTTTACGGGCAGCGAATTTGTCCGGGACGTTGTGATTGGAATGGCGGACGGATTGACGGTGCCGTTCGCGCTGGCGGCGGGGATTTCGGGGGCAGGAGTCAGTACGCACGTGGTGGTGGTGGCGGGGCTGGCGGAAATTGCGGCGGGATCGATCGCCATGGGGCTGGGCGGATATCTGGCGGCGAAGAGCGACGAGGAACACTATGAAAATGAATTGGAGCGGGAAACGCGCGAGGTGGAAACGATTCCGGAGGCGGAAGCGGACGAAGTGATGGAAGTATTCGAGTCGTATGGACTGACGAAATCAGAGAGCGAGCCGATTGTGGCGGCGCTGACCAAGAGACCCAAAGATTGGATTCAATTCATGATGAGATTTGAGCTGGGGCTGGAAGAGCCGCATCCCGCGCGGGCTCGGCGGAGCGCCAGCACGATTGCGGCGGCGTATGTGGTGGGAGGGCTGGTGCCGCTTTCCCCTTATATGATCCTGTCGGAAATACATGCGGCGATACTGGTGTCGGTGGGGGTGACGCTGTTGGCGCTGTTTGTTTTTGGATATGGTAAAGGGAGATATACGGGGACGCATCCGTGGCGCGGCGCGGTGCAGACATTGGTGATCGGGGCGCTGGCGGCGGGGGCGGCTTATTTGATTGCGAAGGCGATTAGTTAGGGAATTTTGATCGAGCGCATATGCCCAGTCGTAATGAGGAATTTGAACAGCCCAGCCACTTCGGGGCTCAGTGCAGGCACGAATGGCTGTGCCAAGCAAACCGCGAACCGTGAAGCGCGCCAAGGAAGCTGCGGTTAGCGGCTCAGGGTGATTTTTGCTGAGTCTGCCTGATAGCCTTCGTCCTGAACCAGTTTCAGCGCGCCATTGCGAAGAGACTGATCATCTGCGTTCTTTGCGGCGCTGAAGGGGCGGCGAAGGACTTCATCACCGGCTTCGATACGAACCAGCCATTTTGATTTTGCGGAATCCCAGGAAACTTCCACTCGATCTGCTTGCATGTGACCTCCTCGCGCGATGTTGGGGTGATTATATGCCCGGAACGGAAAAAGAAAAATATAATTTCAAATGGCAAGGAGACGCGTCACTACGACCGGGCAAATGGTCAAGGTTGCGAGGGCGCGGGGGTCGAGGGGGGTGCGGTCGGTGCCGGGATGATCGGCTGAAGGTTGGGAGTGGCGGTGCCGACCAATTTAAGTTTGGGTTCGCGGTCGATGGCGTCCAGAAGGGAACGGGTGATGCGGTCGTCAACTTCAGAGGCTTTTTCGAGGTCGAGGGGATAGCGGATGACTACCTCAAGTCCGGTCTGCGTGAGGCGGAGGCGACTTTGAGGCTCGAAGGATTTGACGGACATCATGGCGAGAGAGCGTTCCATATGGAGGCGCTGCTGCTCCATAGCTTCTTTATAGTCGGCGAAAACGGAATTGACGGCGCCCATGAGACGCTCCTCGACTTTTTTGTAATTGCTTTCGGGGGCGAGGATGAGAGTGATCTGATGCCAGATGAAACTGGTGTCGGGAATTTGCTTGAAGAAACCCTTGCCTGCTTCAAAGACCACTGAATTGGAGAAGCCTACGACGCGGCCGGTGGGCTCGGCGTCGGATTCACCGCTACTCAGTTCGGCGAGATGCATGCGGATGAGGCCGATGTCCACGACTTCGCCGGTGATAGAGGAGATTTGGACGCGGTCGCCGACGCGGACGCCGTATTTGCCGATGAGGAAAAAATATCCGGCGAAAGAAAGAATCACATTCTGAAGGGCCAGGGCGATGCCCGCGGTCAGGAGTCCCGCAAAAGTGGCGAGAGAGCCGAGCTGTGAGGCGAAGGCGACGGCCACCACGACGGCGATAAAAACCCACATAGTGATACGGCGGAGCAGGAGGAACCGGTAACGGCGTCGAGGGTCCTGGACGTAGCGGAAAATGATGCGGCGCCAGATTTCAGAAAATCCCAGCGCAATGAGGATGAAGAGACCCAAAGTGCCGAGGTTGTAGAGAAGAGTTTTGAACTCTGAGTTGTAGAGAGCGTGAATGGAGGCTCGCCAACTGGTCAGATTACTCTTGTAAACATCGAGAAGAATAACTTGCTTGCCCAGAGGAAGGACGATGTCGGAGGCCAGCTTGAATTGCTGAGTCAGCGCGTCGAGATCCTTTTTTTCCTGGATGAGATCGACAGAGTCACTGGTGTCGGCTTGAGCGGCGAGCACATCGCCTTGCTTGACCAATTCCTGAATGTCCGCGTTAAAGGGAGCGCCGAGGGATTTGGAAGCATCGGAGAGCGAGGAACAGAGTTGGATGGCGTCGTCAAGGGTGGACATCTTGCGATGCAGGGAAACGAGATCGGAGACGAGACCAAAGATGCCGGTGGAAACGGCCGGACGCGGAGGGAAAACTTCAGGAGGAGCGGAAGAAGGAACAGATCCAGTTCCGGGGCCGGGCGCGGCCGGCTGAGCGGGCGTGGATTGCTGAGGAGACTGATTGGAAACGGCGCTGCGCGTAGTCGAATTCAGGACGGGTACATCGCGCTGGAGCTCGAGAATCTGCGAGTGGAAACTCGGGGCAGAATTGCCACCGGAATCGATGGCGCCAACAAATTGGACCATATTTTGGAGAACGTCGCGGCGGGTCCTGGCGAGATCTAGTTCACTCTGAGTTTCAGCGAGTACGGATTCAAAGCGGGGGCGCGTGGCGGCAGTCGCTTTTCCCAATTGTTGTTTGAAAAATTCCATCTCGCCTTCGAGTTGCTTGACCTGCTGATCGGCCTGGGAAGCCATGTCCAAAACAGAGCGATAGTTGGTTTGGGTGGCGGAGCTGGCTTGCGCTGAAGCGGGGCCAGCTTGGGCGGACTGGCGAGATTGGAGATCGGCATCGGCCAGGGCAAAATCAAAGGAAAGGCGAATAATTTGGTCGACCAGCTGGCGATCGTCGCTGAGGAACGAGGCGTCGTTGGAGTCAGAGGCGAGCCGCTGCTCGTAGGGGAAATTGCGATACCAGGCGACACTTTGGTTGAGGAAAGCGATTACGGACTTGGGAGCAGCGGGCTTGATGGCGGGGGCCGGAGCGTCAGCGAAAAGTATAGCGGAGAGGAGTAAGCAAGAAAGAATTGTCAGCGCGAAAAGGATGGAGCGGGGGAGACGCATCCTTACATTTTTGCATGAGGGTGGTGGGGAGGCAAATGGGCGAGGGGGGGATTGGGAGTGCGGGAAAAGCCATTTGAGATTTGAAAGATTAGATGGCTCTGTTTGCATCGTCGGCCCTCGTCCGCGGGATGAGCTGGGTTTACTTGCTGAAAAGGACCAACTCGACGCCGTCGAATTTTTGCGCGCTGACCTGATGGTAATGCCAGAGGCACCAGGCGCGAAGGAACGGGTAGCTGCGGTCGTTTTCGTACCAGCCTTGGGGGGAATCCAGGACGATCCAGACGCGCGGTGCGTCGCTCGGCAAGTTCTCGATGACCTCGGCAAGTGGCTGGACGAGGAAGTCGCGAAAGCTCAACTGTGTCGGGGGATTTCCGTGCGCTGGGAAGATGACGCGCGGCGAGGCCGAGGGGAGGTCGAGCGATCTGTAAAACTCGTAGTCCATGCGCGACGGCCCGGGATAGAAGATCAGGCCGTCATCCGGACGCGCGCTGACCAGGAGCGCGCGGGTCGCTCCACGCCAGTCTTCGTGATACGCGCCGAAGTCCGATTTGTAGTACGACAGAATGCCGCGCGCCGAAAGCAACGCGATAGACGCGAAGGCGAGCACCCGCAAGGGAAGGGGACGAATGCGGAAAATGCCGATGGCCACTACAAGGATCAGCGCCGGCAGACACACAATCAAATAGCGCGTGAGAAAAAGGGGCCTCCAAACGGAACCGGCGAGAACGGCGAGGACGGGGAAGGCAGCCCAGGACCACATTGCGGCGAGCGACCAATTCTGAAACGAGCGGCGGTCCGCTCGCCAGGATTCGCGCCAGCTCCTAAGGGCCACGAGCATCGCGGCGACGACAATCACCGCGAGCGGCGAGCCGCCGTTTCCGGTGAATAAGACGAAGTCGCTCCAGAGCGAAGCGAAAGAGACGCGCGGAATCCAATTCATCTGGGAGGCTCCGCGAACCGCGAGAAACGCGACAACGGGAAGCGTGAAAAGCGCCAGCAAGCGCACGGGCCGAAGAATCGCGCTCCAATGCATCCCACGAGGCCGGGCGATGGGAAGGGAAAGCAACTCGGCGGCGACAACCAGCGCGCCGTAGAAATGGCTGTAGACAAGAAGCGCGGAGACGGCGGCCCAGGCGATTCCGCTGCGTGCGCCGTGCGATTCCACGAAGCGCACGAAAAGCCACGCGCTTGCGAGCGCGAGAAGAACCGCCAGCGGATACGCGCGGGCCTCCTGCGAATAGCGCAGGTGATACGCGTTGATGGCGAGCAATCCGGCTGCGGCTAATCCCACGCGCGTCCCGAAAAGGCGTCTGCCCAGCCCGTAGATCAGCGGAACAGCGGCCACGCCCGAGAGCGCGGAAAGCGCGCGAATGAAAAACTCGCCGCCGCCGAAAGTCAGCCAACCGCGCAGCAGCAAGTAATAGAGCGACATGTTTGCTTCGCGTTCCCACAGAACGCGGGCAAAATCCGGCCAGTGCAGTCTGGCGATGCCGACAGAGATGCCCTCATCCAGCCAGAAGCCTCGCGCGGCAAGGTTGTGCAAACGGAGCACGGCGGCTATCGCGATGAACAGACACAGAGCGCCCAATTCGTATCTTCTCGCGGAGGGAGAGGATGCGGGGGCGGTCATGGCGCGATTCTATCTTGGAATCGCGCGCGACCGTCGAGCGAGCGCAGGTGTGCTTCGCAAGGAGCAATCGGGTCGCGTGGGGTTGCGCCGGTCGAGATGGGCGCGATGCCAAAGAGTACCGCGCGGCCGGAGCTGCGTTTTCGGGGAAATGGAAGAAGAGAGCAGAAGAAATCAAAACGCAAGGTTGAATGGCAAGAGTTTACTGAGGTTGGGAATGGCGGCGGAGTTCGTCTTGCTTTTCTTTTTCTTTGCGGCGGCGAGTTTGCTCCTCTTGTTGGAGTTGCTTAAGGATGGCGACGGTGGAGGGACTGAAATTGTTTTGTACCCATGCGGGGACCAGCCAAACGGGATCTCCGTGGGCGGCCTGTTGGAAATAGGAGTTAGCGGACTCGTGCTGGTTGGTGCGCATGGCGATCACGGCTTGTACGGCCTGAAATTCATCATTTGAATAGGAGCCGCGGAGGTTCGAGAGTTGTTCGGTGGCGTCGGCTTGGCGGCCTTGGTCGGAGCGGACCCAGGCCAGGGCGAGCGATGTTTCGGTGGACTGGGGGAGGATTTGGCGTGCTTCTTCGAGAGTATTGGCGGCTAGATCGAATTTTCCGGCGTGGGACATCCAGAAAGCCATTTCGCGGCGCATGGATGCCCTGACGTCAATGTAATTTGTCGGGGTGTCTACTGATAACAGGTCATTGAAGGCGTTCACGTTTCCTTGCAGGAATTGCAAGCCTGCCAATTCGACATTTTCGATGGCCTGGGATTCAAAGTCACGATTTGCATTTTGGCCTAAGTCAATCTGGATCTTGAATTTGAGAGTTGCGCCACTGGGATCTGAAAATGCCAAGCCGCGGGCGAGGAGTTCCCAATCGCGAGCAGTGGACTGAAGGTGAACGGCTTTTGAGGCGGCTTCGGCGGTTTGAGCGGCATCACCCGCGCGCCATTCGGCTTCGGCCAGGCCGCGCCAGGCGCGAACATAATTGGCGTCGAAGGAGAAGGCCTGCCTGAATTTGACGATGCTGGCCGGGAAGTCACCGGCGCGGTCGAGGGCTTCGCCCTGATCGGTAAGGAAAATCGGACGCAGGACGAAAGGCCGCTGTGGTCCAACGGTCCAGCCCTGCGAACGGATTTCGTCTTCCATGGCGGCGCGGCGCTCGGCGGCGGGCGGGTGAGAGCGGAAGTAATCCTGAAGCGCGGAAATTGGAATCTGGGCGAATTCCTCGATGGGAGAACCGGCGCGGTTGGCCTCCTGTTGCTGCTCCTCTTTTTCCAATTTTTCAAAGCGAGACATAACGCTGACTCCGCCCGCAGGGGAGAAACCCGCATCCACGGCGAAGTGGAGACCGACGCGATCGGCTTCGAGTTCCTGCTCCTTGGCATAGCCGGCACGGAAGATATCCACGGCGAGGCTGCCGAGTCCATAGAAACCGTCGAGGCCGATTTTGCGCGCGGCAATTTCGTACTGGAGACGCTCGATGGCGTGGCGATTGTCCACGTGAGTGATTTCGTGGCCGAGAATGGCGGCGAGTTCGTCCTCGGATTCAAACAGGGAGAGGAGTCCGCGGCCCACGACGATTTGACCGCCGGGGAGAGCGAAGGCGTTGACGAGGTAAGGATTGTTATCCAGATAGAAATGGTAGCGGATTTTCTTGCGCTGAACATTTTGGGCGAGTTGATGGCCGATGTCGTTGAGATGGATTTCAATGCGCCTGAGGTCGCCGGAGATGTCCTGTGCGTAGCGATTGGGGTCGGAAAGTCCGTATTCCTTGGCAAGCCGCTCACCGATCTTGTTTTCTTCGTCTTCGCTGACGCGCGTAATTGCAAGAGGAATGCGTTCGGCTTCGCGTTCGGTGTCGGCGACCAGGTAGAGGATGGGGCTGGGAGAGATTTCGGCGGTGGCTTTGTCGCGCTGCAAGTAAATGAGCGCGACGATGCCGAGAATCAGGAGAGCGGCGGCAATCAAGCGGCGGGTCACAGGACCCTCCGGAAAACTTCGCGGTGGCGCGCGTAGAGAAAGCTGACGGCGAGAAGGGCCAGGCCGAGTCCCATGAAAGAGACGATGCGGCCGAGGGCGTCAAGATTCCAGATATCTACGGTGAGGATGCGGCCCACGCAGAGGAAGAGCAGCAGGAGGCTGAACCAGCGATAGGCACGCTCGTCCATTTTGAGGACGACGAGGAAGATGAGCAGGCCTTCGAGGCCCCAGGCTGGGGTGAGATAGCCGCGACGGACTTCGAGGCTCAAAAGGACAGTGACCAGGATTGTGGGGACGAAGAAGAACAAGTGCTGCGGATACTTGCGCAAAAGATTCCAGGCGTGGTGGAATCGGGCAAAAATACTGAGGACGAGTTGCGGCGGTTCCGACGCGCTTGGTTGCAGGCGCGATTGCCTGGTGGATTGAGTGACGGCAAATAGGAGGTAGAGCAACACGGACGCGGCGACGACTGTGACGGTACGGGTGTTGGTGAAATGCCAGGGGATGAGCTGAAAGAAATTGTCGAAGGCGCAGCGGATACCGACGAGAAAGGTCATGACAAAGGACTGGTCGCGGAGGGCGCGAAGATCGCGGCGGGCGCCCGCGAAATAGAGAGCGATGGCGAGGAGCGCCCAGGTGACGGCGACCCACTCGACGCGGACTTCAAAGCGAAGGAGAGCGGTGATGGAAATGGTGCCGAGCCAGAGCATGACGGAGCGCATGCGCGAAGGTTCCGGGGAGGTCAGAGCGTCGTAAAAATAGATTGAGGCGAGCAAAGAAACGGTGACCACCGGGGCGGCGAAAGGGCCGATGCGGGAGACGGAGTTGAAGTCGGCGATGAAGATGCGCGCAAAGCTGAGGAAGATAAGGATGCGTGGCTGGATCAGCAGGGGGCGATCGTGAAATGCGCGAGAAGCTTCAAGGAGGGCCAGGCCGAAGAGTCCCCAGGCGAGGCTGATGGCGGCGGTGGTGAGGTCTTGCCAAAGGAGAAGAGTGACCAGGAGCGAGGCAGCGCCGGTATAGAGAGCGGGGAAGCCACCGACCCGTGCGAGGAAATCGGAGAAGAAAGCCCCGGCAGTGTTGGGATCATGTTCGGTGGCGTCGAGGGGAGTGGTGCGGCGCGCGATGACGTAGAAGAGCGCCGCGGAAATAGAGATGGTGATGATGCGAAGGTGGATGGAGTGCCAGGAATCGTCGCGGTAGAGATTGAGGCCGAGGAGGCGCAGGACGGCCAGAAGTGCGGAGAAATGGCCGCACATATATAGGATGGAGTCACGGAGGCGGCGTCCGGTGATTATGAGAGCGGCGGCGGTGATTGCCCAGACCAGGGCGGTCCAGAGGAGAGGCAGGGCGACCCAAGCGGCCGAAAGAAGAAAAGTGGAGGCGAGAACGGGAGAGGCATCCGCGCAAAGAGCGTCGAATTGAGTCAAATCATCTGCAGATCGATCTTTGGGGGACGCGAATGCGGAGAGCCTAGAATTCACATAGAAGGCGACGGCTAGTGCGAGGAGGAGCCAACCCATTCTAGTGTTGGGTGGCGCCCAAGTCGCCATACGAGGGAAGAGATCGTGGTAGAGGACATAAACGGAGAGAACGCCCGAAGCTGCCCAGCCAAGCCTTCGGAGATGTTTGTCGAGAATTCGCCAGCCAGTGATGAGGAAAGCTTCCGCTTCAACCAGCCATAAAATTTTAAGACGGCTATCGGAATAGCGATAGGGGACGGCGGCGACTACCAGAGCTGCGCCCAGAGTGCTGGAGAGGATGAATGCGAGACGGCGATGAATTACGCGAGAGTAGGCGGAAACACCCAGATAAATGATGCCGACGGACATGAGGAACCAGAAACGCAACTCGGGATGGAAGGATTGATGATGCATGACCGCGAGATACCCGGCGGCGTTGAGGAGGAAGGAGGCGGAGAGGAGTTGCTGCTGCCAGGGTTCAGAGTCGTCGCGGAGGAAATGGGAGATGAGATAGATGAGCCAGTAGATGGAGAGGAGCACGGCGCTCTGAGTGAATTCAGGAAAGAGTCTGTAGCCACCGAGGCGCTGGTAGGTCTGATCGAGCCAGAGCCAGTGGACGGAATAGGTGGCGATGACGGCGAGGGGCTCGATTGCGTACCACTTGCGCTGGCGGAGGACGACGATGAGCGAGACGGCGAGGAGGGCGCCGGCGAAAAGGGCTCCGAGTGGGATTTCGCTGATGGCGATGCTGGCGAAGGCCAGGAGATAGGCAAAGCCGGTGGTGATTTCGGAGTGATATTTCAGGGAATGAGCGACCATCGCGGCGGCGACGATGAAGAGCAAAGTGAAACCGAGGGCGGGGCTATCGACGAGTTTCACCGCGGCGACATTGTGGAGAGCGTAAGTGGTGAAATAGGCGAGGGCCCAGCCGCCGCCTAATACGGCGCGGCCGGCAACGCGGTAACGCTCGTTGCGCTCACCGATGATTCCGAGGACTAGGAGAAGGACGCTGAGGAAATATCCGAGGGCGATTTTTCCAGCGGGGCCGAGGTAGTGCATGGAGTAATTCAGAAGCAGTGCGACACCGATGACGAAGGCGGCAGTGCCGATTTTGTTGAGCCAATTCGCGCCGAGACGCTCTTCGATGTCAGACCAATTGCGTTTGGGGGCGGGCTTGAGGAGGGAAGGTGTTGGCGCGGGGCCCGATGGCGCGGGGCGCGGCGGTGATTGTGGCGGAGGCTGCTGCGGCGGCGGAGGAGCAGCGGGACGCGCTGTGGAAAGGGGCGGCGCCGATACCGGAGGCGCGTAAGGCGATGATGGTGGAGGAGGGGAAACAACCTGGATTGGTATTGGAGCGACAGGCTCAGGAGCTGAAGGGGGCGATGGCGCGGGAGATTCCAATCCTGCCGAAGGTGGATTGGTGATTGAGCGTTCAAGCGCAAAGAGCCGAGTGGTGAGGACGCGAATTTGTTCGCGGAGAGCGCCGAGTTCGGTTTGGATGGCGGCGGAATTTTTTGCGGCGCGGCCAGCGCGGACGAGAGCAACGATAGGGGCAATGAAAATGAATCCGACGATGAGGAGGATTAGCAGGTAGATGCCGGAATCGTCCACGTCGGAAGTCGCCTCGGGAAAACCGTTTTGCCGGGAAAAAGACTGAAATCGCGGGGATAGTACACCAAGTAGAGGAGTTAGGGGTCATAAAATGGTGAATTGATATGGATAGAAGAAGAAGATTCCGGCAAAGAATGGCTGAGCCACTTCGGCCAGATTGAGTGGAACAAAGTTGACATGGCGAGCGTAGATACATATAGATAGCTATAGGAGTGGCGAGAGATGAGCGCTTGGGAGAACGAGAAATGAATAAGGCGAAGAATGATGTGTTGCAGGGGACGCTGGGGTTGCTGGTGCTGAAGACGCTGGCGCGGGGGCCGATGCATGGGTACGGGATCACCGTGCACATACAAAGGGTATCCAAGGATGCGCTGAGGGTGGAGGAAGGATCGCTGTACCCGGCGCTGCACCGGATGGAGCAGGACGGGTGGATCAGCGCGGAGTGGGGGACATCGGAGAACAATCGGAGGGCAAGGTATTACCGGTTGACGGCGAAGGGCAGGAAGCAGTTGGCGGAAGAGAAGAAGAGTTGGGAAAGATTGACGGAGGCGGTGGGGAGTTTGTTGCAGGGGGAGTGAATCGAGGGACGAGGGAAATGGACATTTGAGTGGGGGTGCGACTTGGCTTGGATGGAGCGGATTAGAAATTTGTGGCGGCGGAACAGGGTGGAGAAGGAGATTGCGGAAGAGGCGCGGACGCACATCGAGATGCGGACGGAAGACAATATTGCTTCGGGAATGAGACCGGCACAGGCCCGGCATGACGCAAAATTGAGATTTGGAAATGTGAGATTGGTGGAAGAGAGGACGCGCGAAATGGATTTGATGACCTGGATCGAAACGGCGGGGCAGGATTTGCGATTCGCGTGGCGGATGCTGGTGAAGTCGCCCGGGTTCACGGCAATCGCAGTAATGACCCTGGCGCTGGGGATAGGCGCGAATACGGCGATGTTCACGGTGGTGGAGAGTGTGCTGGTGAGGCCGTTACCGTACACGCATCCGGAGAGGCTGGTGTACATCAAGCCTGCGGGAGCGCCGGGATTCGGAAGCACCTCGTGGCTGAATTTCCGGGACATACGCGACGAAACGCAAAGGATGGAGATGGTGGCGGGGTACTCCGAGGATGTAGGAGTGGTTCAGGGGAAAGAGGGATCGGTGAGCGTGAATACTCCGAGATTGACGCCGAATATCTTTGACATGCTGGGTGCGAAGGCGCTGGTGGGACGGACATTTTCCGAAGAGGAAGGGAAAACGGGCGGACCGCAGGTGGTGATTTTGTCGGAAGGTTTGTGGAGGGAGTCATTCAACGGAGATCCGAACATTGTGGGGCAGACGGTGCGAGTGAACGGGCAGGCGCGGGTGGTGGTGGGAGTGATGCCGAGAAGCTTCCGGTTTCCCGAGTCGACGGGGAATGACATTACCAAGGCATTGTGGTTTCCGCTGCAGCCGACCGAGGAAATGGAGAAGGTGAGGGGATACGACTTCTTTAATATCCTGGGAAGACTGAAGCCCGGAGCGACCGTGGCGCAAGAGCGAAGTGAATTGGGAATGATTGCGCACCATATTGGCGAGATCGATCCGAAAGAAGGGGCGGACCTGAAATTGGATGCCACCCGGTACCAGGAAATGATTACCGGGCCCGTGAGTGAGGTGTTCATGGGGTTGGTGATCGCGCTGGGGCTAGTGTTGCTGATTGCGTGCGCCAATGTGGCGAACCTGATGATTGCGCGATGCCTTGCGAGACAACAGGAATTTGCGATCCGCGCGGCCATGGGTGCGGGAGCCTGGAGATTGATACGGCAGTTGATTGTGGAGGGCTTGCTGCTGAGCTCACTGGGGTGCGCCGTGGGATTTGGGCTGGCGTGCGCGGGCGTCTGGTCCGTACATCAATTGCCAGTGGATACGATCCCACGCGGGAATGACATTGCGGTGCGGTGGACGGTGGTGCTCATGCTTGGGTTGATTGCAGTGGTAACGACAATTCTGTCAGCGATCCTGCCGGCATTGCTGGCGTCGAAGACGGATCCCCAGAAGGCGCTGCAATCCGCGACTCGAGGAGCGGGAGGGCGGTCGCTGAAGCGGCGGATGAGCGGATGGCTGGTGGCGGGAGAGGTGGCGCTTTCGGCGCTGCTGCTGATCGCTACGGGGCTGCTGTTTCATACGCTATGGAATTTGGAGCACACGCGACTGGGATTTGATACTACGCGAGTGACGATGTTTATGGGGATGCCCGCAGACGCGGCGGGATTCGGCAACATTGGAGTGACGCAAGAAAATGCGAAGGCGCCTGCGTCGGTGGTGGCATTGGTATACCAACCGGCGCTGGAGCGAATCAGGAATACGCCCGGAGTTCAGGACGCAGCGCTGGTGACGTCGCCGCCCCTGGCGGGAATGAATTTGGGATCGAGCTTCAAGATTGTGGGCTATCCGAATGATGCAGCGCACAAGTATCAAGCCCGAGTAACGGCCGTAAGCGGGGAATATGAGCGAGTGATGGGAACTCCAGTGATCCGCGGGCGAATGGTCAACGATAACGACACGATCGCCATGCCATTTGTGGTGACGGTGAATGAGATGTTGGCGCGCAAAGTTTTTGGAGAGAAAGATCCCCTAGGCCAGCAGATAGACCTGGGAGGTAAAGATACGGGAATGATGAAGCCGTACACGATTGTGGGTGTGATAGGGGATCAGGTGGACCAAAGCGTGTCGACGCCACCGCAACCGTACATCCTGCTTCCGTATGGGCAGGTGCCAACCACTTCGCTGTATTACCCGGCACTATTGAAAACGATTGTGAATTTCGTGGTGAAGACTCGCGGCAATATGGAAGTGGCGCCGGCGATGAGAAACATATTCAAGCAAGTTGCGCCGGACTTCGCGCTGGATAATTTCAGGACGATGCAGGAGGCGGTGGACAGCAGCAATTTCAGCCAGCGGTTGGGATTGTATTTGATCGGGGGATTCGCGGGGCTGGCGATACTGATGGTGGTGGCGGGGCTGTATGGAGTGCTGGCGCAACTGGTGAGCTACCGGAGGAGGGAGATTGGATTGCGGCTGGCGCTGGGGGCCACGCCGGGGACGATTTTGCGCATGGTGGTGCGGCAAGGTTTGGCGTATGTGGGCGCGGGGTTGGCGGTGGGGATTGCCGTGGGGCTGTTCGCCGGGCGACTGGTGGAGAGCTTTTTGTATGAAGTGAAGCCGGCGGATGCGTGGACGTATGCAGGAGTGGTGATTGTGTTGATGGTGGTGGGAAGTGTGGCGGCGCTGGCTCCGGCGATGAGAGCGGCGGGAGTGGAGCCGATGAAGGTGCTGAGGGAAGAATGAGGAGAGTGGAAGAAAGAAATCTCAAAATTGAGATTTCAAATGTGACTTCTCCGACCTGCGGGACTCAATTAGAGCTTCATTGGCGGCCTCCGGGGATTTCGGCCACGGGCATGTTGATTTCGCGGACAGGGCGATCGAGCTCGCGCGGAGATGCGGGCAGGTCGAGGCCGTCGGTGAGGAGCAACCCTTTTAGCGTGACGGCGTTGATCCAGGCGGATTCGAGCGCATTCACATAATTGGTTTCGAGTTGGAAGAGTGTACGTTGTGCGATTAGGACTTGAGGATAGGCGGCCGCACCTTCGTGATATTTCCGCAGATAAAGCTCATAGGCCTGGCGCGCGTTGGGGAGAGTTCTTGAACCGTAGCGGTCGGCGAAGGCGCGCGAAGTGGAGTAGTTCTGAATGACGGGCGCGGCAAGCTGGCGGAGGACGAGTGCAACTCGCTGGACTTCCAGGACCGCGCGATCGTGGTCGGACCGGGCAGCGGAGATATTTCCTTGATTGCGGTTAAAGACGCGCAGATTGAGGCCGATCTCGGCGAAGGCCTCGGAACCGGCGGATTTGGGAGGCGTGGCGCTGAGCTGTTCGTTGTTGTAGAGGTAGCCCGCGCGCAAAGTGAGATCGGGAATCGTTTCGCGGCGGGCGCGCGCTAATTCCGCGTCGGCGTGAGTGACTCCGAGTTGAGCGATTTTTATCGCGGGGCTGTCGCTGAGAATGGTTTGCAGGACTTGCGCGGGATCCACATCGGGGAGCTTTTCGAGATTTCCTTCGAGATGGGCCAAGGGTAGATCGGGTTTACCGACGACAGCGGCAAGAATACTCCAAGCACGCTGCTGATCGCGTTCGGCGGAGACGGCGGCGAGGCCGGCCTCATCGGATTCCACTTCGGCCTGGAGCACATCGGGCTGGTCTGCCTGGCCGATGTTGAAAAGCTGACTGGTGGTTTCGACGGCGTCTTTCGCGAGGGCGCTGAGTTTACGGCGAACCTGAACCATCTCCTGTGCGGCAAGGGATTGGTAGAAAGCGATGGCGACACCGTTTTCCACGCGGAGGCGCTGCTCATTGGCTTCCGCTTCCGCCTGCTGGCCCTCAGCGGCGAAAATTTTCTTATCGAGAGAAAGCTTGCCTCCTAGAATCACATTCTGCCCGATGAAGACGCCCTGTTGGCCTCCACCGAACGAGCCTCCCCGAATTTCATCTCCCGTGTAGCCGACGGTGGGATTGGGCCAGAGTCCGGCCTGGCGCGTTCGGCCCGCGGCGGATTGGATGCCAGCTTTGGCCTGGCCGAGCGTGGGGTTGTTCGCGAGCGCCATTTGCTGGAGCTGGTCGAGCGTGAAACTCGGGCCGGATTGTGCGACGAGAGCGGGTGAAAACAGCGCAAGCGAAGCCAGAATAGATATGGAGAGACTTCTGAAGAATTTGCGATTCATTTTGCGGCTCCTGACTTGGGATGCAATTAGAGCGCACAGCCAGAAATGGCTGCGCCACCAACAACTGGCTTTAGTGCGCCGAAAGATAATGGAATTATTTTTTCGCATTGCGCAGGGCCATGATGTGTTCGTACTGGTCGGGAGGGAGGACACGGATGAGCGTCATCATGCCCTGCATGTAGCCTGACCACCCCGGACGCAGGCCGAAGTTTTCGGGCTTGTCGAACATTTCGTCCATAGTCATCACCGGCCCTTCCATGAATACATCCTGTGGAAAGCCGGGAACGGAATTGGCGTCCTTGGCCACGTTGGCTTTATCCATTTGCATCTGCATCTGCATTCCTGGCATGGAGGGCATCCCTTCCGTGGCAGTTTTTTGCGAGAGCGGTCCGTTCGTGGTTCGCTGTTGAAGAGTTGAACCTGAGCCAACGCCGCGTCCGAGGCTGGGGCCATTTTCCTGTCCAGTCGCATTGCCACCGCGAATTATTCCCATGCCTTCTTCCATTCCCGCGCCCGCGGCCATTCCGGATCGACGCGTGAGCGGGCCGACCATGCTCGACATCTGGTTCATCATGTGATGGGGCAGATGGCAGTGAATCATCCAGTTGCCAGGATTGTTGGTGTCAAATTCGATGGTGCGTGACTGAGCGACTCCCACGAGAACAGTATTGTTCGGGCCCCAGGTCGCGCGTGGCTGGCGTCCGCCCTCCGTGCCGGTGATTACAAATTGATGGCCATGCATATGGATGGGGTGATGATCCATTCCAAGATTGATGAGCCGGATGCGGACGCGATCTCCCAAGCGAACAATCAGTGGAGTTGAGGCGGGGCCGGCTTTGCCATTAAAAGTGAGCCAGTTGAATTCCATATTCATGGAATTGGGCGTGGGATTGTTGGGAAGGAGTGCGTACTCCTGGAGCAAGATGGCGAAATCCTTGTCCACGGGAGGATCGTAGGATTCCTTCGGGTGCATGATGAAGGCACCAAGCATGCCCATCATTTCCTGCATAGCCATGTGCGAGTGGTAGAAGAAAGTGCCTTCCTGCTGAAGCGTGAATTCATACGTGTAGCGGCCGCCCGGAGGAATTGCGTCCTGCGAAAGGCCGGGCGAGCCATCCATGTCGAACGGGATGTCGAAGCCGTGCCAATGCATGGCGGTGGGCTCGGGCAAATGATTGTCCACGATGATGCGCACACGATCGCCCTGCTTGATCTGAATGGTGGGGCCGGGAGCGGAGCCGTTATATCCCCAAAGATTGATGATTTTGCCGGGATAAATTTCCTGCTGAACCGGCTCGGCAATCAAGTGGAAAACCTTGACGCCGTTGTCGAGCTCGAAGGGAAGATCGGGGACATCGGGTGCGAAAACGGGGAGGAATCCCGCCGCGTTTGCTGAAAGGCGATTGGGCGGAGTGTCGTGCGATTGCATCTTGCTGTGATCCATTTTTTGCACGGATTGATCCTTTGCGCCGGAACGCGAAGCGAGTGCGCCCGCACCCAGGACCGCGGCACTGTGGAGAAAATCTCTGCGAGTTGATTGCATGGCGGCTCCTTGAAACAATTTCACCGAAATGACGTTGGGCTGGCATGAAATTGCCGGCCAAAATACACAAGTATGAGAACCACACAGCCAGAAATAGCTGTGCCACCAAAACTCCGCTTTAGGAGATCGACTTCAGATGCGAAGGACGGAAAAACTAGAGGAGACAGAGAGGGTGAAGTCCGGGAGAGTGGCTAATCCGAATTCGGCGAGCGAGCTCCGGTTTATCAATCCAGTTCGCGTGGAGACGCGAAGGAAATCAGGCGAAGGGGCGTGGCTCGAGAAAGCCGAATGAAACTGAATGAGGCTCGAGGGCTTGACCAGATTGCCGGCCAGGTCATGGTGTGTGGTGCAGCCGGACTTGCCCGGGTTATGAGGATGAGACGGACTGCCGGGATCTGGGGAGGAATGGCCACAGTCCTGGGCGGGCGAATCATGAAATTGACCAGGACAGGAGGAAAGCGCACAGGTCATGGGGCAGAGGGCGGCACAAAAGAGTGCCGCGATGGAGACGGCAACGGTCAGGCGCGCAAATGACTTATGAAGAAGCATCGGAAGTACTTGCTGATTATACGTCGGATGGATTATTGGAGCTAGTTCGTGGGCACTAAGAGTAAGAGCAATCTCAAAAAGGAATCAGGGACACGATTGCCGGATGGGAAACAAGAGCCATATCGAGCGGGTCGGGAGGGGCGGGCGTTGGTAGACTTTGGAAGTGAGGGGATCATACCGGTTGGAAATGGGGCTGCTTTCCTTCGACTCTTAGCTAAGACACTGAATTGAATTGATCGGCCAGGGGGCAATCCAAATGAAAATGCAGTTTTATAAGGTAAGGCCGTCGCAAGCGACTGCGCAGCCACAGATTCGAGGATTAGGCGAGACGAAGAGAAGGCTCCTGGCGGCATTCATCGCAGTTCTTGCAGCATTCACTATGGGGGGCTGCAACTTCTTCGGAGGAGGAGGACCGAAGACCGGAATTGATGTGGCGATTGCGAAGGCGCACGTCGGCACCATATTTACTCCAGGGCAGAATGGGTCGTACACGCTGGCCGTTTCCAATGGTGGAACGTTGGCGACGACGGGAGGGATCACGGTTACAGACACTTTGCCGACGGGGTTGGCGTTTGTATCGGCTGTGGGAACGAACTGGGCTTGCGGCGCGGCGGGGCAAGTGGTGACCTGCACGAATCCCGGGCCGATTGCCAGCGGAGCGGCGGCGGGAACCATCACACTGACCGTGGCGGTGGCGAATAATGCGCCGACAAGCATCATGAATACAGCGACGGTGGCTACGGCCGGCGATGTCAACGCGGCGAACAATTCATCGACGGACAGGGTGTCAACCGTGGCGGTGATTGCGAGCAACTGCGGGGCCTCACTGGGTAACGAGGCGAAACTGAAGGGGCAATACGCGATTCTGATGCACGGATTCCAAGGGAGCGGAAATGGAACTCCCGAGGCGATTGCCGGGAGCTTCAATGCCAACGGACTTGGAGTGATCACCAGCGGCGAGGAGGACATCAACAATTCGACGGCGGAAACGCACTCACAAATCCAGCAGAATGGGAGCTTTTACACGCTGGGTGCGGATTTCCGAGGTTGCCTGCAATTGACGAATGCCGCGGGGACGACGACCGTGTTCCGAATTTCCGTACAGGTGGGCGGAGCGGGAGTGAGTGGTCAGATTGTTTCCAAGGGGCGGATTATTGAAGATGACGATGCGGTAGGAAATGGGACTGGTCAATTGGCGCGAGCGGCCGGGATACTACAATTCCAGGATCCGACGTCATTTTCGTTGAGCAAGTTACTGGCGCAATATGCATTTGGATTGGAGGGAGTGGATTCGACCTCAGGGCACATCGCTACGGGGGGATCGTTCACTTTAAATAACGCCACAGGAGTTATCAGTGCCGGATTTCTTGACACGGATGATGCGGCGACTCTGCTCAGCGGAGTAACAGGAGCGACAGGAACGATTGTGATACCGGCAGGGTCGGCAAACGGGCGAGGGACGCTTACGTACCTGTTCACGGCCGGCGCGTCAAACTTCCAGATTACGGCGGCGATTTACATGGTGAATGCGAGCGAGTTTTTCATGATTGATACGGACGCATTCGCCACGGCTCATGGAATCACAAGCGGGAGAGCGATTGCGACAGGGAATGCGTTCACCGGGGCATCCTTGAGCGGAAATTTTATGGTGCACGCAACCGGCTCGAATGTGACCGGAGGAGTGCTCACGGCAAGCGAGACGCTCGGGCTGGTTAGCTTCACGCCCACGCCGGGGACGAACACGGGCACAGTGAATGGCACGCTGGAACAATATGCTTCGGGAGGGCAGACGGGTGTTGTGGCGCAGTCGGTGAACGGAGGAACGTTCACTGTAAGCGCGAATTCGGGGCGCGTGACGCTAGTTATCCCAGGACTAAATAATCCGCCGGTGCTTTATTTGGCGACCGATGTGGCGCTGACGGATCACCTGGCGGCGTTTGCGATTGGGACTGACAGTTCGGCGTTATTTGGGGCGGCGGATAACCAGCCGGTGGCCGTTTACAACATCAACTCGGTGATAACGGCCGCGGGGCTGGACTCATTTGTGGGGACCGAGGACCCCGGTGACAATACGGTTACGAATGAAACGGGCGCGGTGGCGATTGGAAACGGGACCACGACTTTTACGAACGATGAGAGCGGGCCGGTGGGGCTGCAAACGGGGGTCATGTCCAACGGAGGGATCCTGATTAATGCGAACGGGACCGGGAACGTTGGGGTGAAGACATTTGTGGTCACAAACGGGACGAAGCTGTTCATTTTGAATGGAACGGGAGGTGCGGCGGTGATATTGGTGGTGGAGATGCAATAGAGAGTATGAAGGAGGCATAGGATCAATCAGCGGCCATAAATGTTCGCCGCGAAGCGGGGTGGGTGAGGAAACTGCGCCGAGGCGTGTGATTGCGGGAGTCGGTCGCGTAGGGAAAGTTAAGAAGAATTGTTTCAGATCCCGTATTTGAAATTTCAGAGTGAGAAAAGCGATACGGAGAGATCAGAGTTAATTCATTCAGATTGAGGCAATTCGATTCGGTTTGACTCCCCGCAATACATTCAATTCAAGGCGTTTCAATTCGTGTTGCCGCCACGCATTCAAGTCGAATTCCCCCGGGCAACTTGCTACGAACTGAGTGGTCGGGGGCCAATTGATAAATAAAGAGTGGAGGGGAGGAGTTTTTCGCAGGGAACACAGGTGCGTGTTATGATGGCGCTTCGTTTCCGCCCGCCCTTCGCACGCCAGATGCGAAGCTATGCGCTCAGCCGGGAAGCAACTCGAGAAGGGGCACAGTACATCTGTAGGTGGAGCAGGCGGGAGTCCGAAGCTGTAGGAAAATGGGGGCAACTTTGTTGTTGAGTCATGGAAGGACGCGGCGGAAGGCGGGGTTGGCGTGCGTCCTATTTGCCGCGGTCCTCGCGGGCGGCTGCCAGGATTACAACATTCCCATTACTCCCACCGGCGGCGGAGGTTCCGGAGGAGGGAGCAGCGGACTTTTTATTCAGCTTGATCCGGCCGGAACTGTTTTGGTGGACGTGGGGAAGACGCGCCATGTTACTGCGACGCTCACGAATGACCCCAATCATATGGGGGTGACGTGGATTCTGACGGGGCCCGGTTCGCTGAGCAATATTTCGACGACATCCGTGACTTACACGGCGCCAACCGCACTTGACGTGCCCGCCACGATTACTGCGACTTCCATTGCCGACACAACTCAGGTAGCAACGGAGACGATGTATTCAGTGCCGCTGCCTACAATTCCGATGGTGACCCTGGCCACGGGAACCGTGGGTGCGGCGTACAGCAGCGCCATAAGCGGAGTGAACGGCAGTCCGCCATACAACTGGAGCGTATCTTCGGGGAGCCTGCCTCCGGGACTTTCGCTAAGCGTGGCCAGCTTTACTTCCGTGGTTCTTCAGGGGACCCCGACCGCGGCCGGGACGTTCAACTTCACGATCCAATTGGCGGACGCGTCGAGCTCCGTCGCTTCACAGCCGGAAAGCGTGGTTGTGAACGCCGGGATGAGTCCGGGAATGATCTCCAAGCTGGCGACGCTCGGCGGCGGGGGAGTGAACAATTTACAACTGCAGGGGAGTTATGCGTTCCGGTTTGGGGGATTCGGGCCGCACGGAATGACAGTGTCGGCGGGGAGCTTCACGGCAGATGGGAATGGAAAAATTTCCGGCGGTATGATGGATCAGATCGGCGCGGCAAACGCGCGGACAGGGTTGGCGTTTTCAGGGACGTATGCGGTGGGCGCGAATCATTTGGGGGAGATGACTCTGAATCTGCCGAACGGGCAGACCGGGATTTACGCGCTGGCAGTGTCGTCGAGTGGGAATGCGAGATTTATTGAGTTTGATGACGACCAATCCGTGACGGCCACCAGCAAGGGCACGCATGGCTCGGGAGAAATGAAGAGGCAAGATGCGAAGTCGCTGGGGACTCTAAATGCGGCCGGGAATTATGTGTTTGAGTTGACGGGCGTTGATTCGCAGGGGGCGCGGGTGGCGCTGGCCGGAGAATTTTCCGCGACGGATTCGGGCGCGCTGAGCCAGGGAACGGCGGACGCGAACGACAATGGAAGGGTCACGGCTCAAGTGGGATTCGCGGGGAACCATATTGTAGCGGCAACCGGCGCAGGGAATGCGACATTGAATGTGCCGGGATTTGGGGTTGTGCATTTGAATTTGTACGGAGTTTCTGCGGACGAAGAGTTTGGCGTGGGAACCGATGGATCCGGGCAAATGGTGCTGACGGGATCGGTTTTGAGGCAGAAGGGCGGGCCTTTCACCAACGCATCGCTCGCAGGGAATTTGGATTTTCAGACGACCGGATTTGCGAATGGCGGATCGCTGATGACGTTTGGAATGATCAGCGCGGACGGAAGAGGAACCGCAACAGTTTCCGCTGCGCAAATGACCGGGGATGGCGCAGCGGCGGTGGATGCAACGCACTCGATGAGCGTGAGCGCGGCGGGGCGAGTGGCGCTGGGATCGCAACAGGACTCACAGATTATTTACCTGGTGGATGTGAACGAAGGGTTTGTGCTCGGGCCGGACGCAGAGGTGACGACGGGATGGATTCAGCCACATGCGACGGGCGCGATTACGGCGGCGTCGTTTAACGGGATGCTGGAGGGAGCGTCGGTTGTGCCGGACAGCCCGGGGGTAACGGAGAGCGTGATTTCGCTGAACTTTGATGGAAACGGAAATGTGACAGGAGTGGGAGCGTCGAGCGGGCCGCAAGGGTCGAGCATGCTTCCGGCGCAGCAGGGGACCTACGGGATGGGTGCGGGAGATATCTTCCTTTCCGTGACGTGGGGGCTGCAGAATCCGCAGCCGATGTTGATCGTGTCACCGTCGAAATTGATTGTGGTGCCTTCAGGGGCGAGTTTTGCGCCGATTGTGATGGAGAAGTAGGGGGGACGGGACGGCGCTCCAAGTTAACTTTTTTTATCACCTTAATGTGAACGACCTTCAGAGAAACTTTCCAGCAGGGAAACAATCGAACTACAAATTGTTTGACAGGGAGCGAGTCCGGTAAGAGTATGCGTCCGGCGGACGTTTATGAAACTTACCTGGCTGGATTTTCTGGCGATATTCGGGTATTTGGCGGCGACGTTGCTGTTGGGGCTTTTTTTCCGGCGGCGGTCGGGGCGAAGTACCGCGGATTATTTTGTTTCTGGACGGCAGGTTTCGTGGTGGCTGGCGGGGACATCCATGGTGGCGACTACGTTTGCCGCGGATACGCCGCTGGTGGTCACGGGACTGGTGTTCACGCAGGGGATTTCGGGGAACTGGTTGTGGTGGAGTTTTCTGCCATCGGGAATGATGACCGTGTTCCTGTTCGCGCGATTGTGGAGGCGGTCGGGGCTGCTGACCGACGTGGCGTTTGCGGAGATGCGTTACGCGGGGAAGCCGGCGGCATTTCTGCGGGGATTCCGCGCTGTGTATCTGGGGCTGCTGATGAATTGCCTGATCCTGGGCTGGGTGACCAAGGCGATGACCAGCATCGTCGGCGTGACGCTGGGATTGAGCGATGCGAAGAGTCTGGCGCTGTGCGTTTTATTTTTGATGCCGTTTACGGGGCTTTACGTTTCGCTGGGTGGGCTGTGGGGCGTGTTGTGGACGGATGTGTTCCAGTTTGTGTTGAAAATGGCGATCGTGATTGCGGTGGCGTGGTATGGAGTGCAGGCGGCGGGCGGAATGCATTCGTTATTGGGGACGCTGGCAGCGCAGCGCGCGGCCGCAGGCCCGGGAGCGGGAGATATCACGGCATTGCTGCCGGATTTTTCGCGCGGGATATTCGGGTCGGGATTGTGGACGCTTCCGGTGATGACCTTTGCGGTGCTGTTGTGCGTGCAGTGGTGGGCGTTCTGGTATCCGGGTGCGGAGCCGGGGGGAGGCGGATACATTGCGCAGCGGATTTTCAGCGCGCGGGATGAAAAGAACGGAGTCCTGAGCGTGCTGTGGTTCAACGTGGCGCACTATGCGGTGCGTCCGTGGCCGTGGATTCTGGCGGCACTGGTGGCGGCGGCGCTGTATCCAAATTTAGAGCACCCGGAATCGGGATACATGCTGGTGGCCACGAACTTCATGCCTTCCGCGCTGCGGGGGATTCTGATAGCAGGATTTATGGCCGCGTTCATGTCCACGCTGGCGACGCAGTTGAATTGGGGAACGTCCTACCTGGTGTCGGATTTTTACCGGAGATTTTTGCGGCGTGACGCGAGTGAGGGGCATTACGTTACCGTATCGAGGGTCGTGACGCTGCTGCTGGTGCTGGCGGCGGCGCTGGTATCGGTGGAGTTGGCCACAATCCGAGCGGGATGGACATTTGTGTTGGAAGCGGGGGCGGGGACGGGCGGAGTTTATTTGTTGCGGTGGTATTGGTGGCGGATCAATGCGTGGAGCGAGATTTCCGCGATGGTGGTGGCGCTGGCGTGCGCGGTTTACTTCCATTTCGCGCAGCCGTTTAGCGGCCCGGAATTTGTAGTGTTTGCAAAGACGACCATGGCTACGGTGGTGGTGACGACGGTGGCGTGGGTGATGGTGACGTTCTTGACCCGGCCGGAGCCGGATGAGGTGCTGGAGAAATTCTATCGGAAGGTACGGCCGGATTCGAGGGGGTGGAAGAGGATTGCGCGTGCGGTGGCGAACGTGCCGGAGACGCGAGATCTGGGACAGAATCTGTTTTCGTGGATACTCGGTTGCGTGATGGTTTATGCGGCGCTGTTTGCGACGGGGGAGATTTGTTTTGGGAGATACGAGTTGGGGATTGGATTGTTTGTGTTGGCGGGAATTTGTGCGGTGTTATTGTACCGGCAGATTGAGCGGATGACGGGGTCGGTGGAGACTGCGGCGACGGAGTGAGATGGGAGAGAGAATCGAAAGGCGAAAGGCAAATGCCGTAACGCAGAGTCACCCTTCGGCTTCGCTCCCTTCGACTACGCTCAGGGCAGGCAGGGCGGGGGCCGGACGCTGAGGATGCACGGAGAATTCGCCGTGCTTCAGTCATGCTTCAGTGATGCGACGAGTGAAATCGATAGCAAGTTTTGCTGAACTCCAAGAATAAATTGAGCACAACTTCACGGGAGCACATTCATGCGGTCACGGCCAGCTTCCTGGGCTGGACGCTCGACGCGTTTGATTTTTTCGTGGTGGTGTTTTTGGTGGGTACGCTGGCGACACATTTCAACGTGTCGAAGGCCGCCATCATCACAACTCTGTCGCTGACACTTGTGACGCGTCCGATTGGGGCGCTGTTATTCGGCGTGCTGGCGGATCGCTATGGGCGGCGCATTCCGCTGATGGCGAATGTGATTTACTTCAGCGTGATCGAGGTCCTCTGCGGGTTTTCTCCCAACTTCACTTTCTTTGTGGTGATGAGGACACTGTTTGGAATTGGAATGGGAGGCGAGTGGGGGATTGGCGCGTCGTTGGCGATGGAAAGCGCGCCAAAGCGCTGGCGCGGAGTGATGAGCGGATTTTTGCAGGGCGGATACTCCGTGGGGTATTTGCTGGCAGCGGTTGCGGCGCGGTTCGTGTTGCCGGCGTGGGGATGGCAACCGATGTTCTGGCTGGGCGGCGTGCCGGCGCTGCTGGCCCTGTATATTCGCACGAAGGTGCCGGAATCGGAGGCGTGGCGCCAACATCGAGCGCCAAGCGTGGGCGCGGTGTTGAAGACGGCGGGGCGCGAGTGGCGGCTGTTCGCCTACCTCATCCTGCTGATGACGTTCATGATGTTCCTCTCGCACGGATCTCAGGACCTCTATCCGGATTTTATGGGCGCGGTGCACCGGATCTCTCCTGCAAACGTCTCCAACATCGCGATGATCTATAACGTTGGCGCGGTGCTTGGCGCGATCATTTTCGGAGAGCTTTCGCAGAGGATTGGGCGGCGATACAGCATGATTACGTCGCTGGGCTTGTCGCTGGCGGTGATCCCGATGTGGGCGTTCAGTCACACCGCCACGCTTCTGGTCGTGGGAGCATTTTTGATGCAGGTCGGCGTGCAGGGGACGTGGGGGATTGTTCCTGTGCACCTGAGCGAGCTGGCGCCCGACGCGGCGCGCGGATTGGTGCCGGGACTCGCGTATCAGTTGGGAACAATATTATCGGCACCGACTAACAATATTGAATACGCGCTGCGCGACAGAGTGGGATATCAGTGGGCGCTGGCGGGTTTTGAGTTGGTGGTTATTGTGGCGCTGGTGGTGCTGCTGCTTCTGGGGACGGAGAGGCATGGGAGAGATTTTCGTGCGGCAGGCACGGCTGCGCCCGCGGATTGAACCAGGGTTGAGGGCGGATCACCGCCGCGGATGAATGCTTCAATACAGGGCGGGAATTTCAGATATTTGGAGGTGTGAGGGTCGCGTGATAAAATGCGGTCACTCTGTGCGCTTCGGTCGAGAGATTGGAGCGCAAACGGCGCGCCCGTAGCTCAGCTGGATAGAGCGTCTGGCTACGAACCAGAAGGTCGGGAGTTCGAATCCCCCCGGGCGCACCACAA
>DATGHC010000013.1:0-63101 GCA_035308165.1 Candidatus Acidiferrales bacterium | reverse complement strand
TCTTGCCCTGCTGGTTCCCGCAGTGACCGCGGCGTGCGCGATAGTGGCCTCATTGGCCTGGACGCAAGGCGTGCGCCACTATTCCTCCACGGGGTCTTGAGCAACATGAATCTCCCTCAAGGGGTCTCGTCTTTTCTCCATAAGGAAACATCACTCAGGAGGAATGCGTACCTAAATGTAAGAGGTAGCTCATGCGCCGCCTTCTACTCTGGGCCTGCTCCGCGGTACTTCTGCTTTCGCTGCTGACTGCTCCCTTTGGTTATTGGTGGATGCCAGCAGAACTCCACCCCTGGCGGCGCGCCCTCGCTCCCGAAATGATCACGCAGGCAGATGCCGTCTTTCACCAGGCCGGGGCACAGAGGGAAGATTTCAACGTGCGCGCGCTCGACGGGGTACTTCTTCGAGGCTGGATTGTTCGCCCGACCGCGCCTCTTGCTCCGAATTCAACACGTGATTGGGTGCTTCTATTTCATGGGGTCGGCGACAATCGCACCGGAGTAATGGGCCAGGCGGAATTTCTTCTGCGCGCCGGCTATGGAGTTGTCATGATGGATTCACGAGCCCAAGGCGAAAGCGATGGAGCGATTGCCACTTACGGATGGAAGGAGCGCGATGACGTTCGCGCGGTTGTTGCCAATCTCGAAGAAAAAGTCCGCGTGGGATGTGTTTTTGAGTTAGGCGTTTCGATGGGAGCGAGCATCGCGCTCCAAGCCGCCGCTGTTGAACCGCGCGTGGCCGGCGTCGTCGCGGAGAGCCCTTTCAGCGATATCCGTGAAGCCGCCTACGATTACGCGGGATTCCACTATAGTCCGTTACTTGGACGGACGTTTTTCCGCCCGGCAGTCGAGGCGGGACTTTACGCCGCGGGACGTGATGGCGGAATCTCCATTTCTGAAGTCTCCCCTGTCCACGCGGTCAGAAATCGCAACTTTCCAATCTTGCTGATCGCGGCTGGACTGGACACCACGCTGCCACTTCGCCATGCACAGCTAATATATGATTCCGCAACGGGCCCACGGCAGCTCTGGGTTGTCCCAAATGCGGCTCATGCATCGGCGTTCGGAACCGCTCAGGAAGAATATCAGCGCCGTGTCCTGGAGTTCTTCTCTGGAATTAAGCCTGCGCGCGGAGGCTCAAACGACTGAAAGGCTGTCCGTTTCGACTAATGGGTTTGAAGATGAAGGAAATCTGTGGGGGTGTCCGGTCCAGGCTATTTCGAGCTTTAAATGATTACGAAATTTAAATAAGCGGAGCCGACCCGCGGCTCGATTCCCAGCAATCGCTCAGGCGCCGGATTGTCTCGCGCAGCCGCACCGCAAGTTCCGCAATTGTCTCCAGCCGGGCGACGGCGTGCGGAGGCAGGCGGTCACGCCGCTTCAGCAGAAGCTCGGCGTTGCCAAGGATTCCGGTGAGTGGGTTGTTCACTTCATGGCGCAACAACTCGCCGAAGTCCCGCTCTGGCTCCTTCACCACCAGTCCTTCGGAGAAGACCATCGCGCCGATCCGGGCTCGGCGCGCCACCAGCCCAGCCGCGACTTGGATAAAGTTCCCAGTACGCAAGACCAGGTCCACCGCTCCTGCGCTCACCAGAAATGCCAGAGCTTCATGACAGGCCGATGCGGCAACAATCACCACGGGCGCATAATCGGTCAGTTCGCTGGCAGCCAAATCAATTGGTTTGGCGCAGCCCTCCGGCCTGAGACCTGATTCATCGAGGAGGATGACGGACGGAGTCAATTCACTCAGAAGTTTTTTCGCCTGCGCGAGGCTGGTCGCCAGCGGCGTCTGGTGCGGTCCGCCGACGGACGCCAGCTCGGCAATATACCGGCGCGTCAGGCCCGGGTCGGCACAGATCAGCAGGACTGATGGATCCAGCGGGATTGTCATCGGATTTGGTTTCCTTGATCCATCGTCAAAACCGGTCAACGATATTTGATAATTGCACCTCAGTGCTGTTCGCTCTTTGCAGTTCTTGTTTCACGACATCGAAATCCTTACTGGTCCCCGGACTCCTATCCCGTGCGGTTGCCATTGGCTTGCACGCGCAACCCGTTATGGCCCGCCCCAACTACTGTGCTCTCGATGGGATCCAGTGTCTGCGCAACCAACGCTTTCAATTCTTCTACCAGAAATGGCTTGGCGAGATATGGGACGCCGGTTGTTTCCAGGAACTCCAGCGTGTGCGACGCCAGAGTATCGCCAGTCACGAAAATTAACCGGTGCTGCAGGGGGCTGCCCTTCGCCACAAGTTCGCGATAGATTGCCCGGCCGTCAATGCCGGGCATTCGCAGGTCGCAAATCACCAAGTCGTAATGACCGGCTAGGGCGCGTCCAAGACCCTCCTGTCCGTCAAGCACGATTTCCACTGAATGGCCCTCCTCGCTCATCACATCGGCAATCAGGTGTGCCACTGTTGGCTCGTCTTCCACCACCAACACCTTCCCCGTTTGAAGTACAGCCGACCGCTCAAACGATGGGCTGTGCCTCGCGCCCGCCAGGCGCGTCATCATGGACTCCGGCGCACCCATGGGTAATTCCAGGATGAATTTCGCACCCTTTCCTGGCTGGCTTTCCACCATGATCTGCCCGCCGTGCTCCTGGATGATTCCGTAGGTGATGGAAAGCCCCAAACCGGTACCGCTGCCGGGCGGCTTTGTGGTGAAAAAAGGGTCGAAGATTCTGGGAATGTTCTCCGGGGGGATTCCCGGCCCGTTGTCGGCGATTTCCAGAGCTACGCGACCATTGGCATTGAGCCAGGTCCGTATGCAAATGGTTCCTTCCCCGCTGCTGTGGCGGATGGCCTGTTCCGCGTTAACAATCAGGTTCAGCAATACCTGTTGCAATTGAGCGGGGTCTGCGAGCACGTGGGGCAGGTCGGTGGCCAGGTTCTGCTCTAGCCGAATGTTTTCCACGCGCAGCTCGTAGCTCCGCAAGGCGAGCGTCCTTTCCACAATTTCGTTCAGATGAACTGGATGGCGCTCCGGACGGGTTTCACGCGCAAAGAGCAATAGGTTTTTCACAATACGCGCCGCGCGTTCGGCCTCCTGGTAGATCAATCTCCCGTCCGCGGCCTGAGCTGCGGTCAGGCGCCGGCCCAGCAGGAGCTGCGAATACCCCATGATACTGGTCAGTGGATTGTTCAACTCGTGAGCGATTCCCGAAATCAGCTGCCCGAGGCCGGCCATTTTTTCGGTATGCAATAGCTTGGACTGGATCATCTTTTCGCTGGTAATGTCCCTATAGATCTCCAGTCGCCCAAGAAACCTTCCGGAGGAGTCACGAATTGGCCGGGCAAACCGCTCCATAATGCGGGATGTCGGCCGCAACATATCCAGTTCGTCCCAGCTGGCCTCACCAGGGCTGCTGGCAATCTGGCCCCAGCGCATCACGAAAGAACCGGGATCGCGGAATTGCGCCGCCACCGCAGGGGCAAAGGCCTCCCAGGTGCGTGCTTCGGAAAACAATTGCCAGGGGAGGCCCAGGAGTTTGGCAAAACGTTGATTTACTAGCTGCGGATTCCCAAGCGAGTCGAATAACACGATTCCGGCATCGGTGGATTCGGCCAGGCTTTCCAGTTGCGCTTCAATTTCCCGTGTGCGCAGGAGCGTGGTTTTTTCGGTCTCGGGTGTCATCCCACGATCTTGTGTGATTTCATGGGAGACCCGGCTGGCCACCGCCAAGGCAACGGCGTCAGCTAGCCCTCGAAGCAAAGAAGAGTCGGCTGTGAATGCTTCCTCTTGCCAGGCGACAATTGCAACTCCCAGCGTTGCGCCCGCTACTCGCAAAGGCAGGCAAAGCGTTTTGGCGGTCCCCGAAAGCACCTCCAATTGCATCTGGCTGGTTTCAGTATTTACAAGAAGGATTTCATCGGCACCACTCACTAAGAGGTCCCGAACCGCAGGGACACCTGGATCCAGATTCCTCCAGTGTTCCGGGACGATTCCTCCGCCCCTCTGGACCACAATACCTTCCAGGGTCTGCTGTGCCTGGCCAGAAAGTAGCCATACGCCGGCTCGATGCCCGCCGCCCGCATGCAGCAACTCGCGCGCTGCCGCAGATAGTAGGGAGTGTAGCGGGCCCCCGTGCACAGCTTCGCGTAGGAATATCTCAACAGCGGAGGGAGTTTCGGACTCCATTTGGCCTGGGCGAATCCATCGGTGAGCGGCCATCTGGAATTACCAGCGCCCCCCGAGGATCAAGTAGCTCGCCAGCAGCGCCATTCCGATGGTCGCGACGTATTCGGCTACAGCACGGCAATTGCGGATCCATGATTGGTGTTCCCACGGTCTCATAGTTATTCCTCATGAGACTCCTTGCACCACGCTCGCCAATGTCGTGTTCAAAAAACCATGTCAAATCAATAAGTTGGGGGTCGTGCGATAGGAACTTTGTGGGGGCGTGTCCCACTACGAGACTGGAGGCCGAATTATTCCCATATAGGTAGAATTAAGAAGCAGTATCGGAAGACAACTCGAGCGGGGCTATTTCGCCTGAATATTCTAATTGGATTGATGCGATTCGTATTGCTTCAGCTTCCTGTACAAAGTGGTCTTGCCAATTCCTAGAAGCCTTGCTGCCGCCAGCTTGTCTCCGCCGGTTCCCTGCAGCGCGCGGAATATCGCGCGACGCTCCATCAATTCCAGCGGGACCATCCCATCTTCTTCCACGGCCTGGGCGCGGGCGGGATCCTGCAAATTGGTAGGCAAATCCACTATCTGCACGATGGGCCCTGTGCCTAATGCCATGGCGCGCTCAATCGTATTCTCGAGTTCCCGCACATTGCCCGGCCAATCGTAAGCCGTCAGCTGGCGCATGGCGTCCTCTGTGATTGTTCGTGGGGCATGCTCCTGGTCCGCGTATTTCTCGAGGAAAGAACTCACCAAAAGGGGGATATCACTTTTGCGGTCGCGCAAAGCGGGCAGTTTGATTTGCACCACATTCAGACGAAAATAAAGGTCCTGCCGGAATTTGCCGGCTCGAATAGATTCTTCCAAGTCGCGGTTGGTGGCGGCGATAATCCGCGCGCGCAAACGCACGCGTTCGGTCGACCCCACCGGCTTCACCTCGCGTTCCTGCAGCGCACGCAGCATTTTGGCCTGCATATCCACGGGCAAATCTCCAATTTCATCGAGGAAGAGCGTTCCGTCCTCGGCCGCCTCCAGCAATCCGCGCTTGTTCTGGACAGCCCCGGTAAAGGCGCCCTTGACGTAGCCGAACAATTCCGACTCTATCAGCGTCGGCGCCAAGGATGAGCAATCCACAGGCACAAAGTTCTTTTGCTGCCGCGATCCCAGGAAATGGATCGAGCGCGCCACCAGCTCTTTTCCTGTTCCACTTTCACCCAGTATCAGTACCGGATAATTGTGCTGGCTCACCTTTTCGATCAGCCGGTACACCTTTTGCATCCTTATGGAGACGCCGATGAATCCTCCAAAACCCGGGCGGCTGCGCAATTGTTCCCGCAGGATTCGGTTCTCCTGGTCAATGGTGAGCGAATGCACGACGCGTTCTAGTTTTGCTCGCAGGTCTTCCACATGAAACGGTTTCATCACGTAATCCGCCGCGCCGAGCCGCGTCGCTTCAATGGCGGTTTCTATGGTGCCGTATTGGGTTAGAACTATCACGGCGACGTGCGGAGAGGCCTGCCGAACATGACGCAACAATTCGATCCCGCCCATACTAGGCACTTGCAAATCGGTAATCACAATGTCTACGGGGCTTTCATCCATTGCCGCAAGCGCTTCTTCTGTAGTGGAAACCGTCCGCGCGCGCAAGCCAACGTCTTCCACTACGCTCAGACAGATCTCGCGGGCTTGAGATTCGTCATCTACCACAAGCACGGTCGCGAGAGCGCTGAGCTTTCCCGAAGAAGTTGGAACCGTCTGTGTATTCACTGGCCCCTCCTAGTACAATTCTGGTGCAAGGACAGTGCCAAATCCGAACGATGAGCGAGAGTGTGAAACTAAAGGATTTGGCGGACCTTTTATGAGATTACCGAGGGAGGTTAGTGCCATTTTAGGCAATATGTCAAGAACAAATATCCACGCTTCGTCAGATAACTGTTCAGTATTGAACAGAATGCAAGAGAGGGAATTCTTGATACCTATTCGGGAATTCTCCCGTTCATCAGGTCCGGTATCAGGATGTCTCACAGCTGCAATTACCGAATCTCAATCGAGTCAGCATGCCCCGGACCGGAAAAGTGTACCGCAAAGACTCCTTCGGTCGCGGAAGCGACGAAAAGAGTCGTGGCTTGCTCCTCGGTTGTCACAACGGGAAAGTAACCCTCTGCTAGGCTTCCGGAAACCCGCGTCCAGGTTCGGCCGCTGTCTCGTGAGAGGTAGAGTCCTCCCGCCCGCATCGATGCGAGGAAAGTTGATCCGGCGATTGCCAAATCCTGGATGGGAGCTTGCGGTAATCCAGACCCCACGCGCTCCCAGGACTTTCCAGTATCCCGCGAAATATAGAGCCCATTTTCTGCGGAGGCGACCAGAGACTCTTCGTTCTGCGCGGTTCCGCCGGCAGGTGCGGCATCAAGCCACAAAGCTCCCCCCGCCGATTCCGGCAAATCGTGCCAGCTCCAACTTTTTCCTGCGTCGTGGGAAAATACCATTCCGCGGAGGGAAACCACCCAAAGGCTCTGTCCATCGCCGGAGACACGCACACTTCGCACCGGGAGAGTGGGCAGCGGGCCAAGTGGAAGCAGCGTCCAAGTTTCTCCTTGATTGGCCGTCCGCAGCAGGCCGCGATCGGTCGCCGCATACCAGGCCGCGCGTGAGAAGGCCATATCGTTGACTTGTTCGGAAAATGCAAGCCCAGCTGCGCGCGGCGGGTCTTTGTGCACTGAGTTTTTGATTTCGGTCTTATTGCTCTTCTCCGCTGTCGCGAAGATTGCGAGTGTCTCGGGTGCGAGCCGGCCCGCCTGAGTCCACATGGATTTCGCGGAGTCGTAACGCATCAATCCGCCGTGGTCAAGCGCGGCCCACCATCCTCCTGGCGACGCGTAAACTCGGCGAAGGACTTGCGTTTTCAGGCCGGGCCCGAGCGGAGCCCAATTTATTCCGCCGTTCTCAGTTGCCAGCAGCGGTTCGGGAGCGTTGGCCAATACCGCCAGCACGCGCCCCGGCCTTTCGCGGTCCAGTGCCAGTGCGACAATTTCCCGGTGATTGAACCCCACATTTGACGCGCGGAAATGGGCGCCGCCATCGTCGCTCACTAGAACTCCCAGCTTTTCTGTGCCGATCACGATTCTTCCCGGCAACGCCACGATTGCGTTGATCACCCAATCACCTGGAGTCATTCTCTTCCACGCCAGCCCGGCGTTCGCGGTAACCCACAGCCCCTCGGTGGTCGCGGCAAAGACGGTGGCCGTTCGCTCGGGGTCCTGCAAGATAACTTGTGTCCGTCGCGCTGCGTACGGAATCCCCTGGATCTTGCGCCACTGCGCAGCACCGTCCTCGCTCATATAAATCCCGGAACAGGCGCTGGCGTACACTCGGCGCGGATGACTTCGATCAACCAAAAGGCTCATCACATCCGAATCGTCAATCATGCCCTCGTGAACAGGCTTCCAGTTCGCTCCGCCATCCGAAGTCTTCCAGGGAAGGTGATACGTTCCGGCGTAGATGACCTGCGGGTTGGCCGGGTCAACGGCCAGAGAA
Source organism: Candidatus Acidiferrales bacterium (assembly GCA_035308165.1). Lineage (GTDB taxonomy): Bacteria > Acidobacteriota > Terriglobia > Acidiferrales > UBA7541 > DASTCZ01. Next base: position 55,440 of record DATGHC010000013.1, on the reverse strand, counting down.
TCAAAGTTTCGCAATTCCTCATGCCCTTCGGGAGTCAGACGTTTCCAGGTGGCCCCGGCATCCGTTGACTGAAACACGCCGTCCACAGCTCCGGCGATCAACGTGCCCGGCTGCGAAGCCGCAAGCGCGCGCACGGCATGACCAGCAAGGCCCGCCGAGCGCCAAGTGTGTCCGCCGTCGGCGCTGTGATATACGCCGCCGCCCGCAGTGGGATCCTGTGTCCAAGTGGAAACCCACAACGCGGGAGGATCGCCCGGTCCCACAATGATGGAAGTTACGACGCTGTCCAGCCGCGAACCCGCGCGACCGAGGAGCGCCCAATGCTCTCCGGCATCCAGTGAACCAAAAATGTGTCCGTCCGATGTACCCAGAAATAGATGATTACGATTTGCCGGTTCCACAGCCAGGGTACGCACATCGCCCCCGGATGGGCCCATGGGCTGCCACACTTGCGCAAGAACGGCAGGTGCGAGCATCAGAGCCAACAATAAAGTGAGCAGTTCGCGCGAATACATCTTCATTTCGGGGATGAGCAATTCAATCTCGATTCAATCTTATTCGTACGCGGCGGCGGATGCCAATGCCGGACCCGCAAAATGCACGGGCCCGGCGCTGAAATTTTCGCGCCGGGCCCGTGCGGTTGTCTTGCGATCACGATCCAGTCTAGTAGGTGGCTCCTTCCGGCACCCACACGATGTCAATCCTGTGGTTGGCTGCACCAGCGCCTTCCTGGCCGCTACCCGATCGCACCGTGATCCGGCTCTTGTCTATGCCTTTTCCTACTAGGTACGTTTGCGCATTGGCGGCGCGATCCGTGCCCATTTTTGCAGCGCGCTTATCCTTCGGGTCGGCGAATCCAATAATCACGACCGTCCCCTTGGGTTCGTTCTGCAGCCTCAACGCCACGTCATCCAGCACTCGCTTGCAGACGTTGTCAACGCGGGCGCTGATGGCCGGCTTGAATGCGCATTCGTTGATCTTGCTGGCTTGCGGCGGAGGAGGCGGCTGCTGCACGTTTACCGCCGCCGTGCAATCCGCCGCTTGTCCGTGGCCGTCGTCAGCCCTTCCTGTAATTGTGTACGAGCCGGGTGCCAGTCCCGTGGTGTCGAATTGCACTGACGAACCCGTGCCCACGATCTGGCCGGCATTGGCCTGCCAAGCATAAGTCAAGGTGTATCCAGCCGGGCTAGTGGCTGTCGCTGTAACGTTCGCTCGCTCACCGGCCATAACGGTGCTGCGGTCAACCGAGCAGCTCATAACCGGCGGCTTGGGCGCAGGCGGCGGTGGCGGTGCAGTCACGCTCACATCCGCTGAGCAAGAAGCAGCACCTCCGTGCCCATCATCCACGTGCGAGGTGATGCTGTAACTCCCCGGCCCTGCATTGCCCGCACTCCATCTCACGTTTGCGCCGGTTCCGTCCACTTGGCCACCCGAAGCAGACCATGTATACGTCAAAGCATCGCCATCCGGGTCGCTCGCCGTGGCGTGCACGGCAACAACGTCACCCGAGCCGGCGACAATCGTGTTCCTGTCCACTGAACAGGAAGCTGTCGGCGGCCTGTTTGTCATTTCCGGATGCGCCCCCCACCGAACTATGATGCCGCTCGATACCCGCAAATTGTTTTGGGGAACGGTTTGCTTGGGGTTCGCGAACGATGTCAAGAAGTAGTCTGTTTGCACCAAGCGATAGCTGAAGTGCTTAGTGAGGGCGACATCCAAGCCGCCGCCCACGGTCAGTGCATACGATCCCTCAGTGACGCCATTGGAATTAAGCGTCTCGCCTCCCATAGTGCCACCAAATAGAAACTGTCCAAACGGGGTGAACCGAGTTGAATTCCTGAAAGAGGCGCGCGGCCCAAACATGAATGTCCAAATATTCTCGTCTGTCGGGACACCGACCGCAGACTCTGTGTGATAACCGCCTAATTCAGCGACCAGCCCAAGCCAGTTGTACGCGTTGTAGGTAATCGAGGCACTGCCGCCGTGGAAATTGTCCGATGTAATCGGATTGTTTGAAGTTAGCTGGCGATACCTGACATAGCTGTACCCTCCGTACGCTTCCCACCGCGGAAAATCGGTCCCCGGCTTGATGTGGGCGTCGCGATTGGAATCTGACGCTTTCGATGCCTTCTTCTGGGGGGCCGGTTTGGGGGTTGGTGCCGCGGCTGGTTTTGTTGTGGTCCCAGACGAATCATTCTGCAGTTGTTGAGCGAACCCGGCTGGCGCAATGACCAATCCCAGCGCTAGAGCCGCCATCATGACCACACGACCTCTCATCTCATCCTCCTGAATTGTGGAGCACTTTCGTGCTCCAACTCCACTTGTGGTTGAGTACTATCGACATCAAAAGACCTTCAAATTATTGCGCCATAACGACACAACACAAAATTATCAGGAATCCGCAAGCCCCGAAGACATCTGTGGGGACAGCGTACCCCATTTCCCCCGGGGCGTATTTTATTCCCATATCGGATTTATAGGCAACCCTTAGGCGGGACATTCCCCCGTACCGTCTTAGTCCATCCCGCTCAACAGTGCGAGCGCCAATCGCCCTCGCACAACTGTCAGGTCGTGTGCATTATATACGCAAATCGGTGTTTGTTTAAGTGAAGCCTTCCGCAAGGCCGTCTGCCCCAATTTGGCATGAAATGCGTCTCCCCTCCTGGTCTAGCAGAAGCGGCACTCATTCACCAGGTGCAGTCATATCCCCCTCAATCGGTTGGCTTTCACGCCCAGCTGCTGGTAGATTTCTGTACAGGCCCAATTCAACAATTAGGCGCGAGGCATGGCTGAAACTACAAACAACGCGGAACGAATACTGATCGTAGAGGACGAACAAAACGCACGCGCCGGATATGAAGCATTATTGCGCAAGTGGGGCTACACGGTTTTGGGGGTGGGAAGCGGCGAAGAAGCACTCGAGCAATTCGCTGAATTCCAGCCTGCGCTGATTATTGCCGATGTTGAGTTGCCTGGAATTGACGGACTGACGTTGCTTGCTCGTCTCGGTGATGAATTGCAGAATGTCCCCGCAATCATCATCACCGGCCGAGGCAGCGAAGATCGAGCGGTCGCGGCGATTGAATCCGGGGCATTCTGGTACATCGAAAAACCACTTCAGGCCCCGGTGCTTCGTGCACTTTTGGACCGGGCCCTGGGGCGTTCTCGTGATCGCAAACAGGTCGCCGCACTCACGCGCCAGATGCGTGATGCGGGGCGGCTTGGAAGCCTGGTGGGCGGTTCCAAATCCATGCAGGAAATGCTGCGCGTGATTGAGCTTGCCGCGCCATCCACCGCGTCCGTCCTGATTACCGGCGAAACAGGCTCCGGCAAAGAAATCGTGGCGCGGACGTTGCATCGCCTCTCTCCTCGCGCGGATAAGCCATTCGTGGCCATCAACTGCTCCGCAATTCCCGAATCACTGATGGAAAGCGAAATCTTCGGCCATGAACGCGGGGCTTTCACCGGTGCGGCGGAACGAAGGCTGGGCTGCTTTGAGCTGGCTGATGGTGGCACGCTGCTGCTGGATGAAATCGGAGAAATGCCTGCTCCAACACAGGCAAAGCTGTTGCGTGTTTTGGAAGACGGTAAGGTGCGCCGCCTGGGAAGCAAGACCGAGACGCCTGTAAATGTACGCGTGTTGGCGGCCACCAATCGCGACCCGGAGCAAGCCGTTAACAAAGGGGCGCTGCGGCAGGATCTATTTTTCCGGCTGAATGTCTTTCGCATACATCTGCCCCCTCTGCGCGAGCACAAGCAGGACATCCCTGCGCTGGTCGAACAGTTGTTACAGGATTTAGCAACCAAGCACGGTAAGGCGGTTCGCGGCGCAAGCTCCGAAGTGATGGACGCATTTCAAAGCTACACTTGGCCGGGAAACGTGCGCGAGTTGCGCAACGTTCTCGAACGCGCGCTTATAGTTTGCGATCGCGACGTCATCGGCCGGTCCCATCTGCCTCCGGACTTCGGTCACGCCCCCGCCAATGTGGCATCGGGTCTTTCATCTCTGCGCTTCCCTATCGGCACAACCGTGGAATCCGCCGAGCGCGAGTTGATCTTGCAAACTCTGGCGGCCACCAACAATAAGACACGCGCCGCGGAATTGTTGGGCATCAGCTTGAAAACGCTGCACAATAAACTAAAGGAGTATGATTCATCGCAGCCAGATAACTAATGCGCGGGACTCCCCGCTCGCGCGCGCGACAGTCCGTTCCGGCATCATAAAAATAAAATGCCACTTCGCCTCAGAACTAAATTCACGCTGACATCGTCGCTGCTTGTTTTCGCGGCTGCGATGACAATATCCGGCGCGTACGTAGCGAGACTGACACGGTTGGCCATCGCAAGCGCGGAGGCCGACGCCAACCATGCAGCAAGCCAGGTATTGACTCAAGCGCAAAGCGCGCTCAGTGCCGCGGCAATATCGGGCGATGCACCCGTTTCGTCGAGCGCTCAGGATGTCCGCGACTACCTGAAGCGCGTCCTGGATCAGAGTCAGGGAATTTCAGCCGAAATGGATGCAGAGTTGACCCAGTATCCTGCAATTGACGAAGTCACGATCGCCGATGGCGGAGGCACGGCACTCGTTTCGAGCAACCCGGATCGCGTGGACAAGGTGCTTCCCTCCTATCCTCAGCTTTCCACGCTCACTCACTTGGGTTTTTTCAATCAGCTTCGGGCCATTTATTCTGGAACGCAGCGATTGCAGGATTACCAGTCTTCAGCGGCGTTCGTCATACGCTCGTCCGCCGGCCAAGCGCCCTTCGGTGAAGTGCGCGTAAACATGGCCTTGAGCCTACTAAAGGCGCAAATTACGCCCGGACTGAAGTCTGCGGGGTTTGTGGCCTTGGGGGCCGTTCTGCTCACCACGCTGCTGGCGGGACTCATCAGCCGCCTTATGCTTGCGCCACTGGACGCCATAAACCTCCAGCTCGATAGTTATTCCGCAGAAAAATCTGACAGTGCCGGGACAGCGTCCTCATCCAGTGGCGGCGATGAATTCACGCAAGTGCGCACAAAGATTACCCGCCTGGGCGAACAACTCCGGGGCGTGCGTGAAATTTTCAGCACCTTGCGTGAAAATCTTCAGCAGGTCATGGCCGGTCTGGAAGATGGATTAATTCTATTCTCACCGGAGGGACGCGCGGTGCTGGTCAGTCCGGCCATGGAAAAATTTCTCGGCACGACCTTTGATAAACTCCTGGGCCACAAAGCGGCGGAGATTTTTCCAGCAGACCATCCGTTGCGGCGTGTCTTGGTCTTCGAGGGAGAGCGGCTCCAACCGCTCGACTCCGCTGAAATCGAGCTTACGGGTACGGCAGGCTCTTCTGGCCCGCGGCACGTGGGATTAACCGTTCATGCCGTGCGCGATTCCGAATCTGCGGCGCCGGAAACCTGGGGCGCGCTGATCACTTTGCGCGACCTGGAGTCGCGCGAGAAGATCGGCAGCGAACTCGAAACCTCCGAGCGGCTTTCGGCGCTGACTCGTATCACGGCTGGAGTGGCGCACGAAGTCAAAAACCCGTTGAACTCCATGCGTCTGTGGCTCGAAAACCTGAAAGAAAGTTTGCCGGCGGGCCATGAGGGTTCCCGGCAAGCTGTCCGCGTGCTCGACAGTGAAATCGAACGGCTGGACCGGGTGGTTAAACGATTTCTCGATTTCACAAAGCCCGTCGAGATGCGCTTGGAAGATGTGCCCCTCGCGCCGCTGCTTTCGCGAGTGGCGGAGTTGGCACGCCCTCAAACCGAACGCTCCAAGGTAACTGTGGATCTTCGACTGGCGACCGACGTCCCTGGGCTTCGGGGAGATTCGGAACTGCTGCGCCAGGCGGTCCTCAATCTGGTGCTCAATGCAGTGGAAGCCATGCCGGAGGGAGGCCGTCTGACGATCGGTCTCGAGCGGCGGGGCGATTCCGCAGTGATTATGGTTGCCGACACCGGCAAAGGCATTCCGCCTGAGCAGCGCAATCGCATTTTTCAGTTGTTCTTCACCACTCGCAAAGGTGGCAGTGGGATGGGGCTGGCCACCACATTTCGCATTGTGCAGCTTCACAACGGTTCGATAGACTTTGTTACCGAGACGGGTCGGGGCACGGCGTTTCGCATCGAGCTGCCGCTGAAGCAGGGCCAATCCGTGGCTGCTGATGCTGCAACTGTCGGTCAGTCCACACAGGCGCAACCACAATAATGAGGACGCGCATCACATCGTTGATAGGTGCAGAGTTGCAAAGCGCGCGCGATTTTGTGCAAAGAACCTCTTTCCACCAATTGCCCATATTTATTAAGCGCAGGCTTTCTCCGCACCCGCAGTCCTTCCTCATGTCTCTGCCCGTGTTCGCGATGCTCATGATTGTCGGGTGTCCTAACAAGCCGGCGCACCCCACTTTTATTCGCACGGGAGTTACCGAACCCCCTCGGGTGGTTCATCGTGACGTGAATTTTATTCCACCAGCGATTGACCCTCCCGACACTTCGCAATGGCCGATCATTGTCATACCCGCTCCCGCGCCCAAACGTCCCGCCGCGCGCCCCACGCAAAATCCAACAGAACCCGAAATCGATTCACCCACCAAGCCCGCGGCGCCGCAAATTTCTCCTCAGCTTTCTGCGAGCGAAATCGCATCGGCACAGGCCAATGCCGAGGCAGATATTCAGGTCGCTCAGCACAATCTCAGTCTCGCCGCCGGCCGGAAACTGAGGGCCAATCAGCAGGACATGGCCGACAAGATTGGCAACTTCCTGAAACAAGCCCAGGACGCCATGGCCGCATCGGATTGGCTACGTGCCCGCAGCCTGGCGCAAAAGGCCCGGCTGCTTTCCAATGAATTGGTGAATTCCTTTTAACTGGCGTCCCCTCCTATGAAGACTTACGACGCAATCATTGTTGGCGGGGGAATCATCGGCGGCGCGATCGCATTTGAGCTGGCGCGGCGCAATGTCGGCGTTCTCTTGCTGGATAACCAGTCGCCGGGTCAGGAAGCCTCGTGGGCCGCCGCGGGGATGCTTGCCCCTCCACCCGACAGTGCCGATGCAATCCCACTTGTGCCTCTGGGACGCGCCAGCCTGGAAATTTATCCGGAGTTCATTGAGGCGGTTGAAGAAATTTCTGGAGAGAAAACCGGCTATCGCCCCCATGGAGCCATGGAGGTTTTTTTCGGTAACGATGCCGACCGGAAGTTAAGCACGCTCATTGCTGTGCATCATGGATTGGGACTCACCGCCGAGGTTCTTCGCATTGACGAGGCGTTTGAGCTGGAGCCGCATCTCAGCCGCGATTTGGGGGCTGCAGCGCTGCTTCGCTCGGAAGCATCGGTGGACAATCGCGCACTTACGCGTGCTGTTCTCCGCGCAGCGGAAGCGAGCGGCGCCGAAATTCGCCCTGGATGCCCTGTGAAGGGCGTGCTTCAAGCCGCAAAGCGGTGCTCGGGAGTTATCGCGGCGGGCGAGCGCTTCGAGGGGAAGAATACGGTCATCGCCGCAGGGTGCTTCTCTGCACGAATAGAAGGAGTTTCGCAGTACGCGCCGGTGCGCCCAGTTCGCGGGCAAATGGTTGCGCTCAATTCGGAGCGAGTCGAGATTGGCCACGTCCTGCGATCGGAGCACGGCTACATTGTGCCGCGCGGCGGAGGAATGTGCGTGGCGGGCAGCACCCTCGAACAGGTTGGATTTGAAAAACGCGTGACGCCCGATGGCCTCGGAAAAATTCTTGCCGCCGCTGTCGAAATCGCTCCCGGACTTGCTGGAGCTTCCATCACTGAATCATGGAGCGGCTTGCGCCCTGATACGCCCGACCATTTGCCCATACTCGGGCCCACCGATGTCGAAGGCCTGCTTATTGCCACAGGGCATTTCCGAAATGGCATCTTGCTTACACCGATCACCGCGAGGCTGATTGCTGACTGGATCACGGGGCAGCGAACAATCGTTTCATGGGACAGATTCAGCCCGATGCGTTTCGTGGAGTCCAGTCGCGCCTCTGCTTAACATTCCTCCTAGGTGAAGCACTCCAGCGATACCTTCGGCACTTGCGGTACGAACGTGCCTAATTGGCTGAAAAGTGCATATTCCCGAATGGTGATTAGCCGACTCCTTCGATGGCCGCGCGGGGAGAGCTAAATCGAATTTCCCTCAATCAAATTCTTACCGAGTGAATTATTTTCAAAACGGCGAGCGCGAACGCGTGGGCTCGCGATTGGGAGGCCCGGGCAAAGTGGATGCGTGTCCTGGGTCGGTAAATGTAATGAAAGTTGGGTCGAGATAAAGCGTCCGGTCAATTACAACATCCAAGGTCGTGCCCCGAGGCAGCTCCAGTTCCGGTCCTCGCGTAAGAAGTACCGTCATCAGCCCTGCCGCCGCGCCAATTCCGGCGCCAATTCCTGCGCCGCCGGCGGAGCGAGTCGCTACCGCTCCGATTCCCGCGCCGATGGCCGTGCCTTTCAAAACTGTTCCCGCGTCAGTGGCTTTATCCGTGTCACCCTTAATGTTTCCCTCCGAATCCACGGACTCGTTGCCGCCCGTTCCGGCGTTGTTGGGCGTGGCATTGAAACTCACCGTGTAGCCGTTCGGCAGGATCATGGTGTTCAAGCGGATTTGCATCTCGCCCACGCCCTTCACTTTTCCGGGCCGCTTTGAGGATAGGACTTCACCCTGAACATAGGAACCGGCGGGAATCAATATTTTGTTGTTGAGCACGATGGGAAAAAGCGTTTCCAGATAGACCGGATCTCCGGGATGGGCATTGCGCGTTGTAATTGAGTTGTGCAACACCAGCGGCAGCTTGGTCCCTGATGGAACCGTGAGCATGGCCGCCGATTGCGCCGGCGTTGGGCTGGTTTTGAGAGCATTGGGATTCACTTGAGTCGCGCTCGCAGGCGGAGTCGCTTGTTGCGCCGGAGGTGTTGCCTGCTGCGCTGGCACCGCTTGGTTTGCGGCGGGCGGAGTCACCGGCCCCGATTGTTGCGCCACGAGTGGGAGGACCAACAAGAGCGCAAGCGCTCCAATCACAATCACGCTGGAGACACTTTGGAACTTGAAGCGCATATCTCCCATGACACCCCTCCTCCACATATTCTGATGCGCCAACCCAGGACGCCGGATGCTTTTAATTCTAACGCCAATTCCACTTGTTTTCATTAGACAAACAAAATGCATTCATTCCATGCCGGTGAGCATGATCAGCGGCAGGAATGGAATGATTATGATGACCAGGATTGTATCCAACACAATCAATTCCCCTAGCGGAATGAAGGTTTTGGGACCTTCGGTAATCTCGCTGTAGGACACCACATCTCTCTTGCCTCCCTTCCTATGTTCCATCACCAGAGCGGAATCTTGCAATTCGATGATCCTGCCCTTGATCTCTTTGCCGCCGGTTAAACGGACCAGGGCTTGTTTCTTTGCATTTTGCTTCATGAACTGTTGAGCGTTTTCTCTGGCCCGCGCAGCTCGAAATGCACGCCTTCCTTCTTCTGTCGATGTCGGAAGCCATGAAATCTTTTGTGCATGTGCTGGCACGCATAGCGCGAATAAACTCGAAACAAAAAAGACCAAGATCGTTGTCAGACGTTTCATTTTCGGTCTCCTTGATTGGACGGAGTCTTGGCGAATCCTCGCATCCTGGGGAAAGCACGAAGCACTCCAGACTTGAACGGGCGCAAACCGCCTGGTTTGAATTAGTTCGCCAGGGGCAGCCCGTGTCCATTGGCAGGCAAACACATCAAGTGCAGTGGCTGGCAGGCAGGAATTTGACTCTACTTTCGGCTGCGTTTAGGCTCGAAGTGCCTTGAACAGTTCGCGCTCCGCGGGAGTGCGATGGAAATGGAGAGGGGCACTATGGCCAAGCTGGCGCTAATTTATGGGATGAGGCTGTTGCCCGCCGATGAATTGGGCGAGGTGGGCGACGCGACAATTAAATTGAAGAACGGGCGCACCGCGCGCGTTTCCATGCATTTGATCGATGGCAGCAAGGAAGAAATTGAAAAAACGCTGCGCCAGTCGGTCGCTGCGTTTTTCGAGCTGTATCCGGAGATCTGACAATTCCGGCGCCTGAAATTCTTCAGGCCCCGCCCTCTTCCTCCTCCACATCGCGAGGCAGTCCGACCATCTGCTCCACGAACACCACGCTCTGGCCTGTGAGCTCGAAGCGCTTGCGGCATTTGCGACAGGCCACAATCTCATCCATGCGCACCATGTAAGAGCGCGCGTTGGCAAAATGTTTTTTGTCCTCTTCGCCCGCTCCGCGCGGAATCTCCTTTTTCTTGGTCCGCACCATCCACCGGATGGGATAGTTGTCTTCTTTCCGACAACTCGGGCAAATCAGTTTGATCGGCTTGGTTTCCTGCTGCTCGGTATAAAAGTTCTTCTCGTCCATGAGCACCTCTGTCCAAAAATGAATGGCCAGCCAAAAATAAGAAGCGGGCGCGGCACTCGAATCTCCCCCTATGCCTTGCAGCCCGCCTCGATGGTAACAAATTCCAGCCCTGCGTCGCGCCAACGGGGCAACCAGTGTTCCAACCCGCCAAGAATGTGGCCGCGGTCTCCGCCGAGTCCGCGGTGGTCCCCGTCATGCATCAGAACGATGTCCCCCTCGCGCACACGCGCAAGCCGGCTAACGATGCGCTCCATCGGCTGCGGTTTCCAGTCAAAGCACAGTGCCGACCACATCACCACTCCGCGAATCCCCATGTTCGCAACCACGCCCTGAAGCTGCGGCCCGCGAAATCCGAAGGGTGGGCGCATCCATTTCATGCTGAATGGACCAGTCAGGTCGCCGCCGCTTGCCAGCGCACTCAGAACCGCGTCACCGCACATCCGCAATTCGCGCGCGATTCTCGCGCGCGAGTGCCACGCCAGGTGTGGATGTGTATCTGTATGATTTGCGAGCAGGTGCCCTCGCTCGTGAATTTCGCGGATGAGATCGGGGCAGGCACGGGCGAATCGTCCGATCACAAAAAATGTCGCCCGCGCTTTGTATTTTTCCAGCAAATCGAGCAGCTTGGGAGTTATAGGAGGATTCGGCCCATCATCAAAGGTCAGCGCAATTTGAGGCGGCGAACCATCCGTGGGCAATCGTCGCACTGTCGGCCCGAACAATTGTGCCGAGGGGGCCATGGCTGCCCAACTAGCCACGCCGGCTCCAGCCGCCACAGCCACCGGCACTCCAATGGCCCAGGGATTCACTCCTGCCTCTCAGTTACAGAACATGTCCACAATTGAACTTTCCCGGTCAAGCAGTTCATGACACGCTTTAATACACCTTCCATTCTCTCACGTCAGTGGAAATGCCCGAAGACTACCGGGAAACCTAACGTGGAAGCAACACGTCTATAACATTCAGAAGGAATAAGACGCAGCTACATTCCGGTTTTCAGAGATAGCAATCGGCCGTGAGTGCTCCGGCCTCCTGACCGGGTCAGAGGGTGGGTATCCACGATGCGGGTTTGGAAGAATGTTTCCGGTATTTTAGCGATTCTAGCACTGTGCTGCATTCCCCTGGCTGCGCGCCAAACACAAGAGCCGCCTTCTCACGTCACACTGCAAGGAATAGTTCGCACGGGCGATAACGTTCCCGTTCCCGGCGCCTCTGTCCACATTATGGAACAAATCTCAGGTAAATCCTGGATCACCTGGACGGATGAGCAAGGCAAGTTCCGTTTGCCGGAGCTCCCCGCCGGAAAATTTCGTATTGAAGCGACCCAGATCGGTTTTGCCATGGCGACGGTGGAGCTAACTCCCACAGAGGAGAAAGGGCCCGATATTATTCTGAGTTTGCCGGTTGCATCGCTGAATGAAATTACTGCGGCGAATGCGTCCGCAGCCACCCCGCCCGCGTCGACCACACCTACAAACACTCCTCCCAACGCAGAAACCAAGACCCAGACTGCGAATGCCCCTCCACCACCCGTAGCGGGAGCGCAGACTGGCACGAGCACAAACCCCGGAACTACGCCGACAACTAATGCGCGAGGCGGGAGGGGAAATCAACCCGGACAGCGCCAACAGGGTGGGCGAGGAAACGCAGGTGGCTTCTCGCAGGTAGATGTTACCGGGCAAGGCAGTGCGGGCGCCGATAATACTGATCTCACGGGCGGCGCTGGCGACCCCCTCGGCGGGACCCAAGCCGCGACTGCGGACGCGATAGTTGCCTCAGGCACGGTCGCGCAAGGCTTTTCCGGGGGCGGATTCAATATGCAGTTTGGCGGCGGGCCTGAAGGGAATAATCCCAATGCTCAGGCTGGACAAACCGGAATTCTGAACGCAGGCAACGGCGAACTGCCCGGTGGCGGATTTCCTGGAGGCAATCCTGGCGGGGGTGGGGGAAGAGGTCCAGGAGGCCCCCCAGGCGGTGGCGGTGGCGGACGCGGCCCCGGTGGCGGCGGTGGTGGCGGACGCGGCGGACGCGGTGGCGCTCAAGGGGCCAATGGACCACCTTGGGGATTGAATAACGTCATTCGCAGGCGCATTAATTCGATGCACTACACCCTGAACGAAACCTTGTATGACTCCGCCTTTGATGCGCGCCCATGGTATGCAACCACGCTTCCCATCTCGAGCACCAACCAGCCGCCTGCGAAGGTGGCTTTCAACAACAACCGATTTGGAGGCAGCCTTGGTGGTCCGTTCCGGATTCCCAAGCTTTATGACGGGCGCGACAAGACCTACTTCTTCATAAACGCCCAGTTCGGCCACGGCACGAACGGCGTGAATAATTACTCTAACGTGCCCACCGCAGACGAACGTCTCGGGAACTTCTGCAGTTCGGGCACAAACGGCGTACCGCTCGTTCTTTATGATTTCACAACGAATTTTACCGGCCCTCGAACTGTGCTGCCAAATCTGCCGGCGGGGAGTTGCAATCTTCAGGGCGCAACGAATCCGCATACGGGGTTGCCTTACCTAAGCCCCACTGCAACGGCATTGCTGGGATTCGTTCCGATGCCAAACTTGCCTGCAGGTGGGCAGTACAACTACCTGCTTCAGACCAGCACCCCGACCAACACCCAAGCCATCAACATGCGTGTCAATCAGACCATTTCGCCCAAGCTCAACCTGGGTGTGACCTACAACCTCAGCCAGAGTCAGTCGAGCGGCCAAGGCTCCTTTCCTACGGAAACCAGCACTTCGTCCAGCCGCGGTCAGAACGTGACGCTGACACTGAATCACAACATCTCGACGCGATTGATCAACACCATCGCTTTGAATTTCACCAGGCAGAGAACAGTTTCACTGAATGGATTTGCCAACGTGACCGATGTCGAAGGAAGCCTTGGCATAACAGGCGTAGACAACAGCAATCCGTTGAATTGGGGATTACCGGGAGTCAGCTTCAGCACTTCAAATGGTCTGCCCTACACGGGCTTCAATGACCCTGTGCCCTCGCTGCGCAAGAATGAAACCTGGAATCTATCGGACACGGTTTCTTACACACTCCCGAAACACACCCTGCACTTCGGATTCACTTTCCGCCGCGTTCAGCTGAACAATGTGTTTGACCCCAATCCGCGCGGGTCCTTCAACTTCAATGGATTGATGTCCGAGAACTTTTCTCTCGTCAATGGTGTGGATCAACCTGCAGCGAACACAGGTTCTCCCCTGGCCGATTTTGAAATGGGATTGCCGGCCGGCACGAATATCCGGTTCGGAGATAGCTTCAATTATTTGAGGACGCACGGGTTCATTGCCTATGCGAACGACGATTGGCACATCCTGCCGCGGCTTACGCTTACTTTCGGCTTGCGGTATGAACTTATGTATCCACCCAGCGAGCTTTTCGGCCATATTGCCAATCTGGATGTGAGCCCGACCTTTAACAATGCCGTGGTCGTGGTCCCCTGCACTTCAGGAATAACTCCTTGTGGGACAGGAGCCTTCAGTGGCTCCCTTCCTAATTCCCTGATCAACACGAACTATCTTAATTTTGCCCCGCGCTTTGCCTTTGCTTGGCGTGTGCCGGGCAATTGGTTCGATGCGAATAACGGCAGGCACGCGCTAGTGGTGCGCGCCGGATATAGCGTCGTGGACATCACTTCCACTTACAACGGTCTCGATAGCTCTTTGCTCAATCAGTCGCCTTTCGCGACCGTGACGAGCCCTGCCACATCCCTAACTCAGGTCCTGACGCTCCAGAATGGATTCCCAGCTTCTGCGGGAACTAACTTTAATACCATCGCTGTGAACCCCAATTATAAGAACCCCTACACCCAGATTTGGAATTTCTCGCTCGAAAGCCAGATCGTGGACGGCATGACCTGGGGACTCTATTACGTAGGAACAAAAGGAACGCACTTGGATCTGTTCACTGCGCCAAATGTGCTTTCGGCCAATTCCCTCGCCCTTCAAAGACTTCCGATCCCTCAGAATCTAGCGTTCACGTACGACACTTCGGGCGCGAATTCTGAATACAACGGCATGCAAGCCCGGCTGCAAAAGCGCATGCGCAACGGCTTCACATTTACCGCGCTTTATACCTTCAGCAAGTCCATTGACGACTCAAGTTCCATCGGAGGCAGCAGCGGAACCCTCGTACAACAATTCCCGTTCTTCAATCTAGAACGCGGACTCTCCACGTTCGACGCTCGTCATTCGATTACGGGAAACTCCACCTTCGAGCTTCCGTTCGGCCAGCGCAAACACTGGGCTCGCACGGGTTTGGAAGCGCGGCTCTTCGGCAATTTCCGCCTGAGCGGGAGCACCACCTTCCACACCGGTAATCCTCTTACACCAATCGTTCAGGGTCTGCTGACTCAATACGCCAGCGGGAACTTCCAGACTCGTCCGGATGTTCTGGCGGGCTGCAACGGGAATCTGTCGTATGGTCAACAAACGGTCGGAAATTTCATCAACACTTCCTGTTTCGCCGCGCCGGGTAATGTTTTCCCCACCCCAGCCTGTTTGGCGGCAAGCGCGAACTGCATCACGGCCCCGGGCAACTTGTTCGGAAACGCGGGCCGCGACACGATCACCGGCCCGAGCATGTTCGTTGTAAACATGGCCTTGCAAAGAACGATCACTCTCGACCGCGACGGCCAGAAACACCTGGACCTTCGCTGGGAAGTAAATAATCTAGCCAATCACCCCAATTGGGCGGGCCTCGCGCTGGTGGTGGGCGCGCGGAACTTCGGCGAAATCACAAGCGCTGGGTCTATGCGCACCATGAACGCGGTCATCCGGTTGAACTTCTAATGGAAACTCGAATGAAAAACAGAAATGCTTCGCATATCAACCGATTCCTGACGCTGGCTTGCATCGTCGCGCTGGTTTTGCCCGCGCTGCCTGCTCAGCAGCAGGGTGCCCCACAGCAAAATCAAACGCCGCCACCTGCCCCCAAAAAAGACACGGGCGTGATTGACATCCACCAGTTGCCGCCGCCTCCGCCTGCTGACGCCACTACCGCAGGCAAGAAAGGCGTGAAGGTTTATACCGATCTGGTGCAGATTGACGCCACTGTCGTGGACAAAGACGGAAATATCATTAAAGGTCTCACCAAAGAGAACTTTCAGATCCAGGAAGAAGGCAAACCTCAAACCGCAACTGCGTTGGACTATTTCGACGTCGAAAGAATCGAGACCGCGGAAAAGGCGGACGCTGAACCCATCACCATTGATTTGAAGACCGCCAATGATCCGGAAAAACTCCGGCCCATCGTGCGGGAGCACCGCATGATCGTGCTCTTTTTTGACCTGACCTCCATGGCCCCCGAAGACCTGCTGCGCTCCACGAACGCGGCCATGAAATTCTTGAAAGAACAAATGACCCCCGCGGATTTAATCGCCGTGGTTTCCTTTGGCACGCAATTCCGTATCAACGTCGATTTCACAAACAACAAAGAAGCCCTGGAATCCGCCGTAAACGTGATTGCACATCCAGGCAAAGAATCGCTTCTGGCCGGAACCGCCTCTTCGGCGAGTGATACGGTCACGGCAGACGACATGTCCGCCTTCACTGCCGATGACACCGAGTTCAATATCTTCAACACCGACAACAAGCTCTACGCCGTCGAAGCTCTGGCCAGCCTTCTCGGCGGTATCCCGGGCAAAAAAGCGGTAATGGAATTCACGGGGGGCATCACGCAGACCGGGGAGGAAAACCGATCGGCAGTGCAGGCAGCTACCGATGCCGCAAATAAAAATGATGTTTCCTTTTACCAGGTAGATACACGCGGCCTGGTGACGGAAACTCCCGGTGGCGACGCGAGCACCGGGGCTTCCTCGGGTTCTTCCGGGTTCAGCGGAGCAACGGTTTTCCAACAGACGCAGGCCCGCCAGACTTCCCGCGACACTCTTTCCACCCTCGCGCAGGACACCGGCGGCAGAATGTTTACCGACGTTAACAATTTCAGCCAGGTCTTCAAGCAAGTGCAGACTGACACCACAGGCTACTATCTGCTCAGCTACTACAGCACGAACGCCAAGCGTGACGGGCGCTACCGCGGCGTCGGCTTGAAATTGGTCAATGTGCCGGGTGGCCGTATCACCAACCACCGCCAGGGCTATTACGCGCCAAAAGATTACGGAATCTTCAACACGGAGGATCGCGAAAAGCAGCTCGACGATGCCATGGCCTCCGATGCGGCGGTCACTGAACTGCCCATTGCTCTGGATACCGGAGATTTCCGACTGCCCAACAATCAAGTCTTCGTGCCTATCTCCGTCAAGCTGGCTTCCAGCGCCCTTCAATTTGCGCAAAAGAGCGGCAAGAAAGAAGCAAGGTTTGACTTCCTCTACCAATTGCGCGAAGTCGCCACCAAGCGAGTTGCCGGATACCAACGCGATACCATGACCGTACCCATTACCGGAAACCAGCAGGCCATCGTCTATCAGGGCGGCATTCTAGTCGGCCCGGGCAAATACAAGCTCAAGTTCCTGGCCCGGGACAATGAGAGCGGCCGCATGGGCAGTTTTGAGCAGGACGTTATTCTTCCCCCCTCGCAGGCCAATCACCTAGAGCTCAGCAGCGTGCTGCTCTCCAGCCAGATCGCCGATGTTCCCAAAAAGTCCGACGTCCGGAAACAGACCTTCGGCCTGGACGCGAAAATGAAGGATTCGCCTCTGGACGTAAACGGCCAGCGCATCGTTCCCAGCGTGACCCGGGTTTTCACCTCAGATCAGATTCTTTATGTTTTCTTCCAGGCCTATGCTCCCGCCAAGACCGATCTCGAAACCCTTCGCGCCGGATTAGTATTCTTCCGCAACGGCCAGCGCTCCGACGATACGCCGGTAGTTGAGCCCGCCGAAGTGGACGCCAAGTCGCACACCGCTTCGTTTCGCATCAGCCTGCCGCTCGCCAAATTGCCCGTAGGCCGATACACCGTTCAAACGGTGGTTGTCGAGGCGGGCGGAACTCAAGCGGCCTTTGGACGCAATTACTTTGCGCTGCGCAAGCCACCAGCCGCAGCTGCCGCAACTCCCGCAGCGCCCTCGAGCCCGCTTAATCCTGGGAGCCGGTAAAGCGCAGAAATTTGGGCTTTCGAATTCGGTCAGTATTCGGATAAGAGCAGCCGTGAACAATCCGCTTGCAACGCAAATTTGCCGTCTCCTGACAATCGCGGCCTTCTCCTCGCTCGCGCTGTCGGCCGTGCCTGCCCAGCAGCAAGGGGCCGCCCAACAGGGTTCGGCACAGACAAGGAATCAGTCTGGCCCCCTGCCACCGAAATCTTCGGACCTGACCTCAAAACCCAAAATCAGCACCCGGGTGGACCTGGTCCAGATTGATGCCGTGGTTACCGACAAAGACGGAAAACTAATCAAGGGCCTCAAGCCCGGAAATTTCGAGCTGTACGAAGAAAACAAACTGCAGCAATTGGATGCCCTCGATTACTTTGATGTGGAGAAAATTGAGACCGCCGAAAAGGACAACTCCGAACCCATCGTAATTGACCTCAATACCTCGACGAACCCGGAAGATCTCCGCCCCCTGGTGCGGGACCACCGTCTGATTGTTCTCTTCTTTGATTTGACTTCCCTGCAGCCGGAGGACTTGCTCCGCTCGACAGACGCTGCGAAAAAGTTCCTGAAAGAGCAGCTGTCTCCCGCTGACCTGGTGGCCGTGATCTCCCTCTCCACGCAGTTTAAGGTCAATGCCAATTTCACGAATGATCGCGAGGTCCTGCAAAAAGCCGTCGCATTGCTGATTCCCGGCAAGGACGCCATGCTGCAAGGCTTGGGCGCCTCGGCCAGTGACGCGGTCACGGAAGACAATATGGCGGCGTTCACTCCCGAGGATACCGAGTTCAACATCTTCAACACGGACAACAAGCTCTATGCGGTCCAGGTGCTGGCCGAACTTCTTGGCGGCATTCCGGGGAAGAAATCTGTTTTGGAATTCACCAGCGGCATCACCCAAACCGGAGAGGAAAATCGCTCCTCTTTGCAGGCCGCCACCGATGCCGCCAACAAGAGCAATGTTTCTTTTTACCAGGTGGATGCGCGCGGATTAATGACCGATGTTCCCGGTGGCGATGCCAGCGTCGGTGCCTCCCGCGGCACAGCCTCTTTCAATGGCTCTTCCGTGTTTGCGCAGAGGGACGCGCGCCACGCCGCGCGCGACACTCTCTACACCCTGGCCGCCGATACCGGCGGCAGAACATTTTTCGACCTCAACGATTTTTCCGGAATCTTCAAGCAAGTGCAGGACGATACCAAGGGCTACTACCTGCTAAGCTATACCAGCTCCAACAAACTGCGCGACGGCCGTTACCGCAGCGTCAAGGTGAAACTGGTTGGCCTCCCGCCCGGCTCGCACATCAAGCACCGCCCCGGCTATTACGCACCCAAGGAATTCGCCATCTTCAATACCGAAGATCGCGAGAAGCAACTCGACAGCGCCATGGCCTCGCAAGCCGCGCTTGTCGACCTGCCCATCGCGGTGGACACCGGCGAATTCCGCCTTGCCAACGGTCAATTCTTCGTGCCCGTATCCGCCAAGCTTGCTTCCAGCTCTTTGCAATGGGCCAAGAAGAGTGGCCAGCACGAGGCGAAATTTGACTTCCTCTACGAAGTGCGCGAAATGAAATCCAAACGCGTTGCCGGCGTCCAACGCAACAACATGACCATCCAACTCGATGATGTCAACTTCGACGCCAACAAAGCCATCGTCTATCAAGGCGGCATCCTGCTTGGGCCCGGCCAATACCGCCTCAAATTTCTTGCGCGGGAAAATCAGACCGGACGCATCGGCACATTTGAAGGGGATCTAAATCTGAAACCGGCGCAACTTAACCGTCTGGAACTTAGCAGCGTGATGCTTTCCAGCCAGCTTGCCGCTCAAGTTCCCCGGATGCGGGGCCAGGGACAGCAGGTGCGCAGCAGAACGCTTGGGAATGACGCTCGCGTCAGGACCTCGCCGCTTGATGTCGGTGGCCAGCGCATCGTGCCCAGCGTCACTCGCGTTTTTACTTCACAACAAACTTTATATGTATTTTTCCAAGCTTACGCTCCGGCCAAGGCGGACCCCGCAAAATTGCGTGCCGGCCTGGTCTTTTTTCACAATGGCCAAAGGTCCAATGAGACGCCTGTAGTCGAACCCGCGGAAATAAATCCCGTTACGCGCGCTGCGTCATTCCGCCTCAGCCTGCCTCTCGACAAATTAGCGACTGGTAGTTACACCGTGCAAGCGGTTGTGGTCGAGGCCGGTGGCACGCAAGCGGCCTTCGCGCGCAATTTCTTCGCTCTGCGCAAGCCGGTGAACCCTGCGTCCGCTGCTCCTGCCGCCCCCCCGGGCCCACCAGGCCTCCCATTTCGTTAAACAATTTCGGACAGGAAATTTCCGTGAAGCTCGCTTCGAATTGAAGCGGTGAGATTCCTCCGACCCAATCAACACGATCGCGACTGCCAACGGTAGTTATTTGGCGGGAAACAGCAATGATTCGGGCCTACGATGCACTGCGATTGAAAAAGACTATTCTGTCTTTCGAAGCTCTCGAAGATCTATCCCCAATTGTTGGCACTTTTTATAAAGGTGACTTCGTTCCAGCCCCAGCGCCCGGGCAGTATTCGTCATGTGGTGCCCATTGCGCGTAAGCTCCCCCACCAGAACTTCCCTTTCAAATGCTTCCACGCGTTCTGCGAGCGTCCCCGGACGTGTCGCCGTGCCGTCTGATTCCGAGTTTTCAATGCCAACTCCTCGTCCGGTCCCCGGCAACGCCAGCCGCACATCTCCTCTCGTCACGCTCTCTCCCGAAGCGATCAACAACAATCGCTCCACAACATTGCGCAGCTCCCGGACATTTCCCGGCCACGCATAATGCCGCAGATCTTCCATCGCTTCCGGAACAATCGCTTTTTCCTTCCATCCATTCTGAGCTGAAATCTGCCGCGCGAAATGCTGCGCCAGCACCGGGATATCGTCCAGCCTTTGCCGCAAGGGCGGCAACGCGACCGGGAAAACGTAAATTCTATGAAATAGATCCTGTCGGAATGCATTCTGCTTGACCAGTTCCTCAAGATTCCGATGCGTCGCCACCACCACGCGCGCATCCACCGGAACGGGCTTGTTTCCTCCGACGCGTTCCACCTCGCCCTCTTCCAGAACCCGCAAAAGCTTTGCCTGCATCGCCAACGGCATATCCCCAATTTCATCCAGAAAGAGAGTGCCTCCATGCGCCATTTCAAATTTACCAGTGTGCCTGGCCACCGCTCCTGTAAACGCACCCTTCTCATGCCCAAACAGTTCGGACTCAATCAGCTCCGCAGGTACCGCAGCGCAATTCAGCGTGACGAACGGTCCGCCATGCCGCGGACTGCTTTCATGTATGGTTCGCGCCACCAACTCCTTCCCCGTGCCGGTTTCCCCTAAAATGCATACGCGCGTCTCGCTCGCGGCCACGCGCCGGATCTGCGCCATCAGGCGCTCCATCACCGGGCTTTTCCAGACAATCTCGTGCCGCCCCAGCCGGTCTCGCAGATCCCGGTTTTCCACCTCCAGGCGCGAAAGTTTCAGAACATTTTCGACCGTCACCATCAGTTTTTCGCTGGAGAGCGGTTTCTCCAGAAAATCCACTGCCCCTAACCGGGTGGCCTTCACCGCCGTCTCAATGGTGGCCTGCCCCGAAATCATCACCACAGGAGTGGTGACGCCCGCACTCTTCAAATCCTCCAACAACTCAAGTCCCCCGCGCCCCGGCATCACCACGTCCGAAAGTATCAGGCCGAAACTTTCCGACTTGGCAAGCTCCAGCGCCCGCGCTGCGCTGTCGCACACCACGGCCTCATAACCCGCCAGACGAAACGCGCGCGCCAGCGACGCCAGCGTGTTTGGATCGTCGTCCACCACCAGTAGATTTGCTTTGTGAGCCAAGGGATTATTCGCCAAGTGAGGATTGATCCTTAATTACCCAGCCCCAGGGTGCTCTTCGTTACGCTGGCAAGTTCTCGCCGCGGAGCCGCAACGGGCTTCGTCTCTTCCTTTTTCGCCTCAACTCCCGTGTATCCACTCTCGCCATTTTCGCCGCTGGACTCATGCGTGATTTCGTGAATCGCTTCCGCTTCCGGAGGTCTCACCGGCAGCTCAATCCGAAATGTCGCGCCCGCACCTGGCGCGCTTTCCACGGAGATTTTCCCGTGGTGATCGCTCACCACCGACTGCACAATCGCCAACCCCAGTCCCGTACCGTGACGCTTCGTGGTGTAATACGGCGTGAAGAGCCGCTCGCATTCCTCCGGCGTAAGCCCCGCCCCGGTGTCCGATATTTCCACCGCCACGGTTCCATTGTTCTTCGCCGTGCGGATCGTGAGTGTCCCGCCCGATGGCATCGCGTCCAGCGAATTCAACACCAGATTCCCCAGCGCACGGTGCAACAAATCGGGATCGGCCTGAATCAGCGGCAGGCTTTCATCCAGATAAAGTTCCGGAGAAATCGGCGGACGCCCCGCCAAATTAAACTGCGCATCGTAAAGGCGCACGCTGCTGCGCACCGCTTCATTCAAATTCACGGACTGGAGCTGCGGCGCGGGCATCTTTGAAAAATCACTGAAGCGCGCAACGATGGTCTTCAAGTTGTTGAGCTCGGCCCGCAACGTCGCCGTGGACTCTTCAAAAATCTCGTCAAATTGTTCGGGAGTCTGCGTGCGCGCGCGCTGCAGGTTCTCCAGCGTAAGCTGCAGCGGAAACAGCGGATTCTTAAGCTCGTGCGCCAGCCGCCGCGCTATCTCGCGCCACGCTGCCACGCGCTCCGCCTGCACCAACCGGTCGCGCTGCTCAGCAAGTTGACGCGTCATCTCGTTGAAGTCGCGCGCCAGCCGCCCGACCTCGTCCCGTGAGCGCACATCCACACGGACGCCCCAGTCTCCTGCCGCCACCTGCCGCGCCCCCGTGGCCAGCCGCGCAATAGGCCGTGACACCCGCGCGGACACCCATAAACCAATCAGCCCACCCAGAAGAATTCCTGCGCCCCCAACCAGGACTCCCAGAGTGCGAATAAAATCCAGCAAGGAAACCAGTTCTTTCCGCGAACTCCCCACCAGCAACACGCCCAACAATTGTTTCTCGCGCCCGAACAGCGGGTCCGCGTGAAAATTTTCCGCGCTTGCCGGATCTGCGTTCCACTGGATCGTCTCTTCCGCCGCCGCGCCGGTCTTGCGCACCTGCTCAATCAGGCTGCTCAGTCTGTCCGCCAGCGGCAGCGGCCCGTTCACATCCGCCAGCGAACCGGGATCAAACACGGGTTGCAGGTTCTTGTAAAACAGCGCGCGCATTCCCGTGGGAAGAACCAGTGTGGTCAAAAAACCCTTCCCCAGTTGTACCCCGCCGATCACATAGAGCTTCTTATCCCCGACGGTGACCACGTGCACCGCAGTGAGTGAAAGGGCCACGCCATCCGGCAATTCGATTCGTTGCAGAAATGCTCCCTCATTATTCCAATCTACGCCGGGGGCGGTCACCCAATCCGTTTTGTACCCGAATCGCGCCTTGTATTCAAAAGAGGAAATCAGAGATCCGTCGTCTCCCACCAAGTCCAGAAAATCCAGCTTTTGCTGTGGCGCCAATCCGTCCGCGTCATATACATATTTCGAGGCATCCCCCTGCGGACGGCTCAAATCAATCGCCATCTTGGTCGTCTCGTTGGTCTCCGCAATCCCCGAAACGCGATTCACAACTTCATCGCCGCGTTGCGCGAATTCCTTTCTGAACTGATCGATCAACGCATTGCTGCGTGATTGGTCCAGCAATTCAAACTTCGCGCGCGTGTTGGAAGTAACGCCCCAGGTGACCAGCGTCACCGCCATCACCAGCGTCGCCGTAAACACCAGAGCAAGTTTGAATCGAAAGCTCAAGACAAATGTTCCCTTCCAAAGATAAGTCTCAATTGCAGGACCGAGTGCACCGTTGGAGTGGCGCTGGCTGTTACGCCCCGGTTTCGCGAATGTTTCGTTGAACCCCTCATCATGGATTCCCCTACCCGCCGCCCGTCGCGGCCGCGTGCGGAGCCGCATCGAGCCACACGTCCTCCAAGCGCCAACCGCCCCACCGCGGCGGCATCCAATCTCTCACTGACGGCCCGAGCGCGTAAATCTCAGGCACAAACACTATGGGAATAATGCGGCCGCCATCAATCGCATCCCGCTCGGCTGCGTAACGTCTCTCCGGCGTGTCCAACGCAATCATTGCACCCTGAGTGCGTGCTTCACCAGCATGATCGCCAGCGGCTTGCTCTGTCACTACATCTACCAAAAACGCCTGCAGCGCTTGGTCTGCATCCGGCGCCGTAAAATGCCGCCCCACCAAATGAACATCTGCGTGGTTCGGACCGTCGGTCGCCGGCGCCGCGGAAACGCTCATAACAATCCCCGCCTGCCGCGCATCCACGGCGATCCGCTGCGCCAAAGTTGCCGCCATTGGATCGCTTCCATCATAGTCCAGCGCCAACAGTGGAGATGAGGAAAACAGCGTGCGGATTTTCTTCGCCTGCTCTAAATTCGGTGCCGTCGGAAACAGGAACGCATATCCCGAGAGCCATTGCGGCAATAAACTCCCCGCAGGCTCGCCCTGGCGCTGCAATAGCACGTTCACGATGGCCGCACGGTCGATTGCCAGCGAAAGTGCCTTGCTGAATTGTGAATCGTAAGATTTCGCGCCGCGCGGTGTCACCATCAGCGAATACAATTCCACCGGCGCCGATGCCTCCACCCGCACCGCGGATTGCGACGCGCGCCGCGTCAAATTCGGCAGCACCTCCACAACCTCCGCGCGCCCCAACTCCAAATCCACCAATTGCTGCTGCGGCGCAACGCCTAGGCTTATTTCCAGCCGATCGATAAAGGGTCGCCCGGCCCAATAATCCTCACTCGCGACCAGCACCAGCCGCTTCTGGGCCTGCCATTCTGCGATTCGAAATGGCCCAGTCCCGAATACTGTGTCCTGAGCTCGATGAAAAATGAATAGGTCTCGAGTGGCAAGATCCACAAGCAGGCCCGGTTGCGGATACGGAAGTTCAATCGCTATGCCCCGGTCGGAAGCCGACACTTGCCAGGTGCCAGACATATCCTCCTTCATCGCGGCCGCCACCAGTGCCGGAGTCAATGACGTGCCATCATGGAACTTCACTCCAGGGCGAATCTGAAATTGCCAGTGGGTTTGACTCGCATCGTGCTCCCAAGAGGTTGCCAACCCTGGCGCCGGTTTTCCAGTGTCATCCAACCGCACAAGTCGCTCAAATACCAACTCAAGCAATCTTTCATTGGCGTACCCGTCCGCTTCGCTCAAACCGGTACTGCGCGGGTCCATGGAATTCACGCGCTCGCGCATCTCCACTCGCAGCACGCCGCCATATCGGGGCCTTTCCGCTGCATCTGCAGAAATCAAGCCAAAGCACGCAATTAGGCACCCTGCGACCAAACTATCGAGAGCACCCCACCTTGATGAAATAAGCTTCATAATCTCCCGTCTTCAAATTTCGCACTACCGCGCGGGCCGGACCTCCACCCTCCCCAGACCACATCGCGACAATCGGCCCATCCATTTCCATTGGATCACTCACAGCCCTGAACTCGCCGCTTGCCAGCTCATATGCAGTGATGGCGTCCACTTCCGTGCGGTCGACCGGCTGCGTCGCCAGTATTTGCCAGCCGGCGCCGCAATCTGTCTTCACCGTGGCGATATCTGAGCCCCACCCCGAAACCGAGCCCATCGGCTCCGAGCCCTTCTCAGGAAACACTCGCACTTTCCCGTCGGCACCGCTAGCCGCCCATGCGGCTTCTCCGTTCACCTCCAAACCTGCGATGGAATAAACGAATGATCTCTGCGGCTGGATGGAATTGGCCCCGGCCGTCGGCGTCCACTCAAACCAATTCTGATCGCCGGAGATCGAGCCTGATGTGCTCTCATTCCGCGGGCCATAGAAAATCCATGGATGGTCTCCCGGAGGATTGCATTTCATCGCTTCAACATGGCTGACATTCCCCAAGCAAGATGTCCCCTCAACATTAACCTCGAAATCCGACCCGGACACCGTCAGCCTGCCGCGCATATCTCTAGGCCAGACCTTCTCGTGAGGAATTGATGCGGATGGGTAATTAAGTTCAGCGGCCATGAGAGACACCTTACCGGAGTGCAGCACCAGTATTTGGCAGGATGTCCCCGTTCCAACACAGGCAAAGTCGAGGATGGGAGAATTGTCGGCGAATACCAATTCCCGATCCAGGTGCACGCCCGTAAGCCACTGCCCCGGATCCAGATCCGTTGGTTCAAATGGGACGATGACCGCGGATTCTTTCTCGTCCGACGAATACACCGCCAGCAAAAGCAGCCCTCTCATATTCTTTGAAAGCGAGACTTGGATACTAAGGTCGTAGGATGAATCCGCCACCACTCGGAAGCCAATCGAATGTAACTCCGCAACGATGGATTTCCTCAAGGCTTCCAAATCCGGAACCTGCATGGATCCCGTTACATCATTCATTTTTATTTGCAGCTTCTTCTTGTGATCAACCTGCGCCCCGAGTTTCCGCACCAATTCTTTTACTGCCTTTGCCGACGCATCGTCCGCAAAGCTAGACTTAGATATGATAAATGGAAAAGTGAAAAGCAGGAGGGTCGCAAGCGCAACGCGCGGCGTTCGAGACCGTAAAGCAAACAAAGTCCAGCGGTTCACGGCGAGATCACCTTAATCTTAGCATAGGCTTCCCCAGCGTTTTCCCGGCGCCTGCGCAACATTTCCATCCTCGCCACGTCCAATCCTTCGGAAACATATTCCCCGTTCCCGGCGTATATTCTCTAGCTGTCTGGGGAAATGGTAGAATGCCGCGCTCCCAATTTGCTTCGATTGTAGACCGGGGCTGGGCCTTCAATTAGATCACTCGAAGGAGAATCATGAATCGCTTACCGAAATTGGCGTTTGTGTGTGTCCTGCTCCTGGCGGCCGCCGCTGCCACCCTCGCTCAGGAAACCCGCCTGATGCGCTATCCTGATGTTTCCAAAGATCATATTGTCTTCACGTACGCTGGTGACCTCTGGACCGTCTCGCGCACTGGAGGACAGGCGCGCCGGCTGACTTCGCATCCCGGCGAGGAGATCTTCCCGAAATTTTCCCCCGACGGAAAATCCATTGCTTTCACCGGCGACTACGACGGCAACGTTGACGTCTTCGTCATGTCCTCCTCCGGCGGCGAACCCCGGCGTCTCACTTACCATCCGGCCGCCGATAACGTGCTCGGCTGGACTCCCGACGGCAAGAAAATCCTTTTCCGCTCCAATCGCTACAGCCAGCCGCCCGACTACACACGCCTCTTCCTGGTTTCTCCTGAAGGCGGCACGCCTGAAATGCTGCCCGTCCCTCGCGCCAGCCTTACCAGCTTTTCGCCCGATGGCAACCGCATCGCTTACCTCCCGACTTCACAGGATTTCCGTACTTGGAAGCGATACCGCGGTGGATGGAAACCGCCCATCGGCATCTACGACCTGAAGAAAAACACCTACGAAGAATTGCCCAAGACCACCGGCATGGATCTTTTCCCCATGTGGCATGACAACACCGTCTATTACATCAATGACGGCGACGGCGTGATGAATCTCTATCGCTATGACTTCGCCTCGAAAAAATCTCGCAAGCTCACCAACTTCACTGAGTACGATATCAAGTGGCCGAGCCTGGGCCAGGACGCCATCGTTTTTGAAAATGGCGGCTTACTCTATATTTATGACCTCGCCTCCGAGAAAGTTACTCCGGTCCACATCACTGTTGCCGGAGACGACGTCGAATCCCGCGCCGAAATCAAAAGCGTTGGTGATTTTATCCGCGGCGCGGCCATCTCCCCTAGCGGCGCCCGCGCCGTGTTTGAAGCCCGCGGCGACATCATCACCGTTCCCGCCGAGCACGGCAGCCCGCGCAACATCACCGCCACTCCCGGCGTGCATGAGCAAGATCCCGCCTGGTCCCCGGATGGCAAGTGGACCGCCTACCTTTCCGATAAAACCGGCGAATATGAGCTCTACATTCGCCCGCAGTTGGGAGGCGACGAAATCCGCATCACCTCCGATGGCGCGGTCTATCGATACGGCCCCACTTGGTCGCCGGACAGCAAGAAAATCCTCTATGCCGATAAGTCTCTGAAGCTCTGGTATGTCGACATCGACCAAAAGCAGCCCGTTCAAGTGGATCGCGACGACCGCGCCCAAATCCGCGACGGCTCCTGGTCTCCCGACAGTCGCTGGATTAGCTATTCAAAAACCGGCCCCAATACCGCCAACTCGATTTACCTCTACTCGCTTGAGCAAAAGAAATCCACACAAGTCACCAGCGGCTTTTACAACGATGCGAGTCCGGAGTTCGATCCGGAAGGAAAGTATTTATTTTTCTTATCGACGCGTTTTTTCTACCCCAGCTCTGGAGTATTTGATCAGCGCTTCAACTATTACGACACGGTCGGAATTTTCGCCCTCACTCTGAAAGCCGACGAGCCTTCGCCCTTCACTCCGCAAAGTGACGAAGAAAAATCGGCGGACGCCGCCAAAGCAGGCGACAAATCCGGCGATAAGGACGCCGATAAAGACAAGACCACCGCCACTGACAAAGACAAAGCCGCGCCTGCCCCAGGCGCACAAAACTCTGAAAAAGACAAAACCGCCGCGAAACCCGACGACAAGAACGTAAAGCCTATCCAGATTGACCTGGACGGTCTGGGCAACCGCATCGCCCAGGTTCCCGTTCCCGCGGGCCTCTACCAGAATCTTTCCGCCCGCAAAGGCAAAGTGTTTTACGTCTCCATTCCGCAGGAGGCTCTTGAAGCAGGATCACCTGCGCCGCCGCGCCCTCGCG
The DNA here is from genome assembly GCA_035308165.1 of Candidatus Acidiferrales bacterium. Lineage (GTDB taxonomy): Bacteria > Acidobacteriota > Terriglobia > Acidiferrales > UBA7541 > DASTCZ01. The sequence continues at coordinate 27,194 of DATGHC010000013.1, read as the reverse complement.
CTACCCTGCACGTTTACGACTTAAAAGCTCGGGAGGACAAGGTTCTCCTGGATGGATTCAGCGGCAGCTATGACCTAAGCTCAGACGGCAGCAAGGTGCTCTATCAAGCGGGCCCGCAATGGGGCATCACCGATGCCATTCCGGGTAAAGCAAAAGTCGGCGATGGCCATTTGAATACCGCGGCCATGCAGGCTCTTGTTGACCCCAAAGCCGAATGGGCCGAAATGCTCCACGAGGCCTGGCGCATCGAACGCGATTTTTATTGGGATCCGCAGATGGGCGGCCTCGACTGGCCGAGAATTGAAAAGCGCTACGCCGCGCTGTTGCCCTACGTTCAGCATCGCAGCGACCTGAGCTACATCATCGGTGAAATGATCGCCGAGCTCAGCACCTCACACACGTACGTCCAGGGCGGTGTAACTCCACCTGTCACACGAATTGGAATCGGTTTGCTCGGCGCTGACTACGTCGCCGACCAGGGCTATTACCGTTTCCAGAAAATTTTCCAGGGTGAAAACTGGAATCCGCAAACGCGCGCCCCGCTTACCGAGCCGGGCCTCAAGGTGAAAGAAGGCAACTTTCTGATCGCCGTGGATGGAGTTCCCGTTCACGCGGACCATGAAATCTATTCTTACTTCCAGGGTCTTGCCGGGCAAGTTGTCACGCTCAAGATCAATGAGAAACCTTCCGCCGACGGTGCCTGGGAAGTCACCGTCCGCCCCGTCGCCAACGAGGGCCAATTGCGCTATTTCGACTGGGTCGAATCGCGCCGCAGAATTGTTGAGAAAGCCACCGGCGGACGCATCGGCTATATGCATGTGCCCGACACCACGATTCCCGGCGTCATCATGTTCGACAAATATCTGAACGCCCAAATCGGCAAGGAAGGTCTCATCGTGGACGAGCGCTACAATCACGGCGGCTCCGTCCCCGACTTCTACACCGAAAAACTCCAACGCCAATTGCTCGCTCTCATTGCCCCCCGCGATGGCCTGGACGTTCCTGTCCCGGGCCAGGCGGTTTTTGGCCCCAAGGTCATGATCGTCAATGAACTGGCAGGATCCGGTGGCGATTGCTTCCCATGGTTCTTCCACTATCAAAAAATCGGCCCCATCGTCGGCACGCGGACCTGGGGTGGATTGATTGGATACAACAGAATCATTCCCATGATGGATGGGGGTTCCGTCACCGCGCCCGAGGTCGGCTTTTGGTCCACAGAAAATGGCGGCCAATGGATCGTCGAAAATAAAGGTGTGGACCCGGACTTCACCGTGGAAGAACGCCCCGACGCAGTCGTGAATGGTCACGACCCGCAATTGGAAAAGGCCATCGAGCTGGCATTGGATGGACTGAAGAAAACACCGCCCATCCCCAAGCGGCCTTCCTATCCTAAAAAAACTATGTGATGCGCAACTGTCTTTTCCCAATCACACTCGCGCCCCGCGACCGCATGCAGTCGGTCGCGGGGCGTTTCGTGTTCTTGCCGAGCCACCGGCTGGGTGCTCGCCCCGCCGTTGACCTTCAGCTTGCGGCGGCGGTCGCTTGCTGTCGGGCGGCGGGTCGGCTGCAAGACACCCGCAAGGGTATTTGCCGGCAGAACTCGTCAGTGCTGGTTCGGGCGCTTCCCGTTCGCAGCAGCGGTTGCCTTCGGCGGATCTTCATCCAGCTGTAACGCCGATCCAGAGAACGCCGACTTCAGCACGTCCCCCGCGAAGAAATTCTTCCCGTCCATGGGCACCATGATGATTTGTAATTTGTCCGACAACCGCTCTGCGATCATCTTCTGGATTAGCATCGGATTGGACCGCAGCGCCGCGGCCTCCAGGTTCAGCCGCTCGGAATCGGCGGCCGCGGTCACGCGAATGGTGTTGGCATCCGCCTCAGCCAGCAGTTTCCGCTTGTCGGAATCGGCTGCGGCAGTCACGCGGATGGTGTTCGCGTCGGCCTCCGCTTCCAGCTTTCTCCGCTCCACTTCCGCTTTCCCGTCAATCACTTTAGATTCAGCCGCGGCCTGCGCATTCTCGATCGTGGCTTCCTTCCGCGCCTCGGCCTCCAGCTTCGACTGCTCGATCTGCTTTTGCTTTAGCGGCAGCGTGTACTGCATCGCGTCCGCCTCGCCCTTGGCCTGTAGCACGCGCACCTGCGCCGCCGATTCCGCGTTCTTGATGTCGCGAGTCTTCTGCGCCTCACCCTCCAGTTCCGCGATCTTTACTTCCTTCTGTTTGATTTCCGTCTCGAACACCATCCGTTCGCTTTCCTGCTCCTTCAACAGCATGCTCTCCAGGCCCTTCGCGTATTCAGCGGGCAGTTGCACGTCTCGAAGCACAACTTCTTTCACCACGATTCCATCCGCCCCCAATCGCTCGGTGATGGCCTTCGCCGCGCGCGCCTGAAAATCCTCCCGGTGCACGGTGAACACATCGCGCACTACATATCCCGCGGCGACATCCCGGAAAATGCTGGACACCACCGGCGCGATCACTTGTTCCTCAACCGGTTGCGGCACGTTTGCGTGGATGTATCCCAGACGTTGCGGGTCCAGCCGATAGCGAACCGCCACGCCCAACCCCATCGACAATCCTTCGCGCGCCTGAACCGTCAGCAGCTCTGCCTTGTGCTCCGTGGTCCCGGCAGCCGCTGCCGGTGTCGGCACTGCTGATGCAGACGTGGCATAAATGTGGTCGCGGATCTCATACGACACGATGTGCTCGACCATCGGCAACACCAGGTGCACGCCGGGATAAAGTGTGCCCGGCCGCACTCCGGAAATTTGGCTGATGCGTACGCCCGCATCGCCGTCCGGCACCACTTCGATGCTTTCTCCTAGAAGCAGCGCCACGAGCGCCAAACCTGCCAATTTCGCCCCGAGCCGCCACCGGATCAGCCGGCCCGCTGATCCGGTGGAGCTGGCCGGCTCGGGCGAGGAGAAAAGGCTTTGGGTCGCATCCTCCGGCGATTTCACCCTTCCCAGTAGCCGCTGGAGCTGAAGTGCAACAAATACATCGTAGCCAACCAGAGCCGCGGTCGAGCCAAACAGCGCAACACTCGCAGCCAAAAACAGGTATCTCAGTAGCAGCATCGTCGTTCCCCCCGCGATTCTCTGCTTCGCCTATCGAGCGCGAAGCGAAATCTGCCTGTGCCCGGCCCTGACTGGAGCGAGCGCAAATTCCTGGCGTCCCGTGCGCGCCTTAAGCGCGTTTTGGCGCGCAGCAACGGCTAGCTGCGCTCCCGCTCCGGCCGCACGCACTGCCCGGAACATTCCCCGAAGGGCTATCGTCGTTATTAAGAGCGCGACTGCAATCGATGCCATCAGAACCTCGATTTTCGCGGCAACTGCCATCAGCGTTTCCATTTGTGTCACCTCAACTCTGCAACATCAATCCCAATGGCACGCTGCGCGCCATTGCAAAATCTATTGTTTATTGGAGTTTTATTCAAAATTCAGGCAAGGCCAGTGTGGCGCGCCACACACAATGTGGTGAATCGTATTCATTGGTCTTATCGCCCGGCTGGCCTCTCAGGGCTGGGGCCTTTGACTCAATTCCAAACTCGGCCTGGCCTTGATTAACCGCACCACCCACTCGACCCGGTTATAATATCGGCGTGCCAATCACTCCCATTCCCCGTGGCTCCGGCCTAAAAATTGGACGGATCATGGGCATCCCCATCTTCCTCCACGCCAGCTGGTTCATCATTTTCTTGCTCATCACTCCCTCACTCGCTGCTCAATTCGGAGGCGAGCACCCGGCCTGGACCTCCTCGCAGTACTGGGCGGTTGGTCTCCTGACCAGCCTGCTTTTCTTCGCTTCGGTGGTGCTTCATGAACTGGGTCACAGTTCCGTAGCCCTCCATTACAAAATTCCTGTTGTCAGCATCACGCTCTTCGTTTTCGGCGGGTTGGCCCGCATCGGGCGCGAACCGGAACGGCCATCGCAGGAATTTAATATCGCCATCGCCGGGCCCATCGTCAGCTTCCTTCTTGCCGGTGCATTCTGGGAGCTCGGCCGCGTTTCCGCGGGCAATGAAATGTTAAATGCCCTGGCGGTGTGGCTTGCTGAGATGAACTTTTACCTGGGCGCGTTCAACCTAGCTCCCGGATTCCCTCTTGATGGGGGTCGCATCCTGCGAGCCGCAGCCTGGGCGATCACAGGGAGCTTTACCCGGGCCACCCGCATTGCTTCGCGCAGCGGCAAGGTCTTGGCATACGCAGTTATTCTGGTGGCCGCTTATGTCGCCATGAAGATCGATGTGGTCTCCGGTCTCTGGTATGCCTTCATCGGCTGGTTCTTGCTCACGGCAGCTCAGGAAAGCTACTCACAAGTCGCTATACGCGAAGCCCTCGAAGGACTGTGCGCCACCGATGTGATGAGCCTCGATTTATCTTCAGTCACCCGCGACATCTCTTTGGAGGAATACAGTCACGAAGTCCTTCGCACTGGGCGCCGCTGCCACTTGGTTGCTACAGGCGGCCAGCTTCACGGCTTGATGACTGTTCACGCCCTCAATCAGGTGCCACGCAGTGAATGGCATTCCACCAGTGTCCAGGCGGCCATGCTGCCGCTCGACCGCGTGCGCTGGGCCATGCCCGAAGAGCCGGTCCTGCACGTCCTCGACCGCATGCAAACCGAAGACGTCAACCAGATGCCCGTCCTGCAGACCCTGCCGGAGCCGCACGTGATAGGAATGGTCAGCCGCGACTCCATACTCCGGGTGCTTCAGGCCCGCGCCGAAATCGGCAAGCTTCCGGCTCAGTAAAACTGGCCAGCACCATGCCACAATTCCCCCATTTTGAGAGCTTCATACTGGTTGGCGGAAAGAGCTCCCGCATGGGCCGCGATAAAGTCCTGCTCGAAATAGCGGGAAAGCCTCTTCTGCTTCGCACCGTGGAGTTGGTCACGCCGCTGGTTGCGGGAATTGCTCTTGTAGGTGACCCGCAACTTTATGGCAACTTTGGCTATCCCATCCTTGCCGACAAGTGGCCAAACGCGGGGCCGCTTGGAGCGATTGGTACGGCACTCGCATCCGCGCGACAACCATGGACGATCATTCTCGCGTGCGACTTGCCATATCTCACCGGCGATTGGCTTGCCTGGCTGCTTGACCGCGCAACGAAATCAACCGTCGGCAAAACAGCAGGCGAATCTGTGGACATTTTCATTCCGGAGACAGCACAAGGTCTTGAGCCATTGTGCGCCGTCTATCGCGCCACCTGCGCCACAGCGATTGCGAGGGCGCTGGATCGTGGAGTGCGGAAGGTTACCCACGCGTTTGCGGGAATAAGAGTCGAGTACATTTCGGAAAGCGAGTGGCGTCCGTTTTCACCGGATGGCCATCTTTTCCGCAACATGAATACTCCGGAGGACTATCAAGAAGCCCGGGCGCACTTCAAGGACTAATGCATGACCTGCAATCTTTCTTCCCCCGAATAAATTACAAATCTCTTCCCGCGCAGAAAACCTACCAGAGTTAATTGCATCCTTCGAGCAAGTTCTACGGCCAGACTCGATGGGGCGGAAACGCTCGCCACGATCGGGATCCCGGCAACAATCGCCTTCTGAATAATCTCGAAACCGCCGCGTCCGCTGACCATTAGCACGCGATCACTGAGAGGCAAGCGGCCCGCGAGCAGCGCCCATCCGATCACTTTGTCCACAGCATTGTGGCGGCCGATATCTTCGCGTAATACCAGCAACTCTCCTCTGGCATCAAACAGCGCCGCGGCGTGCAAACCGCCGGTGCGCCCAAAAGTCTCCTGCGACGCGCGCGCCAGATCGGGCAACTGGCAGAGGACTTCAGGACGAAGGCGAAATTCACGATTCAACGGACGCATTCCGCGGGCGCGCACTGCGTTAATCGAATCTTTGCCGCAAACGCCGCAGCTTGAGTTGGTTGTAAACCGTCGCCGAAACATCGCCGCAGGAACTTTCGCACCGCGCGCCAGCTTCACTCGCACGAGATTCTTCGCGCCGCGAGGAATGGATATCTTGCCAAGTTGCGCGCGTTCTTCGATGATTCCTTCCGTCAAGAGGAATCCCGCGGCGAGATCTTCGTCGTGTCCGGGTGTTCGCATGGTGACGGCAAGCGGTTTGCGTCCAATCTGGATTTCAAGCGGCTCCTCGCCTGCAAGATAATCTTCAACGCGCCGAGTATTTCCATCGCTCCATTCAACCACTTGGGTGATGGCTACATTGCGTGGGTTTATCGGGCTGCGTCTTGAAATTGGAGGAATTTCAGTTGAAGCTCTTTTGGGAGAGGCCATGGTTAGCCTCCGCGGGTGTGCATCTCGAGGTGGGTATCCTGTCGCAGTTTTTCGACGGGGACAAAAATTCCGCGCTGTGCTTGAGCGAGACGCATCTCCGCGCCGCGGTCCGTGCGTCCCGTCCAGGTGCGCGCGATTTCCGCGGCAATGTCTGCCCGTGAAGCGCCGCCGCGCAGCATTTTCCGCAAATCAGTTCCCTGTCTTGCGTACAGGCAGAGATACCACAATCCGTCAGCAGTCAGCCGGCTGCGATCGCATTTCTTGCAGAACGGCGCGGTGGTAGATGCGATGATCCCGAACACTGTTCCGTCAGGTAGGCGGAATCTCTCCGCGGGAGCGCTCGAATCTTCCGTCACCGCTTCGATACTGCCGTAACGCTTTTCGAGCGAAGCCAACATTTCCGCGCGCGAGTACACTTTCTCTGGCGACCATTCGGTCGCGCCGCCCACGTCCATATATTCGATGAACCGGACTTCCGCTTCTTGTGTCCGCCCATACTCAATCAAATCTGAAAGCTCATCGTCGTTCAGGCCGCGCAGGATTACCGCGTCAATTTTCGTGCCGCGAAATCCAGCGATGCGAGCGGCCTCAATTCCGTCTAGAACTTCCGAGTGAGAATCCTGCCGCACCAGCGCTTGAAATCGGTCCGGTCGCAACGTGTCCAGGCTAATTGTCAGCCGTCCAAGTCCCGCTTCTCGCAGTGCGGTCGCGTGCTCGGCCAACAGAGTACCGTTCGTAGTCAGTGCTATGTCGCGCAGCGCTGCATTCGCCGCAAGCATTCGCACCAGCACCGGCAAATCGCGCCGCAGCAGCGGCTCGCCGCCCGTAAGCCGGACCCGCGTGACGCCCAGTTCCGTAAACACGTCAACCAGCTTGTTGATCTCCTCGAAGGTGAGCAGTTCTTCGCGCGGAAGCCAAGTGTAATCCTCCAGCGGCATGCAATATTGGCACCGCAAGTTGCACCTGTCCGTAACCGACAGCCTCAAATTGGCCAGCGGCCGATCAAGGGTATCCATAAGCGGCGTAAATTGCCGAGGCGGCGTATTCTCAGATGAGATTATCTTTCTCATCGCAAAGTTCTATTTTTGAGGGACGGCAGACAACCTCGTTAATCCGTCTCAGCTCTGCCTACCTTTCTTTCCATATAGAATTGCTCGAAAGCACTTGTCGTACAAGTATGACCCTAAACCCACGATACCCCTGTCGCGCACGAGAACGCCAGTAAGCCACAGTATCCGGGTAAAAATCAAAACACCGACCAGGACCAACAGCGTTATCCACGCAGCTTTCCAACCCCAAATGCGGGCCAAACTGGTGCCACCGGCAATCAACAGAATTCTAGCGATGCTCTCCCACTCTACGGGACGAGTCTTGGTACGAGCGGCATCCAAGTCCTCAGGGTGCACTGATGGCGTCGTTTGGACCATGTCAACGTACCCTCCCATTGTTGGCTTCTATGGCGAGTCATCCTTCATCCTGGTATTGCGATTTAAGCTTGGCGATTACGCCGGAATCAGCGAGCGTAGTCACGTCGCCAAGCACGCGCCCTTCGGCGATATCGCGCAGCAGTCGGCGCATAATTTTTGCACTACGCGTTTTGGGAAGCTCGCCGCAGAAGAAAATATCGTCGGGCTTGGCAATCGCTCCAATTTTTGTGGCCACGTGCTGGCGCAACTCCTCTTTCAATTTGTCGCTTGGCTGCGCCGTGTCCTTCAGAGTGACAAACGCTGAAATTCCCTGCCCTTTCACTTCGTGTGATCGCCCAATTACAGCGGCTTCCGCCACAAAGGGATGATCCACCAGCGCGCTTTCAACTTCAAAAGTTGAAATGCGGTGGCCGGCAACATTCATAACGTCATCGACGCGGCCGAGGAGCCAGAAGTATCCATCCTCATCAATCTTGCAACCGTCGCCGGTGAAGTAGCGGCCGGGATATCTCGACCAATAATTCTGGACATATCGTTCGGGATCGCCGTAAACCGTGCGCAACATGGAGGGCCACGGCTTAGTGATGACAAGATAGCCGCCGGCGCCAGGGCCGACCTTGTTTCCCTTCTCGTCGACTACTTCGGCTTCGATGCCTGGGAACGGGCGGGTTGCCGACCCGGGTTTGGTGGCCACAATTCCGGGCAGAGGCGTGATCAGGATCATGCCATTTTCCGTTTGCCACCAGGTGTCCACGATGGGGCAGCGCTCTTTTCCGATGTTCACGTGATACCACATCCACGCTTCGGGATTAATGGGTTCGCCGACGGTTCCTAGGAGCCTCAGCGATTTCAGGCTGTATTTCTGCGGCCATTCCGTGCCCCAACGCATGAAGGTACGGATCGCGGTCGGCGCGGTGTAGAGAATATTTACACCATACTTATCCACGATGCTCCAGAAGCGGCCGCGGTCTGGAAAATCCGGCGTGCCTTCATAGAGGAGCGTCGTGCAACCGTTCGCCAGCGGCCCGTAAACAATGTAAGAATGGCCGGTAATCCAGCCGATGTCCGCTGTGCACCAGTAAAAATCGTTTTCCTTAATGTCAAAGATGTAGCGATGTGTGGTGCTCGCTCCAACCAGATAGCCTGCGGTGGTGTGCACGACTCCTTTTGGTTTGCCTGTGGTGCCGCTGGTGTAAAGGATGAAGAGCATGTCCTCGGCATCCATGGGCTCGGCGGCGCAAACATCAGAGGCGCCAGCGACGGCGTCGTGCCACCAGATGTCGCGGCCGGACTTCATCGGCGCGGCCGCTGCCGGCGCGAGTTTGGCGACGCGCTCGACGACAATCACATGCTGGATTGTCGGCGTGTGAGCGAGAGCGTCATCGGCGCTGGCTTTTAGCGGGACCACGGCTCCGCGGCGCCAGGCGCCGTCGGCGGTGACCAGGACTTTTGCCTGCGCGTCATTGATGCGTTCGCGCAGGGCTTCCGCGGAAAAACCGCCGAAGATCACTCCATGGACCGCGCCGATTTTCGCGCACGCGAGCATGGTGATGGGCAGCTCGGGGATCATGCCCATGTAAATGGCCACGCGATCGCCCTTCTTGATGCCGAGTGACTTGAGAACATTCGCGAACTTGTTTACCTCGCGCTCGAGCATGCCGAAGGTAAAAATGCGGGAGTCGCCGGGCTCGCCTTCCCAAACCAAGGCGGCTTTGTTCCGGCGTGGGGATGCGGCGTGACGGTCCACACAGTTGTAGGCGATGTTGATCTTGCCGCCGACAAACCATTTGGCCCAAGGCGCGTTCCACTCAAGAGTTTTCTGCCAGGTGGCGAACCAATCGAGCTTGCGGGCTTCTTCTTCCCAGAAGGCTTCGGAGTTTTTGCGGGCGCGCTCGTAAATTTCCGGGTCGTTGGCGACGGCGTGCTTGCGAAACTCTTCCGGCGGCGGGAAGAGGCGATTTTCCTGCAGCAGCGCGTCCAGGCGATTTTCTTTGGGGTCTGACATTGCGCAGCTCCGTGTTTGGGATGCACCCGCTCGCGCTCGACATATAGCGTGCGAATCATGGCAAGCGCAGCTAGCCTAACAGAATAGCTATTCTACGTTGCAGTTCTGTGAAGCCCAACAGGAACCGGCGGGGCTGGTTACCAGAACGGGAATACTGCGCGAAGGCCCTCCTCCCGATAGAAAGCATCGGGACGCAAAAACCGCGCCCCTACCCTTTTTTCGTAACTGCGGATTCTAAAGGGTTTTAAGTCTTGTGTTTTTGTAACTGCGCATTCTAAAGGACTTGCAGACGCGTTTTTCGTAACTGCGGATTCTAAAGGAGTTAGTAAAAACTGCTACCGCCCCCATCAATCGCTCTCTAGTCACCTCGGACATCCTTTGATCCAGAGTGTAAGGAGCGTCGTAAGTGACCCAATAAGGGCGGCACCTAAGGGAACCAGATATTTCCAATTCTCAGATGCACTGACTTGGCGGTCATGCAATTCAATGGCTGTTTGGAGGAGCAGATGAACGAAATCTGAGGGTAGCTTTCTTATCCCATGCTCATCGCGCGGCACGACATGTCTGGCAACAAGTGAAACTGAATTTCTCTCTTCACCAGCTATTCGGAAAAACTCCGTGTGCTCACTGGCTAGCGTAGTCCAAGAAGTGGACGAAGAGGGGTTGGCTTGCAGCTCTCTAAATAGGCCAGATTCGCTTCGATGGGCGTCGTCATCAAGTGAGAGTACTTGAATGAGAGCGAGCACGTCTTGGAGACGTCCCGCTTTCGTGTATGGACCTTTATTCATTTTTCGTTTCCGTACTTCCTCGTTGTCATCCTGCCAAACTTCGACTTTGTGTTAAGACTAGTGCACATAATCTCCATCTCGCAAGTATCCAGTAAGACAACAGTGAGAAATATTTTATGAAGCTAAAAGCATGAGAGTATTCGAATTGAACATCGCCATTTTGGGACTCTCGCGTGGATAGCATGCGGCTTCGAGGAATTAGGAAGAAGTTGGATCAATCTTGTGGGTGGTGCGGTAACGTTGGAGTGGACACCTCCAAGGATCATGTTTTTCCCGGAGCGATTGGAGGCACGCTAAGAGTAAGCGTTGCCTCCTGTACGAAGTGTCAGATTTCACTTTCAAAAGCCGAAAAGGAATTCTCCAGGCGTTCCCTCTACGCCGTCTTCACTGCTGATGGCGGCCCAAAGGGCCGACATAAAGGGAAACCCGGAAGTGGACTAATTCAACCACGGTTTCTATTGGTTCGACACCCGCTCGGAGGATATTGCGAATCATTTTTAGAGGCGGGTTGTGAAACACCGTTTTCTCAGCCATATATCGAGATAGATGTTGCGACTAGCCAGGCGAGAAGGAGGGGAGCCAAACCTGAGGACGTCGAGAAACTTGTTACGCGCATCAAGGAAATGCTGGACTCGAAACCCGACGCAAGGGGTTTAGTGGCAGAAATACAGGTGAGAACAGACGACTTGAAAGAGATTGGCGCGGACCCAGACTTTTGGCCCCGCATTGTACTCGACCCAGCGGGCGACCTTTTTATTCGTTCCAGGAACCCAGAGGAAGCGACTAGATTCATGAGGGCTTTGACTTTGCTTGTTCAGAATTATGATCAGTTTCCATATGACCCGAAGTCATGGAGCCCAGTCGAAATCACATCCGGGACACCACACGCAGTCCTGTTCGCGTTCCGGCACGCAGCAATTCAGCGCGTGATAGCCAAGGTCGCCTGTGGCGTTGCGACAGTCGGATTAGGACGGAAAATATTTGAGGAGCCAATCGCCTTGGAAGTCCGGCGTTTTGCCCTGGAGGACCAGTTTGATAAGACCTGCTCATCTGTAGAACAGATCTGCTTACCAGGTGTCTTGAAATCCTGGCCAGAATTGCATGTTGCTGCTGTGGTCGAACTAGAAGGGAAACTTTTAGGGATAGTTAGTTTGTACGGAGATTGCAATCTGGTTGAATTCGGCCCAGCACCCAGCAAGATGAATCTCAAGATACCTATAGCTGCTCACTGTCGAAAATCTGGAGGGGATACAAGAATGTTAATGGGAGAATCTGCTCTTAGTATGTCCGATGAGCTGAAGCGTCAAGTTCTCCTGTTAAGAGGACCGAACAAAGGTTGATCGATGGGTCAGTCAGACTCCGCAACAACTTCCTTATGCGGAATTCCCTGACCTTCACGTTGTTGGAACCAGGTCTTTGATTCAGAAACGGCATCGCGTTCGGAATCTGTTTCCGGCTCGTCATCGAGCGGGGCGTTTGCAATGGCGCGTGAAACGGGGTCGAGCATAGCCTCAAGCAAACCAACAACCGCGCTTACCTGAGTGGGCGCAAGCCGATCAATAAGCTCATGTGCCTGGTTCTTTGCGTTATTTGAATTGCGGGCCATTTCAATCCTGCCTCTTTCGGTGCTCTTCGAGGGCTGCGAATGGAGGACAACGAACGATTCTATGATACCGCGTAGCGTGACCACACATTTGGACTTGATGGGCGGGCGCCTCCTCTGCAAAACCGGAAACCGCGCGACAGGATTGCGCGTCTGGAGTACCATCGGGTGCTCCGAGGGGCGGTAGCAGTGCGCCTTCCCAAATTTTGAATCGAGAGGTGAGTCCGTGAAAGCGTTCCTACGAGTGATGCTGTGCGCGGTGGTTGGACTTGCGGGCGTGGCGCTGACGCATAATGTGCTGGCGCAGCGCGGCGGCGGCGGCGGCGGAGCCGCCGGCGGACAAGGCCGTGGTGGCCGCGGCGGAGGGGGTCAGGGCGGAGAGGCCGGAGGGCGTGGCGGCGGGATTTATGGCGCGTTGCGGTTTCGCAATGTCGGGCCGGCGATGATTTCCGGGCGCATCCAAAGCATCGCGGTGGACCCTACGAATAAGCGGCACTATTTTATCGCGGCGGCATCGGGTGGAGTTTGGCGGACGAACAACGGTGGGATCACTTTCACTCCGGTTTTTGATAATGAGAATTCCTACTCGATCGGCTATGTGGCGATTGATCCAAAGAATCCCGCGGTGGTGTGGGTGGGGTCGGGCGAGAACAACAGCCAGCGCAGCGTGAGCTGGGGCGACGGTGTGTACCGCTCGGACGACGATGGGCGGACCTGGCACAACATGGGGCTGAAGAATTCGGAGCACATCGCGCGCGTGCTGATTGATCCGCGCGATTCCAATGTGGTATACGTGGCGTCGCAGGGGCCGCTGTGGGGGCCGGGCGGCGACCGCGGACTATTCAAATCCATCGACGGCGGCAAGACCTGGAAAAACATTCTTTCCATCAGTGAGAACACGGGTGTGTCCGATTTGATTTTTGAGCCGGGGAATCCGGACGTGATGTACGCGGCGGCGTATCAGCGGCGCCGCCATGTATGGACGCTGATTGACGGCGGGCCGGAGTCCGCGATTTACAAATCCACGGACGCGGGAGCGACCTGGAACAAACTGCGCGGCGGGTTGCCCTCGGGGGACGTGGGGCGCATCGGGCTGGGGATTTCTCCGGCCAATGTGAACATAGTTTATGCGGTGATTGAGGCGGCAAACCGGGCGGGCGGCGTGTATGCGTCAACGGACCGTGGCGGGACGTGGGAAAAGCGCGACGACTTTTTCAGCTCCAGCCCGCAATACTACGGGACGATTTTCGTGGACCCGAAAAACGCGGAACGGATTTATGTGATGGACACAGTCATCATGACGTCGGACGACGGCGGGCGGACGACGCGCCAGCTGGGCACACGCAGCAAGCATGTGGACAACCACGTGGTGTGGATTGATCCGGACGAAACGGACCATCTTCTGGTGGGCTGCGACGGAGGGCTGTATGAGTCGTTCGACCGGGGAGAGAACTGGACGTTCAAGGAGAATCTGCCGCTGGGACAGTTCTACGATGTGACGGCGGACAACAGCGCGCCGTTTTATTACGTGTACGGCGGCACGCAGGACAACTCCAGCGTGGGGGGACCATCGCGGACGCGCAGTGTGTCGGGAATTTTGAATGCGGATTGGTTTACGACACAGGGCGGCGACGGATTTACGTCTGCGGTGGACACCGAGGACCCCAACACGGTTTACGCGGAACTGCAGGACGGCAACCTGGTCCGGTACGACCGGAAGACCGGGGAGCGAGTGGACATCGTGCCCACTGAAGGGCCGGGCGAGCCGCCCCTGCGCTGGGATTGGGATTCGCCGATTATCGTGAGCTCCCATTCCCACACGCGAATCTACTTCGGGGCGAACAAGGTTTTCAAGAGCGATGACCGGGGCGATTCGTGGAAGGCCATCAGCGGCGACATTACGCGGCACCTGGACCGCGATGCACTGCCGGTGATGGGAAAGATCTGGCCGCCGGAGGCGGTGGCAAAGAATGCGTCCACTTCTTACTTCGGGAATTCCACAACGATTGCGGAATCGCCGAAAAAAGAGAGTTTGTTGTATGTGGGGACGGACGACGGATTGATCAGCGTGACCGAAGACGGCGGGGCACACTGGCGGAAGATGGACACTTTCCCCGGCGTGCCGGACATGACCTATGTGACGCGCGTGGTTGCGTCGCAACACGATGTGGACACGGTTTACGCGGCGTTTGACGGACATAAGACGGAGGACTTCAAACCGTACATTTTGAAGAGCACGGATCTGGGGAAAAACTGGACCTCGATTTCCGGGGATTTGCCGGACAACGGGCCGGTGCTGGCGATCGCGGAAGATCCGGTTAATCCAAATCTGATTTTTGTTGGGACGGAATACGGATTGTTCTTTTCGACGAGTGGCGGCAACAAGTGGACCAGGTTGCGGAACGGATTACCGACGATTGCCGTGCGCGACATTCACATCCAGAAACCGATGGGCGACCTGGTGCTGGCTACGTTCGGGCGCAGCATTTGGGTGCTGGATGACTACACCGCGTTGCGGAATGCGGCTCCGGAAAAACTTGCCGATACGAACGCGACGATTTTCCCGGTGCGCGATGCCTGGATGTACATCAACTATTCACCGTTCGGGGGCGGCGGGAAGGCTCACCTGGGCGAGCAGCTGTTTACCGGGGAAAATCCTCCGAATGGAGCGCTGATCACGTATTACGTGAAGAACGTGCCGCAGACGAAGAAGGCGAAGCGTCAAGCGGATGAGCAAGACGCGGAACGGAACGGAGCGAAGACTAAATATCCAACGCTGGAGGATCTGCGCGCGGAGGAGCAGGAAGAAGCGCCGGAGATTGTGGCAACCATCACGGATGCGAATGGGAGTTTTGTGCGGCAGCTAACAACTCCGGCGATGACGGGGATACGGCGCTTAACGTGGGATTTGCGGTCGGCAGCGTTGAACGTGCCTCCGCCACCCAATGCGGGCGGCGCGGGCGGAGGACGAGGTGGAGGGGGAGGCGGAGGAGGGTTTTTTGGCGGAGGTGGTGCCGGGCCGATGGTGACTCCGGGCAAATACAAAGTGTCGATCGCGCAGACGTTTGACGGCGCGACGACCCAGCTTGCCGGGCCGGTGGATTTCAACGTGGTGGCCGTGGATGTGCAGCCGCTTTCGCCGCAGGAACGCGCAGCGAAAGAGGCGTTCCAGAAGAAGGCGGCAAAGTTGAATGCGGCGGTGACGGCGGCTCTGGAGATCGCGGGCAACAACGAAACGGAGCTGGCCACCATCAAGCGCGCTTTGACGATGGGGCCAATTGCGGACGCGTCGTTGCTGAAGACGACTGAGGATCTGATCAAGCGAAACGACGCCATCCTGGTGGATCTGCGCGGAGACAACTTCGCGCGGCAACATGAGGAACAGACTCCGCCGAGCATCGCTCAACGAATTGGCAGAGTGGTGCAAGGCACAGGGTCGAATACCGCGCGGCCTACGAAGACGATGGAGGATGACTACAAGGTCGCGGGGGAATTGTTTGCGCCGGTGCTGGCCCGGCTGAGGCTGATGGTGGAAGTGGATATGCCAAAGCTGGATAAGGGGCTGGACGCCGCGGGAGTGGCACATACTCCGGGGCGGGTGCCCGATTGGAAGCAGCAGTAGGAAAGAATAAAATCGGCCGTGCTGATTAGACTGGCGCGTCGAAGTGACGCACAAGTCCTCCGAGCATCCTGATCAGATGCCCCCGGAAGGACGATGGCCGTTCTTTGGATATCAAAGGGCCCCAGGCTGATGCCTGGGGCCCTTTGTTTTTGGAAACACAGCCGTGAAATCCCTAGGTGATTTTTTGGCCGACCGATTTGGCCTGGGTGAAAAGGTATAGATAGTCGGGCCCGCCGGCTTTGGAGTCGGTGCCGGACATGTTGAAGCCGCCGAAGGGGTGGGCGCCGACCATCGCACCGGTGCATTTGCGATTGATGTAGAGATTGCCGACGTGGAATTCGCGTTTGGCGCGCTCAATTTTTTCCGTGGACTTGGTGTAGACCGCGCCGGTGAGGCCATAATCGGTGCCATTGGCGATGGCCAGAGCATCGTCGTAGTTTTTTGCTTTGATTACGGCGAGGACGGGACCGAAGATTTCTTCCTGAGCGATGCGGGCTGTTGGAGCAACATCGGCGATCACGGTCGGCTGGATGAAATATCCTTCGCCGGCTTTGGTATCGCGGCCACCTCCGTTGAGCAAGCGACCTTCTTTTTTGCCTACCTCAATGTAATCCAGAATGGAATTCATCGCAGCTTCGTTAATGACGGCGCACACGGGCGCGTTTTCCGTGGGCTCACCGACGGCAATTTTCGCGACGCGGGTCTTCAGTTTCTCAACGAATTGATCGTAAACCTTGGCGTCCACGATAGCGCGCGAGCAAGCGGAACACTTTTGACCCTGGAAACCGAATGCCGATGCGGCGACGCCTTCCACAGCGGCGTCCACGTCCGCGTCGGAGTCCACTATGATGGCGTCCTTTCCACCCATTTCGAGGATGGTGCGCTTAATCCAAATTTGGCCTTTTTGGGGGGCAGCGGCGCGGTGGTGGATGTCCAGGCCGACATCGCGCGATCCGGTGAAGGCGATGAAACGAGTCTTGGGATGGGTGACCACGGCGTTGCCGAAGGAGGCGCCCGCGCCCGGACAGAAATTCACGACGCCCGGTGGCATACCTGCTTCTTCGAGCAACTCAAAAAACTTTGCGGCGATGGTGGGGGAGTCGCTCGATGGCTTCACGATGACCGTGTTTCCGCAGACGATTGCGGCGACGGTCATGCCGGCCATGATGGCGGAGGGGAAATTCCACGGGGGAATGATGGCGCCGACGCCGAGAGGGATGTACTGCAGAGTGTCGCGCTCACCAGGGAGTTGAACGGAAGGCTCGGCGGAGGCCAGGCGCAGGGCTTCGCGGGCGTAGAATTCGCAGAAATCAATTGTTTCGCAAAGATCTGCGTCGGCTTCGGCCCAATTCTTGGCCACCTCAAAGACCAGCCAGGCATCGAACTCGAAGCGATGCTCGCGGAGCAAATCGGCGACGCGGAAGATGAGAGCGGCACGCTGATCCCAAGGAGTCACGCTCCAAGTGGAGAACGCGGAAAGGGCCGCCTGCATTGCGGGCTCAACGTGTGAAGCGTTCGCCTTTTGATGGATGCCAACGACTTCGGATGGCTTGGCGGGATTCAGGGAGCGGATCTTTTCATTGGTGAGGATGCGCTTGCCGCCGATAACCAGGGGATATTCGTGGCCGAGCTCCTTGCGGACTTTGGCGAGCGCCTCGCGCATTCGCCGGATGTTTTCCGGGATAGAGAAATCCAGGACAGCTTCGTTTTGGAATTGTCCGCGCGCGGGGCTGGCAGTGTGCGTTGTGGTGGCCACTATTAATTTCCTCCGGAGAGATTATAGCGTATCGGGGAGCACATGATTGGATGTGCGAGATGAGGTACGGATTCATGCACGGGCTTGCCTGGCGAATCACTTCCCTTTCAATTCCACCACGATGTTGTCGAGCCTGGTCTCATTGCGATTCATGGTGGCCTGGCTGCCGCCGAGACTCCAGTAGATTGTGCCGGCTGTGCCGTCGCGGGGCTCAGGCTGGCCGCCGGGTTTTACTACCTGGGCATGCATGTCAGTGAGGAGGATGATTACGCGCGGGCGCTTATCAACTATGGGACCCTTTTCTCCGAGCGGAAATTGGAGATGAACGATGCGCACGCGATCATTTTCAAGGAGAACCATATTGTGCGCAGAGTCTAGTGCCACGGCGTCGTTCACGAAAGGCGTCGCCGGGGGTATAGCTTTTAGCTCAACGCGGATTTCCCTCAGAGTGTATCCACCTGCAGATTCAGCGTGGTTGTATATTTCTCCCCCACCCAAGAATAGAACTCGGTCCAAGCGAAGGGCGGCTACCGCTCGTTGCGAGCCGGTATCGCTGGATGGTTCTTGCAAGATCAAGCGCATGACAACGGCTGCCCGCCCGGGGTCAACTTTAAATGAGGATTTGATTCCGGGAGGGACATCCAATTGAGATACGCGGACAAAATCGTTCTCCACAATAATATTGGAAGGAGAAATCTTGCGGGGAGATTGCGTCCCGGCAGAAATACCAGCGAAAATGAGCAAACAAATGTTGAAGATCGCTGAAGGCAGATGACCCATTTGGATGACCTCACGGACCAGATTAGCGCCCAAATTATACTCCGACACACTCATAGATATTGACTTGCTTGCACCAAGCGAATGGCCCCGGGGTCGCCGGCAGGGAGCGCCTGCGGATCCCAATCTAGAAACCTTCCTCGGGTGAAATTCCCAGTGAAAATAAATTAAGCGAAACGCTGGCGCGGGCTGGGGGGTCTGAGTATATGATTCCGCCCTAAGAAACCCCGGGCCAGGTTTTCAATGACGGTTTCCGGTCGTACCGGAGAGGAGTGGCGTTGTGATGAAAATCAATCGCGCAGTGGTGAGTGGACTTCTGGTGTTAGCGTTGAGCATTGGAGTGGCGAGCACGCGGATCATGGCGCAGGGGAAGAAGCCTGCGAAAAACGCTCCCGCAGCAACGCAGAAGATGGATGAGGAATATACCGCGCTGATCAAGAAATATTTGCAGGACCCGCGGATCACCACTGAACTGGTGGACCACATGCCCGCGTCGGACACGGTGCCGAGTCCGCTGAAATTCTTCGGGCGTATTCCTGGCACGCCGGGCGAGTTGACCTACTCGAAGGACATCAACCGGTATTACGAAGCGCTGGCGAAGGCCTCGCCGCGCGCGAAATTCTGGAAAGTAGGAAAGAGCGAGGAAGGGCGCGACATCGTGCTGCTGGCGATTGCCGACGAAGCCACCATCAAGTCGCTCGATAAGTATAAGGACATGCTTGGCGCGCTGACGGACCCGCGCAAGACGACCGAAGAGCAAGCACGGGAACTGATCAAGACGGCCAAACCCATTTATTACATCAACAGCGGGATGCATTCGCCGGAAACGGGCGGGCCGGAAATGCTGATCGAGCTGGCGTACCGGCTGATCATCGAAGAATCGCCCTTTATTCAGAACGTCCGCAACAATGTCATCACGCTGATCACCCCGGTGGTGGAGGTGGATGGACGCGAGGCGGAAGTCGACACGTATTACTTCAACAAGAAGCGCGCCCCGGGTGATGCGCGGCTACCGTTGATGTACTGGGGCAAGTACGTGCAGCACGACAACAACCGCGACGGAATGGGACAACTCCTGGAACTGACCAAGACCGTGACGAAAATGGATCTGGAATGGCATCCCACCATCCTTCATGATTTGCACGAAGCGCAGACCTATTTGTACGCCTCCACCGGAACCGGCCCTTACAACGATATGCTCGACCCCATCACGGTGGATGAGTGGTGGATGCTGGCGGAAAACGACGTGATGGAGATGACCAAGCGCGGTGTGCCCGGCGTGTGGACATATGGTTTCTATGATGGCTGGGTGCCGAATTACATGTTCTTCATCGCGCACGAGCACAATGCAATTGGAAGATTTTATGAGGTGCAGAGCTACGGGCCGGATCCCTACACGGTGACGCCCGGCGCAACGGTAACCAGCAAGGAGTGGTTCCGGCCG
Source organism: Candidatus Acidiferrales bacterium (assembly GCA_035308165.1). Taxonomy (GTDB): domain Bacteria; phylum Acidobacteriota; class Terriglobia; order Acidiferrales; family UBA7541; genus DASTCZ01. Next base: position 7,513 of record DATGHC010000013.1, on the reverse strand, counting down.
AACCCGCCGCTGACTTCCATCAAGTGGGGCGCGCGGAACAATACCAACATTCAGGAGTCGGCCATTCTTTTCGCGCTGAATCGCGTGGCGAAGGACAAGGAGCTGTTTCTTGAGAATTACTGGCTGAAGAACAAGCGCGCCGTGGATAAAGGAAAAAGCGGCCCGATTTACGGCTGGCTGATTCCGGCGGGGCAAACCCGCAAGGCAGACACCGCGGATGCAGTAAACGATTTGCGTCGGCAGGGATTGGAAATAAGCCGGGCGGCCTCGTCATTCAAGGCGGGGAATGTTGATGTGCAGGCGGGCGACTATGTGGTCCGCGGCGACCAGCCATTCCGCACTTTGGCCGATATGTATTTCTCGGTGCAAAATTACGCGCCGCAAAATCCAAGGCCTTACGACGACACCGGATGGACATTTCAATACATGCGGGACATTAAAATCATTCCGGTGAATGACAAGAGTCTGCTGGATGGGAAGATGACCTTGGTCACGGAAGAGGTGAAAGCGCCGGGCGGAATTGAAGGCAGCGGGCCCGTGGTGGTGGTGGCGGCCACGGCGGACAACAATATCGTCACGTTCCGGTTCAAGAACGCGGACGTGAAAATGTCCGCGGCGGAAGATGATTTCGAGGCGGGCGGGCACAATTTCCACGCAGGGTCGATCATTATTCCGAACGCGGATAGCGCCAAGCTGGGGCCGATGTTGAAAGACCTTGGCTTGTCCGCGTGGGCGGTGGCCTCCGCGCCTTCGGTGAAGATGCACGACCTGACCGTTCCGCGGATTGGATATGTGCATAGCTGGACGCGAACACAGGATGAGGGATGGTGGCGAGCGGCGTTTGATGCCTATGGAGTTCCCTACACATATTTTGCCGACCTGAAATTGAAAGAGGGAAACCTGCGGGCCAAATACGACGTGATTGTTTTTCCACACGTGGGCGGCAATGCGATTTCACAGGTGAACGGGACGCCGATGACCGGGAATAGTCCTCTGCCTTACCAAAAGACAGCGGAGTTTCCGAACCTGGGATTCGTGGACCAGAGTGACGACATCCGCGGGGGAATGGGACTTGAGGGGCTCGCGGAGCTGGCGAAATTCGTGCAACAAGGCGGCACACTGATCACCGAGGGATCCACGGCGACGATTTTTCCGGATTACGGGATCACCACTGGAGTGACTGTGGAGCACCCGGCGGATTTGTTTGTGCGTGGATCCATTCTACGGGCGAAATTCACAGATAAGAAGAGTCCTATCGCGTATGGATTTGAAGGGACGGACCTGCCCGTATATTTCAATCAGGATCCGGTTCTGAGCGCGGCGGGCGGCGGGGGCGCCGGTGGATTCGGAGGAGGAGGCGGGCGCGGGGGCGCTCCAGGTGGCCCGATCAATGGCGGCGAAGGACAGAATGTGACTCCGAATGCTGTGCCCGTGCACATTTCACCGTGGGATGCGGATGAGTCCGGCGGACAGGCGAACGCAAATCAGCGGCCTTCGGCAGGTGATATTGCCGCCGTGGCGCAAGGAACCGGCCAGGGTGGGGGCCGCGGTGGCCGTGGAGGAGGCGGTGGTGGAGGGCGTGGCGGCGCAGGCGGCGGAAATGCATCGGGTCCTCGCGTGGTGATGCAATTTCCGTCGAACCCGAATGACATGCTGCTTTCGGGGACGCTGGCTAACGGACAGGGGCTGGCGAATCGAGCGGCGATTGTGGATGCGCCACTGGGCAAAGGTCACGTGGTCATGTTTGCGCTGCGTCCGTTCTGGCGATGGCAGACGCAGGGGACTTACTCGCTCGGATTTAACGCGATTATGAATTGGAATGCGCTGGATGCGGGGAGGGCGGGTTCGGGCGCAGGGCGCGGGGCGGGCTCTGATACACAACAATAGTAGACCGTCTGATTATCTCCTCAGGGGTTAAAACCCCTGAGGAGGTAACAGGTTTATGACGGCCTTAGAGCTCTAACTCCAGAAGTCTTCGACAGATCTCCACCTCGATTCATTGAAATTAACACAGAGATAGCAGGCATGCTATTCTTTGTTCGCCGCGTTAGCCGGTGCAGGGCTGGCGAAATTGGCATACGCGGCGGGCTTAAAATCCGCTGGGGATTTTCCCCGTTGTGGGTTCGACTCCCACGCCCTGCACCAGTTTCACTTCCTCGGTCTCATCTTCGGAGTTACCTTCACAGTCGAAATGCGCACAGGTCCTCCACATGCGCTGATCGAATGCCTTGAGCGCATCGACGAGTGGCTTCGACTGTGCATCGTCGCCGAGATTCTTGATGCGATTCGGGAATTGGTGGAATGGCCGCCGAGAGAACCAATTGCGCGTATAAGTTTTGGACACATTGGGACTCGTGACCTATGGCCCGCAAGAAACAAAATCGCCAATGTTGGGTTGCATCACTATGAGCGAGAAAAAATCAAAATTGGCTGGACTGGTTGCCTTACTGGCCCTTGGTACAGTTATTGCCATTCCCTTGCCTGCCCAAACAACTTTGCCGGCCGCAAAATCCAGCGGGATCACGATTTACGAAAAGTTTGAGGGTAGCTCCGGCTCGGGCTCAAATATGTTCGATTTGAATAGCGCGGTGGGCTACGACTTCAACAAGCACTGGGGTGCGGACATTGGCGTCCCCGTTTATTTCGTGACTCCGCCAACTTCGCTGAAGGGATTTGCTGCGCAAGCGAATGGTATCGGTAACTTGTATATGGACGTGCGGTTCAAACTCAACACGCATATTGTGGACTACCACGCCACGGCCGGAGTCACGGCGCCGACGGGAAGCACCACAAAGGGATTCAGCACCGGGCACGTTACCTATGATTGGGATAGCGAAATTACCAGGTCCATCGGACGGTTTGGTCCATTCGTGAATATTGACGTAGGCGACAGCTTGAACGGCACCACAAATCCAACGCAACGCATTATTCATCGTCCGTTCATTACGTTTGGCAATGAGGCCCAATTTCAAGCGGGCTCGGATGTGGATTTGTTCGGGCCGCTCACGGCGACAGCGGATGTGTATCAGGTTGTGCCCTGGGGTCCGCAGACAATCTACAGCCGGATATTGAAGAAGGGCGTGAAAACAGGCAAGAATGCGAAGCACCACCGCGTCTATGAAGTGGTGGCCACGACCCGGGGCGGCGCGGCTCTAGTGGATGACGACGGATTCGACCTCGCGGCTGACGCAACATTCAGGCACTCGATCCAACTCGAGGCAGGGTACGATTACAGCGTGCACTACGCCGCGGGCACAGTTTTCTTCAGCGTCGGTTTCGAGATGACGGGGTTATTTCATGGCGGACCAAAGTTTTAGCCGCCCGGCCCTGAATAATTAGTTGAGAGTACGAATTAGCGATGCCAGGGGCGGTTGCTCAAGCGCCCGAAGGCTCAGCGTTGCCCGTGTCGGTGTGGCCGCTCGTGGTGGGCTCCTGGTCAGCCTTCGGTGCTGCTGATTCTTCGTGAGCCGCCCCAACCTGAGGTTCCGTAGTTTGTGGCGCGGGTGAGGATGTTTTTTCGTGAACGGATTCCGCAGGGGCGTTGGCCTCTGCGGCGAGTTGCGCAGGCGATTCCAGCGCGGCCAGGCGTACCGTCAAAACTCCGGCGACCAGCTCAATCAATTCTTTCGCGGCTTTGCCGTCGTGATCAAAGGCGGGATTAAAGGCGGCCACTTCAAATGCAACCATGTTTTCGCGCCCGGCGAAAACGGCCAGCGCCTGCTGAGTTTCGCCGAGGCTGAGCCCGCCGGTAGCCGCGCGATTCGTGGCGCGAAAATCATCGCTGGAGATGGCGTCCACATCAAAGTGCAGCACGAACTCGTGTTGCCCGCCCTGCATGCGGCTGGAAGCCTCCTCGGCTGCGGCGACAACTCCCTTTTGGTGGATCTGTTCGGTGAGGTAGCGCCGGATCGGCGAGCGCTCGAGTGCGATTTTTTCGGGCGGGTCGAGGCGCTCCACTCCGAACAAAACGATGTCCGGCTCGCGGACCAGCGGCGGCTCTCCCCAAAAACGGACCAACTCAGGCGCGCCGCGCCCCACCAGATGCGAGACCACCATCCCATCCACACAACCGGAAGGTGTGGTCGCGGGGACATTCAAATCGGCATCGCGGTCCACATAAATTACGCCCACATGGCGGTAATAGCGCCGGGCGCCAGCAACCGTTGCCAGAATGATGCTGCAATCCCCGCCGAGAATCAGAGGAAGCGCGCCACTCTTGACGGCTTGTTCCACGCGCGGCTTCAAATCGTTGAGCGCCGCAACCACGGCGGGAATGTTCCGCGCGCGGGGATGCTCGTCGTCCACCTGAAAAACCTGCGTCGCGCAATCGCCCAGGTCGGTGACCTCAAATCCGGCGGCCTGCAAACGATCCACCAGTCCGGCGGCGCGCAATGCCGCGGGCCCGCGCTCATGTCCACCGGCCAGAGCCGCAGCGCTGGTGGGAGCGCCGATCAACGCTATCTTCCTTGGCTGACGGACAATCTTTACCGCCAACGGTTTCTCCTTCCCCGAAGAAAATAATCCCTTTGCAATCGGGCCAGGTGAGACGATGGGCGCGCGGCCAATTCCCCCGTGGCCGCAGCGCGGCGAGCTACTAATTCCGCCCCGATGAACTGGATCGGGGCGCGACCGCCGCCAACTCCGGCGGCAGTGTAAACCTTACGTCCTCACGAATCAGATCAAAATCGCGCTGGTCGGTAAAGCCCAGCCCCGCCAGCCTCTCGCTCACGTGCTCGACAAGAACTTCCGGCGCCGACGCGCCCGCCGTCAGCCCCACACTCTTCACGTCCGCCAGCCATTCGGCCTGAATCATGCTGGCGTCGTCTATCAGCCTCGCGGGAACTCCTGCGCGCACCGCAACTTCGACCAGCCGGTTGGAGTTGGAACTGTTGGGCGAACCCACCACCAGAATCAAATCCACGTCCTGCGCCATCTTTTCGACGGCTTCCTGGCGGTTCTGCGTGGCGTAGCAGATGTCGTCCGAGGCAGGCCCTTGAATTCCAGGGAACCGTTCACGGAGGCGCGTCACAATTTCCTGCGTGTCGTAAAGGCTCAGCGTCGTTTGTGTCAGAAATGCGAGCCGGTCGGGATCGGCCACCTTCAGTCTGTCCACGGCTTCCACGCTGTCCACCACCACGGTTTGATCGGGCGCCTCGCCTGACGTGCCCACAATTTCCTGGTGGTCCTTGTGGCCAATCAAAATAATCTGGCGGCCTTCGCGCGCGAAGCGCAGCGCCTCGAGATGCACCTTGGTCACCAGCGGGCAGGTGGCGTCAATTACGCGCAATTCGCGGGTCTTGGCCTCATCGCGGACCGTGGGAGGGACGCCATGCGCGCTGAAAATCAGCGTCGCGCCGTGCGGCACTTCGGTCACCGTCTCCACGAAAATCGCGCCGCGCTGCCGGAGTTGCTCCACGACGTAACGGTTGTGAACAATTTCATGGTGGACATACACCGGCGGACCGTAAACTTCCAACGCCAGCTCGACTATGTCCACAGCGCGGACCACGCCTGCGCAAAACCCGCGAGGGCGAACGCGCAGCAGCATTTTGCCGCCATTGCCCGAGTTTCCACCCAGGCTGGAAAGCCTTACCAGCGAATCGGTCATGTCGTTATCCGCTCCAGAAGAAAGCTATCATATCGCATCCGAGCCGCCCGCGTCATTTCTCAATTGATAGTGTAGCCCTTCGCGGTAAATCCGAACGGGGAGAGGGATCTCGAATTTGGCCGCCCAGAGAATTTCGAGATTCCTCGTCGCCCCGCAGAACACGGCTCCCCGGAATGACGGCGATTGTGGGGTGAGCCAGCTAGTTCGATGTGAGCGACCCCCCTCCCCTATCGTTTTTGCATGAATGTCATTACAAAGGGGTTGCGGGCACGCATCGTCCAATGAATATCATTCCTAAGGGTTTATGCCGTTTATCCTTAAGTTATCTAAGTTTCGCTATTTCAGCGAATTACAAGGTCGAGCTAGATGACTTCGTAAGAGTATATGCCACAGCACTTTAAAACCCCGTAGAATGATATTCTTACGAAAGGCGCATAAAACAAGGATCCTGTACGCGTCCGGCAGAGGATTCAAAACCATTTCGGGAGAGACAATTCGAAACGGTTGTCGAAGTCTGCTGCGCAGATTACTACTGAGTTATAGACCAGGTCAATGGAAGAATTAAAGAATATTCCTGCGTTGGATGAATCTTGTCGGCGGTTCTTGTTCGAACGCAAGCCAAGATCAATTGGTTTGGTGAGCAGACAAAAGAGATCCTTTGCCGCGCGAGGATGAACCAAATGGGAGATAGCTATTTCGCATCTCGCACGTTGGGAACCCTCTCACTTTTTGCGGCATGTATTACTGATAGTAATTGATTCGCAAGGAATGCCTCAAGCAGGCGTTCCATCCCATTTAAATCAACATTGCCTTCGGACCAGGCCTTATCAGCGGACTCAAGGACCTCATAGTACGGCGTCTTATCTTTGGAGATTTGTTCGGGGATTGTATTGGTTCCGGGCAATCGTGACCCAACTCTCACGCCGAGGACCAGATACGACAATGCGCGGGCCGTTCGACCATTCCCATCCACAAAGGGATGAATCCAATTCATGCGCCACATTACATAGGCTGAAAGATGGACGGCTGTTTTCGTCCAATTGTCGTTCACATAATCACACATTTGCTCGATCATCTCAGACACAAGAAAGGCCGGTGGTGGGGTGTGTTTACTTCCGCCAATCGCAATCGCCGCAGGTCGCCATACGCCAGCGAATGCGCTGATACCCTCCAATGCTTTTCGATGAAGACTTAGAATCGCGGACGGCCGAAGTCGAAAGGGGCGCTCCGGTTGCAGCCAGTACTCAGTTTGTTCGATTACTTCGTCGAATTGGCGAAGGCCGTTCTTGGCCTCCTGCTTCGCCCTCTCGACTGGGTCAGCGATAAGCTCGACTTCCAGAGCCTTGCTGTGGCGTTGTGGCTCCGCGTTCATGAAACCTCAGCCGCGCTTTAGTTCTTCGGCCTCTTTGTCAACAGTTTCGCGGGTAATCTGTGGGTTCTCGATATTTGTATTGCCGAAGGCAAAGCTCCGCCGCTGCTGTTCATTTTGTTCGGTCGAAGGCTTCAGTGTCTTTGCGGCAGCAAGCAATTCTTGAAGACTCTCGGCCATTTCGTCACTCCTTTTCAAGCCGGCGCAACAGTGGAGGCGCCGATAAAATCCCTTCGGACTATGATACATGCATTCTACGCCAGATTTCGCAAACAAGAAGGAGGGCGGCATCGGACATGCCATGCCGAATCCGGGTTACTTGCGGACGGAGTAATGCAGGCGGACCACTCCATCGGGAAACTTTTTGTTGGCGAGGAGTTTCAGCCGGACGGTGGGGTGGCGTGGCGCGACCAACGGAATGCCTTCGCCGATCATCACCGGGACTACATGGATGATGAACTCGTCGATCTCATTTTCGTCGAGGAGCGAGGCGATGATGCCCGCGCCGCCCATGACCCAGATGTCTTTTCCTTTTT
>DATGHC010000012.1:0-34080 GCA_035308165.1 Candidatus Acidiferrales bacterium | reverse complement strand
TTTCAGCGCCAGAGATTTGGCGGAATTTAGGTTCGCCGGCTTCGGCGTGCCAAGTGAGGCGATTCCAACAACTTTATCTGTTGAAGCGATTGCGACCGGCTTGGGCCCGAGATATTTTTCAGGATCGGCGGTGAATTTCTGCGCGCAGCCATTGCAGCAGAAATAAAAAGTGCGTCCGCCGTGCTCAACGCGCGGCTTTCGACTCGCGGGGTCGACCTGCATTCCGCAAACCGGATCGCGCTCCATGGGGATTACGTTCTGTTCCATAAGTGAATCCTTTACTGTTCGCATTTTTTCGCGAATGAAAGATATTCCGGGTCAGCCTATTTTTCGGCTCAGGAGGTCCAACAATTCGTCGTACATGGCCTCCGCCTGCGCAGGCGTGCCGCTGCGAATCGCCTCGGAAGCGCAATGACGAAGATGATTCCGCAACAGTTGCCTTCCCACGCCGCTGAGCGCCTCCTGCACAGAGGCAATCTGAGTCAGAATGTCGGCGCAATAGCGATCTTCGCTAACCATCCGTTGCAATCCGCGAATTTGCCCCTCAATCCGATTCAGGCGCCGCTGGTTACTGGACTTGATTTCGGGGTCAACTGCTACCGCCCTGCGAATCCCGCGCCCGGTGTCACACCCACAATTTGCAGATTCGGATTTATTTTTTCCGGTGACCGTCTTTTTCAAATCCCTGGCCTTCATCCGTACCTCCTGCATATAGCATATACCCCTATAAGGTATATTGCTTAGACCCAATTGTCAAGCCCGGCGGATCCTGTGCGGGCAAGTCACAATCCCGGCTTGCTATAATGACGACCTATGACTCTGGTTGAAATTGGATTTAAATTGCAGGCCCCGCTGACGCCCGCGCAACTACATTCCCTTGCAGAATTTGCCAACACGTATGGACTGAGGAAATTCCATGTGGACGCCTCAGGACAGGCGATTCGATTTGAGTACGATGCCTCGCGGCTGCGCGCGACTGAGGTAGCGCATGTCTTGCGCCAGGCCAGGATCCCTGTGGCCGATGGCCTGGGCTAAATTGAGCTGGTGAGTTCCTACAAGAAAATCACGACATGAAAAACGAGAGGCTCCCGCTTGGGACAGGAGCCTCTCAAAGCGCATCCCGTTTCCCGGCTTTTATGTGCCGGGGCGTGGGGTCATCCATCCGGCTTCCCTCTCAGAGGCAGGTGGGAACGACCTGCGCCATTCAATGAGCAAGCCCCTTCCCCCTCGCTCACTGTCTGGTATGGGTCGTCATCGGGATGCGCCCGCATTCCCATATGCACGAACTATGCCAATTCTCTTCGGACTATCTGTGAGCGATTCCCCTTTCCTGTCTGTAACTTCCGGAATCTAACTCAAAGGCTGTTTGAAGCCTGTAAAGAAGCTCGTTCCGATTCGAATCTCAGAATCTCGCAACGGAACAGAGATCAGTCTGCATGGCTCTGTTTTCAACTCAATTGCAGCGTGAACAGTTGTTTGCTCCAAAAGTCGATGGCCAATTGAAGAATTCTCAATTTGCCTTAAAGGCGGCGGCCTGTTCCAAATGGGCCGCTCCGGACAAGAATGGAACAGCGGGGGATTTGTTCCTTACCTCATTCGAGTGCGATAAACAGGAACCACAGCCATTTAGTCTACTTCCGAGCCACTAGATTTGGCCACCAAGTTGCCGTTATACACTCGATGCCTCCGACGAAGAGAAAGCGGCTAGGTGATGTCCTCCAAGAGCGGGGAAAAATCTCCAAGGTGGAACTTGAAGGAGCCATTGAAGAACAGCAAAACAAACTCATTCAGCTTGGCGAAGTGCTATTTGAAAGAGGCCAAGTCGGAAAAGCGGACCTAATTCAAGCGTTGGAAGAGGTAATCCGCGTGCCCTACGTGGATTGCCTTGAAGAAAAACCCGATCCGGCCGCGATTCAACTGATCTCCCGAGACCTAGCGGAACGATGCTGCGCCTTGCCACTGCGAAAAGTAGGCACGCAGCTGATGGTGGCCCTGGCGCAGCCCCAAGACCTTACGCTGCTGGACCAATTGCGTTTCTCGGCAGGGACGGAAATTCTGCCCCGTATGGGTTTTCGAGTGGAAATTGTGGCTGCTATCGCGCGTGCATACTCGGTTTCCGATGCCGAGGTGGCTGAAGCCGCCTTGCTGGAAGCAAAGGCCACGGATCTTTCCGCAAATAAAGATGATTTGAAGATGGAGTTCGTCTCCACTAGTTCTCGCGCGAGCAATCGTGACGCTTTTCAGGAAATACAAGCTGAATTAATGAATCTAAGGACGCCTGCTGTTCGACTTGTGTCCGAAATCATCACTACCGCTTTGGAAAAAGGGTCCAGCGATATTCACATAGAACCGCAGGCCAAGGATATGGCTGTACGCCTCCGTGTCGACGGAGTATTGCGGGATCTGCGGCGAATACCACGCGGACTGCAAAATTCGCTGGTGTCCCGCATCAAGATTCTTTCTGACATGGATATCGCCGACCGCCGCTCACCTCAGGACGGGCGCTTCCTGGTGAAATCCCAAGGCCGCGAGTTGGATATGCGAGTTTCCACGCTGCCTACCCAATATGGCGAGAAAGTTGTCATGCGGTTGCTCGAGTCAAAGGCAGCGATTAAGAGCTTTAGCGACCTTGGGCTTGAGGCGGACCTGGAACAAAAACTACTTCACCTGCTCTCATTGCCCCAGGGAACACTTCTGGTCACAGGCCCTACAGGCTCCGGCAAAAGCACTACTCTCTATGCTGCGCTTAGCTCTCTAAGAAACTCCTCGGTAAACATCGTGACGGTGGAAGATCCTGTCGAGTACGTATTGGCCGGGATCAATCAAGTTCATGTGAATACAAAGGCTGGCCTAACTTTTGCCAGCTCTCTGCGATCCATTCTGCGCCAGGACCCCAACATCATCATGGTCGGAGAAATCCGCGACCACGAAACCGCCGAAATCTGTATGAAAGCCGCCCAGACTGGCCATCTGGTTCTTTCGACGTTACACACCAATGACAGCATCTCCGCTATTCTTCGCCTCATCGATCTTGATATAGCGCCATTCCTGATTGCGGCGTCTGTTACGGGGATCCTGGCGCAGCGCCTTATCCGCAGACTTTGCGCCTGTCATAGCCAGAGTCCCGCCAGCCCGGAATACGTTGATCAGTTCATGTCCGCGGGAGGGGCAGTGGCGCCGGCTTGGCGAAAATCGCCGGTTGGCTGCTCAGAGTGTGACCAGACTGGGTTCAAAGGCAGGCTCGGGATTTATGAATTGCTTGTCTTTAATGAGGCGGTACGCGGCCTGGTGCGAGAGTCTGCCTCCGCGAGCCAAATACGTGACTCGCTGCGCAGCCAGGGGATGCGGCTGATGCAGGAAGATGCGCTGGAAAAGGTCGCGCTCGGGGTGACAACCCTTGAGGAAGTATTGCGAGTGGTGCCGTTTGAGCACATAGCCAGCTTTGAATGCCATCATTGCGGACACAAGCTAACCCCCAACTACGTGTTTTGTCCTTTTTGCGGCGGTCGGCAAACTCCAAAGGCAAATGAAGCAGCTCCTCATGACGCATTGCCTGTAGGGGCGGTGTCAGAGCGATGACACTGAGTAAAAATCGGGAGGCTGTATTTGGGCTCCGAAGAACAGCGCGCCTCTCACAACTTCATGACCTCCGGCTATCCTATGAGGGCAGGTCCGAATTCGTCACGGTGCATCCGCCGGATCTTAGTCCAATGGGGATGTTCATCAATACGCCCGAGAATTTTCCCGAAGGCGCGGTTTTGAAATTACAATTCCGTCTCGCACGGTCGGGTTACGAGGTGCAGACGCGGGCGGAAGTTCGATTCTGCATGCCAGGAGTGGGCATCGGGATTGAGTTCATTGATTTGCTCGAGGAGCATTTTCGGGCCATTGAAGAGGAGATTGATATCGCCGCGGCCCCCAGGATTCGCGACGATTAGTCGCTTTCATGAGCTGACCTTTCCCCTGCCACGCCCTGCGCCGTTGGGAATTAATGCGAATGACTTTCACTTCCGGCGGGGGTCTGCACCTCTTTCCAGGGTTTAACGCGAGTACCAGACTCGTACCACCGTCCTATCTAGTTCTTTTACTCCCACTTACAAAACACGGTTATAGAACCCCGGTATGGTGAAGAAAGCTCCTTTGGCCCATCTCTGCAACGCAACCCTGCAGATGATCATGCTGAATGATCTTCCCGCCACGAAGGATTTGGCTCTCCGCTGGACTTGGAGCTTTGGTGCTTTGCTCTTCAAATTCTGTCTCTGGAGACGCAAATGTGCCGAAAGTTTCTTCGACGCATCAGTTCCGCTGTTACTGTCAGTGCGAAAAGCATGGCGGGCACAAGACGTGCACGATGAAAATGTGCGAAATTCCCAAGTATGAGAAGCGCTGGTGGGCGACCTCATGCCACAGGCGCGCCACGGACACGCCGCCCTCGAATGCTCCTGCTTTCAAACCGACTGGACGCCACACTCGACATATTCTGGATGCGAAGAACCAGACAGAGATAAATCCGGGAAGCTAAGAAAAACCCAACATTCATCAATCGCTTGATTTGTGCAAAAAATGAAATTCCGGTCCTAAATCATCGCACGGCTTGGGGAAAGTATTTCGCCAAAGGAATTGAGAGGGAGCCAAATGTTCCGGTCCTTTCATCGCATGCTACAACACGCAATTCCGTCGCATTAGGATTGAGCACGAGATTCCTTCCAAAATGGAGTCCGGCGTTGCGTATCTTTTGATAAGTATCCTTCAGTAGCCGCATGTCCACCTTGCTGGTCTCGCCGACAACTTCTTTGCCTTCCGAATCAAACTGAGCAAGGACCACCTGTAAAGTTCCAAGTGTTCGCCCATCCCCGGGATGGAAAGTGAGGTCGCGCTCTTCGAGCTTGATCAGGAGATTCAGCTTCCTCTTTCCTTCGTTGTCAAAGGGATCAACGTGCACAGTCATCCCCACTCCGGTCGCATCCAGCGGGCTAAACAATACGTCGCGCATTAGTTTACTGTTGTCAGTGGTGCTGGTGAAGTTCAGCGGCTTGGCAAGGTAAGGAGTGACCGGCGGAGCCGTTTGCGACGGTGCCTGTGACTGCTGGGACCGCGCCCAAGCTACAGAAAATAAGAGCGTGATGCATACAAAGATCCCGACCTTTCCATTCATTGAAAGTGCAAGACTCCGGTGAGTTGGCCTGGACAAACTGTTGGTCTTCACGTCATGCCCCCATTTCCGCCTCACGGCGAAACTGAGCGCCCGAATCGGTAATTTAAAAACTAGTCTTCCCGGCAAATTTCATCTTATCAAGCTTGAATTCTGCCAGGACTCTTTCCCTTCCAAAAGTTTGTAGCGTGCCGTTTCCCCCGGTAGTGGTGGTTTGTCCCTGCGAGCCAATGGCCGGATGAATGAACTGCAGGCTAAAAGATTTGTCATTGTCCTGTACCACGGGTTCGCCATTCTTCATTCGAGGAAAATAGATGTCAAAGAAATATGCCCCGGTATGCGGGGAAACGAATCTCACTGGGTCAACCCGACCATTTCTTGCATCAATCATGTAGAGGTCAATCGGTATCGTCCCGTCAGGGATAGATTGCCAATATGTGGCCATCTGGCGCTCAAATGATTGAGCATTGCAAGAATATTCAACGTGAAGAAAAATAACGTCGTCGTAGGTCTTTGCCAATAAAGCCCCCGCCTGGTCGTCGAAACTCTTCTTATGGTCGGCGTCCATCTGGTCATACTTTTGATTGATCATCGCTTGCCTCACAATCGCCTGGCGAACTGGCAACGACGACCTATCCTGGACAAAGTAGTCCATCTCGATTGATTTTTCGCCCCCAGCACCCTCTGAAGCTGCGCCAGAAACTGCACCCACAGCATCACTCAACATCGTTTGGCCCTTAGCCCATTTCTTGGTCCAGGGTGAGTCGTGAAGAATCTTGTCGCAATCGGTCTTGGACCATTGCTTCCATTCTTTCTTCACCCAGAAATCATCGGCGCTCGCCGTCAGAACCGCGAATCCTAGAATTGCTAGTACCATACCTGCATATCGGCGAACCATTTTCATCTCCTGGCCCCAAATTGGGGTGATTCACCGTGGACAATACTCCTGGGATATTGCCTCGTCAACCGACCCGACATTGGAAGTCCGCAGGAAATAAGGAATAAACCTCGGTCGCCGATAGTCTGAGTAAGCGTGGCGATTCAATCAGGACGGCCCTTGATGTGCTCTTGGCATAGGGTTGACGTTCACGAATCTTGCAACAAGGGGCTTGCATTGCAAATCCGCGGTGATAGAATCCGCCATAGAGAAGTGCTCGTCGAACCGCGGCTGGGTCAATCGACACAGCGGGAGAAGCGGTGAAAATTAGAGCTGTTCAACTACGGCTTTCCCTCCTTCTGGTATCTGTTTGCGCTTGCTGCCTGCTCATACCCGCTTTCGGTCAAAATCAGAATAAGGGCCCAAACAAGACCAAGTCAGATAAGGGCACTACCCAAAAACAAACCCAGAACAAGATAGTTATGGATGTGAATCTTGTTTTGGTTAGCGCCACAGTGACCGACCCCTACAATCGGCTGGTTACAGGACTCGAGAAGGACCACTTTCAGGTGTATGAGGACGGGGTCGAGCAAGAAATCAGTACGTTTTCCAGCGAGGATGTGCCTGTCTCCATAGGAGTTATATTCGACATGAGCGGAAGCATGTCGGATAAGGTCAACAAGGCGCGCCAGTCCGCCGTTCAGTTCTTCAAGACCGCTAATCCCCAGGATGAATTCTTTCTGGTGAGTTTTAATGAACGCGCCGAATTAACCAGCCGCTTCACTTCCAGCGTTGAGGATCTGCAGTCGCGTCTGATGTATACATCGGCAAAAGGGCGCACGGCACTACTTGACGCAGTATATCTGGGCCTGGCGGAGATGAAGGGCGCGCATAACAAGAAAAAGGCCATGCTCATCATTTCGGATGGCGGCGATAATCACAGCCGCTACAACGTGACGGACGTTCGCAACTTTGTGAAGGAAGCGGACGTGCAAATTTATTCCATGGGACTTTTTGACTTTTCGCCAGCAACGCCCGAAGAAAGCGAGGGCCCTTCCCTGCTTACCGAACTCTGCGATCTTACAGGAGGGCGCTTATTCAGGGTGCAGGACTTGGGAGAACTCCCGGACATTGCCACCAAGATCGGTATGGAACTCCGCAACCAATACGTTTTGGGATACAAGCCCAGCAACAAAGCCACTGACGGCCGATGGAGAAAAATTAAGGTGAAGGTCCATCCTCCACGTGGTCTGCCACCTCTCAATGTCTATTCCCGCACGGGGTATTTCGGGCCTGATCACTAGGCTCGCGGATTCATCCGTTCCCGACTTTCTTCCAAACACTTCACTTCGCCAGGCTCATGCGCATGAGGATTCTAAACGGCATATACTGGCGATATGACCCAGGGATTTTGATGGGTGAATATGGAACGGGCACACAACGCAAAGTAAGCGTTGCTCATCCTATATTTGAGAGGCGATAATTGAAGTTGAGAAGACCTCAATACTAGACCGGACCTCTCCAGCAGGACCCGGATGGAGCCACACACGAACATGTTTTTGAATTTCAATCGGACAGCTGATCGGGCGCAGGCCGTGGGAAGAGTCTGGACTTTCGCTCGGTTGACCGCTGTCGGCGGAGCAATAATCTCTGTCGCGCTCGTCTGTGGATGGGCGGGCCGCGCCAAAGCACAGCAGCAACAACAAAACCCTCCGCCTATTATTTTGAACCAGCGCGTTCCTCCGCCGCCTCCAAGCAGGAATTCCAGCGCGGTTATCGTAAATGTGGAAATGGTCGCGCTGCACGCGGCGATCACGGATAAGAACGGCGCGTTCGTCAAGGGGCTTCCTCCTGAGGCCTTTCACGTTTACGAAGACAAGGTGGAGCAGGACCTTAAGATCGCGAAGCAGGAGGACGTACCTGTGAGCATGGGGCTGGTAATTGACAACAGCGCCAGCATGTTTGACAAACGGTCCAAGGTGAACGTCGCCGCGCTGACCTTCGTGCAGACCAGCAACCCTCAGGATGAGGCGTTCGTTGTCAATTTCAACGAAGACTATTTTCTGGATACGGTGAATGATTTCACCAGCGACATTACGGAGATGAAGGACGCGCTGGAGCGCATCCAAACACGCGGCAGCACGGCTCTATATGACGCGATAATCGGCTCACTGGACCACTTGAAAAAAGCCCACCGCGATAAGCGAGTCCTGCTGGTCATCACCGACGGCGTGGACGACGCCAGCAAGAACACATTGGCCAGTACGATTGAGGAAGTTGAACATTCTGACGCCGTAATCTACACCGTAGGAGTCTTCGGCAAAGACGACAAAGGCCGCGTGGAGCGACAGGCTAAAAAGGAACTGTCGGAATTGGCGACGGCGACGGGAGGGCTGGCACTTTTCCCGGACAGTGTGGAGGACACCGAAGCAATCTGCACGCAGATTGCGCACGATATCCGAAATCAATACACGCTTGCCTACTATCCCTCCAACAAAAAGCAGGACGGAACATTCCGTGCTGTGCACGTGGAAGTGACTCCGCCGCGTGGGATGGGAAAACTCACCGTCCGGACACGTACGGGCTATTACGCCAAGGGAAAATTCACTGCTAAACCGGCAAACACCTCGGGCAACTGAAGTCCATAGATCGAACCACCAACACGATCCCTCGAAGGCAAATCCTTTGCTTCGCTGCGAATGTCCTCACTGATTGACGGGCTAATTGATGTGCTGTACGATGCGCCCGCATCGCATTCCAGGTCAATGCGGGTTTGCAATCCTTCAGGAGGCCACACCATGTTTTGCAGCGGCTGCGGCTCAGAAATCATGCCGGGGGCTCAGTTCTGTCCGAAGTGTGGACGCCCAGTCCGTGGAGCCTCTCCGGCGGCGTATGCAGCACAAGGCGTCGCCGTAGCCCCGTATCAAGCAGGTCCCCCGTTTGCAGGGTTCTGGCTGAGATTTGTGGCTTATTTAATTGACGGAGTCATCCTCGGAATCCCGATGGGCATTATCTGCTTCCTGATTTTTGGGATTATGGGAGGCGCCGCAATCTGGACTTCAAGACTTCAGCCTAACCCGGATCCCGAGGTTGCGGCCGCGCACGTGATGACCATACTTTCAGGACTTTTGGGCTTCCTCTTTGTTGTTTTCCTGGTCGTCATCTCCATCAACTGGCTGTACTTCGCTTACATGGAAAGCTCGGAGCGACAGGCGACGCTGGGCAAAATAGTAATGAACCTTCGCGTGACCGACGCGAACGGGAACCGCTTGTCATTTGGCCATGCATCGGGCCGTTATTTTGCGAAGCTTGTTACGGGGCTGGTACCACTTGCCATCGGATGGATCATGGCGGGTTTCACTGAAAAGAAACAAGCGCTCCACGACTTCATTGCCGGGACGCTAGTATACCGGAAGAATTAGCCTGGTTTGAGCCAAAAGCTAGCCACTCGCGATTGAGTTCAGAAAGCTTGATCCGTGCGGGATACTGCCGCCGAAATTTTCGGCGATCGTCTGGCCCATGTCAGATAGCGTTTGGCGGACACCAATCGAGATTCCCTTCTTCCCTGCCGGGCTGTAAGTCACAACCGGAACGTATTCGCGTGAGTGGTCCGTCGTTGGCCAGCGTGGATCGGGATCGCATCCGTGATCCGCGGTGATCATGAGCAAGTCGGAAACAGGAAGGAGAGGTAGAAAACCACCAAGCAGCAGATCGAATTCCTCGAGGGACCGAGCAAAGCCCTCCACGTCTTTGCGATGGCCATAGAGCATATCGAAATCCACCAAGTTCGCGAAGATTAGTCCACGCTGCTGAGAAGTCAGCGCTGCCGTCAATTTATCCATTCCATCCGCGTTATTTTTAGTGGTGACGTAATTCTCGACGCCGCGGCCATTGTAAATGTCGTGGATTTTGCCAATGCCGAAGACTGGAACGCGGCGATCCTTCAGGACATCGAGCAGCATCGGCTTTGGTGGCTCCACTGCATAATCGTGCCGGCGCTCCGTCCGTCGAAAATTTCCCGGCGTACCTGCAAACGGACGGGCGATCACCCGCCCCACTTTGTTCGGGCCGTCCAGCAGTTTCCTGGCAATCTCGCACATGCGGTAAAGCTCGGCCACAGGGATCACGTCCTCATGTGTGGCGATTTGAAAAACGCTGTCGCCAGAGGTGTACACGATGGGAAAACCCGTGCGGACGTGC
Source organism: Candidatus Acidiferrales bacterium (assembly GCA_035308165.1). Taxonomy (GTDB): domain Bacteria; phylum Acidobacteriota; class Terriglobia; order Acidiferrales; family UBA7541; genus DASTCZ01. The sequence continues at coordinate 23,851 of DATGHC010000012.1, read as the reverse complement.
TCTTCCCCCAACTCCTTGAGGATTTCCGTGCCGGAAGCGGGCTTGTTACCCAGCGTTTTTCGTCCAATCGCTGCTTCAAATGGTTGCATAATTTCCGGAGGAAACCCGTGCTTGTAAACTGGAAACGCTTGATCGAGCCAAATACCGGCCATTTCCCAATGCCCGGTGGTGGTGTCTTTCCCGGGGGAATGCGTGGCGCCCTTGCCGAAACAACCGCTGGGCGCGGTATCGGGGGTCAGATGTTGGAGCGGCGCAATGTTTGCCAGGCCCAGGCGGACGAGGTTTGGCAACCGCAGCGGGCGCGATTCGGCAATGTGTCCAAGCGTGCTGCGGCCGACGTCGCCGTAATCAGCTGCGTCGGGCAGCGCACCAATACCGACGCTATCCAAGACAATCCAAATGACTCGTCCAAATGGATTCAAGAGACAGCTCCCTCTTTTACTCCGGTAACTCTAGCACACAGAATCTGCCTTATACTTCGCACAAGAATTGCGAGCAGCCGACAGAGACAGGAGCCCACATGAATGACCAACTGACGGTCATCGCGCAGGTCCGCGCAAAACGCGGGCAGGAAGCGCGCGTCCGTGAAATTCTCCACGGACTGGTGAAACCCACATGCGCAGAGCGGGGTTGCATTGACTACGTCCTGCACCAATCGCAGGACGATCCCACAAAGTTTGTGTTCTATGAGAACTGGGTAAGCGCCGGGCACCTGGATGCGCACGCAAAATCTTCACATATCGAGGCGTCGCGCAAACTTCTGCCGCAGTTCATCGAAGGAAAGGTCGAAATCACAATTTGGAAGAAAGTGCCGGCCTAACTGTGGGTTGGAACGGAAACACAAAACATTTCACATTTCTGCGGGCGGGATTCCGGTGAGCGGAGGGACAATCGCGCGTTTGTTAAGCGGTGGCGACCGCAGGTCCATTGGAATCGCAAATAGGGTCGCTGCGCAGATACTGAAAAATCCCAGAAGGTTCAATGAATTAGTCCGTTGTATGTGGAGCGACGATCCAATCGTAAGGATGCGCGCCGCAGACGCATCCGAAAAGGTTTCTGGGCGCAACCGCAAGCTTCTTCAACCATTCAAAAGTGAGCTCCTGGGACTCTTGGGCGAAGCCACTCAGCAAGAACTTCGCTGGCACTTGGCTCAAATGGTCCCCCGACTTAATCTTTCCGGCATGCAGCGCCATCGCGCGGCGAAGTATTTGCGCGAATACTTGAAAGACCGGAGCTCCATTGTGAAGACCTTCGCCCTTCAGGCGCTCGCCGACATGGCACAAGACGATGCGATTCTTCGCACCGAAGTGCGCTCCTTCGTGGATGCGTATGCACGTTCCGGTACTTCAGCTATGCGCGCACGTTGCAGGAAGCTGCAGAGAGCCTGGCACGCTGATAAGACATAATTTGGAACATTCAATCCTGATTGGGCACGACGAAAAACCTGATGGCGCCTTAATTCATTGAACTTTTTCGCCCTGCAGCACGTAGTATATTCAGATGGAGGTGTGCCATGGATCCGAATCGAAAGCGCCGCAGCGGGTCGCTGGGGTTTGGTGTCGTATTGATCGCTCTGGGCCTCCTTTTTTTGATCTCGAATTTGATGCCGCGATTTGACCCCTGGCCGATGATGGAGCGCTATTGGCCCGCGATCCTGATCGTTCTGGGGATCGGGATGTTATTGGATCGGATGCGCATGAGGAATAACCCGCAGTCTTCGGGGAGCGCATTCCTATCCGGAACGGCGATCACCATCTTCGTGATTGTTCTGCTGTTTGGCGTTTCCGTCCGTGAGAGCGGCGCCTCAAATCCGATTGTTCACGACCCACACCATGTTATCCAAAAAAGCGGGGCACAGTCCGTCACCGCAAGAATTGAAATGCCCGCAGGTGAGTTGTCCATTGAAGGCGGGTCAACCAATCTCCTGGATGCAGACTTCGTTCACGATGAATATTCGGGCCAACCACGCCTGGATTACACCTCCTCGGGAACGACCGGCCGTCTGGACATCTCACAACATGAAAGGGGCGGCCTGCATTTCGGAAACAATGAAAACAAGTGGGACCTGCGCTTTGGCGACACGCCGCTCGAGATGGATTTGAGTATGGGAGCGGGCGAAGGCACGCTCAATCTGAAAGGGCTGGACATATCCCGGCTCAAAATAGAAATTGGCGCGGGGGAGATCAATTTAGATCTTACTGGAGATCGCAAGCGAGATTTGACGGCAGACATTCAGGGAGGCGTCGGTGAAGCTGTTGTGCACCTTCCGCGAAATATCGGAGTTGAGATTCACGCTTCCGGTGGGATTGGCTCTATAGAACCGGTGGGCCTTCGACTGGAAGGTGGCCGCTACGTGAATGATGCGCTGGGCAAATCGGCCGTGACAATTCGCTTAAACATCGAGGGCGGAGTTGGGGATATTCGCCTGGTCCAAGAACCCTAGAAAGAAGATGTGCGGGAAGGTCGCTGCGCGATTCATTCCGGCAGTCTGACACCGAGCAACAGATCAGGAATCGCAGGTCGGAGCGTAAACTATCGAGCTGCGATACAACTTCTCCAATCCCTGAAGCCAATATTTCAAATTCTCCATTATTTGTGGCTCCTACCTTCAGAAGGATCGCTCGAAATTGCCACGTTCAGGTCTACATGCAATTGTTGAACACGACCGCCAATGGGCGGGTAGCAATTTCCATCCTCGGCATACTTGGCGTTGCACTTCTTTGTAAACTCACGCCGTTGCGGCGACTGGGCGAATTGCCAGACCTCGGCAAATGGAATTCCGCTGCTTGCGGGTGACGGGAGCACCTTTGGAAATGCGCATCCGGGTGAGGTGGGGCATGAATCGTTGGCCACCCAATAGTGCAATTTCCTGCTGCCGGCGTGCTGCTGAATGTCCTTCGCGGTGACTATAAAGTTGTCTGAACTTTCCTTTGCGCCGATTCCCGAGCAATAGACACCTGCTCGAAATCCGCGGGAAGCAACACCATCGGCCCAGGAAAGGAGATAGGAACGCTGCTCGGGAAGTAATCGGCCGCCTTGTTCCTGATCCAGAAAAATAATCGTCCGAGGAGGAAAGCCCTCACGCGTGGCGGCGGAGACGGCCGCGGCAGCATCGGAGGCGCCCAACTTCGCCGCGTCCCCTTGGGCTTTGATTTCCGCATACAACCGGCCGTTGAATACGACGACAAAGCCAAATCCCGCAGTCCTGAGCGCGTCCCGTTTTCCAGTCCAGGTGTTGTTGCTCGCTCCGGGCGGATTGTTCAACCAGTATCCGGAAAAAGAAAATGATTCTCGAAGGCCAACCAGATTCGCGTCTCCTGGATATTCATTGCGGTCGAATCCCAAGTAATTGGCATGCTCGGGTGACTCCGGGGGCAAAGAGGAAAGCAAGTACGCAGGAACCGCAGTCACAAATCCCAATGCAAGCAGCAGGGAGACAGCTCGGACTCTTGGACTTGAAGCGTTCAACATGGACTCCATCTTCTTAAACTCTGATGATAATTCATTGGGGACAATTTCGGCATCTTGCGGTTGCTTCCGCACGCCTTCCGCCGATGCTTGACTCCCGCAGTATAATTAGAGGTTTAGGCCGCGCTTCTGAAAGCGTACAGGGGGACTCTACTTTTGCCGGCGACGCCAACCAAATCTGCCGCAGCAACCATCCCGGTGGACCAGCAGGAATTCATCAGCGTGCAGGGCGCACGTGTGCACAACCTCAAGAACATTAGCTTTGAGATTCCGCACAACATGATCACGGTGGTAACGGGCGTCTCCGGGTCGGGCAAATCGAGCTTGGCGTTTGACACGATTTATGCGGAAGGCCAGCGGCGGTATATCGAGTCCCTTTCTTCGTATGCGAGGCAGTTCCTGGAGCGCATCGAGAAGCCTGATGTGGACGAAATCACTGGCATTGCGCCGGCGATCGCCATTCGGCAGAAGAATTCCACCCGGAACCCGCGCTCGACGGTGGCGACGGCGACGGAAATATACGATTACCTGCGACTGCTCTACGCGCGCGTGGGAAAAACACTTTGTACAAAGTGCGGCAGCGAAGTGCGGCGGGACTCTATGGACGAAATCGCTGCACGCGTGCTGGCAATGCCAGCGGGACAGCGTTTCTCCGTGATGTACACATTTGCGATGGCGGCTCCTACCGATAAGCACGGAGAGCGCAAAGCTGCCCATCGGAAACCAGCCAAACCGACACCGGAAGCGATCCGTTTGACGCTTGCCGAACTGCAAAAGCGCGGCTTCAACCGTCTGTACCAGGGAGGGCGCGTATTTGAGTTCTCGCAGCCCGAATCTCTGCTGGAAATTGATTTCGCAAAACCAGTTTTTGTGTTGGTGGATCGGCTCGCCGTTTCGCCGGAATCGCGTTCACGCCTGGTGGACTCGGTGGAAATCTGTTACCGCGAAGGCCGTGGCGAAGCAATTATTGAGTTCGCGCCGTCGGAATCCGGTGGCGTTGTCGCTGAGCGACTCATTTTCAATGAGCGTTTCGAGTGCAAGCACTGCGGAATCGTGTATCAGGAGCCCGAGCCTCGTCTGTTCTCATTCAATAATCCGGCAGGCGCGTGCCCCCGGTGCCAGGGATTTGGCAACACAATTGATTTTGATTTGAATCTCGTCGTTCCTGACCCCAGCAAATCGCTGGAGGACGGCGCCATCGAGCCCTGGACTAAACCCCGCTTCCGCGGACTCTTTCAGGAGATGCGCAAATATGCGCGCTCAAAAGGAATCCCTCTCGATGAACCATTTCGCGATCTTTCCGCTGAACACCGGGCCCGCATTCTGGATGGCGATCCGCCCGCCGGATTTTCCGGCGTAAAGGGGTTCTTCAATTGGCTTGAGCGGAAAAAATACAAGCTGCACATCCGCGTATTTCTGAGCCGCTACCGCGGTTACGCGACTTGCCCGGACTGCGGCGGCACGCGCCTTCGGGCGGAAGCACGCGCTGTTTTGGTGCAAAACAAACCCATCACTGAAGTTTGCGCGCTGAGCGTCACACAGGCTCGCGCATTCTTCGATTCGTTCCAACTATCGCCTGCCCAAACCAAGATCGCTGATCGAGTCCTGGAAGAAATACAGCAGCGCCTGAGATTTCTGGACGAGGTCGGTCTCGAGTACTTGACGCTCGACCGCCTTACGTCAACGCTCTCGGGTGGCGAGGCTCAGCGAATCCAGCTGGCAACGTCGCTCGGCTCTCAACTTGTGGGAGCGCTCTATGTGTTAGACGAACCCTCGATTGGTCTGCATCCGCGTGACACGGGAAGGCTCATCCGCATCCTGGAATCATTGCGCGACTTGGGCAACACCATCCTGGTCGTCGAACATGATCCCGACACCATTCGCGCCGCGGACTACGTTCTCGATCTCGGCCCCGGGGCGGGCGAATATGGCGGCCGGATCCTTTTCGCCGGCCCGCAGTCGAAGCTTGAAAGTGATGCGCAATCCATCACCGCACGCTATCTGCGCGGCGAATTGCGCATACCCGTGCCTGCGGCGCGGCGCCCACCGCAAAGCCGGTTCCTCCGCGTGTTCGGCGCCCATCTCCACAATTTGCAGAACGTTGACGCGATGATTCCCCTGGGTGCGATGGTGGCCATCACCGGAGTCTCCGGCTCGGGAAAATCCACTCTCGTTTACGATGTGATTTTCAAAGCCCTGCGAGCAAAACAATCCGGCGCGACGATAAAAGACGTGTGCGATCGCATCGAAGGGGACACAAATATCGTTGAAGCCGTTGTAGTTGACCAATCCCCCATCGGCCGCACTCCGCGGTCAAATCCCGCCACGTATATGAAAGCATTCGATGCCATCCGTGAAGTGGTGGCGGCTACTCCCGATGCCAAACGCCGAAACTTTTCACCTGGACATTTTTCTTTCAACATTCCGGGAGGCCGGTGCGAAGTTTGTCAGGGCGATGGCACGGTTACCGTGGAGATGCAATTCCTTGCGGACATTGAACTAGTTTGCGACGAATGCAAAGGCACCCGTTTCAAGTCGTCGGTGCTCGAAGTGAAGTACAAGGATCGCAACATCCAAGAAATCCTGCAGCTCACTGTGCGCGAGGGCCTGTCATTTTTCTCGGGCGTCAACAAAGTAACCTCACGGCTGAAAATCCTGGATGAAGTCGGCCTCGGTTACTTGCGGCTGGGCCAGTCGGCAACCACTCTCTCCGGGGGAGAGGCACAACGACTTAAGCTGGCCTCGCATCTTACTCGTCAGGATAATCAGGGCATCCTTTATATCTTCGACGAGCCGACGACTGGACTGCATTTCGACGATATCCAGAAGCTCCTTACTGCTTTTCGCAAATTGCTGGAGGGCGGTGCTTCCGTGGTGGTCATTGAACACAACTTGGACATGATCAAGTCCGCCGACTGGGTGATTGACCTTGGCCCCGAGGGCGGAGACCAAGGTGGACGCGTGATCGCCACTGGTACGCCCGAACAGGTCGCGCGCAACCCACAATCGCACACCGGCAAATTTCTGGCGCGAGTTTTGAACGGTCAAGCCAATGGGAACAATTCCAAGAATCTTTCCGCCGGGACGACCGCAACCAATGGCAGTGCGCGGGCGATGCCCACTTCTGTGAAACCATCTACGAAGAGATGATGCCTGCATCCCAATGAGCTTGAGAATGAATTCGGCGGCGATCGCCCTTCTGACCGTTCTTGCAACGATTGCCGCGCCTAGATGCTGTGCGCAAGGGTCGCCTCCTGTCGCCGGGGGGCAAGATGGGCGACTTAACGACGCACAACAAGCAATCGACAAGAAGGATTTCGCGGGCGCGGCGGCGCTGCTTTCCGACTACCTGAAGGGCCATCCTGAAGATGCAAATGTCCATTTCCAGTTGGCGTTTTGCTACGATTCCTTGAAGCGCGTGGACGAAGCGATTCCCGAATATCGCCGCGCGATTGAAATTAACCCTGCACTGTTCCCCGCTTATATGAACCTAGGCCTTGCATTGCTCGACCGCAAAGATTTCGGAGCTGCCTCGGTGGAATTCCGGCGGGCGTCGGATCTGGCGCCCGATCAAGCGAAGCCCAGATACTTCGCGGGGTTGGCGCTGGAACGCAGCGGGGACTTGAAGGGCGCTCTCTCACTTTACGAACAAGCCGCCTCGCTCGATGACCAGAGCTTCGACACTTTTTTCCATTGGGGCATAGTGTTGCTCCGCGCAGGCCGCCCCTCCGACGCCGAGCCTCAGCTTCGCAAATCGTTGGCGTTGCGCGCGGACAGTGACCCTGCTCACGTTGCCCTGGCAAATGCATTGCTTGCGCAGAAAAAGACAGATGCCGCAGTGTCCGAACTGAATGCACATTTGCAGCGCGTTCCGGGTGATGTCGAGGCGCGAACGCAATTGGCGGAAACTTTCTTCGATCTGGCCAGGTACGCTGACGCGCTCGCGGAACTCGACCGCGCTGACGCCGGCGCCCCGCCGTCCTCTGACCGCATCAAACTGAGGACCTCGATCTTAATCTCCCAGGAAAAATGGGACGCCGCGGCTCAGACGCTTGCTCCACTCGCGTCGTCTGCTCCGAACGACCCTGAATTGCACGCGCAGCTTGGAAGCATTTACCTGCACAAGCGCGACTTCCCCACTGCCGAACGGGAATTGCGCCGCGCGCTGGCGCTCGACGATAAACGACTCACGACAATGAAAGACTTGATGAGCACTCTCTACCTGGCCGGTAATTATCCCGCCGCGCTCGACCTGCTCGACCAGTTGGCAAAGCGGGAGCCGCCCACCGCTTTTGTGTTCTTTATTCGTGCGACCTGTTACGATAAACTTCAGAGAAAGGCGGAGGCCGTCGAAGCCTACCGCACGTTTCTTGCGGCGGAACGAAGCGAGAACCGCAAGAACGACAAGGAAGAGTTCCAGGCTACCGAGCGGTTGAAGTTGCTCCAGCGGGAGCTCTCCAAGAAGTAGGGCCACTTATGATGCGGCGGGTCGTCATGCAGCATTTCCGTTCGGGGATATTCTCGCCGCGCTGGCTTGTTTCTTGCGCAATCCTTTCATCGCTTCTGGCTGCGCCCTCCTGCTTCGGCAACTCACAGCAAGATCGCATGCCTGAATTCAAAGAGAGATTTGAGCGGGAAGGTGACCCGGTCCGCAAAGCCAAAGACTTGGTCAATTTGGGCAATCTTCAAGTGCTGGAGTTTGTCCACGCGGCCGCCGCGGATAATTTTGACCTGGCCTTCTCGCTGCTGACTGAATACCGCAATGAAGTCCGCACAACGTTTGACTTACTTAAAGCCACAGGAAATGATGCGGAGCGCAAGCCGGAAGGGTTCAAGCAACTCCAAATCCACCTGCGGAAAACTCTCTGGGAAATGGATCGTGTCATGCCGCGGATCACGCCCGAACGCCATGCTACCTTCGAGGATATTCAACACGAGCTGGGCCGAATTCATAACGACCTGATCCACATGCTCTTTCCTCGTGAACCTGGCAGTAGGAAGAGCAACGAAAATCCGGAGATTTAGGATATGCGCACACGGTTGACATTTTTTGCAGCGGGAGCTCTCGGGGCGATCCTTTCCTTAAGCGTCGCTTCTTTTCCCCAGCAAAACATCAAAAAAGACTACCTGAGCGATGCTGAGGCGGATAAGATCCGCGACGCTGGAAATAGCAATGGGCGGATGGTTTTGTTCGCGTCTTTTGCGGACGATCGCATCAATAAGCTGAAATATGTCCTGGCTCACCCCAATGGCGACAGAAGACGCGCTGACCAGATCAATGCTTTGATCAATGGTTATTCAGGCTGCATAGATGACGCCGCGGATTTGATCGAAGTGGCCAAGGAAAGGCAGCAGGACATCCGCGCCGGATTAAAGGCGCTCACCTCCAAGGCCAAAGAAGCCTTGCCCTACTTGCTGGATCTTCAGAAAAATGGGCCTGAACTGGAAACCTATAAGTCGACCTTGGACGACGCAATCGAAGCCACACAAGATGCGCTCACGGACGCTCAAAAAGCGGAAAAAAGCATTTCCGCGCCGATCCGGAGAAAGCAGTGAGGCGAGCTTCCGACCAACCGGCAAGAGGGCGGGCAGTTGCCACGCCGATTCCTGGTGCCGCACAGGTTTTTCACCGCATGTACACCCGGCTGGGATGCAATGGGCGTCCTCCGTATTTTAATGTTGAGTTTTATCCCTACTCCAATCTGGTGAACACAATCCGGCTGCGCGATGATTCCGCATTCGTGCGCATTTCCGACATTTTGCGCGGCGCCCCACGGCAAGTGATGGAGGCGGCTGCCGCAATCCTGCTCGGCCGGCTTTATCGCCGGCGCGCGCCAAGTGAATTGGTTGAAGCCTACCGGCATTACTCCGTGTCCCGTGGGACGCATCGCCGTGTACTGGCCATGCGCCGCCGACGCGGACACCGCATTGTTCGGGATGCCAAGGGGCAGGTGCACAATCTTGGACCCATTTTTTCGCAACTCAATCGCCGATATTTTAGTGGTCGGCTGCACCGGCCGCGGCTGGGATGGAGCACTCGTCAGTGGCGCGCACAGCTGGGTTGCTTTGACCCGGGACTCGACCAGATCGTAATCAACACGCGCCTGGACCACAATCAGGTGCCGCGGTTCGTTGTGGAATACGTGATGTACCACGAGATGCTCCACGTGCGGCATCCCATCCGTGTGGCGGCCTGCGGGTTGCAGTCGCACAGCGCGGCGTTCCGCAATGAAGAGCGCCGTTATGCGAACTACGATCGCGCGCGCTCATTTCTCGACAGGTTGTAGCCCGCCAAAACGCTTACTTCCCTATTTGCTTTAGGGGTTCCTTCTGCAGTTTGTTTTGAAGCTCGGCGATATGGTCTTCCAGTTTCTTGCGATTAGGTGCGTGCGGATAGAGCAACAAATAATGTTGGTATGAATCGATGGCCTCGGGCAGGTCCTTCTTTTTCTCGTAGGCCTCTCCCAATAACCGCCACGGCTCGGCATATTTCGGCTGGTTTTGCGTGGCATCCTTGAACCGGTCAATCGCGGCCTCATAATCTCCACGCTTCAGGTAAAAGGAACCTATCTCGACGTTCTTTTGCGCGGCCAGCACATCCAATGTTGGAGCCGGCGGCTCGTCGCCGTTCCTATCGGGAGCCACCGTGGGCGGGGCCGCTGTATCAGAGGTTGGCGGCGGATTCTTCGAGGACGATTCCCCGGCTGCGGGCGCCGGCGGTGGTGGCGGTGGGACCCGGGTTGAGCCCTGAGCGCGGGTTGGCAGCGAAATGAGCGCTGCCAAGATGCAGGCCGCACCAACTCCCAGAACGATCTCTGCCGATTTGAATGATTTCATCGCCCGCCCGGTAATCCTCTACAGAATCAGATTCGCTTTGCTATCATCGGGGTTGGCTCCCGATGCACCCTGATTCTACCCCGTTCCGCGGCGGGCGAGAACCGTACGGCAAACCATGGACCTAGACCAGAAAGTTTCGAGTCTTCCTTCCGATCCCGGCGTCTACCTGTTCAAGGACGTACTGGGCACGATTGTGTACGTAGGCAAGGCGCGCTCCTTGCGCCAGCGCGTGAGGTCTTACTTCCTTGAAAATCGCCCGCTTGACGCCAAGACAGGCTCGCTGGTCCGCGAAATCGCGGACCTCGACTATATCGTCGTGGATAACGAGCGCGAAGCGTTGGCCCTGGAGAATAACCTCATCAAGCAGCACAAGCCCAAGTTCAACATATTGCTGCGCGATGACAAGACTTACCCTTACATCCGCTATACCGCGTTTGAAAAATATCCTCGCGTCTATGTCACGCGCCGCCTTCGTAAAGACGGCTCGCTTTATTTTGGCCCCTACTTCCCGCACAGCCTGGCGCACCGCATCGTCCACTTCATCCATCGCAATTTCAAGGTGCCGTCCTGCACGGTGGATTTGACCCGCGCACACCCGAGGCCGTGCTTGCAATTCTACATACACCGCTGCCTGGGCCCTTGCGTGCCCGGGCTAACCACCGATGACCGTTATGCGGAAGCCGCGCGCGACGTGAAGATTTTTCTGGAAGGCAAACGTAGCGAATTGACAGCCAGCTTGAAAGAACGCATGGAGCGGGCTTCTGCCGGTGAAAAGTACGAGCAGGCTGCTTCCTATCGCGATCTCCTGCGAGTGGTTGAAGAAATTGACGAGCGCCAGAAAATTACCGCCGCACAGGGTGACGACACCGATGTGCTCGCATGGTACGCGGAACCGCCCCTCGTCGCCGCCAATCTTTTCCATTTGCGGGGGGGCCGGGTGGTGGACCGCCGTGATTTTTATTGGGAAGAGTTGGAGGAATTCGATGCCGCCGAATTCCTACCATCACTGCTCAAGCAACTTTACTTGGATGCGGCCTACTTGCCGCGCGCCATCCATGTGCCTCTGGATTTTGAGGATCGCGAATTGCTTGAAGAAAGCTTGACTGAACACTCGGCCCATCGTGTGGAAATCATGACCCCGCAGCGCGGGCCCAAACACGCCTTTCTTGAGTTGGTCGAAAAAAACGCCAAGCACTCTTTCGACCTGCGGTTCCGCGTGATGAAACCCACGTCAAAGGCCATCGCCGAAGCGTTGCAAAATGCCCTCAATTTACCGGAACCGCCAAAGCGCATCGAGAGCTTCGATATTTCTCACATTCAGGGATCCGACACCGTGGCCTCCATGGTCGTTTGGGAAGACGGGCGGATGCGCAAATCCGACTACCGTAAATTCATTATCAAAGGTGTGGAGGGCGTGGACGATTTTGCCTCCATGCGCGAGGTGATTGAGCGCCGCTACAGGCGCCTGCAAGAAGAAAAGAAGCCGTTCCCCGGGCTAATCCTGATTGACGGGGGCATCGGCCAACTGCATGCCGCGGCACAATCGTTGGACAAGCTGGAAGTCATCAACCAGCCGGTCGCCAGCATTGCCAAACGCGAGGAGATCATTTACGTTCTGGGCCAGGAGGATGAACCCGTGGTCCTCGAACGCCACTCACCCATTCTGCACTTGGTGCAGCAAATCCGCGATGAGACACATCGTTTCGCCGTGGGATTCCACCGCCAGCGGCGCTCCGCGCGCACACTCACCACCGAATTAACCGATATTCCCGGGATCGGTGACCGCACCGCCCAAAAACTGTTGCGCCGGTTTGGAAGCCTCACGCGCGTGCGGGAAGCCAATGAAAACGATCTGGCCCGAGTCGTCACCCGCCCCCTCGCGGCCCGCATCGCTGCGCACTTTCGCCAACCCCTCACGAAGGCATTGTGAATTCCGTGTAGGAAAGTAGGAATGCATTGTCACGCTCTCGTCCTGATCCACCGTCTATTGCAACCACTGTACAGGTGTGCTACGTTCGCTCCAGGGGGATTTATGGGAGATAACGTTGGCAGCAAAGTGAGTTATTTGCTCGTCGGGATGGGCATTGGAGCAGTGCTCATGCTTCTGTTCGCCCCACAATCCGGCGAAGAGACCCGCGAATACCTTTCCAAGAAGGCTGAAGAAGGAAAGGAATATGCGCAACGGAAAGCCCGGGAGCTTCGCGAGCGCGCCGATGACCTGTTGGAACGCAGCAAGGAAGTCGCCAGGAACCAGAAAGACTCCATTAGCGCAGCCGTAGAAGCCGGCCGGGAAGCATATCAAAGGGAGAAGGCGAAGGCGCAGTAAGGCCAAATGATGGCATCTTGGGTTCCATATTTCGTGCTCATCACTGCGGTGGCATTCGTCCTCCAGACGTTCATCTTTGCCGCCATGTTTTTCAGCGTGAAGCGTACATCAGAACAAATGACGCGCATCGCCAACGACCTCCACGGCCGGATCAATCCAATCATTTCGCGGATTGACTTCTTAATTGGTGAAACTCAGCCGCGCCTCATCAACATGGTGACGGACGCTTCCGAAGTGGTCCATATCGCCCGCAGCCAGGCCCAGAAGGTGGACCGCGTACTCACCGAAACCCTCGACCGCATGCGCATCCAGCTCATCCATGCCGACCAGATCTTGTCGGGCGCTCTGGAGTATATCGACGAGGCCGGCTCCACGGCCCGCCGGACGCTGCTTGGCCCCGTGCAGCAAGCCACTGCGGTTATACGCGGGATTAAGACCGGACTCGAAGCATTGCGATCATTCCGCCGGCCTTCGCCAGAGCGCGCCCCTGCGCCTCCCGACGCTCCCGACGAAGGTATGTTCATTTAGTGGTTTGGATTTAGCGCGAAGTGGAAATCTGACTCAGACAATCCAGCCGCCGCCCAGCACCACATCTCCCGCATAAAAAACAGCACCTTGACCCGGAGTGACGGCGCGCTGCGGCTCGTCGAATATCACCCGCGCACGATTCGGTACCTCAGTGCCCTCGATTGTGGCCTGCGCTGCCGCGTGTCGGTTGCGGATTTTCACATTCGCACGGACCGGCGCTTCCAGTCGCGCAATGCTTACCCAATTGATGTCGCGAACTTCACAGACCGTTGCCCGTAATTCGGACTCGTCGCCAACCACAACTCGCCCGTTGGCGCGGTCGAGCGCCAAAACGTATAGAGGATGCCCGGTGGCCACTCCCAATCCGCGCCTCTGTCCAATCGTGAAATTGTGCACGCCATTGTGGCGCCCCAGCACTTCACCGCTGGTGGTCACAAGCTCACCGGACTCCGCGGTCATGTCTCTTCCCTGCTCCTCAAGATACGCCTCGATGAAGCGGACATAATTTCCTGACGGCACAAAGCAAATTTCCTGGCTTTCAGGCTTCGCGGCAACCGGAAGCTGAGCCGTGCAAGCGATCGCCCGCACTTCATCCTTGGTGAGTTCGCCGAGCGGGAAGCTTGTGCGCGCCATCTGTTCTTGCTGTAATCCAAATAGGAAATAGGACTGATCTTTGGACTCGTCCGCGGCTCGCAGTAATTCGTGCCGTCCCGTCGCTTCGTTATAGCGGATGCGCGCATAATGCCCCGTCGCCAGCTTTTCAGCGCCGATTTGTCGCGCGGTATCGATCAACTGATCGAACTTCACATGGTTGTTGCACAGCGTGCAGGGAATGGGCGTCCGCCCCGCCAGATAATCCTCCACGAAGGGACGTACCACCGTGTCTTCAAAGCGCTGCTCAAAATTTACGACGTAGTGGGGAAATCCAAGATGCTCTGCCACGCGCTTGGCATCATAAACATCATCTATCCCGCAGCAACGGTGGCCGCCATGCCCTTGCGAATCCAGCTGCGGCAGGCGGCGCTGATTCCACAGTTGCATGGTCAAGCCGACAATTGCGTCGCCACGCTGGCGCAAAATGGCAGCCACGGTCGAGCTGTCCACGCCCCCGCTCATCGCCACAGCCGTGAGTTCCGGATTGTTCGCTGAATTCGTCATTTCTATCACGCTTGTGCCAAGCAATCTCGTCGCCTAAGTTATTGGCGCCACCTTTTTCTTCTCTGGAGAAATCGCCCGTAGCCTGGCGACCTCGACAGGCAACATGGCCAGCACATAATCCACTTCGGCCTCCGTGGTATGCCTCCCCAGGCTGAATCGCAAGCTCGCGCGGGCGTCTGCCGCACACAATCCAATCGCCGTCAGCACGTGCGAGGGTGTGACAGCTCCTGAGGAACATGCTGATCCGCTCGAACATGCCAACCCTTTCAAATCCAGCGCAATCAGCAACGCCTCGCTGGCCACCTCAGGGAACGAAATGTTCGACGTATTCGGCACTCGTGCCGCTCCCGCGCCATTCACGCGCGCCCCCGGAACCGACGCCAACACTCCCCGCTCAAACCGGTCGCGCAGCCGGGTTACATGCGCGGCATCGCCGGAGAGTTTCTCTTTCGCCAATTCGGCAGCGCGCCCCAACCCCACAATCCCCGGCACATTTTCCGTTCCTGGCCTGCGGTCTCGTTCGTGGTGCCCCCCGTGGAATACCGGCTCTAACTTTGTGCCGGACCGCACGAAAAGCGCGCCAACGCCTTTCGGGCCATAAAACTTGTGCGCGGAAATGGATATTAAATCCACTCCGAGCTTTTCCACATCAAGAGGAATCTTCCCCGCCGATTGCACCGCGTCGGCGTGAAACCACACGTCAGCCTCCGCGGCAATCCGTCCTATTTCTTCCAATGGCTGCAGTGTTCCAATTTCATTGTTTGCATGCATCACGGTGATCAGCACTGTTTCCGGCCGAATTGCGCGCTTTACTTCCGACGCGTCCAGGACTCCTTCCGGCCCCACTGGCAGAAAGGTCACATCAATCCCGCGATTTGCAAGGGCTTGGCAAGAGTTCAGCGCCGCGCTGTGTTCAATCTGCGTAGTAATGATGTGCTTCCGCGGGCCCGGTGCGCCCTCCACAATTCCAAAAATAGCCAGATTGTCCGATTCTGTCCCACCGCTAGTAAACACAATCTCCGACGGCTTGGCGCCGAGCAACGCCGCCACCGAGCTCCGCGCGCGCTCCACCGCTGCCCGGGTCTCCTGCCCAAACGAATGGATCGAGCTGGCATTCCCGTATTCCGTTGAAAAATACCGCAGCATCGCCTCCAGGACTTCCTTGTCCACGGGCGTGGTTGCATTGTGATCGAAATAAACGCGTCTCATTGCTGTCATGGGAGGCACATTCGCCTGAACACAGAATAGCCTCTCCGCAAAACATCGGTCAAGGAACCATCGCCGATGGTTGAC
Source organism: Candidatus Acidiferrales bacterium (assembly GCA_035308165.1). Lineage (GTDB taxonomy): Bacteria > Acidobacteriota > Terriglobia > Acidiferrales > UBA7541 > DASTCZ01. The sequence goes on along the minus strand of DATGHC010000012.1, from coordinate 8,241 downwards.
GCCTGCCGAGTGCGAAATTTTGGCCTGTCGCGAGACGTATGATATCTTCGAGGGTACCCGAGGTCACCCGAAGCAAACTCGCGGTGTGTGAAATTCCGGTGGGGTGAACGCTAACCACCGCTCAGTATGCTCCGGAACCACCTTAGCGAATCATGGATAACACCGGCGACAAGCCGAATCTGCCCGACCTTTCTTCCCTGCGCATTGACGACCGCAAGCGGAAGGGCCGGTCTGTTTTCAGGTGGCTGGGCCTCGTCCTGTTCGCTGCGATTCTCATCACTGCCGGGCTGGGAGCGAGGTCCGGCTTCCTAAGCCGCAAGGCGGAAGTCGAAGTGGTCTCCGCCATCACGCCAAATTCCGCCCCGGTTTCCGCACTGTTGAATGCATCCGGGTACGTAACGCCGCGCAACCGCGCCTCCGTCGCGGCCAAAATCACCGGCAAGGTGGTCACTGTCTATGTAGACGAGGGTATGCGCGTTACCAAGGGTCAAATCCTGGCGCAGTTGGACGATTCCGATTACCGCACGTCCCTGGCATCCACCAAGGCGGATCGTGATGCCACGGTGGCAACAATACCCGATCTCGAAGTGCAACTCGGCAACGCCCAACGCGAATTGGAAAGGACCCAGAGGTTGAATGATTCGGGCATTCAGACCCCGCAGCAGCTGGATGCCGCGCAAACGTTGGTGAATCGACTTAAAGCTCAGATAGCCTCCGCCAAGAGCCAGGTTCAAGCCGCCGACGCGAAAATGGGGATAGACCAGCAGAACATTGACAACTGCCAAATCCGCTCCCCGTTCGATGGAATCGTGGTCTCCAAGGACGCCCAGCCAGGCGAAATGATCTCTCCCATATCCGCCGGCGGAGGATTCACCCGCACCGGTATCGCAACCGTCGTGGACATGGCCTCGAACGAAATTGAAGTGGACGTCAACGAGAATTATATCGCGCGCGTGAAGCCTAAGATGCGGGTCATTGCCACGCTCGACGCCTATCCCGATTGGCAGATTCCCTGCTTTGTCCGCACTGTAATCCCCACCGCGGACCGCGTGAAGGGGACGGTGAAAGTCCGCATTAGTTTCGAGCATCTGGATCCCAAAATATTGCCGGACATGGGAGTGAAGGTCGCATTCCTGGGTGACGAGCCAAAACAGCAAAAGGCCGGAGGAATTTCTCCGCTCGCTCTGGTTCCCCAACAGGCGGTCCATTCGGAAAATGGAGAGAGCATAGTGTTTCTTTTTCATGATGGCACTGTCGAACATCGCGCCATCCGCACAGGCGCAGTGCGTGGGGTAAACGTCGAAGTCTTTGCCGGCCTTGCGCCCGGTGACTTGGTGGTAGTAAAAGGCCCCGAAAATTTGCAGGACGGTCAGCGAGTCGATCGAAAACAGTGAGGCAAATCACATGGTAAGAGTGGATGGGCGCGGCAACGGCAATAGTCTGATCTCAGTCCGCAACCTCGACAAGACCTACAAGCGAGGCAGCGAGGTGATCCACGTCCTTCAGGGACTAAATCTGGACGTGGACGCAGGCGACTTCGTGGCCTTTATGGGCCCCAGCGGGTCGGGCAAAACCACGCTCCTGAATTTGCTGGGCGGATTGGATCTGCCTTCCAATGGCACCATCCGCGTTTCCGGCGATGAGGTTTCGCACATGTCTGCAGGAAAGCTCACCTCCTGGCGTGCACGCCACGTCGGCTTCGTGTTTCAGATGTTTAATCTTATTCCCGTCCTCACGGCGTTTCAGAATGTGGAGCTTCCTCTCCTGCTGACAAGTCTCAGCAAGTCCGAGCGCCGCAAGCACGTGGAAGCGGCCCTGGCACTCGTCGGCTTGGCCGATCGCATGCATCATTACCCTCGCCAACTTTCCGGTGGACAGGAGCAGCGTGTCGCCATCGCCCGCGCTGTGGTCACGGATCCGACTTTCCTCCTGTGCGATGAGCCCACGGGCGATCTGGACCGCCGCAGTGCGGATGAAGTGCTCGAGCTGATTCAACGATTGGTCAAAGATCAGAATAAAACTGTTTTGCTCGTGACTCACGACCCCGTGGCCGCCGAGCGCGCTCACACCATATTGCACTTGAACAAGGGTGTCCTTGCCGAAGCTCAGACTGCGGGAGGTGTGGCATGAAATATTTTCGATTGCTCCGTGTCAGCCTCTTGCGGAAAAAATTCCGAACTGCGCTCACGATTGGCTCCTTCGCGATTGCAATGTTCCTCTTTGGATTGCTGGTGACCATACGCGGCGCGTTCAATCAGGGCGCAGCAATCGCCGGCGCCGACCGGCTGATTGTAATGAACCGTATCACCTTCATTGAGCCGTTGCCGATGTCCTACTTGGGACGACTCGCCGCAATTCCCGGGATCAAGGAAATCACTCACGCCACGTGGTTTGGCGGGATCTACCAGGATGAAAAGAATTTCTTTCCACAATTTGCCGTGGACCCGGATAGCTGGATCAAGATGTACCCGGAATTTAAAGTTCCAGATGACCAGTGGAAGAAATTCGCAGAAGACCGCCAGGGCGCCATCGCCGGAAGCGGACTGGCGAAGCGGTTCGGATGGAAAGTGGGTGATCGCGTTCCCATCAAGGGCGCGATATTTGTTGGGAGTTGGGAGTTTAATCTGGACGGGATTTATGAGGGCAGCAAACCGGAAGATGACACCTCCCAATTCTGGTTTCACTACGACAATTTGAACGAGAGCCCGGCCTCAGGCAGGTGGAAAAATATGGCGGGCTGGTACATCGTGAGGCTCAACAATGCCGATGATGCGGTCTCGGTGATCAAGAAGATTGACGATACATTTGCCAATTCTTCATACGAAACCAAGTCCAACACGGAAAAAGCGTTTTACGCCGACTTTGTAAAGCAAACAGGCAACATCGAATTATTGATCATGGCCATCGGTGGCGTCGTTTTCTTCACGCTGTTGCTTGTCACCGGGAACACTATGGCCATCGCCGTCCGAGAACGCACTCCGGAGTTGGCAATCCTGAAGGCGCTCGGGTATTCCGACGCCTTCGTTTTGCTCTATGTCCTGGCCGAATCGCTTTCCATCGCGCTGTTCGGTGGAATCATCGGAATCGGAGCCGCCAAAATACTTACCCTATTCGGCAGCCCCATTCCCAGCGTGCTTCCACTTTTCTACCTGCCGATGAACCAACTGGGTTTGGGAATTATTGTCGCGCTCACCATTGGAGTTTTGGCCGGGCTTTTGCCCGCGTTTGCCGCCAGCCGACTCCGCGTTGTGGACGCATTGCGAAAGGTTTGACGAAGGAGATCTAACTTGGCCATACCGGTTATCTATAATTTCCGCAGTGTTCGCGTCCGTTGGGCTTCCTCCGTGGTGGCCGTGCTCGGCATCGCTGGCACGGTGGGAGTCTTTGTCGCCATGTTTGCGATGGCACGCGGTTTCAAGGCTACATTTGTCGCTTCGGGTTCGCCGTCCAACGCGCTCATTATGCGCGCAGGCTCGAATACGGAAATGGTAGGCGCGATTCTTCTCGATCAAGTTCACATCATCGAACAGGCCCCGCAAATTATACGAACGTCTGAGGGGCCGCTGGTCAGTCCTGAAGTGGTCGTTATCGCGCCATTTCCCTTGAAGGCCACAGGAACAGACGCTAACGTTCAGGTCCGGGGTGTTTCTCCAAAGGCTTTGGAGATCCGGCCCACCGTACATGTCCTTTCCGGCAGATTCTTCAAGCCGGGCCTAAATGAACTTTTTGTCGGGAAGAATGCCGCCCGGACATACTCCGGAATGGAGCTTGGCGACGTTGTGAAGTTTAGCGGAGGCACTTGGACCGTCGTTGGAATCTTTGATGCAGGTGGCAGCGCGTTTGATTCCGAACTCTGGTGCGATGCCGTCATTTTGGATCAGGTTTATCAGCGACCTCCGAACGTCTATCAATCGGTCACGGCCCGGCTTAAGTCCCCGGATGATTTCCAGGCGCTGAAGGACTCGCTCACCTCTGATCCACAACTGACTGTCTCCGTGGACCGCGAGGTTGATTACTACGCAAAACAATCCGTAGCCCTGACCCTGACGATTGAAATCCTCGGCTCGATGGTGGCCGCGGTGATGGCGGTCGGCGCCATTTTCGGCGCCCTCAATACGATGTATTCCGCTGTATCCGAGCGCACGCGCGAAATTGCCGCCATGCGCGCCATGGGCTTCCAATCCGGAAGCATCGTTTTCTCTTTCATGATTGAGTCCATGATTATCGCGGGGATCGGGGGCCTGGTGGGTTGTTTGGCTGTCTTTCCCTTGAATGGACTCACCACAAGCACTCTCAATTTTCAGACTTTCAGTTCCGTAGCATTCGCATTCAAGATCACTCCTGTCGTGCTTCTCGCGGGAATGATTTTTGCGCTTGTAATGGGCGTAGTAGGTGGAACTCCCCCCGCCATCCGCGCCGCGCGCAGACCCATTTCCTCCGCTCTTCGCGGCTTGTGAGTCGGCTTGACTTCACACAAAGGCTCCGGTAGCGTGATTTCACGGCAAATTTAGCTTTCCGTGGAGACTCTTCGGGTGTCCAGCCCCATCATCACACTCACCACCGACTACGGGACAAGCGACCACCTGGTCGGCGTCATCAAGGGCGTAATCCTAAAAATTCATCCCGATGTGCAAATCGTGGACGTAAACCACAGCGTGGTTCCTTACGATGTCCTGGATGGCGCGCTCAGCATCGGCTCCGCGTATCGTTATTTCCCTCCACGCACCGTTCACATGGTCGTGGTCGATCCCGGAGTGGGCACTCCTCGGCGTCCCATCTTGGTGATTGCCAATAACCAGTATTTCATCGCGCCGGATAATGGCGTGCTCTCTCTGGTTTACGAGCGCGAAAGCCCCATCGTTGTCCACCACATTACTTCCGAGCATTATTTCCTTCGTCCGGTCAGCGCCACCTTCCATGGCCGCGACATCTTCGCTCCTGTCGCCGCGTGGCTCACCAAAAATTGGCAGGCCGATGCATTCGGTGAAGTCATTGGGGATCACACTCGATTCGCGCTTCCCAAGCCGAAAACTCAGGATGATGCGCTCCGGGGCGCCATTCTTCGCGTGGATCACTTCGGCAACTTGATGACCAATTTCATCATCGAAAATCTCCCCGAATCCATGCGCCGCCCGGGGCCGGTCTCAATGACCGTCGCCGGCAAGACGGTCAAGCAGTTTGTCGAAACCTTTGCTCAAGGGCCCGCCGGAGAGCCGGTCGCGTTGCTCGGTTCCAGCGGATTCATCGAAATTGCCGTAAACAAGGGCAATGCCGCGCGCACCCTTAATGTAGCGCGCGGAGCCGAAGTGGTCCTGCAGCTCTCCTGAATCAATTCAAATTTTACCGGGATAAGTCGAGCGTCACCAGATAGGCCCGCGTGCGCGGGTCCATCCAATCTCTCAGAGCGTCTCCAAGCAGATTGAACGCCAGCACGGCAGTCATGATCGCCAGCGCGGGGAATATAACCATGTGCGGAGCGCTGAACAAGTAGGCGCTCGCGTCATTCAACATCGCCCCCCAGCTCGGGGCGGGTGCCAGCACTCCCAGCCCCAGAAAACTCAGTGTTGATTCGGCAAGAATTGCACTCGCCATTCCGATGGTCGCCTGAATCAGCACCGGCTGAATCGCGTTCGGCAGGATATGGCGCAACACAATTCGTGCGTGCGAAGCGCCCAGCGACCTCGCCGCCATCACATAATCCATTTCCTTCACTTTGAGCACTTGTGCGCGCGCCAGCCTCCCGTAACCGGCCCAGCCCGTGATCACTAGCGCCAGGACGACTTTGTCCAAGCCGGGCCCCAGAAATGCCGCGAACGCGATGGCCAACAAGATGCCCGGAAAAGACAGGAAGGCATTAACCAGGACTCCGTTGATGATCCGGTCGAGCCATCCGCCGAAATATCCCGAGATCGCGCCCATTGCCAGTCCCACCAGCCCCGCTCCGAAGACAACCGACACCCCGACCAGCATTGAAATCCGTGCTCCGTAAAGGACTCGCGCGAAAACATCCCGGCCCAATTCGTCAGTGCCCATCCAATGCCCTGCTCCCGGACCCAATAATCGCGCTGATAATTCCTGCGCGGCTGGTCCTCGGGGAGCTATCCACGGCGCGAACAGAGCCATCAGCACAAGCAGGACGGTCAGAAATAGCCCCGCGCGCCCCAGTCCGCTGCGCCGGAGAAAATCCAGCGCGGGACGTGCTCGTCCAGCTCTACCTGTCACCACGCTCGCCTCATGACACTCGTATCCTCGGATCCACCAGCGAATAAACTACGTCGGTCAGCAAATTCACCACAACGTAAGAAAGGGCGATCATCAGGATGCACCCCTGTAAAAGCGGATAATCGCGAGCCTGAATGGCCTGCACGGTCAACCGTCCGATTCCGGGCCAGGCGAAAATGGATTCAGTCACAATCGTACCCGCGAGCAGTGTTCCGAATTGCAGTCCAATAATCGTTATGATAGGGACCAGGGCGTTGGGAAATGCATGGCGGTAAAGCACCCTTCTTTCAGACAATCCCTTCGCCCGCGCCGTGCGAACGTAGTCGCTTGAAAGCTCCTCAATCATGGAGCTGCGCACCATTCTGGTGAGGATTGCCGCCAGCGCCGCGCCCAGCGTTGCTGCAGGAAGTATCATGTGCGTGAATCCGCCGCGCCCCGAAACCGGCAGCCACCCAAACCCAATCGAAAACACCAGGATGAGAACAGGCCCTAGCGCAAAATTCGGCACCGATAATCCCAATAGGGTCAACACGGAAATCGTCCGGTCGGCGGTTCTGCCGCGCCGCGCCGCTGCAGCCACTCCCGCAGGAATCGCAATCAACGCGCAAACCAGCATCGCGGACAAAGCCAACTGCAAAGTCGCCGGATACCGCTGCAGCACCAGCGAAAATACCGGCATTTGGAAATGGAAGGAACGCCCCCAGTTCCCGCGCACCAATCCCGCGAAATAATTCGCGTACTGAGTGTGCAGCGGCAAATCCAGCCCAAGAGTGTGCCGCAGATTATTCAAATCCTCGGCGCGGGCATCCTCTCCAAGCATCTGCTGAACAGGATCACCGGGTACGATATGCACCAGCAGAAAAACCATGGTCAGGATCAGCCAGATGGCCGGAAGCGCGACGGCCAGCCTCACCAGTCCTCGCCGTATTATTCCCACTGCTCCTCGTGACTTCATTTCGCAGCGCCGCCCGGCCCCGTTCCTGACCGGCCACCTGAATTAATCTTCGCCGTGACCCAATTACTTTCTGTTCCTGCCGCTGCCGTTAATTTCTGAACCTTTAGCCGCGCAATCCTGCGCCGATCCATTTCGTAAACAGTGTAACGGTACCCCTCGAAATCAAATGTCTCGCCCCCCTGAGGAATAATTCCGAGTTGCGCCAGCGCAAATCCTCCGAGCGTCGAGTACGCCGGATCATCCGGCAACAGAATTCCGTATTGCATTTCGAGGTCGCGCACATTGAGTGATGCGTCAAATACCATCGCTCCATCGGCCAGTAAGAGTGGCTTTTCCACCAAATCAAATTCGTCGTGAATTTCGCCCAGAACTTGCTCAATCACATCTTCCAGCGTTACCAACCCCAGGATGCTGCCGTGCTCGTCCACCACCAGTGCCAGGGCCGCGCCCTTGGTGCGAAACTCCTCGAGCAGCTCACCCGCCAGCTTGCTTTCGGGCACGATCATCAATTCGCGCACCAACCGCCGAAGGTCAAATACCAGCGGCGGGCGGCCCTGCTCGATGCGCCGCTGTTTTTCCAACAAAACCCCGAACATATCTTTTATGTGCACGTAGCCGATCGCGTGGTCGAGCGTGCCTTGAAATACAGGAATGCGAGAGCTCTGCGTCCGCGCAAAAAGTTGGACTGTTTCTTCAAGCGATGCGCCCGCCGGGAGCGCATGCACGTCCGGCCGCGACACCATGATCTCGCGCACTTCAAGCTTTCCCAGCTCCAGGGCGCTCTGCACGTAGCGCTCTTCTTCACTTGCCAGTAGTCCCCGTTCACGTGCCTGCTGGATAATTACCTGCAACTCTTCCGCGGAGTGCACCATCGTGTGGCTCAGTCGCGGAGCAACACCTAGCCCCTGCATGACCATGCGCGACATCCCGTCCAGCAAACTGATTGCCGGGCGAAAAACCCCCAGATACCACTGAAAGGGCCGTGCCACCAGTAGCGCCACCCGCTCCGCGTGACTTAAGCTGATGCCTTTCGGCACCAGCTCACCCAACACCACATGCAGCAT
>DATGHC010000011.1:0-23347 GCA_035308165.1 Candidatus Acidiferrales bacterium | reverse complement strand
TTAATTCGCCGGCAGCGGTGATCTGGGCGATGCATTTGGCGGTCGCCGAAAAGCAAGGAGCGGATTGGAAGAAAATTTCCGGGACGCTGCAGAATGACATCTTGAAGGAATATATCGCGCAGAAAGAATACATCTACCCTCCGGAACCTTCGATGCGGCTGGTGATTGATACGCTGGAATTCGGCGCGAAGGAAACTCCGAAGTTCAATCCGATTTCGATCAGCGGCTACCACATTCGCGAAGCGGGCTCGACGGCGATTCAGGAGCTGGCGTTCACGCTCCGCGACGGCATCGAGTACGTGGACTGGGGAATCCGCCGCGGCATGGATGTGGATGCGTTCGTTCCGCAGCTTTCCTTCTTCTTCAACGCCCACAACGATTTCTTCGAGGAGATCGCCAAGTACCGCGCCGCGCGGCGCATCTGGTATAGAGCTATGCGCGAACGATTTGGCGCCAAGAATCCGCGCACCTGGGCGCTACGCTTCCACACGCAAACCGCAGGTTGTTCGCTCACCGCGCAGCAGCCTTATAACAACGTGGTGCGCACCGCCATCCAGGCGCTGGCCGCCGTCATGGGCGGGACGCAATCCCTGCACACCAATTCTCTCGACGAAGCCTGGGCTCTCCCCACCGAATTCGCGGCCACGGTCGCCTTGCGCACGCAGCAGATCATCGCGCACGAAAGCGGCGTCACAAACACGGTTGATCCACTCGGGGGCTCCTATTTCGTAGAAACTCTCACGGGAGAAGTCGAGCGTGGCGCGTGGGATTACATTGAGCGCATTGACGCTCTGGGTGGAATGGTTGCCGCCATCGAGCGCTCTTACCCTCAGCGCGAAATTGCCGAAGCTTCCTACCGTTATCAGCTCGAAGTGGATCGCAAAGAAAAAATAATCGTAGGCGTGAACGATTTCGTCAGCGAAGAAAAGCCCCTCGAAACTTTGCAAATCGACGAGTCCGTTGCGGTCCGCCAGGCCTCTCGCCTGAAGAAATTGCGGGCCGAGCGCAGCAGTGAAGAAGTCGCGCGCCGCCTAACTGCCTTGCGCACCGCCGCAAAGTCCACCGACAACTTGATGCCCTTCATTTTCGACGCGGTAAAATCCTACGCCACGCTGGGCGAAATCTGCGACGCCCTCCGCGAAGTCTTCGGCACCTTCGAGGAAGTCGCCATCACCTGACAGTCCCGGAGATTGAATGCCCGATAAGAAAATCCGAGTCCTCATCGCCAAGCCCGGCCTTGACGGCCACGACCGCGGCGCAAAAATCATTGCCCGTGCCTTGCGCGACGCCGGCATGGAAGTCATCTACACAGGCCTCCGCCAAACTCCCGAGATGATCGCCAGCGCCGCCGTTCAGGAAGACGTTGACGTTATCGGCCTCTCCGTCCTGAGCGGAGCGCACAACACGCTCTGCCCGCAATTAATGTCTCTCCTCCACGGAAAGGGGATGGATGATGTAATGGTCCTTGTCGGGGGCATCATTCCCGAGGCCGACATCGCCGGCCTTAAAAAAGCCGGCATCGCCGAAATTTTTCTTCCCGGCACTTCCACTCAGGACATTGTCGGCTACATCCGCGGCCGCCTCCCGCAGCGCGCCTGACCGCCGTGCCTGGCGATTCTTCATCGCTCCCCGAATCTTCGCGCCCTGACTCTTCATCCCGCTCATCCCCGCAGGAAACTTCCATTGCCTCATCCACTCACAACGGCGTCCTTCTCCTGCAATTAACCGCGCCCGATAATTTCCCGCGTCTTACACAGTCCGCGCTCAAGCAGCTGCGCTACCAATTCGCGGGATTCTCATCTTCCTCGGGTCTGTCCGCGGCCGTAATCACCGGAACCGAAAAATGCTTCGCCGCCGGCGCCGAATTAATGGAAGTTTCCGCACTCACCGCCGTCGAAGCCCTCCGCTTTGCCGCGCTGGGACAATCCGTAATGAACATGATCGAAAACTGCCCCAAGCCTGTGGTGGCCGCAATTCGCGGCTATTGCATGGGTGGCGGATTTGACCTCGCACTCGCTTGCCACAGCCGCATCGCCACTCCTGACGCCATTTTCGCTCACCGAGGCGCCTCGCTTGGAATCATCACCGGCTGGGGAGGCACCCAACGCCTCCCGCGCATCCTTGGCCCCAGCGGCCGCACCATCGCGCTGGAATTAATGACCACTGGCCGCACAGCGGATGCAACGGAAGCCCTATCTCTTCGTGTGATTTCTCGAATTGTCCCAGTGGATCAAATACTCGAAACTGCGATCGAATACTCCGCCAAAGCCGCTTCCAAATCCTCCGTTCAACGTGTGTGATCGGAGCCCGCCCTGCCTGCCCTGAGGTTGCCGAAGGGAGCGGGGCCGAAGGGTGCCCTTGCGGTAAAGCATTTGTTTTTGAAATTTCCTCGATCGCCCAGCAATCGTCACTCACCGCGCCCGAAACTCCTTCGTGTACTTCGTCCTCGTATACGCCACCCGAAATCCATTCCTCATCAGATTCCGCTGGGACCCGCTCCCGACTTGAGTAAATGTCAGCGCAAAATCGCACCCCGCTGCTCGCGCCGCGTCCAATCGCACGCGAATCAGTTCTCTCTGCACCCCGCGCCTCCGAAATTCCGGAAGTGTGCTGGCCCCAAATATCCCGGCCACGCCCAAGCGCATGGAGAGCGCACCGCCACCAGCCACCTTGTCATCAACGAACGCCAAATATTTCGTGGCGTTCGGCCCGGCCGCAAAAAGCTCCATGACTGCCAGCAGTTCATCCGTCACTGGGAAGTGCTCCGCAAACCCTGCCGAAACCGTTCGCACCCAGAGGTCATCCTGTTCTGGTTCCACTAAAGCGACTCGCACACCGGAATTACTTGGCTGTAGCGCATCCATCGCCAAGTCACTGACCAAGACGCTCGAATGTTCGGTAGCGCAAAATCCGCGCTTGCCGTAAAGCTCAAATAGCGATGCATGCGCAAAGGGCGATGTCTCCACGTTCACCGCAGCGCCCCGGCTGAAAAAGAAATTCTCCAATTTCGCAAACTCTTCCGCAGTGACTTCCCCGTCCATCCCCACTCCAGTGGCCTGAGTGAGCGGTGATCCCGGGCCAAGATATGCTGCCCTCCCTCCCGCAATGGTTTCAACCGCCGCCCCAAATTCCGGATGTAACCGCATCATCGTCGCGGCACACTCAGCGCCCGCATCCGCCTCTGCCAATTCCAACCGGCGGGACAGGGCGTCATCCACAAATAACACTTCGCCGGAGGATGTCTTTACTCTCATTTCTTCCGCACTTAGTGATTCATCCCCGCGAAGACGCGCTTCACAGTATCCAACGAAGTCGCTCCCAGCATTTTCTTCGATTCTCCTACGGCCACCTCATCGGCATCCCCGGCCAGTTCGCTCATCGCTTCGGAAATGAATTCATCGAGTGGCATCGGCGGCGGCGCGCCCCTGCGCTCAACCTCCGCGTATTTCCATTCACCGCCCAGTTCGGTTCTGACGAATGGCGGTATCAGCTCGATGACCTTCACGCCCACTCCATTCAACTGATACCGGAGGGAGAGCGTAAACGAATGAACCGCGGCCTTGGTCGCGCAATAAACCGGGTAACGCGCAAGTGGCACAAACGCCAGCCCCGAAGACACATTCACAAGCACCGCTTCCTTCGCTTTGCTCAGATGGGGCACAAACGCGGCGGCCACCCGAATCGCGCCTACAAGGTTTGCACTGATCTCTTCCATCATTCCCGCATCATCCAGCGGCGGTTCTCCCACAAGGTTGTGCACCTTCTGCAGCCCGGCATTATTGATGACGCAATTCAACCCCGGGAATTCGTCTATCACCTCTGCGGCCACTTTTTGTATGGACGCCCGGTCAGTCACATCCAGAAACCAATATTTCATCCCGGGATTGGCATCACAGATCCCCAACATCCGGTCTTCTCTCCGCCCGGCGATAATTACCTGATTCCCCAGCTTATGAAACGCTTCCGCCAACCCCTTTCCAATCCCCGAGCTCCCGCCCGTAATAAAAATCGTGTTGCCTTTCATTCGCATGGATTCAGCTCCCAATTCCCGAATGTAATTGTGTCACCAGCCAATCTCTATGTTTGCACTTCGAGACCACATTTCAAAACAAAAATTTGCCACCCTCAACAGTACAGGGGCAACTAAGACCGGCCATCCTCTACCCATTCTCCGTGCAACCTCGGCGTACTCTGCGCCTCTGCGGTAAAGGCTTTGCCTTTGTCGTTATCTTTCCTCTTGCCACCACTCGCATCCCGACACAGACCCGACGTATACTGCTCTGCCGCGCTCTTCAAGCTATTAATTCCGACCGCGCGGCCTAAAAGAGGACGCAGCGTTGTCGAACCCTTTATTGGAAACACGCGTCAACCGCGAATCCGCGGACTACAAAAAGAATACCCGCGCCCTGGTGGACCTCATCGGCGCCATCAAGAACCAGGAAGAGCAAATCCGAGAGGGCGGCGGCGCAAAGGCCATTGAATCGCAACACAAGAAGGGCCGCCTGACCGCGCGCGAACGCATCGCCAAATTGATTGATCCCGGCTCAAAGTTTTTCGAGCTGAGCATTTTTGCCGCCTACGAAATGTACGAAGAATGGGGCGGGGCGCCATCCGCGGGGACCATCACCGGCCTGGCGCGTGTCTCCGATCGCCTGGTGATGATCATCGCTAACGACGCCACGGTGAAGGCCGGCGCTTTTTTCCCCATGACCGCGAAGAAAGTGATCCGCGCGCAGAACATCGCCATCGAGAATCACATCCCCACGCTTTATCTGGTGGATTCAGCCGGAGTATTTCTCCCCCTTCAGGAAGATGTTTTTCCCGACACCGACGATTTCGGCCGCGTCTTCCGTAACAACGCCGTCATGAGCGCCATGCGCATCCCGCAAGTCACCGCCATTATGGGCATGTGCGTCGCGGGCGGCGCGTATCTTCCCGTGATGTGCGATCACATTTTGATGACCGAAGGTTCTGGATTATTTCTCGCCGGCCCTGCGCTGGTTCAAGCTGCCATCGGCCAAAAGGTTTCGGCCGAGGAACTGGGCGGCGCGAAAATGCATTCGCAAATCAGCGGCACCGTGGATTTCCGCGAGCCGGATGACGACGCATGCATCACGCGAATCCGCTCACTGGTGGACAAGATGGGCCACGGCGAGGGCGCGCCGTTTGATCACAAGCCGCCGGAAAATCCCAAGTATCATCCAGAAGAAATCTATGGCCTGTTTTCCTCCGATCCCGGCAAGCAATACGACATGCGCGAAATCATCGCGCGCATCGTGGATGGCAGTCAGTGGGACGAATATCGCTCTGAGTACGGACAGACGATTCTTTGCGGCTATGCGCGGATCGGCGGCTGGGCCGTGGGCATCGTTGCCAACCAAAAGACCAACGTCAAAACAACCGCGCCGCACACGGGCGAGCCGCGTATGGAATTCGGCGGCGTCATCTATACGGAAACCGCAGAAAAGGCGGCGCGATTTATTCTCGACTGCAATCAGAACCGCATCCCGCTGATTTTCCTGCACGACGTCAACGGATTCATGGTCGGCAAGGAATCCGAGTGGAGCGGCATTATTCGAGCCGGCGCAAAAATGGTGAACGCCGTCGCCAACAGCGTTGTCCCGAAGATCGCCGTCATCTGCGGCGGCAGCTTTGGCGCGGGCCATTACGCTATGTGCGGAAAAGCGTACGACCCGCGATTTATTTTTGCCTGGCCCACCGCGCGCTACGCGGTGATGAGTGGCGATTCGGCCTCGGGGACGCTCGTCGAAATCCGTATTCGACAACTCGAGCGCGAAGGCAAGAAACTCTCCGAGAAGGACAAGAAGGAATTGCGCGATTCCATCCGAAAAACCTATGAGCATCAAACCGATCCGCGCTACGCCGCGGCTCGTTTGTGGGTCGACGCGATTATTGATCCCGCGCAAACGCGCGAGGCGCTTATCTGGGCGCTCGAAGCCGCGGCGCTCAATCCCGAAATCCGCGAATTCAAGACGGGAGTCTTGCAGACTTAGCATCGGTCATCACTTCTGAGCCCATGGAAAAGGAAACGGTAACAATTATCGAGTGCCCGCGAGATGCCTGGCAAGGCCTGGAGAAGCATATTCCGACGGCCACAAAAGCCGAGTATCTTTCCGCGTTGGTGAGGGCCGGATTCAAGCACATAGACGCGGTCAGTTTTGTGTCGCCGAAGGCTGTCGCTCAAATGGCGGACAGCGAAGAGGTGATGAAGTTGTTCCTTGCTTCCCTGACGCCGGGCAGCGCGCCTCCCGAGATTATTGGGATTGTCGTCAATGAGCGCGGAATCGATCGGGCGCTTGCCACACCGGGAGTGACAACTCTCGGCTATCCTTATTCCATTTCCGCCTACTTTCGCCGCGCGAACGCGAATATGTCGCGCGCGGAATCGCGCTCACTCGTGGAACATCTACGGAAAGAAACCAAATCCGCGAATCGCGGACTGGTGATTTATATTTCCATGGCGTTCGGCAATCCCTATGAGGAGCCATGGGGACCCGAAATTGTCGAGGACACGCTGATCTGGCTGAAGGACCTAGGCGTGCGCAGCGTTTCGCTTGCAGATACGGTTGGCACCGCGACGCCCGAGCAAGTCGGCTCGCTCTACAAAGCCGTGAAAGAATGCGTTGCCGGCATAGAGCTGGGCGTTCACTTGCACAGCCGCGTCGAAGGCGCCGCGGAAAAAGTCCTCGCCGCTTACGAAGCGGGATGCCGGCGATTCGATGGCGCACTCACCGGATTGGGCGGCTGCCCATTTGCCGGCGACGAGCTTGTCGGCAATATTCCAACCGAGATCGTGGCCGAGACGCTTTCCTCACGCGGCGTCGCAACCGGGCTCGATTCCGACGGGCTTTCCAAAGCAATCCAGTTTACGCAGCGCATCCGCCGCGAGTACGCGACGGCGGAAATCGTTCACTAACTGAATTCACTACAACTTATGAGCTACCACACTCTCACGCTTGTGCACGAAGCATCTGTCGCGACGATCACACTGAACAGACCCGACAAGCGCAACGCCATCTCCACGCAGATGATCGACGATTTGCTAGCCGCTCTGAGCGAAACAGAATCATCTCCCGTGCGTGTGGTGATCATTACCGGCGCGGGCAGTTCCTTCTGCTCGGGCATGGACCTCGACGCGTTGCGCAACCTGGCGGAGCAATCGCCCGCGCAGAACCTGGAAGACTCGAAACGCATGGCGCGGATGTTTCGCCGCATCTGGTCGTTTCCCAAGCCGCTGATCGCCGCCGTGAATGGACCGGCCATCGCCGGTGGCTGCGGCATCGCCACGCTGTGCGATTTCACGCTGGCGGTGCCTGACGCGAAGTTCGGATACACCGAGGTGCGCATTGGATTTATTCCCGCCATCGTTTCGGTTTTTCTGATTCGTCAGGTGGGCGAAAAGCGCGCGCGCGATTTATTGCTCACCGGGCGAATATTGAATGCCGACGAGGCGCGCCAGATCGGTTTGGTGACACACATCGTGGAGCACTCAACGATTATGGACAGCGCGCGTATGCTGGCGGCTTCACTGGTGGAATCCAGTCCGACGAGCCTGGCTCGGACCAAGCGGCTGATGTGCGACTCCGCCGCCGCCGAGGTGGACGCCGAGCTCGAGCGGGCCGTGGAAGAAAACGCCAGCATCCGCACCACCGGAGATTTCCGCGAGGGACTAGCTTCCTTCCTGGAGAAGCGGCGCCCGGTCTGGCCCGGGAAATGACGACAATCCTGAAGTGACGAAAAATATGGCGCTCTGCTAAACTTCCAGGCTGAAAACAAACACTTCATGTCCACTTCCACCGATTCAAAACATTCCAAAGGCCGTTCTGATGGCCATTCGGATGGCCACCAGAACGGTGCGCGCGAATTCCACGACACGAGCATTCGTGTTCGATATGCGGAAACCGATCAAATGGGCGTCGTGTATCACTCCAACTTTTATATCTGGTTTGAAATTGGCCGCGTGGAACTTTTCCGCAATTTGGGTTTCGCCTATAAAGACATGGAGCAAAAAGACGACTGCTTCATCGTTGTTGCCGAATCCAAATGTAGACATGCGCGGCCCGCGCGCTACGACGAGGTATTGCGCATCCGCACCCGCATCTCGGAGGTCCGAACACGAACGATTCGGTTCGAGTACGAAGTTGTGAACGACGCTACGAAAGAATCGCTGGCGACGGGTGAAACGTTTCATGTGATTTGCGGCAAGGACGGCCGCCCGAAACCGCTGCCCGCCCACTACCGAAAATTGTTTGGGGTTGATGATCCGGTTCACTCCGCGCACGAGCGGCCGAAATCCTGAACATGGCCGCCGCTAAGACAATTCAACTCGACGGCGAGAGCCTCACTTTCTCGCAACTGTACAGCGTTGCGCTGAGCGGGGCGCCTATTGCGCTCGCTTCCAGCGCGGCAAAGCGAATGAAGGCGTCGCGCGCGGTGGTCGAGCGAGTCGTGGCGTCGGGCGCAACGGCTTACGGCGTCAATACCGGCTTCGGCGAACTGGCCGAGGTGCGCATTTCTCCTGACCAAATTCGCCAGCTTCAACTCAACCTGGTGCGCAGCCATTGCTGCGGAATTGGGGCACTCCTTTCCGAAACCGAAGCCCGCGCGATGATGGTGCTTCGCGCCAACGCACTGGCCAAGGGATTTTCCGGCGTCCGGCCGCTGGTGGTTGAAACCCTTTGCCAGATGCTGAACCGGCGCGTGCATCCCGCGATCCCCTCGCAAGGGTCCGTAGGCGCGTCGGGCGATCTGGCACCGCTGGCTCATCTGGCCGCTGTGACGATTGGTGAGGGCGAAGCCAATTACGAGGGCGCGCGCGTTTCTGGAGCCGATGCGATGAAGCGCGCTGGAATTGCACCGCTTGCGCTCGAAGCGAAAGAAGGACTTTCGCTGCTCAACGGCACGCAAGGAATGTTGGCTCTCCTCTCTCTTGCGCTGCGCGACGCGCAACATATTTGCAACACGGCCGATATTGCCGCGGGTCTCTCGCTCGACGCGCTGCGTGGAAGCCCCGCGGCGTTTGACGCACGCATTGCGGCGGCGCGTCCACACGTAGGTGCTGCTCTGACGGCGCGAAACCTGGTGCGGCTGAACGCCGGCAGCCAAATCCGAGAATCGCACCGCGCCGCCGAGAAGGATCCACGAGTGCAGGACGCTTACAGTTTGCGGTGCACTCCGCAGGTTCACGGAGCCGCGCGCGACTCGATTGCGCAAGTGAGCGCGGTGGCCACAATCGAGCTGAACAGCGCGACGGACAATCCGCTGGTGTTCGCGGGCGGAAAGCGCGGGGGCGAAATCATCAGCGGCGGAAATTTTCACGGCCAGCCGCTGGCCATGGCCGCCGATCAACTCGCTGTTGCATTTGCGACGCTCGGTGGAATTTCCGAGCGGCGCATTTCGTATATGACCAATCCGCTTACAAGTCTGTTACCGGCGTTTTTGACGCGAAATCCGGGCCTGAATTCCGGATTCATGATTGCACAGGTTGCGGCGGCGGCGCTGGCCAGTGAGTTGAAGGCGCTGTCGATGCCGCACTCTGTGGATTCAATTCCGACGTCCGGTGACCAGGAGGATTACGTTTCGATGGGCATGTCCGCAGCGCGGCGATTGGCGCCGATGCTAGCGAATTTGCAGCGCATCGTAGCCATTGAGCTGCTCGCGGCGTGCCAAGGGATAGACTTGCTGGCACCGCTGAAGACAGGAACCGAGGCGAAACGCGCGTGCGATTTGGTGCGGTCGGTGGCGCCGACGCTGGAAGCAGATCGGCCGCTTGCGCCGGACATTGAGGCGGTTGCGGCGCTGGTGCGGGACGGCGCGTTCGCTCGAATGCTGGATTGAGATTCAGCGGAGCGCCAAAGCCGCGATTCATCAGAAGCCAGTTTCGATTTGGGCGGCCTATGTTAGCGTCCGAGGTGCCACCCCCTCCCCCATAATCCGTTCGGCTCCGCTCAGGATGTCGATACCCCCACCCCCTCCATTTTCGTATGAATATCAAAGGAAATGGGTTACGGGCGCACATCGTCCAATGAATATCATTCTAAAGAGCTTAGCGGGCCTTCCCTTCAGATCGCCTGATTCTAAATGACTTGCGGTCTTGTCCCACGGTGATTTCTACTCCGAAAAAACTCGGAGCGGGCGAACCTGAGGTGTACCGACGGTCGCGATGTCCCGCGCGCGGATCGCGCGGAAGCAAGCACATATTAATTTATACGTACATTCTTGTCAATAGTTATTTATAAGTACGTATTCGAATGAGTGTTCGAATGTGGACCGCACCTGCCCGGTCTACGGGAATGCAGACCTGAGGGGAAATGGTTGATCTGACTCCCACATTCCGGGGGCTTGGCGAGTGAGCTTTACCCACAGAGTTCCGTCAAATCTGTAGCGCGCGTAATCAATCACGAAATTCTGGCTGTTATCGGGATGGCAAGAAATGGCCAGAATCTCGGTTGCGCCATCGTAATGCGTGATTCTCCAGCCGGCCCTCAGTGTCTTGGCCAATCGAATCGGCTCCGGCTTTTGCGTGTCATGATTTATCGATGAGATTTCAATAAATCTTGCCTTGAGTATTCTGAGGACTGTCGTCAGTGGTCCGTTGTAAGACCCCATTCCTATGGAGAAATCCTGGGTGAGGAGGAATCCCCACCCGGGTATTTGGTTCGGACTCCACTTCTCAATTCTGGCCAATGGTGTTTCTAACAAGCGCTCGGCAATCAGCCTGCCTCTTTCGTCTAATACTTCGAGCTTTGCCGGACACGGGGGAATCGCAGAAAACTCTTTGTAAAGTTCCGTGGAGGGCTGAAGGACGAATGACCAATCGCCATTGCCCAAGAGCTGAGTCCGGACGGACTCCGTTAATCGCGAATCAACCAGAAGCCGCAGGGTGCCATCGACGCCATTCTGCTCCACATGAAGTGGAAAGCTTTGAATCTCTGTGCGGGGCTGATCATTAGCGGCCAGCACGAGGGACATCTTCGTGAGCAATAGCGATAGAAACGCGGCCACAATCAATACCTTTGACAGGCGTTTAAGATCTCGCGAGCACGTCACTTGGCACATATAGTCTTAAATAGGAAATAATAGCATCGACTCGTGGAATGAGCGCGCTGGTCGCACCTGCGCCGCTAAGCGGTTCTCTTCCCGTAGAGATCTCGGACAAACACTGAAATGAATGGGCGCAAGAATATTATGGTGGTGACTATCCGAATGGCGGCCATTGGAGTGGGGATCCCGTCCATCCCAAGGGTTTGGGCAGGCCAATGTGGACGGCACCAATATGGATGGCTGGCGGCTCGAGAAATAAATTAATTATTGTTCGTCTACTTTGCGACAGATGGTAGTTTGAAGAAGTCTTCACGATTCGTGTGGAGAGCGATGCGCGAAGAGACCACTTCCCTCTTAGGGTGAACCGACTATGCAAACAGGAAAAGTTGTTCAGGATTCTATAACGCCATTGTCGCTAGCAGAGCTGGATGCTGCAGCCGAATTAATTTACCGCTACATGCAACCGACTCCGCAATATACCTGGCCGCTGCTTTCGCGCCGGCTGGGATGCGAGGTGCGGGTGAAGCACGAGAATTTCACGCCGGTGGGCGCGTTCAAGGTGCGGGGAGGGATTCTGTACGCCGAGCAGTTACGCAGGGAGAATCCCGCGGCGAAGGGATTCGTGGCCGCGACGCGCGGCAATCACGGACAGTCGCTGGCTTATGGGGCCAGGCTGTTCGGGTTCAGACCGGTGATCGTGGTGCCCCACGGGAATAGCGTGGAGAAGAACGAAGCTATGGAAGCGCTGGGCGCGGAACTCATCATCCATGGCGCTGACTTCCAGGAGTCACTGGAGTACGCCATGCAGGTGGCCAAAGAGCGGAAATTGATCATGGCGCCGAACTTTGACTTGACGCTGGTGAAGGGAGTGAGCACTTACGCGCTGGAGATGTTTCGCGGCGCTCCACAGCTAGACGTGATTTACGTTCCAATTGGGATGGGGTCGGGGGTTTGCGGCGTGATGGCCGCTCGCGAGGCACTGGGGCTGAAGACTAAGGTGGTTGGGGTGGTGTCCGCCGGCGCACCTGCCTATGGGATCTCATTTCGCAGCCATAAACCTGAGTCACATCCGGTGACAACTCAAATTGCCGACGGGATGGCCTGCCGCAAGCCTGATGAGCGTGCCCTGGAACTGATATGGCAAGGAGTGGACCACGTGGTGGAAGTCGCCGATAAGGAAGTGGAGGCAGCCATGCGGGCGTATTTCAGCGATATTCACAGTGTGGCGGAAGGGGCGGGCGCGGCAGGATTGGCGGCGGCAATGAAGGAACGCGAGCGATTAGCCGGGAAGAGAGTTGGGCTGGTATTGAGCGGAGGGAATGTGGATCGCGCGGTATTTGCGAGGGTGATGAGCGAGAGTTAATTTTGCGAATGCGCTTTTCCCTTGATATGTTCGTTGAGGGTTCGAAGGTCAAGACCACTTGCAGTCCAAGATTTCAATGTCGGAGCTAAGGCTCCGACCCCCTGGAAACCGTCCAGCAACCATATCCTGGTATTTAATTTGAACTCAAAATCTCGTGTTCCCCATCTATCGGATCCAGCCGGGGAGCCCGCCCGCTTTGCGGAACTCGTCGTGCAGATCGCTCAGGGCCTGCTTATCCTGTTGGATGGCGAGCTTGGTCGCCTCCATCTGATGGAGGAGATCCATATAGGTGTCGGAATAGATTTGGCCAGTGATTTCATCCGGCGATTCTTCATTCACCAGTTCCCAGCTCAGTTGGCGTTGAATGACGGGAATGGCCTTCTGATCGGCGTCGAGCTTCTGGCGGGCGGCGGTAAAGCGGGCCTTCCAATAAGCGGCTTGGTTCGCCTCGGCGGCGGCCTGCTTCGCGGCGGCGGCCTTCTTTTCTTTTTCGCTGATGACGGATAGCGGGGGAACCGCCGAATGGATTTGGGTGACGTCGGAGGGCGGCAAGGCCTTCACGTTGTCGTTGTTGTAGAACTTGCAGGTGGTGGCGGCGGACTGCGTGGATTTGGATTTGCTCGCGGCGTCGGCAGCGGGCGAGCTGGCCGTCTTGGGAGGCGCTTGGGCCGGCGGTAGCGTGGTGGCTGGAGGAGTGGACTGGGATTGCGCTCGTGCCGCGGCCGTGGAAAGGAACACGAATAGCAGGGCGACAGCAATTCTGCAGACAACCCGCGGGTCCACAGGTGGCCGGATGTTGCGTGAACTATTGGACATATCCAAGCGGCGTTCAATCATCCCGTGCCTCCCTTCCCTCGGAACTTGGGCTGAAAATATGCTACGGAGGGGCGTTGGCGGGGGCAATAGAACTGAGGTTACTTCTTGAGACAGGGCGTGGGAAAGCGGTGAGAGCGGAGGACGCCGGCGGCGGGTCAATCGGTGACTGAACTCCTCAGGGTCCCAGGCGCAAGCGGCCGGGGCACCCTAAGCAACAAAGAAATCAATTGATATTTTGTTATACAGACATCGAATTGATGCGTGCGGTTCCCTGCCGGGCGAGAAAAAATAAAAAATAACCGCGAAGATAGAGGCACAAGGAAGTTCAGCTGGTGTCTATTCCGGTAAGCGATGTGAGGCGCTTACCATGCACTGGAACCTGATTGAAATGCTTCGCACGATGAGCAGTACTGCCGAGGGCGTGATTGCTCTGCTGCTTCTGATGTCAGCCATTTCGTTCACCATCACCTTCAACCGAATTTTGATGTACCGAGCGGCGCGGATGCAGACGCGCTTGTTTATCGAGCAGGTGGTGGCGCCGCTGGGCGAGGGGCGGCTCGGTGAGGCGATCTCGATTGCCGGGCGCAACAACAAGAGCCACATTGCCAAAATTGTGAGCGCGGGGCTGGAGGGATTCCAATCGGCGTCGCTCTTCGATTCGAGCGCGGACATGGTGGAGTCGGCCAAGAGCGGGCTGGAGCGCGCGACGATGGTGGTCCATCAGGAACTGAAGAAGGGGTTGAGCGGGCTGGCGACGATTGGGTCCACCGCGCCGTTTGTGGGATTGTTCGGAACGGTGATCGGAATCGTGCATGTTTTTATGTTCCAAAGCAGCCACCAGGTTTCGGCGCTTTCGGGAGTGGCGCGCGGAATTTCGGAGGCGCTGATTACGACCGCGCTGGGATTGCTGGTGGCGGTGCCTGCGGTGTGGAGCTACAACTATTTCAACGGGCAGATGGAGAGCTTTGATATCGAGATGAAGAATTCGTCGAAGGAGATGGAGACGTATTTGATTTACAGGGTTGGGGGGAGGAAGTGAGAGCAATGACGGGTGAAAGTATGGGGGAAAGAACTAAAACTTAAAAGATTTAACGCAGAGGGCGCCCTTCGGCTCCGCTCCGTTCGGCGGGCTCACGACAGGAAGGGCAGGCTCCGATCACAAAGATTGCACGGAGAATTGGGAGCGGGTAAGAAAACCTTCTGCTGCTACTTGGACGATAGAGTCTTGACGAGGTCGTAGAGGAAGGCTTGGCCCTCGTAGAAGGCGTCGACACCCATGCGCTCGTCGCGGCCGTGGAAGCGGATGTCGTCGCGGTCGAAGAAAAACCCCTGAACGCCATAACAAGGAATGCCGACGATGCGGAGAAAACGTCCGTCGGTGGCGCCGGTGACCATAATGGGTAGAGTGGGGACACCGGGCCAGATTCTATTTGTGATGGCGGAGACGGCATTCAGCACATCGGGGCGCATGGGAGATGCGGGGCCTTTGGATGCTTCGTTGGTGATCTTCACGGAGACCTGATCGTCGGCGAAGACTTTTTGCAAAGTGGATTGCACGTATTCAACGGAGTCAGAAGGAAGCACGCGGCAATTCACCGTGGCCGCGGCCAATTGAGGCAGCGCGTTGACGGCGTGGCCGCCTTCGAGCTGCGTGGCCACGCAGGTGGTGCGCAGCGAGGCGTTATACAGGGCCGAGGACGCAGCGACACGCTGCATGGCTTCCTGCGAGCCGTCAGCAGCTTTCGCGAGATCGTCGTTGTGCTCGATCGTGGCCATTTGGCGGAAATAGGCGGCGGTGACGTCATCGGTCTTCATCGGGAAGCCAAATTTTGAAAGGCGATCCAGCGCGCCCGCGAGTTGGTAGATGGCGTTGTCGGGAACAGGGAGCGAGCTGTGGCCGCCCTTGTTGTGAACTTCGAGACGGAAATTGATGACGTACTTTTCGCTGACCTGGACATCGTTTGAGATTTTTTTGCCCTTTGAGATTTCGCCCCAGCCGCCTTCATTCAGGGCAAATTCAGCGTCGATTAAATCGCGGTGATTCTTGAGGAGCCAATCGACTCCGTTGAAAGGGCCGCCGCCTTCTTCGTCGGCGGTGAGCGCGACGATGATGTCGCGGTCGGGCTGGAAGCCTTCCTTCTTATATTGAATTAGGTTGGCGATCCAGACGGCGGCCTGAGCCTTGTCGTCGCCCGTGCCGCGGCCGTAAAAGTAGCCGTCCTTCTCATTGAGGATGAAGGGATCCATGGTCCAATCGGCGCGGAGGGCTTCGACGACATCAATGTGCGCGAGAAGGAGAAGAGGCTTGTGCGCGCCGGTGCCGTGATAGCGGACCACGAGATTTCGTTTGCGGGGATTCGCGCCATCGAGAAAAATGTCGGAGTCAGGAAATCCCGCGGCGCGCAAACGCGCGGCGGCGGCTTCGGCGACCGGAGTGGTGGGGCCGGTGGTGAATCCGGAATTGATTTCGATGAATTCCTTGTAGATGGAGCGGGCGAGATCTTTTTCCGCCTGCGGGCGCGTGGATTGCGCGAGGGTGGGCGCGACGAGGAAAAGAGAAGTCACGAATAGCGGCAACCATCGGCGCAAATTTAGTCTTGGCATGGGGGGCATTCTTCCATGAGAGATGAATTGACGCAACTTTTTGGGGAAAGACAAATGCGGGCGGTGATGCGAGTAGCCTATTGGACGTGGGCGTCGAAGACGGCGGTTTGGATGCGGCCGGCGCGCTTGATCTGGACGAAGATGCGATAGTCGCCGGGCTGGGGGAAACCGTAGGGGAAGCTGACTTCGGGGGGAATTGAGGCAGAGGAGTTTGGCATGGGCATGGACATTGCCATCCCCTGAAGATTTGAATCTTGCGGGGAAGATATGGCGCCGGGCAGGCCCGCCTGAGCGAGATCGAGGGCGGCCATGGAAACGGAGCCTGCCGGATGGACGTGAGCGAAAACGGTGAAGTCGCTGCGGACGAACTCGGCGTGTCCAGCCATGCCCATGTAAGTTTGCACGTCTTGCGCGGGCTTGCCGGATTGATCTTGCACAGTGAACTTGAAGTCCATGGCGACGTTTGATTGCAGCGGGCCGGGCGGAACATTCCATACGATCCTTCCCCCATCGGCGAGGGGAGCCACAGTTTGATTCCCTGCTGCGGATGCGAGTGGCGAGCCGGACCAGGAGGAGTCATCGCCGGAAAGCGGCACCCCGTTTGAGATTTGCGGCAGATCCGCTTCCCCCACGAGAGTCCAGGGGAAACCGCGACGGTCGACGATGTCGGCGTAAAGCTGGTAGCGGCCCGCGGGCATGTTGGGCAAGTTTTCCGCAAATGCGCCGTCGGGAGTTGGATTTGGATGTAGATGCCACATGCGATCCATGCCCGGGATGCCGATAAGGAATAGATGCATCAGGTGCTCGTGGTCGGGGATGAGCTTAGAGAGATCGATGCGGCCATTCCAGGTGGTATCGAGTCCCGAAGCCCGAATGATCAGGCGATTGCCGTTTTCAAGCTTGGTTTCTGCAGCTGGCGGCTTGTAGTGGTCGACATCGCGCTGATAGTCGCTGTCCTCGAGGCCCCACCACGATCGGCCAAGGAACAATGCGCCGATGACGGCGATGGCTGTCGCAATCATTATAATTTGGGCGTGGCGTTTGTTCGCTTGGGGCAAAGGCTTGCCTGGATCAAGCTTGGCTTCACGGGCGCCTGCTCCGACGATGGAAATGATTCCGACGGCGAGAAAGATCGTGAGAAAAAGCAGGGTCCATTCGAGAGGCTTCTCCATGGGCAGAACGCGTTGTGCGAAGGACGGCACCGGCACCGAAATCTCCCCTTGGCCCTTGGCGCCATCAGCCATGATGCGGACTTGAAGCGCGCCCGATTCCATCAACCAGAGATTGCCGGTGAAGAATTGAGGATCGTCCTTCGATTGCTTGGCGAGATCGGGAGTGGGCGCAAGATTGGAGCCTTGTCCGGTGAGGCGCAGAGGAACGATTTGGATGGAGCGGACATCGCGGGATTCGCTGCGGACTTCAATTTCCGCGACGCCGGGAATGACTTGTGGAACGCGGATGGTGACGAAGAGGTGATAAGGGCCAGCGGAACCCTCAAAGAAAACATCGGGGCTGCCGACGTGGGCGCTTAATGGCAGCGCGGCGACAGAAATTAGCAAAGCCAATTTGAGAATGCGTGCACGCAGCGAGGTCATCGGCGGATGCGGCGCATCCATTCGCCCCAGGCAAGGCCCAGCCGCGTCATGAGAACGGCCACTGCCAAGGCGATGGTCATCCACGTCAAGAATTGAGCGTTGGAGCTTTCGGTAGCCACGAACATATTCATCACCCAGCGCGAGGTCGCGGGCACGAAATACGGGTAATTGTTGGCGACAAAGATGGCATTGTGCGATGCCGGCGACATCAGGAAATTGGCGAATGGCCATTGCGCGGCGACGAAGCTGAGAAAGAATGCCGCCCCGAGGAGAGCAGATTGGGCCCACTTATTCATTGCCGAGGCGGGGCGGCGAAGGACGTCGAAAACAAATGCCGGAACGATCACAAGTACCGGGAAATCAGGGGGCACAAGATGAGTGACGCTTTGATAGACCGGGCCGAGCTTTGGATGCGCCGGGAAAAGTGGCAGAATCCAGCAAAAACCAAGATGCATTGCCGTGTACAGGCCGGTCATGATCGTAGCGGCCCAGCGTGACTGCGAAGCGCGCGAAACGGCGGCAATCCAGATAGGCGCGGTCAACATAATGACCAGATAAAACCGGGAGCCGTGCATGAAAACGCGGTTGGTATATTCCTGGGACATGCCCACCGTGGTGGCAATCAGAAAGAGAAACACAAAAAGGAACAGGCGCTCCAGCCGCATGCGGTACGCGCCAACCGAGCGATTCATTTCCGCGAGAACCAGCATTACAGTGCCGAAGCGGATGCCCATCATTCCCAGCGCCAGCAAAACGTGCGGAGGGCTGATGATTTTCACGTCAAGGCCGTAAGCGTTGTGCCACCAGTTGTCGAAAGGCGCGGAAGTTATCATGGCCGCGGCGCCCCAGCAGCAAATGAAAGCGCCAAGCGGGCCGCGGACGCCCCACATGGTTACTCCGGAATCGCGCAACGGAGAATTGTTCTGAAATGTGATGGAGAGAATTAAGTAGCCGCAGGAGAGACCGGCGAGGACTCCGCAGAGATAAATGAGCATGTGCGCGGGAGTCCAGAAAGTATCGCGGCCGATGCTTTCGTGCCAGGAAATGTCCCAAACGGCGCCGAAAACCCCCGACAAGACCGCGATAACGCAGAACCAGATATACCAGGGGATGGATCGCGCCAGGGCGGAGTCGAGGGCAGCGGCTCGAGATTGAAGGGGATGCGCTAAAGATTCAGCCATGAATGGCGGCTCCAGAGTTCTGTTAGAAACTCGAATTGCGTTTCGGGCATGCGCGACGGTGCGAGTCTACTCTCTAGAGGTGGTGGCTTCAACCCGGCGAACGATTTGCGCAATTGCAACTCGCCTCGTCAGGCATGAAGTTGTTAGGTGTGGGGCAGACGCCGCGTCATTGAATCTCTACTGGAGTGGAGAGTGCGGCGAGGCGACCGGACGCTTCCTCCTGGACGACCTGGCGGAGGCGATAATTGCCAGGAGGTGCCGGGACCATAATCTTTACGTCGAAGCCCCGACTGGAAATTCGGGTGAGCGTGCTGTTCTTGAGGTTCAGGTCCATCACGCCTTGCACTCCCGTTTGAAAATGGTTCTGCTGATCGAACAAAGCGGTGACGAAGATGAGGCGTTCGACACTGCGATCCGCAAGATGTTGGAAGGGAAGATTGCGGATGTCCACGTGGACGGCGACACTCAGCGCCATATCTCCTGAATCAAGTTTCGAGGATTCGGCGGTCACCTTCATGGAAACATCGGATGACAGATCGGGAGAGCGAACGGCGCGGTCGAGTTTCTCGGAACGTGCGACGGGATCGGATGCGGTGGCGGAAGAGTTGGCCGGCGAAGGTGCGTAGTAGCCGCGGCGGGCTTCGACGGTGACTCCATGCTTGTTGGCCATCTTTACTTTCAGAGTATGGAAGGCGCCGTTGGGTCTGATCTCCGGAGGAGAAAAGCCGAGGACATAGGAAACCTCCGGTAGTGCGGCCATTTCGCGGAGACCGCCACCCAGGTCGTTGGAGTTGTGAAAAAAGCGTCCGCCGGTTGATTCCGCCAGTGCCGCCAGCGGATCATCATTCACCTCCATCTGGATGACATCGAGCCTGTCCTGGTAGGCCCCAAGAGGGCCAACAACTCGCTGGGTCCCCTCGCTCGGATCTCCTCCTGGCGGCACAGCCCACAGGCCCTTGGCATCCAGGGAATTGATGACGATGCCTGCGTGCAACGCGGCGTCTATCACTCTTTCCTGGTACCGGCGGGGCTCGTCCGTCTGGGCCATGAATCCCGAGGAAGTGAGAACCAACATGCGCCGCCCGGGCATGGAGCTCAGGTGCAGGATCACGTTTCTGATAATTTCAAGGGTGTCCTGCGCAATGTGCTCGGATACGGCCAGAGTCTCACGCGCGGTTGCAAGAATGAATGGGCGGCATCTGGAAGCATCGGTGCAAGCGTGGCACGCAATGGCCTGGGCAACGGCCAAATTGAAGTCGTCGGAGTTGATGCCGTTGGCCTGCGTAATAAGGTAAGCCTGATATTCGGCGAGGTAAGGACAAACAAATGCGCCGCCCTGGGCTTTCTTCTGATGAGTGCGTACACTTTCCAGAGTTTCAAGAAGTTTTTGCTTGTCGGCAGTGAATTCCAGAAGGACAGCGTTCGAGGAAGTGAAAATGCCGACGCGGTCTTCCGGTTGCAGGCTTTCGTTGACGAATTGTTCTGCAGCGCGGCGAGCGAATGCGAGATCCCCTTCGGGCATGCTGGTATCGTCCAGAAAAAATGCGATGTATCGGAGCGGTGGCACGGGTGCGGGCATGGGTGCGGATGCAGGCTTGTTCGCGGGCGGCGACGCAGGGATAACGGCCTGAGGCCGGTCAGCTTTCTCAACCGTAAAGAAAGAGATACTCTGCGGCTTATTGTTGTCGAGTACTTCGAAGTCGGATTGTGTTAATCCGGCGACAGGCTTGCCGTGCGCATCGCGGACGACGACGCCGACTTCGACCATATTGGTTTGAACGCGAATTGCGTTTTCCGGCTGAGGCGTGTAGGGCCGGGCCCTCCAATTGAATTCGCTGTCGGAGATACCCTGGGCAATTACGGTAGCGGCGCAAAAGGCGACAATGCCCGCGGTGTGGACGAGATATGCTGCGCGCATAAATGGGACCGTTTATTAGTCTATAACAATAGTGGGCGTGGCCAGCATCAGGTCCGGGCTCGGTCAGGGTCTGTCAGGCGAGTGCCGACCGTCTGATGCGCGGTGGGTGGGTTTTAGACCGTTCTTTCCCTTTCTTCCATTCACAACGGATCAAATTCTGAAAATCCATGACTCCCTTCGGACCGAACAATCCTCCTTTTATGCGGGAAAACGCAAAGTGCACAAGGGGGGGTAAAAGGTGCGGCAACCACGATCAACCATTTCGCGGTTGCCATCCTACAATCCAAGTCACTGATACTTTTTGCGCGCGTTAGCATCAAATCCCGAGTATTCGCATGCGAGTGCGTCCCGAAAAAATCAGGACCAAACGGAGAGAAGGCAAATGGCGAAAATGAATGCGGTGCAGGTGCCGAAGGCGGGAGCGGATTTTGAAATTGTGGAGCGTGAGATTCCACAACCCGGCGCAGGACAGGTGAGGATTCGCGTGCAGGCCTGCGGCGTGTGCCACAGCGACGTGATCACCAAGGAAGGCGTCATGCCCATATCTTATCCTCGCGTGCCCGGGCACGAAGTGGCGGGAGTAATTGACGAGGTGGGCGCAGGCGTCACGCAGTGGAAGAAGGGGCAGCGCGTGGGCGTGGGCTGGCACGGCGGGCAGGACGGCACGTGTCCCGCGTGCAGGCGCGGCGATTTTGGAATCTGCGCAAACCTGAAGATTTGCGGAATCAGCTACGACGGCGGCTATCAGGAATTCATGGTCGCGCCGGTGGAGGCGCTGGCGCAGATGCCCGAATCGCTCGATGCAGCGGAGGCCGGACCGCTTATGTGCGCGGGCGTAACCACGTTCAACGCACTGCGGCACAGCGGCGCGCTGCCAAGCGATTTGGTGGCGGTTCAGGGAATCGGCGGACTCGGGCACCTGGGAATTCAATTCGCGAATAAGTTTGGCTATCGAGTGGCGGCTGTCGGGCGAGGGCAGGAGAATGCTGCGCTGGCGAAAAAGTTGGGCGCGCACGTGTACATTGATAGCAAAGCAACGGATGCCGCGGCAGAGCTGCAGAAACTTGGAGGGGCGCGCGTGATTCTGGCGACCGCGCCCAACTCGAAGGCGATGTCCTCGCTGGTTGGCGGCCTGGGAAATAACGGCCGGATGATGGTGGTGGGGGCGTCGGGAGAACCTATCGAGGTTACCCCCGGCTCGCTCATTTTCGGGCGGAAGAGCCTGCAGGGATGGCCGTCAGGGATCCCCACGGATTCCGAAGACACTCTGCGCTTCGCCGAAATGACCGGCGTGCGCCCGATGATCGAGAAATTCCCTCTGGCCAACGCGGCGGAAGCTTACGCGCGAATGATGAGTGGGAGAGCTGAATTTCGAGTGGTCCTCACGATGTGATATTCCAGCGGAATTTCCGCAACTCAGTCGGGACTACTCGTTTGACGCTCATGCTGCGCTTAGTTAGACTGCGTTTCACTCTGCAATGGCCCCACGACGCATCCCATTCCGTCTGATATTCATAGGCATTGTGCTAATCGCCCTTGGCGCAAGGGAAATTGCGCTGGAGCAACGCCCATCCTTCCTGCGTCCCGGGTTGAAATTGTGCGCCTATGTTGGAAATGAGGGCGACGGGTCGGTTTCTGTTGTGGATTTGGTCAGCCTCAGAGTGCAGGCGACCGTGCCGGTGGGGTCTGGGCTTTCGGGATTGCGGGCGCATCCCGCACGGAAGGAAGTCTGGGGAGTATCCACAGATGGCGGCTACGTGTGGGTGCTGGATGCAGCGAGCGACAAAATTCTTGCGCGGATTCCCGTGGGTGCGGGGCCGTACGCAGTGGATTTTTCTGCGGATGGGAAACGGGCGTACGTGGCGGCATCGGGGGCGAACAGCGTCGCGGCGATAGACTGCGCGAACCGGCAGGTTGTGGCGCGGGCGCGCACGGGCAGAAATCCCCGGATTGCGCGGGTGACGCCCGACGGGAAATCCATAGTGGTGGCAAACCGGGATGACAATGCGCTGCAAGTTTTTGACGCCCTCACACTCACGCCGCGAGCGACCATCCCGACGGCGTCGGCACCGGAGCAGGTTGTCATTTTGCCGGATAGCTCAATCGCGTTTGTCTCCGCCTCAGGCCAAGGTCAAGTCAGCGTGGTGGATCTGCGCAGAAATTCTCTGCTGGTAAATCTTCCGCTACCCGGCAAACCTGGAGCGATGTTTCTGAAACCCGATGGAGGAGAGCTTTACATCACTGTGCCTGAAGCCCACGAACTAACGGTGATCAACACGGCCACACATGAACTTGCGGATTCGATGCTGCTCGGCTCGATGCCCGCGCAAGGAGCTCTGGATGCAGGGACATTGGTGCTTTACGTCAGCGATGAGGCTGCGGGACGAGTGGTGTCAATCGATGTTGCGTTTCGCGCGCCGCAGCAGCCGGTTTCGGTCGGTGCGCGTCCGGGGGCGTTGGCATTGGATCCGGCAAATCCGCACGACTTGTTGCTCGCAGTGGATGAAGGGTCAAACGATCTTGCAGTGATACGCGTGCGCACGAAGAGTTTGATTACGATGATTCCGGTGGGCAATTCCCCGCGCGACCTGGCGATACTGCTTTATTAGGAGGGTGCGACCTTTGCCGAAATCCTTCGAAACCCATCCCGTTTGGGCGTGACTGCTGCCAAGTTCTCTCGTCCAATAGTCAGGTTTGCAATCTTGAGGGAGAACTATGCTCGAATCATTCCTGCAGGATATTCGCTTTGGCGCTCGGATGTTGCGCAAGAACCCCGGCTTCACCGCGGTCGCGGTGCTGACGCTGG
>DATGHC010000010.1:0-177692 GCA_035308165.1 Candidatus Acidiferrales bacterium | reverse complement strand
AATCTAGATTTGAATCAGCCAGCTTACTGAGCAAGGCGCGCATTTCAGAGGGTGTTACGCCAATCACTTCGCGATCGAGCGAACCAAGTCGCTGATCGAGCGGAGACATCGGTAAGAAAACGATTGGAAAGTGAAACGCTTCCCCTAGTGCCGGAGAATAAAACATCCGGATACCGAGATCCTCTTCATTCCTCCACTCTATCAGTCGTTTCTTGCAGTCTTGCAGATGTTTAGCATCTTGGCCAAACGAAAGGTTGGCATTAATACCCAATCCGAAACCAAGCAACCCAAGCAAGCCCAGCACGAGGTATCTATTTGCCATAGACATGACCTCTGAGTTGCGTAGATGGCTGCCGCCAAGTGGGCGCCGCATGATTTCTCGACTGGCGTCGACTGCCGGAGAATACCACTATTTCAATTCACCGGGACCTTAAGCGCCTCAAACTTACTTCTGAAGGTTTTGGCGCCGCAACTGCCTCAGCATTTCCCGAAGATCCGGCCCGCCCTTCACAATCACCACAATCGTAATGAACGCGAAGGCTCCCCCGGCGCCCAGCAGACACACCGTCCAGAATATTTCCCAGTAGTTCATCGCAATTCCTGAATTCCAGACGACGACCCCTTAATCAACGACCCCGCGCAAAATCCACTCGCCGCCAATCCAAACGCCGCAAACCCAGTGACATTTTCATTCCAGTGTAGAAAAAAGAAGGGAATGATCGCACCCGCGGCCCCCATCAGCATGGCCAGATATCCGCCCAGAGTGCTGGAGCGCTTCCAATAAAGTCCGCCAACCACCGACACAAACGCACCGGCCAGAAAAATCGTCCCGGTGATATTCAAATAAAGATACACCGCGCCCGGCGGCGTGTAGTAAAGCCCCCAGAACATCAGGAACAAACTCACAAAAAGATTGGCGACGCGGTTCACCACCAGCTGCGCGCGCGAACTGAGCTGTGTCTTCCCCATCATCGTGCGCAGCGGCAGCACCACATCCTGCGAAATCACCGCGCTCCATCCCAGAAGATAGGAGCTGTTTACCGACATCGTCGCCGCCAACATCCCTGCGACAACAATTCCGCGCACGCCGGGTCCCAGAATCTGCGCCAGCATCGCCGGCATGGCATCAATCGGCGCCAGCGCTTGGCCGTGCACCATCGGCAGAGGAACGCCTTTGTCCAAAACGCCCGCGCCAAAGAGTGTCAGCGCCGCGATTCCCCACAACATCGGCAGCATTCCGCGCCCCAGAAAAATAAATCCGGTCCAGGTCATCACCCGCTTGGAGATTTCCGGGCTGCGCGTGGAAAAAATCCGCATGGCCGTCGTCTGCCAGCAGGTCACGATGGAAAGCCACAGCAGGACTTGCCAGCCCAGGAACGTCCATCCGAATTTCGGACTGGCGATGGGACTGAATCCCGCCGCGCCCATGGTCACCGTCACCTTATGCACGATGTTGCTCCAACCCACAAAATGCACGGAATAAATCGTCACCAGAATCGTGGCAATCGAGAGCAGCGCGTACTGAAAGAAATCCGTGATTACCACCGACACCATTCCGCCCGCAACGGTGTAAAGCAGCTCCAACAATAAAATCCCGGTCATCACCGCCACCAGATATCGCACCGGAATCCCGCTCACGATGGTCAGAAACTCACCTTCAATTTTCAGGAACACTCCCATGTTCAGGATTCCGCCCAACGCCACCAGAATCCCCGTCACCAGCCGCAGGCCCCGGCTGTAGCGCACCTCGAAATATTCCGGCACCGTCATCAACTTCAATTGACGGAACCGGCTGATGATGAACCCCGTGCGCCCCACAAAAATCATCACCACGCCGGAAATCATCGCCGCGGCAAACGCCGCGAACCCGAAGCGGTAGCCCAGCTCGGCGTTGTACATGAACGTGATGGTGCCGATTTCCGTGGCTGCCAGCGTGGCGATTCCGACGTAAAGTCCAAGCTCGCGCCCCGCGACCAGATAATGACTAACATCACCGAGGTATTTCTTGCCCAGAAGCCCGACGGTAAGCGAACCGGCGAGATAGGTAATGACAATGACCCAATCAAGGTTCGTAAAACTCATTGAGGAATCGCTTTCAATATTCTCGCTTCACAACTGAAACCGAATCAGTCCCGGTCCCGCGCGCGTGACGAAAAACTCGCTTGTCTCCGCGCGCGCAGGATACGCCTTCGAGTAGCTCGCCGCCCACTTAACTTGAAATTCCCCTGCGCCGCTCGATGGAACAAGCACCCACACGCTCCCTCCGAATCCCGCGCCAAATGCAGACGCCGCCCTACCGCCAATCGCGCGCGCTGACCGCGCCAGTTCAATCGTTTCCGGTATCTGATTCCCCAGCAATGCTTCGGCCAACGATTGCGATCGGTCCGCTAATCCTCCGAATGTTTCCACGTCTCCGCGCGCAAGCACTTCTCCTGCCGATGGAACGATCTCGTTGCTCTCTTCGATAAACTGACTCAGCCGGTTCAACAGAACCTCGGTGGAAAATTCAGCATCGGACGAATCAATCACGATTTGGCGCAATCGTTCGGCAGCATCATTCGCCGTTTGCAACGCGCCCGCCAGCGTCGCATCACTGCGTCCAGTATTTTCTCTCCACAATTCAAGGATCTTGCGTGCCGCCAAAGAAATCCGGTTGTACGCCTCCAGCGCGTTCCCCGTCTTGTCCGCCTTCACCCCGCTGCATCCGATCACAAAAGTAAGATCTGTTTGCAAAGGGATTTCTTTCTCCAATCGGACCGGGCAGTAGGAATACTGCCGCAGAAATCCCGCGCGTGAACAAAGGATCGCAACGTGATCCTCGCTCCCTCCCAGCGTCCCCACTCCGCGACTACCCGAAGAAAATGCAAATTCCGCCCCACTTTCAACCGCGGCCAGATATCCGGCCAGGTCTTCGCCGTTTTGAATGTGTTTGCGATAGGATTCGTTTTGCTCGAGTGAATTCACTTCAGCAAGCGCCATGAAAATTCCAATGATCAGCGCGCTCGAGCTGCTCATCCCCGACGCGCGCGGAAGGTCACTCGCGATCACAAGGTCCGCTCCGGTCCGCGCCGCGGGAAAGTCGCGGGCAAATCTCCGCGCCACCACAGCGGCATAGTTTGACCAGTTTTTGCGTTTGGGTTCCACTCCGGCGTCAAGCGCAACACTTATTTCCGAATCGCTCCCCGTTCTCTTCAGATCCACGATGCGCACTTGCCCATCCAGGCGGGGCGCCGCCACCACGCAGATACCGCGCTCAATCGCGCAGACGATGCTCCGTCCGCCCGCATAATCCGTGTGCTTGCCGAGAAGTTCGAGGCGGCCGGGAACAAAAAGAGAGCAAATATTATAGGACGCGGCCCCGCGCAGCTCATGCAATCTGCGCGAGGCATTTTCCAACAGCGCGCCTTTCGCAGCCGATTCCACATCGCTCATTCCCGCGGAACGAGGTCGCTCCTCAAAGTGATTCATAGATTGACTTTGATCCCCGACAGACGTTTTTCCACCTGGGCGATATCGGAGCGGCGGGAGAGATCGAGCACTCCAGCATGAAACGGCACCGCCTTGAACCGCAGCCCAAGCATACTAATTCCAAATTGCACTGCTTCAGGCAACTCAAACTCCCCGCGAGCCGATTTCGGCACCCTCTCACAAGCTCGAAAAATGGCGGGGTCGAATCTCCAGCAATTCATGCTGACGAAAGTTTCTCCGCCGGTCGCCGCCATGGCCGCATTCGCTGCTTCATCCGGTTTTTCGATAATCCGCTGCAAATATCCATCCTCGCCCATGCCAAGCAGCGCGAAATCGCGCACTCGCTCGCGCGGAATATTTCCTTTCTCAATCAAACTCTCGCGTTCAAACGCCGCCAATCCCGGCTCGCCCAGGGCTCGCAGCCCCGTAAAAACTTCCGCCGGATAATAATTATCGGAATTCAGCGCCAGGAATGGCTCTTCTTCAATAAATGGACGCGCGGCCAGCAGCGCGCGCGCAGTCCCGTCCGCAACTCGCTGAATCGCAAACTGAATTTCAATCCGCCTGGGCGAGAGTTTCTTGTAATAATCCTGAATCGCCGCATGCTCCGGCCCCACCACCAAACACACCCGCTGAATCCCTGAATCCGCCAGCGCGCTCAAAACATAGTCCAGAAAGGGCCGCCCACCCGCGGGAATCATGGCCTTCATTCCAGAGTCAGCCGCACTCGCCTGTTCTCCAATCACCTGGGCCGAGGTGTCCTCCTCCCGCATCCGTTTGCCTAGCCCGCGCGCAAGAATCACCGCTTTGTTCATTGGGATTGAAAATTCCGGAGGAATGTTGCGCTACTTTTCGGGCAGGGCAAGGTTTTGTTCTATGTTTTGTTCGGCACTGCGCAAGGCGCTTGCGACCCCTTCACTTGCACCGCCAGCGTCGCGTAGGTCACATTCTGCAACACGCTCTGCGCCGCGCCATAAAGGTCCAAGCCCTGATAATTCTTTTCCACGATGAAGTTTTGCCTCATCACTAAATCTTTCATGTCCTTCTGAAATGCCGCGGTCTGTTTCTGCGGCACAATCACATAATTTCCCGTGCGCAGGGGCAATCCCCGTGACGTCCCCGCCCCCGATTCCTTCCAGGAATCCGAGGTCGCATAAACAGCGATGCCGTCCGACTTGAAAATCCACTGCGGCAAACTGTGAATCAGCCCGAAGAATCTGTTAAATGAGGTGAAAGCAGAAGAGGCAATCCCGGGCAATCCCAGCGCGGGAGCGAATCGCCCCACCTCCGTGGACAACTGATTCAATATCTGGCTGAACAGCCCGTCTTTCCGCTGGACGCCCAGGCTGATCCCCCAATGTCCGGTGCCGCCGGGCAGCATCATGTCTTGCGGCTTGCTCCACGTGGAGTTGGGATCGAACACCAAATTGCTCAGCGGCGGCAGCTTCCCGCTTTTATCCGGCATCAGCGCCGCGATGGCCGTCCAAGCGGCAAAATCCGAAATCCCCGCGATCATGGAGGGCTGGTTCTGAACCATATCCACGCGCAGCGAACCTGACTGAAGCTTCTCAAACGTCGCGCGATCCTCGTTCGCCGGTTTGAATGCGGCCACGCTGAATTGGACGGACACATCCCCCTGCGGCGGGGCCAATTCCTTCGGCTGGATCTGGTCCGGCGTCCGGAATCCCTGCGCGTCGTAGTGGAGAAACGCCGGCTCGCGCTCCAAGGCCGTCCCCGAGATCGGCGACAGGCCCAACTTGTTGCCGCGCCCGACACCATTTCCGCCGGGCAGTGGCTTGCCGGGCGTCATGTAGTTCGCCCAGTAGTTGTAGGTCTCCTTGTCGAACTCCAGCGTCGCTCCCTGCGCATTGCTCTGCGCGGCCTGGTCGAGCATCTCTGTCGCGGCCTCAACTCCGCAGGGCGACGCCAGCAGTGCAGGCAGCGTGCCCGCGACAAGAAGGTCCTTCAGGAAGTTGCGGCGAGGAGTGGACAACGCGTGCCTCCAATAAATATGTGAGATGCTGCTCCGCGCACTTTGGAATGTCAAGGCTACTTAGACGGTGTTCTCAGGGGATCGGATCTTCAGCTGCGACGTTAGATTCGGCCGCAAGCCTGGGCTTCAGCACCTGAAGCATTGCCATGCCTCCATTTCCCAACACGCGCGCTCTTCGGGTATCATTATGTAGGGAATTCCCCCATAGCATTTGCATCCCGATCATAAGGAGAGTGGAAGTTGATCCCGCGATACACGCGAGACAATATGGGACGTGTTTGGAGCGAGGCCAATCGCTTCCAGAAGTGGCTCGAGGTGGAGCTGGCCGCGACCGACACGCTGGCCGAAGCCGGTCTGGTGCCGCGCGAAGCGGCGGCGCGCATCCGCGAGCGCGCCAAGATCAACGTCGCGCGCATCAACGAGCTGGAAGCGAGGGTGAAGCACGACGTGATCGCCTTCACCATGTCGGTCACCGAAACCATCAACGATGCGCAGGCCGCGCGATGGCTGCATCACGGCCTGACTTCCAACGATATTGTGGACACGGCGCAGGCGCTGCAAATCCGCGACGCGTCGCGGCTGATCGAGGAAGCGCTCGTGAAGTTCGGCGATGTGCTGTCCAAGCGCGCGTACGAATTTCAGCACACGCCGCAAATCGGCCGAACGCATGGCGTTCACGCGGAGCCCATCACTTTCGGGCTGAAGATTTTGAATTGGTTTGCGGAAAATCGCAGGAATATCGAGCGTTTTCGAGCTTCCGCGGAGCAAATGGCGGTGGGAAAGATTTCGGGGGCGGTGGGCAACGCCGCGCATCTGGGCGCCGAAATCGAGCAAAACATCTGCGCGCGGCTGGGACTGGAGACCGACGCCATCACCTCCCAAGTGATTCAGCGCGACCGCCACGCGCAATATTTATCAACGCTGGCCATCATCGCCGCCACGCTGGAAAAAATCGCGGTGGAGATCCGCCACTTGCAGCGCACCGAAGTGCGCGAAGCCGAAGAGCCGTTTGCCGGCGAGCAGCGCGGCAGTTCAGCCATGCCCCACAAGCGCAACCCGGTGGGATGCGAGCAGATCGCCGGACTGGCGCGCGTGGTGCGGACCAACTCGCTGGCCGCGCTGGAAAATGTGGCGCTGTGGCACGAGCGCGACATCTCGCACAGCTCCGTCGAGCGCATTATTCTGCCCGACTCCACCATCCTGGTGGACTACATGCTCGCGCGCATGACCGACATCGTTTCCGGGATGCGCGTTTTTCCCGAGCGCATGTTGCGCAACCTGGAGTCCACCGGCGGGCTGGTGTTTTCCGGCCAGCTCCTGCTGGACCTGGTGGAAGCGGGCGCGCCGCGCGACGAGGCCTACAAGTGGGTGCAGGAGCACGCCATGTCCGCGTGGGAAGGCGGCGCGACATTCATCGATCGAGTTAGCCGGGACCCGCGCCTTAGCAAGTACCTGAATGCCGAGGGCATCGCGCGGGCGTTTGATTTACAGCGGCAGCTCCATGCCGTGGACGATATTTTCGCGCGGGTGTTTGTATGATTCTGCCGCTCATATCGCATGAGCGGGCCGCCCGGGTGCGATTTGCCGCACCCCCGCGGCACTAGGATAGAGACCCCCCCTCCCCATTTTTTCGTATGTATTGCTAATACAGGGGTTACAGGCGCGAGCGGCGTATGTATGGCAAATGCGCGGGTTAAAGTTGATTGTTTTCATGGTCTTAAACCCCCTCTCGTAACTGCGGATTTCAAAGGATTTATCTGTTATCCATGTAGTTACTGATCTCCGGGTTGGAGGCTGGAAGTTAGATGTTCGAGATTCGACCATGGTGCTCCGGCCAATCCGGCCTCCTTTTTCAGATTCACAAGACCCGCATATTCATTGGCGATTCGAACGATTTGAGGTGGTGCTCAAGGTCTTCATTCAAAGCGCAGTCACTACGAGGAAAGGCGGAGTTACGAGAGGACGATTCTAAACGCTCGTCTCAGCCTGCAACAGATATTACCAGAGAGTATGATGTGTGTCAATTGCAAACTGAATGTCAGGGGATTATGAGAAATTCTCTTTATATCTGTTGCCGTGAGGCTTATTTTTCTTCCCAATTGTGAATTGCTTCCACTTCCCTCCGTCATAAACTCTTACCTGGGTTACGCGGCCTTCTCTTGAGATTCTTGCGGTAAATGGCTTCTTGCGTCTGCCGAGTTCTTTCAAAATCCCAGACCGGGCTGCAATAATTCGTGGCCCCCACTGCTTAGGGCCTTCGTTATTGTCCGTTGTGACGAAAACCGCGACTTCTGCCTGAACTATTTCCTTTGACCAAGTATAGACAAGGTCTTGATCTCCGGTGAGAAGAACCCGATTCTTAAATCCACAATCCGCTATGATTGCAGGGTCAGCAATCTTGGATTCAGCCTCACCGAACTCTTCAAAGAGAGTGATGACGATAAATTCATTTTGACGCAGCATGGCCGCCAGTTCAATTCTCCCAAAGGTTCTATCAAGGAAAAATACTGGCGGCTCTTCAAGCTGCTGTTGCTCTCCACTCGTAGTCCTCAATCGTTTCTTGGACTTCAATCTCGGTCAGCCCGTAATCCTTTGCGATTTCCCCGACAGATTCCCTTGATTTCGACCTGCCCCAAATGACAGACGCCGTAACTCCCTTATCTCTTACAATCGGTTTTCCCGAAGAAAATAAGGGGTCAATCGTCAATCGCTTGGAATTTATTGGGAATACCTTTATCGGCCATCCATAGCCATCTCGTGGGATGAGTTTCAAATGTTCTTGAATTATGGTCCTCATTGCGGTTTGACCATATCTGGTCGCGTTGATGGTTAGGCCCAAATGCTGAATGAAAATGTCTTTCCCAGATGTCTCAAACTCATGAGTTAGCAGCGGATGCTTTCCACCGATCGCTCTTTGGACGTAATCCAAAGCCTTCCTAACATTCTGAAGAGGTATTCCGTGAATTACGGTAGTGGCGCGTAGTATGTGCGCCTCAACTAGATTGTAAAAAGAGAGTAGTCTGTGTTTTTCGTCAGCGAGCGCGATAAGCGAGTGAAATACACGGTGTTCACCCCCAGTTTCATAATCTTGCCCGCGTGTCCATGCGTGAAGCGTGGTGTAGGGAATGCGAACGTAGAAAGCTGCTTCGGAAATGCTATATCGCGGGAATTCGCGTACGTCCCCACTAGTCCGTATTAGATGTTTTCGTGGCATACGATTGGAACGCGAGAAACTTCTCATTTTCGACTCCGCGAAGTAGTCCTCTTCTTCGCGATCGCCGAGCCGCAATAAATCTGGTTGCCTACCTCGCCAGCGGGCCTCTTGTTTTCTAGGCTGAGGGCCGAGATGAGTCCCGGTAAGTCGGCCTCATGCCCTAGATTCCTTTAGAGCAGGGACTGCTTCTTCACCATCGGTAACTTACCGCATATTATACCTAAAACAAACTCACTCAGGTAGCGGAGTGAGACCGGCTTGCTCACCTGAATGATACACCCCATTGAATCCGCACTTCAAAATAGAAAAATTTCCTTCAGTGGCTTTTGTGTTAATGAGCACATCTCCCTCTTTGCGTGCGCAGAAGAGCGCCATAGGCAGACTCGGGATGACGATTTGTGGCGGGGGAGTGACTAGGGGGCCGTGCTAAAGTATCGCGGAGAAAACGAGCAAACGCCGTGGCCGATCCCAAGGAGCCCGCGAAGCGAGAAGGCAACTTTGCAAAACCATCAGAAAAATCACTGGAGCGGCTGTGGCCCAATCGAGAGCACGAGTCGAATTGGCTGAAAAACCTGGCGTGCACAGTTGGATTGCATCGCTGGCATGACGTGAAGCTGGATTCGGGGACTGTGGCCCGTTATTGCCGGTGGTGCTCGACCGTGAAAGTGAAGTGAAAGAAGCGGAGTTTACGTGGTAAGAAAAATCCGAAGCCTTCCACTGCATAGTTCGCCGAACCTGCCCGTGCGGGAAATTCAATAGCCTCAGGGCCGCTCCATAAATCGGAGCGCACCCTGTGCCACAGGGAATGCACATTCGATCCTAGGTTTTTTTGGGCTCTTTGCCGGCGGCTTTTTCGGATTTTTGGTGGGCTTCCTGGGATTGCCAGAAAGCGTTGATGGCGTATTCCATGGCCTTCTGGGAATGCTCGTGAGCGGTCTGGTGGTCGTTTTTATCGTGACTGGCGGCAGCGGCGCGATGAGCGTGGGCGGCCAGTTCGTGGAGTTCGGCGGCCTTGCCGTGTGAGACTCGGGGCATAGGGGGTCCTCTCCCAAAATGGTATCTCGCCCGCGAGACAAAAGAAAGGGCAGCGGCGGGCAGGAAAGCCTTTCCGGCCGAGTGGCCGGTGCGTCGAAACTGCGTGGCGCTTCGCTTTACGCCTGGCGCCCTGCCGCTGCCCAAAGTGTAAGGATGGAGGCGAGCCCGACGGTCTGCCTTTGGTTGCTTCCGCACTTCCCGTGCGTGCCCCGAAGCGAACCGGGCGGCTCCCCGTAGCCTCCGGATTCATTCGATCCTGCGAGACCCCTGGGAAGCTCTGCCGCGGCACTCTTCATCCTTTCAGAGCGATGAATACACCTTCGGCGGGCGGAAAACAGTGACGGGCGGCACGGCTGCGCGTGTGCGAGGTCACGCGGCACAGGAGGGGAGAAGAGCGTGAAAACTCAGGCGCCGTGAGTGTGGGCGCCAACTTTGTCGGGGAGGCGGTTGTTTACCGCAGGCTGATCTTTCGTGGTTTGGGCGCGGCTTTTGTCAGGCTTCAGGATCCAGCGGAATAAACGCGGAGCGGAACGCATGCAAACGCGGGCAAAGGGGAGCAGGTCGTCCCAGGCAAACCAAGCTGCTTCTTCCACGCCGCGATAGGACTTGAGCCACTGGCCATAAGTGAGCGAGCCATCGCGATGGTAGGTGGGGAAAGAGAAAAAATCGTTTTCTTCGACGACCCACTTGCGGCCGTCGTGAGTGGAAGAGTCGGGAATGGGTTGGCCGGTCATGTCGAGATAGAGAGCGCGGGCCACGTCGAGGCCGTTGTCCTGAGCGAAAAGGCGGAAGGTGGCGCCGACGCGCGGGTTGACGTCGAGCAATTTGTACTGGCCGTCGCGAGCATCGAAGCGATAGCCGAGATCGAGGACGCCGCGGTAGCCGATTTCCTTCATGAAGCGGCGCGTGGTTTTTTCCACGGTGTCGTTGTGTTCGGTGCGGCCAAGGGAAGTCATGCCGACGTAAGGCGGGAACTGGCGGATTTTGCGGCCGATGGCCAGGCAATGGGCATCGGAATTGATGTCGAAATAGGCGTTGAGCATCCAGATGGTGTCGGGGCCGCCGGGAATATATTCCTGGAGCATGAGATTGGGATCGGCGGGGTCTTCCATTTTGTCGTACTGGCGAAGCAAATCGGCGGGGTCATAAACGGTGACCATGCGCATGCCGGCGCGCATGAATAAGCGAGAGCTGTCGATGCCCTTGAGCATGACGGGAAAAGCGGCGTGCTCGATGAATTGTTCGACGTCGGCGCGTGACTGCGGAAAGGTGACCTCCGGCGTGGGGATGTCATGGTCCTTGCAAAGGTAGTACATGCCCTTTTTGCTGGAGAGATTGTTGGTGACGGCGGCGTCGCGGCGCGGAAAAATAAAAACGTCGGACAGTTGGTCGGCACAGTCGTCCAGAAAGAGAGCGGTGTGATCGCTGGTGGGGATGAGGATGGCTTTGCGGCCGAGCTTTTGGCTCAAGTCGCGCAAGAAGCGGACGGAATCCTGGTAGTTCTCCTGTTCGAGGTTCCACAAAAACGTTTTGCGGCAATAACGGGAGTGAGCGGCGGGAACTTCGAGAGTGTCATTGACGCCGTAGACTTCGACGCCCAAGCGTCCGAGGCTGCGGGCAAGCCCCAAACCGAGGTGCTCGAACAATTTCAAAATGACGACAGGAGTGGATGTGTCGGCAATGTGGATCATGGTGGTCGATAGGCTCGCTGGCGCCAGGGAGCGATTGGCTCATCCGTCTGAATGGATTCTAAACGGAGTTCGAGTTTTGAGGGCGAAGAAAATGTGGCGGGGTTGCCCAGTCAAATAGCAGCGGGGGATTAAGCGCTGGAATCGGGAATGTAGTGGAAGAGCGATTCCGATGCCGGGCGAGGGCGGAAAAAGATCATTGCGGGTGCAGTCTCCCAGTTGAG
The DNA here is from genome assembly GCA_035308165.1 of Candidatus Acidiferrales bacterium. Taxonomy (GTDB): domain Bacteria; phylum Acidobacteriota; class Terriglobia; order Acidiferrales; family UBA7541; genus DASTCZ01. Next base: position 166,070 of record DATGHC010000010.1, on the reverse strand, counting down.
ACTGCACCCGCGGGCAAGCAACTCGGGCCTATCGATTCATGCCAGGACTACCTTTCACTGGCGACGAACGCGCCCCGCTCAGTCATGGTCGTCGCGATCGAAGGGCTGACCGGTTGTTGGGTTGAGGAAGAGCCTGCGATTGTGCTCCCGGTCGCGATCGCCCCCATCGCGGTCCCAGCCGAAATCAAACATATTGTTGAGGGAGCCGGCGATGGCGTCAAACGAACCGGTGATACGTTCGCTGTCGAGCCAGTTGTCTTCGATAAACTTCACGATGGAGGAGAGGTCGGTGACGGAGTGATCCACGAAATTGCTCTTGGCGAAAGGAGAGATTACCAGGAGCGGCATGCGCGGGCCGTAACCACAGCGGCCTTGAACGGGCTTTCCGCTGGAAAGTGGGCCAGGCAGCGCGGTGGTTGTGCCATTGCCGCAATTGCCGGCGCCGGTGAGCTGGTCAAATGAGCTGGTGGACTGATTTACGATGGGCCCCATCACGTGGTCGTACCAGCCATCGGAGTCATCGTAGGCAATGATGACCGCAGTGTTGTCCCAATCTTCCTGCTTCTGAAGGAAGTTGATGGTGTTGACGAGGAAGGTCTGTTCATCGAGAGGATCACTGTAACCGGAATGACCATCTTGAAAGCCCGGCGCCTTGAGGTAACTGACCGCAGGCCAATTTCCTGCGCTTACAGCGTCGAAGAAATCGTGGATGTCGTATTGATGATTGCCGGCGTCGCCGTTCTGTCCAATCATGCTGACGGCAGTGGGGCGCTTGTGCGTGGGGTTGGCGGTGGACGCGTAATACTGGAATGGTTCGTGGTGCGCGATGTAGTCCACCTTCTTCACGTTGGTGACGGCGGATGTGGTGGTGCGTTTGCAACCAGTCGAGCCGTCTGTATTGGTGATGGTCAAATCGAAGCCGCCCTCGAAAAAGCCCCAAGTGATGTTGGCGGCGCTGAGCAGGTCACCAATGTTCTTGCCGGCCATTTGGACGAGAGCCGATCCGGAACAAACATCGCCGAATGGATCGGAGTCGTCCACAATGGAGAAACTGCCATTGCCGTCGGGATCGGTGGCGAAGCTATCGGCAGAGGCATTGTGCACAGTGAGGCCGTTGGTTTGCCCGGAAATGACGTTGAGCGCGCCGGGAGTGGAGGGGCCGAAGGTAGTATCGAAGGAATTGTCGCTCAAGGCGAAGTGCTGGGCGTAATTCCAAAGAGCGGTGACGGTGTTGCCGTCGAAATAACCCATGACCACACCTTTGGTAGTGTCGCCAGCCGGAGGAGGTCCCGCGGTGCCGACGGAGACCGGGAAGAGGTCCATCAAGCCCGCGTGGAAGGCCTTCTGTTCATCCTTATAAGTGTGATCCTGATCGGTGGTTGCGGCCTGCGAACGGTCGAAGCGGAAGGGATTGAGGTTGCCGGGGGCGTTGGCGGCGTTCAAGAAATTTGGATTGTTGGTGAGCAAGCCCCCGCCAAGCAAACCATTGACCGACGGAGTGCCCTCTTTGGCGTGGAAAGTCGGTTCTCCAGCGGGATTGGTGGCGTTCGGATAGGTGGCGAAGTAATGGTCAAAGGAAACGTTCTCCTGGAAAATAATCACGAGGTGCTTGATGGGAGTCGTGGTCTGAAAATGTTCGGCGCTTTGAGGCATGGCGCCGAGGATCGCGGGGTTGAGCATGGCGACCGCGAGTCCGAGGGCAAGAACTTTACGCATCTTTAGTTTCCTCCAAGGAAATTTGGATTCATCGCTTGTGTTGGGGCCGCGAGGACTTGCGGAGGGTATGCGGCAAGTATTACGAGTGCATGAATCGGGAGTTTCGACAGATTGGACGTTGTGTTAAGGCTGTGGATTTTTTTGCAACAAATGCGCGCGGTAATTTAAAGAGGCATTCATATTCTTGGGAAATGAGTTGGGGTAATTTGCATCGGGCAACTGTGACTGCTAGAATTCGAATGTTGAATACCATGCAACGCGCCACAGAGTTGTTTTACAGCTTCGCTTTTAGTTACCGCTCCTCCGCTTATTACCGCGGGGGAAGCGGGGCGGCGGAGCTTGTGCGCAGCGAGGTAAGGAAATAGCGAGCTAAGCGACACAAGGAATCATCCACCGGCCGCTTCCCGAACAGGGCGAGCGGCCGGTTTTGTTTTTGTGGCGATTGAAAAATGAGAACAGGAGAATGAGAAATGGATATTCAAGAATGGCGAAGCAGAATCGACAAAGTGGACGAACAGCTTCTGAGATTGCTGAGCGTCCGCGCGCAACTGGCAATTGAGATTGGGCGGAGCAAACGGGAAGAGGGCGTTGAGCTGCACGATCCGGTCCGCGAACAGGAAGTGGTGCGGCGTGTGCTGGACGCGAATCCCGGGGTGCTGGATGCAGAGGCGGTTTCGCGATTGTTCCGCGAGATTGTGAGCGAATCGAGGCGCGCGGCGGAACAAGCGACGAAAGCGCTTGAAAGCTCCGCGGCTCAACGGACAAAGCCATGAGCACGGAGGGTGGGTATGACCAGGAACGTGGAGTTGGACTTCGCGTTGCGTTTCAAGGGGAGCGAGGCGCGTTCAGTGAGGAAGCGGCGGTGCAATTCTTCGGCGGGCAGATTGAGCTAGTGCCGCGGCCGTCGTTTGAGGCGCTTTATTCCGCGATTGATGACGGCGTCGCGGACGTGCTCCTGGCGCCGATTGAAAATTCGCTGGCGGGTACGGTGCAACGCTCGTGCGATTTGCTTCTGGCGCGCAAACTGACAATTCAAGGCGAAGTTGTGATTCCCATCATGATGTGCCTGATCGGGGCGCCAGGAGCGCGATGGGAAGATATCCGTTCCGTCGAATCGCATCCCGTGGCGCTGGCGCAGTGCGAGAACTTCTTGAGCGAGCAACCGCACATCCGCAGGATTGTGGCGGAAGATACGGCCGGGAGCGTGCGAAATATTGTGCAAGGAAAGGATGCATCTCGCGCGGCGATTGCGGGCAGATATGCCGCGACATTTTATGGAGGAGTGATCTTGCGGGAACATGTGGAGGACAACCGCGAAAACTACACGCGGTTTTTGTTGCTGTCCCGTTCGATGGAGATTCCGCGCGGTGCGAACAAGCTTTCGCTGGTGTTGCACCTAGCACACCGGCCGGGATCGCTGCATGAGGCGCTGGAGCCGTTCGCCAAACGAAAAATTGATTTGTTACGGATCGAGAGCCGACCTATCCAGGGCCGACCGTGGGAATACCGATTCTATTTGGACCTTGCGGCTTCGACGCAAGATCCGGAAGTGAGCGCGGCGCTGGAAGAGTTGCGTGCGCGGAGAAATGAAATTGCGGTTCTTGGGTGTTACGTAGCAGCAAAGATTGCGGTGTAAGAATTATTTCCGTCTTTTGACCATGCTCAACATCGGATCTTTGCGATTCAATGCAGCAGCGGCGCGGATGAGTTGGCTGAGACCGGGGCGGCTCAGGTCTTCGACAGTTCTTATCTTGACATGACGCAGATTCTTCCCCGTGCCTTCGAGCAAGTCTTCCGGATCGTCCAGTGAAGTTGCGCGGTAAAGGCCGAAGGTGATGTGGCTCTTGCCGATCATGAAATAGCCAAGCGGGCCGTGCGATGCAAAGGATGGGAGCCTCCAAGGATTCATATATTGCCCGACGCCGGGGATCAATTTTTTGACCAGGGCGCGCAATTGATTGGCGAGAGCGCTCCATTGAGTACCGTGATTGCGGACATAAGCATCCACGGTGGCTGGATTCTTTTTCTTGGCGCGTGACTTGGCTTTCATGAGTGGGCCTCTTTGACAGACCGAAGCAGGCGCTGGACACCCTCGCGGAAGTCCGGTTCGGGCGCGATGAGACTGAGAACCAGAAATCCATCGCGCGGGAAATCGAAGAACTGTCCGGGATGAACCAGGACTGACTGTTGCGCGATCAAGTCGACGGCAAGATCGTCGTCAGATCCGGTGGCGGGAACGCGCAGAACGGCGTACCAGCCGCCCTGGCGCGCCATGCGGAAAATGAGTGAATGATTGGCGAGCGCGGAATCGAGATGCGCGAGGTTGGCGGAGATTCTGGTCTGCAACTGGTGCTGCATCTGATGGCGGATGGCCAGGAGGCGCGGCAGAGCGAGTTGCACGGGCGTGCCGGGGGAAAGATATGTGTCGGCAATAATTTCGAGGCGGTCGATTGCGGAGTTCACAACACTTATCGGGCCGCTGGCGACGAGCCAGGCAAGCTTCATCTGCGGCAGTGCAGAGATTTTGGAGAGGCCGCTTAGTGTGAAGGTGAGCGCGGGGCCATCAAAAGCAAAAGTAGAGTGAGGCTTTGAACCCTCAGCGTAATCCAGAAAAACTTCGTCGGCGACGATGGCGATTTCGCGTTGCGAACAAAGTTCGTGCAACTCAACGGCTTCCTCGGGGCTGACGAAGGAACCCGTGGGGTTGTTGGGATGGACAAGGAGCACGGCGCGGGAACGCGGAGTGAGCGCGGCGCGAAGGGCGGCAAAATCGATTTGCCAGCCGTGATCGTAAAGCAAAGGATAGGGCACGAGACGGACATCATTCAGGCCGGCGACATATTCGAGAAGCGGATAGCTGGGCGCGGGGCAGAGAATTTCGTCGCCCTGCTCACAAAGCAGGCGAAGAATGTAACTGTAGGCCTCGCTGGTGCCCGCGGCGAGGATGATGCGTTCAGGATCCACGCTTCCGGCGCAGAGGCCGAATCCCGGGCGGCGCTCGTAATAGGCGGCGACGGATTCACGGGCGCTGCGCAGGCCCTTGCTTTCGGGGGCGTATTGGAGAGCGCGCGGATCCGCGAGAGCGGTCAGGATCTCCGTTGCGGGATATTCAAATCCGCAGGTGGTGGGATTCGAGGCGGTCAGGTCGAGCAGGACCTTGCCGCTTTGGCGGTGCGTCTCGAGAGAGCGCGCGAAGCGGTTGGTTTGAAAATTCCAATTGGTGCGCGCGGAGAACACAGGCTCGGCTCCCAGGAGAAACCTTGTTTATATCACGTGCCCCGGACTATGACGCCGAATCAGCCGGGCTGACCGCGGGCAAACCAAGACACGCCGACATAGTGAGTGTCCTTGCCAATTCGCCGGATAGAACCAATCGACCCGAAACTCGGTGGTGACATTTTGGGATTGGGGACGTCTAATCTTTCTGAGGTAGAGACTCTACCATGACACTCGATAAAGCTTCTCATCCGCGGCGAGACTCGCGCCCGGAGTTGCTGCAGGGCACGCTGGACATGCTGATTCTACGCACGCTGCTGGCCGGCGCGGCGCACGGCCACCAGATCGCGAAGCATATCCAGCGCACCACGGAGGACGTTTTGCTGGTCGAACACGGATCGCTCTATCCCGCGCTTCATCGTTTGGAAAGAAAGGGTTGGATCGTTTCCAAGTGGGAAAAAAGCAAGGACAAGAACCGTGAATTCAAGTTTTACCGGCTGACGCGCACAGGCAAAGCCCAGTTGAACGTGGAACAGTCGAAGTGGAAACAGCTTTCCCGCGCGATAGCCCGCGTCATTTCCCCCGCCGAGGAGAATTGAGATGCACTGGCGGCGGATTTTTTTCTGGAAGCAGAAAGAGGACTGGAGTCACCGGGAATCGGATTTCCAGCATGAATTGCTCGTTCATTTGAAAGAGGAAGAAGAAGAGCAACACGACGCGGGCCTGTCCGCCGAAGAGGCGCGCTACGCCGCTCTCCGCGCCTTTGGGAACCAAGCACGGATAACAGAGGAGATTCGAGCCATGTCCATATCCATTTGGATGGAGCAGTTGGCGAAGAACTTTCGATACGCCGTGAGAGCACTGAGGAAGCAGCCAGGATTTGCTGCAATTGCGGTGATATCGCTGGCGCTGGGCATCGGCGCAAACACTTCCATTTTTTCGATCACCGACCAGATGCTGTTGCGCTCGCTTCCGGTGAAGGATCCGAACCGGCTGGTACTTCTCTCGTGGAACGGCCAGTTCATCGGAGGCAGCTCACGTGGGTATCGGCAAAGCTTCTCCTATCCGATGTACGTGGATTTGCGCGACAACAATCCGGGAGTGTTTACCGGCATCGCGGGGCGCTGGCAGGAAATTGTGGACCTCGCCGACCACGGTCCGGTGGAGCGGGCGACGGCTGAGCTTGTCTCCGGGAATTATTTCGATACTCTTGGCGTGGGAGCAGCACTCGGACGGACTCTGACGATGGAGGACGACAAAGTAAAAGATGCCGAGCCGTATGCGGTGGTCAGTTACGAATACTGGCAAAGACGCATGGGAGGAGACCCCTCGGTTTTAAACCGCGTGATTGATATCAACGGACATCCGATGACCATCGTCGGTGTTGTCCAGCACGGGTTTGAAGGATTTGAAGCGATGCATCCTACGGATGTATTCGTTTCGCTAATGATGAAAAACACGGTCACGCCCACCTGGGACGACATGGCGCGGCGGAACAGCATCTGGCTGAAATTATTCGCGCGCCTTTCGCCGGGTGTGAGTGGCGCGGCAGCGAAAAGCGCAATGTCGGTGGCATATCAAACCGGGCTGCGCAATGACCTGGCAGCCGTTTCACGGAACGAACAATTTGGCGAACGATATCTCAAGAACAAACTCATCGTTGGCGATGCCTCCAAAGGAATAGGCAACCTGCAGACATTCTTCTCGAAGCCGCTGTACGTCTTGCTGGGAATGGTGGGGACGTTGCTGCTCATCGCTTGCGTAAATCTGGCAAGCCTTCTGCTGTCCCGGTCGGCGGCGCGGCAAAAGGAAATCGCCATTCGGTTGTCGTTGGGCGCCTCACGAAAATCACTTGTGGCGCTCATTCTAACGGAAAGTCTAGTGATCGCGTTGGCGGGCGGCGCGGTTGGAGTTCTTCTCTCCATTTGGGTGACGTCTTCGCTGGTCCGGTTCCTTCCCTACGACAACATTGACGTGGCAATTCATGCAGTGCCGGACTGGCGCATCCTGGGATTTGCCGCCGGACTCAGTCTATTTACTGCGATCCTTTTCGGGTTGCTTCCGGCATTAAGGGCATCACGGCCGGACCTGGCGCGGACACTGAAGGATGAGTCCGGCTCGGTCTCGGTGGGGAGGGGACAAATGCGAGTGCGGCGTCTGCTGGTCGCGGCGCAGGTGATGCTATCGCTGGTGTTATTGATGGGCGCCGGTTTGTTCGCGCGCAGTTTGTACAAACTGATGTCGATTGATACGGGCATTGCCAGCAGCCAATTGGTGCAGTTCACGGTGGATCCCTCACTGCACAAGTTCACGCCGGAACGCTCGCGTCAATACTTTCTGGATCTGCAAACTGCGCTCGGGCGGATGCCGGGCGCCGATTCCGCAAGCGCATCCTCATTCCCGCTGCTGGCCAACGATGCATGGGAGAATACGGTGCGCGTTGAGGGATTCGAGCATCCCGATCAGAACAGCCAGGCCGGTTGGAATGAGATGCTGCCCGGGTTCTTTTCCACAGCGGGAGTCCCGTTGCTGATGGGCCGTGAATTCACGCCAGCGGATGTTGCGGGAGCCCCCAAGGTGGTGATCGTCAATGAAACTTTCGCCAAGCATTATTTTGCGAACGACAATCCCGTGGGCCATCGCGTCGGATTCGGTGGCAGCACCGTGCCGCTGGATATGCAAATTGTGGGCGTGGTGAAGGACCTGAAAACCACGGATCTGAAGGAAGAGCCGAAGCCCTACACATTTACACCCGCACTCCAGAATGCACAACCGTCGGCTATGACCTTCTATGTCCGCTCGCGCCAGAATCCGCGGATACTGGGGCAGGCGGCGCGGCAGGCGGCCGGACAGGTGGATGCAACGATACCTCTGTATGAAATGAAATCCGTTGAGGCGCAGATCAATGAAACACATTTTATGGACCGGCTGTTCGCGTTTCTATCTGCGGCCTTTGCCTCGCTGGCTACGTTGATGGCGTGCATTGGACTTTATGGAGTGACGGCAATGGCCGTTTCCAGGCGAACGCAGGAGTTCGGCGTGCGGATGGCTCTGGGAGCCACGCGCGCGAACATTTTCCGGCTGGTGCTGGGTGAAGTGGTTTTGCTCACGTTGGCGGGAATCGCTGTGGGCGTGCCGGCGGGGCTTGCTTCGGCCAAGCTTGTCGCCAGCCTCTTGTACGGCATGAGCGGACGCAACTTTGCGGTCACAATGGCCGCGGTCGCTGTAATTGTGGTGGTTTCGTTGCTGGCGGCATATCTGCCCGCGCGGCGCGCGACGCGAATCGATCCGATTCAGGCGTTGCGATACGAATAGAACGGTTCCCGAAAAAGGCTACCCTATTCGCGCCCTCTTGCCGGTCAGGCGTGTCGATTTAGCGTCTGCGGTTTTCAGCGCTTCAATTCCGGTCTACTTTGACGACAAAACAAACTGGTTGCCGTCGGGATCCTTGAAGGTGACGAAAGTGCCCCAAGGCTCCTTCTTGGGCGGAGCAGGAAATTCGACACCGCGTTGCTTCAGCTCCTGATAGGTGCGGTCGACGTTGTCGCAGAAAAAGCTGATGTGCGAGAACGTCCCGATGTGGCTCTGGTGTTCGTCAGGAGTGAACAACACAACTCCGGTTTCGGCGCCGGGAATGCCCAGCTCAATCCAGCGCTGCGCGCCGAAGGGTTGGTCAGTCAAAATGTTGAAGCCGAGTTTTTCGGTGTAGAAAGCCAGGGCGCGGTCCTGATCACGCACGGGAACGCTGCCAAACTTGATGCCTTTGATCATGAGCAAACCTCCGAAGCCGGATAGGGTGAAACGCGAGGCGAATCCTAGCGGGATTGGAAGGACTTGACAATCCCATTTCGTAAGCTACAGTAATGAATGCTATAGTGTTTAAAGGTAAGTCAGAGTGAAATCAACACCGCTCAAACTGGAAAGCTATCTGGTGGACGTGCTGCTGCGCGACCTGGTGGGGCACGACCGGAGCGCGGCAGCGTTTTTGGTGTACCTGCTGCTCTACTCCATGACGCACAGCGCGGCGCGGCGTAGCGTGCGGATCAGCCTGGCGCAGGTTTCCGGGCGGCTGGGGCTCTCGAAGAGCGCGGTGCAGGCGGCGCTGCGGATTTTGACGCGGCGGCAGTTGCTGCGCGTGCACAAAGATTCGCGGACGGCCGTGCCGGAATATTTTGTGCAGCGGCCATGGTTAAGGTAGATCAGTGAATTTCGAGGCCAAACCGGATAAAGCGATCCTCTTAGAAAATGTCCTTCCTCTTCCATCTTGGATAATTGGCCGGCAGGGTTAGATTGATTTGGGTTGACGGCTTACCCGAACGTGTGTAAATTGGGGTCAAATGTCTACCCAAGAAAACAAGAAGCCGCTGTCCCTGCTGCAGGGCACGCTAGACCTGCTGATTCTGCGCATACTGGCTGCGGGATCACAACACGGCCAGGGCATTGCACGTGCGATCCAGCAGAGTTCGGAGGAAGATCTGCTTGTGGAACACGGCGCGCTTTATCCTGCTCTTCAGCGACTGGAAGTACGCGGTTGGATTTCCGCCAAGTGGGGAACTTCGTCGAACAACCGGACGGCGCGGTTTTATTCGCTGACCGCGGTTGGCCGCAAACAACTATTGAAGGAAACTGCCAAGTGGAAGCGGCAGGCGGCCGCGATCGGGCGGATTCTGAGTCTGGCAGAGGAGGGCTAACGGTATGTTTCGACGCCGGCGGCAGGACAGCGATTTCAGCGCAGAAGTTGAAGCGCACATACAGCACGAAAGCGAGCGCTTGCGGGAACAGGGATTGAGCGATGCGGAAGCGCGGGCCGCCGCGCGGCGGGCCTTTGGAAATGTCATGCAGGCGGAAGAGCGATTTCACGAATCCGGCCGCTGGCAGTGGGGAGATCAGCTCTGGCAAGACCTTCGATTCAGCTTGCGGATGTTGGCGAAAAATCCCGGCTTCGCCGCGGTCGCCGTAATTACGCTTGCGCTGGGCATCGCCATAAATGCAACGATGTTTAGTCTGGTGAGCGCATTCCTGTTGCGCCGCCCGCCGGGGCGCGAGCCGGAGCGCGTGGTAGTGATTTCCACAGTCAACCCTGTGCCTGGATTCCAAACCGATGCAACTCCCGTCTCCGCGCCAAACTACATTTCCTGGAAAGCAGCAAGCAAGTGCTTCGTGGATGTGACAGCCGGGGACCCAAACCGCAGAGTGAGCTTGACAGTAGAGAACCAACCGGAGTCAGTTCGCTCCGCGGCAATATCGCCAAATTATTTTGACGTGCTGGGAGTTTCGCCGGAGATTGGCCGCACGTTTTTGATCAGCGAAGACCAACCTGGCCAGGACCATGTGGCCATCCTGAGTCACGATCTGTGGGAACGCCGCTTCGGGTCGGATCCTTCGGTTGTGGGACGGACTATCCGAGTGAACCGGGAGAATTACGATGTGGTGGGAGTGATGCCGAAGGATTTCCAACTGCTGGGCTACACGACGCAGGTTTGGACTCCGCTGGTAATAAATACCGCAGACCAATCCCCAGCCGCCCGCAATGATCGGTCGTTGTACATGTTCGCGCGACTGAAACCGAACGTAACCGTGGAACAGGCACGCGCCGAGGCGGTAACTGTGGCGCGTCGCACCGCCGACGCTTTCCCGGAGAGTGAAAAGGGCTGGGGGGTAGCGGTCCGCACATTGCCCGATTTTCTGATCTACGATTTCAGCATTTCCACTGGCCTTGCGATTTTGATGACCACGGTGGGATTTGTCCTGCTGATCGCCTGCGCCAATGTCGCGGGTCTGCTCCTGGCACGCGCGGCGGGACGCCGGAAGGAGCTGGCAATCCGCATCTCACTGGGCGCCGGGCGATTGCGTGTAGTCAGGCAATTACTCACCGAAGGGCTGGTGATCGCGGTACTGGGCGGCGGCACAGGCCTGCTGCTCGCCTATTGGGGCATCAATTTCATGCGGGCGAGCTTGAGCTTCAACGAAGCGATCAGCGCCGTTCCGTTCCGGCTGGATTGGAATGTTCTGTTGTATGCGCTGGGTATTTCCATAGTTTGCGCGGTACTGTGCGGCGTGGCGCCGGCACTGAACGCGGCTCGGACCGACATCAACACAAATCTCAAGGACGAGAGCCGGGCGGCATCGGCGGGCCGGTCGCAAACGCGGCTGCGCACCGTGATGGTGGTCGGAGAAATTGCCCTGGCTCTGCTACTGCTGGTGGGAACCGGACTTCTTATCCGGGCAATTTCCGATGTCCACAATCAGAATTTGGGATTTCGGGCAGACTCGTTGCTTACGGTGTCGTTCCGTCTTGACGATGCGCGATATAAAGGAGCGGCGAAGCAAATCGCATTCGTCAATGACGTGATACGGCACGTGGAGCAAATTCCCGGCGCGGAGACCGCCGCTGTAACCTCTGACTTGCCAGCGACGGGTGCAAGCAGCGTGACACTGCGAGTCAAAGGGCAACAGGATTTGCCCACGAACCAGCGGATGACCGCACTCGATTTTGTGGTCAGCACGGATTACTTTCGTGCAGCGGGCATCCCGCTGCTTCGCGGGCGTACATTCACGGAGACCGATGTCGCGGCCACACCGAGTGTTGTCATGGTGAACCAGGAGTTTGTACATCGCATTTTACAGGACCAAGAACCGCTGGGAAAACAGATCGGATTGGTCGTGAGTGGAGCGCCGTCGCAGTGGAGTGAAATTGTGGGAGTGGTCGGGAACGTGAAAACCTATTCGGAGGGTACCGAAGACGATCCCGAAGTGTATGAAGCGTTTTTGCAGCGGCCGGTGGGGTCGATGTCATTGATGGTGAGGTCAAGCTCCGATCCGAATGGCCTGGCCTCGGCTTTGCGGAACGCGGTTGCGCAAGTGGATGCCGAGCTTCCGCTGTCTGGTTTGATGAGCATGCGCGCAGTGATCGAGTATCAAAAGGGGGGCAATCCATTTTTTATGGGCGTGCTGGGGACCTTCGCGGTGATGGCATTGATCCTTGCAGGGATCGGAATCTACGGGCTGGTTTCCTATTCGGTGGGCCAACGGAGGCACGAATTCGGCATACGCATGGCCCTGGGAGCCACAGGTAGTGACGTGCTGCGCATGATTTTGTGGCAGGGGATTAAGATGACGGCGGCCGGAGTGGCCATCGGCACGTTGCTGGCGCTGCCCTTGCCAAGGGTCTTTGACTCTTTATTTTTCGGCATCCACGTGCGGGAGCCGTGGCTATACTTCATCGTGGTGGCTATAACGATCCTTATGGTGGCGATGGTGGCAACATTCGTGCCGGCGCGGCGAGCGCAAAGCATTGATCCCATGACGGCGTTGCGTGTCGAGTAAGAGAGGATCGTGCCTGAAAATCCGCAACCAAGCTACTTAATTTTCTTGTCGGATTCTACTTTTCCGTCGCGGATGTGGATGACTCGCCAGGAATGTTCGGCGACATCGGGTTCGTGAGTGACGAGGATGATGGTGTTGCCCTGCTGGTGGAGGCGCTCAAAAACGCCCATGATTTCCTCGCCGGTTTTTGAGTCGAGGTTGCCCGTGGGCTCGTCGGCGAGAAGGATGGAAGGCTTGTTAACCAACGCGCGGGCGATGGCCACGCGCTGACGCTGGCCGCCGGAAAGTTCGTTGGGCTTGTGGTACATGCGGTCTTTCAGATCCACGATTTGCAGCGCTTCTTTGGCGCGTTCGAGGCGCTCGGCGGCGGGAGTGCCGTTGTAAATCAAAGGCAGCTCGACGTTATGAAGCGCGGATGCGCGTGGAAGAAGATTAAAGGTTTGAAAGACGAAGCCGATTTCTTTGTTGCGGATGTAAGCCAGTTCGTCGTCATCGAGTTCGCTGACCAATCGCCCGGCCAGCCAGTATTTTCCAGTGGAGGGCGAATCGAGACAGCCGATGAGGTTCATCAGGGTCGATTTTCCGGATCCGGAAGGACCCATGATGGCCACGTATTCGCCGCGCCGGATTTCAATATCCACCCCACGCAGCGCGTGGACTTCCTCGGTGCCCATCACGTACATTTTGGTCAGGGCTTCGGTTTTAATGGCGAGGCCCTGGTCCACGAGATCCTGACGATAGGAATCCGAAGCGATTGCTTCCACTGGCATTCGTGTGTTCCCCTTGTCCTTAGACGCCGGCCAACCTATAAAGTTGGCCCAGGCTATGCCGGGACAAATTAACTTGATGTATCCGTGGGCGTAACGGGCACGGTGTTGTCCACTTTGACGGGTGTGTCCGGGCGCAAAGTGCGAAGCGCTTTATAACTGCCCGTCACGATCTCGTCGCCCGTTTTCAGACCGCCGGTAATTTCGATATCGGTGATTCCGGAAATTCCGGTCTGTACAGGAACAAATTCCGCTTTGCTGTTGCGAATCACAAACACACCCTGAATGTCGTCCTTCTTGGGGTCACCGGTGGTGTTGGCAGGATCAGGCTTGGCGGCCGCAAGAGTCACGCTCGCGCTACCCTTTCCGGCGGCCTGCTTGGCGGCCTCTTCCAGCTGTTTGCGAGAGCGGACGGCCAGCGCTTGAATCGGAATGGCCAATGCGTTGTCCTTCTCTGCAGTGACAATTTTAGCGGTCGAGGAAAGTCCGGGCCGCATTCCTGTCGGCGGGTTATCGAGGGTCACAACTACTTTGAAATCTTTGGCTTCTTGCGACCCAGTGGTGGACTGCGTGGAGGCCAAGCCCGAACTGCGCAGCACTGCCTGATTGCCCACTTCGGTAACTTTGCCCGTGAAAGTTTGTCCGGGCAGAGCATCAATGGTGACCGTAGCGGGTTGGCCGATGCGCACGTTGATGATGTCGGTCTCATCCACCATGACTTCGGATGTGACCACGGACATGTCCGAAATAGTCATCAAATAACTTCCGGTAGAATTCTGAATGCCGGGGACAACATTTTCTCCCTTGCGCAGAGCGATGTAGGTCACGATGCCGTCAATCGGCGCGCGATAAGTGGTTTTGTCCAAAACGTCGTTGGTGTGAGTGAACACGGACTTGGCCTGTTCCAAAGAGTGGCGCGCTTGTTCCACTTGGGCCTTGGCCATTGAGGCCCTCGACTGTGTTGCCAAAACAGATGAAACGGCACCGTCATAAACAGTCTTCCGCGTATCGTAATCCTGTTTCGGGATCAGTCCATCCTTGAAAAGTCCCTGGCCTCGATCCCAGGTGATCTTGGCATTGTCCAAATTGGCCTGCTGCGTCTTGATGTCGGTCTGGGCAGCTTGATAAGCAGCCTCAGCAGACTGCAAGGCCGCCTCAGCCGAACCAATGCTATCCTTCTGGGCGCGTGCGTCGGCCGCCGGTTGAATGCTGTCAATATGCAGAAGAATATCGCCGCGTTTGACGTGGTCGCCCTCTTTGACCAGGATTTGAGTGATCGCCCCAAAGCCCTGGGCCAGCACATTGGAGTACGTCTTTGGATTCACTTGTCCCGAAGCGGTGACAATGGTGGTCAAGTGCTCCTGACCTACCTTGGCGCTTTGGACGGTTACAACGTCTTTATTTGCTTGCTTGACGCTGTAAAGAACGATTCCGCCCGCGACAATGACGACTCCGACACCAATCGTTACTTTCTTCCAAGCCTTCATGTGATTTTCTCTCTATTCAGTCTGACTTGCCAAGGGCTCCGAATCCGACCGCCCTTTCATCTATGATACGTTTTCCTTCACCCAAAAGTTTCTTTAGGACCTGGCATGCGGGGGCAAAATCTGACTCAACCTGCGCAACGCCACTGACGCGGAATACAGCGCGGAAGGCCCCAAATAGATAGACGTACCGAACCACACCGGGTCTTCATTGTAATTGATTCAAGGGAGAATGCAATGGGGTCCTTGAAGTTGAGGAAGACTTCGCTTACCGGGAGCAACGTTACGGTTAATTCTTCATTCTAAAGGAATTCTGGGCGGCCGGCGTTGGCGGGGGAACGAATGATCATGACAGTCTTGACATTGAAATAAGGAGATGCGAGTGCGGACTGGTGGGACAAATCTGTGGTTGAGAATGGCGAAAGGGATCGCGCCAATTGGCGTGGTCATCGGGCTGACTTTGACGGTAACAGCAGCGCAGAATACGAAACCCACTCCGGAAGTTCCTACCTTCGCGCGCGACATCGCTCCCATCCTGTACCAGCACTGTTCAACCTGCCATCGCCCCGGCGAATCCGGCCCATTTTCCTTGCTGAGTTATGCAGACGCAAGAAAGCATGCGCAAAAAATTGCCGCTGTCACCAGCAGCCGTGCGATGCCGCCGTGGCTTCCGGAGCCAGGCTATGGCGAATTCGCAAGAGATCCCAGGCTGAGCGATGAGGAAATTCACTTGATCAGTGAATGGGTGAAAGGAGGCGCTCAGGAGGGATCCTTAGCCGATGAGCCACCTGCGCCAAAATTTGTGGAGGGATGGCAGCTCGGCCCTCCGGACCTGATTCTTGAGGCGCAGCAGCCAGCGACGGTTCGCGCCTCCGGACCCGACGTGTTCTGGAATTTCATCTTCACGCCTGCGGTAAAAACCACGCGCTATGTGAGCGCAATTGAAATCCGTCCGGGAGCGCCCGGAGTGGTGCATCACGCAAATGTGTATGTGGATCGGGCCAGGTCGGCGCGCCGGCAGGAATCCCGCCCGGGTGCGGGATTCCCTGGAATGGATTTGAAACTTGTACGTAGCGCGTTCGATCTGGATACGCACTTTCTTTTCTGGAAGCCCGGAAACATGCCGTGGGTGGAGCCCGAGGGATTTGCGTGGCGGCTCGAGCCGGGTGACGACCTGGTGCTCAACGCGCACCTGATGACCATGGGAGTACGCGAAACGGTGAAGCCTTCCATTGGCCTCTATTTCACAGACAAACCACCGACCCGATTTCCTCTGTTGGTCCAACTGGAACATGACGGGGCCCTGGACATCCCCGCGGGGGAACGCGACTTCGTTGCCACCGATAGACTTCAGCTCCCCATGGATGCCGATGTGCTTGCCGTGTATCCCCACGCCCATTATCTGGGGCACATCATCGAGGGCTATGCGACTCTCCCCAGCGGTGAACGGAAATGGCTGATTCGTATTCCGCAATGGAATCCAAAGTGGCAAGCGGTGTACCACTACAACGCGCCAGTGTTCCTGCCCAAAGGAAGCGTGATTTCCATGCGCTGGCATTTCGACAATTCAGAGGCGAATCCGCGGAACCCAAACCATCCACCGAAACGTGTGCGAAGCGGGAACCAGTCAACCGATGAGATGGCGCACCTTTCATTCCAAATCTTGCCGCGTGGCGTGGGTGACCGGCGCCGTGAGCTGGAAGAGGCGGTGATGCGGCGCCAAGAAGAAAAATATCCTCACGATTATTTGGCGCGTGTGTGGCTGGGTTCGCTGATGCTATCGCGGCTCAATCCGGGTGGAGCCGTGTCGGTGTTGGAAGAAGCGGTACAGTTTGACCCCAAGCAGCCGGAGGGTCACAACCAGCTTGCGACTGCGTATATGGCCGTGGGGCGTACGAGAGAGGCCATCGCAGAACTTGGGAAGGCCCTCGAACTTCAACCGGATTACGTCACTGCCCGATACAATTTGGCGAAGGCGCACGCCAAGGCGGGCCAGCTCGACAAAGCGAGGGAAGATTATCTGAAAGTGTTGGCCGCATTTCCGGAAAGCGTGCAAGCTCACAATGATTTTGGCGAATTGCTCATGCAAATGGGAGAACCGGCCCTGGCGCTCGAGCAATTTGACATGGCACTGGCCATTGACCCCTCGAATGAATTGGCACGACGGGAACGCGACCTGGCCCTGCGGAAAACTGCCGATCATTGACCTGGCTAGCCCGTTCCAAACCCGGAATCGCCCAAAATCGCGGGCAACCCGCCCCTAACCCCCGCAATCCAAGCAAGGTATCCGGGGTAGAACAGTGATATTTCGCTTGTTGACGCCCCCTCCCACAGGGGCTAAAATTTGCGGTCTAAGAAGGGTAGAGGTGTATCTATGAAGAGCCTAGGGCGATTTGCTTTATTGAGCATTGGCGCGTCTATTCTCTTAATTCCAGGTATTTGGGCGCAAAACCCGCCTGCGGGGACGGACCAAACCAGTAAAGATAAGGCAGCTCAAGCTCAGCAGCCCCTACCCAAGCGATTGACCAAAGCCCAGCAGAAAAAAGCGGAAAAGGAGCTGGACAACCCCTATAAAGTTTGGCTCGATGACGAGGTCGCTTACATCATCACGGATCCGGAGAAGGAAGCGTTCCTGAGCCTTACCACCAACGAAGACCGCGAATCATTTATCGAACAATTCTGGCTGCGCCGCGACCCCACGCCGGATACTCCCGAAAACGAATTTAAGGAAGAGCACTACCGGCGGATCGCCTATGCCAACGAGCATTTTGCTTCCGGCGTTCCGGGATGGAAGACGGACCGCGGGCGCATTTACATCATTTGGGGCAAACCGGATTCAACTGACACACACCCCTCCGGCGGATCGTATAACCGCACTCCGGAAGAGGGTGGCGGAGAGACTTCGACCTACCCGTTTGAGGTGTGGAACTACCACTACCTCGAGGGAATCGGCCCCAACATTGACATTGAGTTTGTTGACCAATCCGGCTCGAATGAATACAAGCTGGCCACCGATCCCGAAGAAAAAGATGCGCTCCTTTATGTGCCTGGGGCGGGGTTAAGCGACTTGGAAGCTCAAGGGCTGGCCGACAAGACACAACGATTCACACGATCGGATGGAACGCACATGCCGACGGGCTCCTACGATGCCCCCGGAAATAACGATGAATTTTACCGCTACGAATTGGCCGCGAAACTTTTCAGGGCACCCCCGGTACACGCCAAGGAGCCCGACGAATTGGTGTCTTCCCGTATCATCCGGAACCAGCTTCCCTTTGATTACAACTTCTCGTTCCTGCGGATCACTTCGGAATCCGTGATGGTGCCGATAACCATCGAATTGCCAAATCGTGAAATGTCCTTCCAGGAGAAGGACGGCGTACATTCGGCCAAACTGAATCTTTACATGCGGATCACCACGCCCAGCGGGCGGATCGTGAATTCGTTTGAGGATGTGCTACCGAAGGATTTTCCGGACTCCCTATTCCAACAATACTTGACCAAGAAATCCATCTACGGAAAAACAATCCCGTTGCGTCCCGGGCTATACAAAATCGACATGGTCCTGAAGGATGTACAGAGCGGCAACGTGGGAGTGGTCAGCACGCGGCTTGCGGTTCCGCGCTATGATGATGAAAAATTGGATGCAGGAACGTTGATCCTCGCCGACGATATTCAACATATCGCGCCCAACCAAATAGGAATCGGCCAGTTCGTGTTAGGCGACGTGAAGGTGCGGCCCGCCTTGAAACAGGAGTTCACTTCGGACCAGAAGATGGGAATTTATTTCCAAGTGTACAACTTGAAGGTGGACGACAAGACGCACAAGTCGGATGTTGTGGCTCGATTCCATGTCACGCGCGGCGATCAGACGATGCTCGACGCCACGGAAACCTCGGCGGAATTTAAGCAAACCGGGGATGAGTTGACGATTGAGACCATGGTCCCACTCGCCTCCTTCCAACCCGGAAAATACAAGCTCGAAATCACCATCAACGACCAGGTGGCCAAACAGACGCTGACGCGCGCGCAGGAGTTTACGGTGACCGCTCCGGTGCCGCAGCGCGCGGCCGCGAATTGATGCGCATGAGGGGGGCTACGATGTCTCATGCTTTGCGAACCCGGGGCTTGGCATACGGAATGGCTTGGGTGCTGGCCTTCGCGGGCGGATCGTTCCTCGCGACCGCGGCATGCGCTGCCACTAATTATGGGACGCTGTCGGGCGTAGTGGTTGATCCATCCGGAACGCCGCAGATGGGCGCAAACGTAAAGCTGGTCGCGGAAAACTTGGGCTTTTCCCTCAGCTCAAAGCTGTTCACGAATCAGCATGGAACATTCAGCGATGCACGGGTTCCGGCCGGTTTTTACGAATTGCAAGTTTCTCTCGCGGGATTCCTTCCCTCAACTCAGCACCACGTCCGAGTAGTGCCCAATGTGACCACGCTGGTTAAGGTTGAACTCTCCACGGTGTTCGCGTCGCTGGATCGGTTGCGGCGCGGGCCCGCGCCATCCAAGGCAAATGACGACTGGAAATGGGCGTTGCGGACATCGGCAGCCACGCGACCCGTGCTGGAATGGACGGATAGCCAATTGGCTGTTTCCAATGACCCCTCGGATTCCAGCGGCCGGCGTCGCGCGCACGCTCAGCTGGAACTGACCAGCGGCTCCGACCGCCCAGGCTCTGTTTCCAATTTGCCTGAAGCTCCGGCAACCGTGGTTGGATATGACACCCCGGTTGGGGCGACGGGGCGGCTTTTGTTCGCGGGGCAGATGAGTTTCGGGCGCGATGTTCCCGCGGGCGGATTTGCGACTGTGTGGATGCCTTCTGCGGATTCGGCGGGCGGGCCAGTGACAGAGCTGGTGGTTCGCCAAGCCTGGCTCGGCCCCGATGGAGTGATCTTCCGGGGGGAGCGGCTCTCTCAGCGGAACACCCTGGCAATTGGTGATCGGATGTTGCTGCATGTCGGCGCGGATGCGGTGGCCGCGCAAATCGGACGCGGAACGGATTCATTTCGGCCGGGTGTTGACCTGGAAGTTCTGTTGTCTCCGAAATTGACAGCAAATTTCATGGCTGTTTCTGGAACGGCGACGGACCCGATGTTCACTACTTCTCGTCCCACGGCCATGGACCAGCTCAACAATTTTCCAATCCTAATGGAGCGTGGCGGGAAGCCGAGACTCGAGGGCGGCTGGCACGAGGAAGTTGGCGCGCAGTACAAGATCTCAAAGCAAACAATTTTGGAGGCAGCCGGGTTCCACGATCGATCGGGGGATACGGCCGTATTTGGCCGCGGAGTCATGACGGGGCCTGATTTTTTGCAGGATCCCTACTCAAATGCGTTTGTTTACGATTCGGGGGCGATGGAATCCTGGGGCGTCCGTGCTGCCCTGAAACAAAACCTCGGGAATGATTTCGATATGGCGGCAGTCTATGCGTGGGCCGGAGCAATGGCGCCCGGATCGGCGGATCCGGCAACGATGACCGTGCTTCGCGACGCTCTTCTGATGCAATATCGACACAGCTTGGGTTTACGTCTTTCGGGCAGGAGCCACCGCACGAAGACACAATTCGCGGTCAGCTATAAGTGGCTGAGCGGGCAGGCGCTGAGTCGCCAGGACGCTTACGGCGAAGCCTTGTATGGCATGGACCCCTATCTTTCAGTCACACTCCGCCAGGCGTTGCCTGGGAGTCTGTGGAGTTGCCGCTGGGAGGCACTCGCGGACTTCCGGAACATGCTGGCGCAGGGCTACGTGCCCGTAGCAAGCCCCGATGGGCAAGTAGTGCTTATGTCTGCTGCGCGATCATTCCGCGGCGGCGTAAGCTTCCAGTTCTGAAGCAAATCCGCAGGGATACCATAAATGGGAAGCCGTCTACCAAATCCGGAAAGAGCTGTCTCGGCGATGACTGAGGGATGTGTAAAGGCACTGTTTTGTTCTATTTATGGAATGTCAAATTCTTCCAGTTTTGGAATAGGACGTGCAGCGATTGATATTAAGAGCTACCTCGCGAGGGGTCTTTCCTAGGTGTGGGGCCAGATTCTTGGTGGGAAGAGTTTAAGTACTGGATGAGTCTTAGAATTAGATGACCAAGACGGAAAGCCTTCGGGTCCGTGTCGGCGCGGTCACGCTTGTACTGGTGACGCTGGCTGCGATTGTCTTCTCCATCTATAACTTCCATCAAAGCGCAATTTTTCAGAGTCCGGATGATGGCGTGACCTGGATGGACACGTTATCCGGGCAGGGCGTGGTCGCGACGCATGTGGCGCCCAATTCCGCGGGCGAGCGCGCGGGGATCAAAGAGGGCGATCGGCTGCTGGCCGTCAATGATGTGAAAATCGAGCGCGTCAAAGATGTAACTCAGCGGTTGTGGCGCGCGGGACTTTACAGAGATGTGCGGTATGACCTGGTCCGCGATGGCGCGGAATTTACGGCGCCGTTGGTAACCGCGCCGATGGCGAAGTCCTCCACCGATAATTTCCTGCGATTTGTGGGCGTGGTCTATCTGTTCATCGGAATTTTCATTTTTCTGCGCCGATGGAGCGCTCCGCGCGCGCTGCATTTCTACATCTTCTGCCTGGTATCCTTCACGCTTTATACCTTTCATTACACCGGAAAATACAACGCGTTTGACCAGGCTATCTATTGGGCAAATATAGGGGCGTGCTTGCTGCAGGCAGCGCTGCTGATGCATTTCGCGCTGGTCTTTCCGGAACGCAGCGGATCGCGGCGAGTCCGCCGGGCGCAACTGGTGGCCGTTTATTTGGTGCCCGCGGCGATTGGGCTATTACAGGTGTCCGTTTCGCTGGGCCTGCTGGGGTTCCTGCCCTGGCTGGGCTCGCGAATTGTAATGGACCAAATCCGCATGGCTTATGTTGGCACCTACTTCCTGCTGGCTGCGGCGATTTTTTTGAAGAGTTACCGGAGCGCACCGACCGGGATTCTTCGCCAGCAATTGAAATGGGTGTTTGGGGGCACGCTGGCGGTTGTGCCATTCGTGCTGTTCTATATCGTGCCCTTCATTATTTCACCCGAGAACGTGCCCACGTGGGGGAGATACTCCACTCTTTCACTGGCGCTGATTCCGCTTTGTTTTGCGTATGCCATCATTCGCTACCGCCTGATGGACGTGGACATCATCTTCAAGCGCGGTCTGGCGTACACGGCGGCGACGGCGGGCGTGGTGGCTGTGTATTTCCTGGTGGTGGGCGGCATCGCCGAGCTTTCGCATAATTTTTCGTGGGCCCAGGGCGCGACCGGCGGCATGCTGGCGATTGTGTTGGCCGCATTTCTGCTGCAGCCCTTTCGTGATTGGACGCAGCGACGCCTGGACCGCTTTTTTTACCGCGACCGACTGGATTTTCGCCGCACGCTGATTGAATTTGGACGCACGCTGACCAACGAAGTGCACATTGAACCGATGCTTGCTTCGGTGATGGACCGCATTTCTCAAACACTGCTGGTGGACCGGATCGCGGTTTTCCTGGTGGATGAACAGGCCAACCAGGTGCGGATGGCGCGGGCCCTGGGAGTGAATGATTCCATTGCACATGAACCGCTCGATTTGAGCTTCCTCGATCCGGCGCGTCCGGAATTTTCCCGGGGCTATGTTTTCTACGAATCTCCGCGGAATCCACCTGAAAAAGTGCCAACCGTGCGGCAATCGCTGGCACGGCTGGACCTGAATTACTTTATCCCCTGCCGCATTCGTGAACGGACCGTAGCCATGCTGGGACTGGGCAAGACCGTGGACGGCGATTTCCTGTCGTCGGACGACGTGGAGTTGTTGTTTACGATTGCCAGCTATGTGGCCATCGCGCTGGACAACGCCCAGCTGTACAGCTCGCTGGAACAGAAAGCCGCGCAGGTCGAGCGCCTGAAGGATTTCAGCGAAAACATCGTGGAGTCACTGCACGTGGGCGTGTTCGCGGTGGACCTGGAAGGGCGAATTGAGTCTTGGAATTCGCAGGTCGAGTTTTTGATCGGCGTGCCGCGCGCCGAGGCCATTGGCAGGAACATGGTTGGCGTGCTGCCCGAGGATCTGGTGGCGGAAATTGACGCCCGTGCGGACGAGGAGCACGTTACGAGCATCTACAAATTCCATCTGCGCAACCGCGAAGGGCGCATGCTGGTGGTAAACGTCTCCATCACGCCGTTGCTGGGCAAGGAAAGCCAGCGGCTGGGCCGGCTGATCCTGGTGGACGATGTTTCTCAGCGCGCGCGGTTGGAAGATCAGCTCATGCAGACGGAAAAACTGACGTCGCTGGGGTTGCTGGCCGCCGGCGTGGCGCATGAAGTGAACACACCGCTGGCGGTGATCTCCAATTACATCCAGATGCTGGCCAAGCAATTCCCGAGTAACGATCCGCGGAACGTGTTGATCGAAAAGATTGTGAAGCAAACATTCCGCGCCAGTGAAATCGTCAATAACCTGTTGAATTTCTCGCGCGTGGGCTCAGCACAATTTGCCGAGGTAAACCTGAACAACGTGCTGGAAGAAACGCTTTCGCTGGTGACGCACCCGTTCAAGACCGCGCACGTGGAGGTAGTGCGCCAACTTCAGGGCGATTTGCCGCCGGTGCTGGGGTCCACCAACCGCCTGCAGCAGGTATTTTTGAATTTATTCATGAATGCTCGTGACGCCATGCCCTCGGGCGGCGTATTAGAAGTAAGGACCTTCTGCAACAACGGCTCCGTTGAGGTCGAAGTTGCGGATTCCGGCGTTGGAATACCGAGCGACCACTTGAAGCGAATTTTCGATCCATTCTTTACCACCAAGACGTCCGGACGCGGCACGGGCCTTGGCCTTTCGGTGAGCTACGGCATTATTAAGGAGCACGCAGGCAAGATTGACGTGCGCTCGACCCCGGGGCGCGGCACGGCGTTCCGTCTGGAATTTCCCGTGTCCCGGAAGGCGGCGCATGTCTAGAGGCGCGATCCTCGTCGTGGACGACGAGGCGGAAATCCGCGAGGGCCTGGAACTTTTGCTGGGGTCGGAAGGATATGGAGTCACCAGCGCGGAAACCGGCGGCGAAGGCCTGGCGCGGCTGGAAGAAAAGCCCTACGATTTGCTGCTGTTGGATGTAAGCCTGCCGGACCGCAATGGCCTGGACATTTTGAAGGAAGTGCACCGGCGCGATCCCGACCTCTCCATTGTTCTGATTACCGCATACGGCTCCGTGGACATGGCGCGCGCAGCGTTCAAGAGCGGCGCGCAGGATTACATCACCAAGCCGTGGTCGAATGACGAGCTGCTGGCGCAGGTGGCGCAGGCCGTGGAAGGACGCCGGCTGCGCGAAGAAAACCTGCAGTTGAAGCGGGCGCTGAAACAGCGGTACAACTTCCCCAACATTATCGGCAAGAGCGAGAAAATGCTCTCGGTGTTTGACCTAGTGTCGCAGGTAGCGCCGTCGCGGTCCACGGTGCTCATCTCCGGCGAAAGCGGCACCGGCAAGGAGTTGATCGCCAAGGCGATACATTCGGCATCGCCGCGGGCGGACAAATCGTTTGTGCCGGTGAACACAGGCTCGATTCCCGGCGACCTGCTGGAATCGCAATTGTTCGGGCACGTGAAGGGCGCATTCACCAGTGCTATCGCATCGAAAAAAGGTTTATTTGAAGTTGCCGATCAGGGCACGATTTTCTTTGACGAAATCTCCACGGTCAGCGCCGAAACCCAGGCCAAGCTGCTGCGCGTGATCCAAGAGCGCGAATTCATGCGCCTGGGCGGCACGGAAAACATCAAAGTGGATGTCCGCATCGTGGCGGCGTGCAATCTGGATTTGCTGAGCCTGGTGCGCGAGGGGCGGTTCCGCGAGGACTTGTACCATCGCTTGAATGTGATTTCGATTCAGCTTTCTCCGCTGCGCGACCGCAAAGAAGACATCCCGCTGCTGATTGAGCATTTTCTGAAGCGCTACTGCGAGGAAAATTCCAAGAAGCCCCTTCGCTTTACCAATGGGGCCCTGAAGCTGATTATGGATTACGACTGGCCCGGCAACGTGCGCGAGTTGGAAAATGTTGTGGAGCGCGCGGTAGTGCTGGCCACCAGCGATCAGCTGGATGCCGACATTTTGCCGGAAAGTTTGCGTGGAAAAGACACCGTGCACGGAATGCGGCTGCGCTTTTCGGAATTTATTCCGCCGCTTCCTGGAGAGCCGGGCGCGCGGACCGGAGCGGATAACCCGCAGCCGTCGCTCTTCCAGGTGATGGAAGAGGTCGAACGGCGGATTGTGCTGGACATGCTGGAACGCACGGGATGGAATCAGACGGAAGCGGCGGAGCGGTTTCAGGTTCCGCTCTCCACACTGAACCAGAAAATCAAGCGGCTGGGGATCGAAATTCGGCGCCGCGGATTTGGGCGCGCGGCCGGGGCCGATTCCGGCGGAAAATAAATCCTCGAAATCTTCTGAACTGAAATTCCCTTACGCCGATTTCACGTTATCGCGGACCACCGCCTTAGTCATGTCCGCATGATCCAGTTTTGCGGTTGCCAAATCCACTTCACGCACGCTGGCCAGCGCCATATCCGATCCGGTCAGATCTGTGTTCACCAGCTTGGTTTGCCGCAGGACAGTTCCGCGGAGAGTGGCGTTCCGCACCACCGCGTCGGTCAAGTCGCCGCGGAAAAGTTCGCAGCCACTCAGGTCGGCTTCGGTAAGGTCGGATCCCACTAATTTAGTTTCCGTCAAATCGCAGTTGTTGATTTTGACCTTGCGCAAGTTGGCGCGGCTCAAATCCGCGCCGGCCAATTTTGATTTTTTTATGAAAGCGGATTCCAGGTTACATCCGGCCATCAACGCCATCGCAAGATTGACTTCGAACAATTGCACACGGGAAAGGTCCGCGCCTTCCAGATTTGCGCGCACTCCTCCCGCCTCGCCGCTGTGATATTTCTGGTGCGCCGCGAGGATTTCGTTAAGGCGCTTGCCGCCGTGCCGCACGCTCGCGGGCGAGCGCAGCTTGGTTCCACCGCCAAACAAACCATCGAACAGCCCCATCGTTTGCCCTCTCTCTAAAAGGAATGATCTATTCTACTGAAAATAGCTGAGGAGTGCTTCGGGTTATGCGCCAGCGAGGAATCTTGTCAGGCGAATTCCCAGCGGCGCGCGATCCTGCGGGCGATGGCGAATAACACGGTACCGACAACGACAAGCACCAGGACCTGGGGCCACAGGTGTGAAATCGGCTCATCACGCCAAAAAACTTTGGTGAAGCCGTCGATCGCCCAGGCGTTGATGGTCAGCAATCCGGCTTTTTGCATGGCCTCCGGCATAAGAAATCTTGGAAACATGCTTCCACCGACCGAGGACATGATCAGAATTACCAGCGTGGAAAGAGGGCCCAGCTGCGCGCGCGTGCGGCAAATGCTGGCCAGCAGCATCCCGAAGGCGCTTACGGCGAATGCCGTGGAAATGCCCATAATCGCAAAGCCAAGCAAGTGCGGAATGAACTCGATCTTGAACTGGAGCCAGGCCCAGACAAACATGACTACCAATTGCGCGAACGCCAGCGCGGTACCGTAGCAGAGCTTGCCCGCCAACAGCGATCCCATGGTAACGCGACTGCTCAGCACACGGTCGAGAGTGCCGCTTTCGGCTTCGTCTAGCAGGGAACCGCTTGTGCCGCTGGCGGTGAAGAGCAGAAACATGACGCCGATGGCCGCCGCGTAAAAGGACACCATAGGGTTGTTTTTGTTTTCGCCGACAACGTCGCGCGAGGTCACGGAAAGGAGCATCCCTCCGCTACCGGCGTTTTGCGTCGTCGTTGTGCTTTGCCCCGGCGATGCCGCTGCTCCGTCTGCCGCGCTCTGCTCCCTGCGCAGGTCGTTTAAGTGGTCCTCTATTATCTTGTGCTGCTGCGGCGTCAATCCGCCGGCATACTCATCAAAATACTTGGTACCCTGCTCGATCATCGAGTCGGGCATCGAAGTCATGGCGACCTTCTGAAGAAGGCCCTCGACGATTTGTGGCGCGATCATGTCACTGCTGTCTTTGAGGAGCTGGATGGTCGAGCCGTTTTGATCCGGGCCGAAGGAAAGCGGATGCGCGCCGAAGCCGCGAGGGATGATGAGTGCCACCGATGCCGTTCCCGCTTTCACCGCGAGTTCGGCAGTTTCGGCTGTGTAGTCAGGCTGCTCAACACCGTTCTTTGGTGCGGGTCTGTCGAATGCGGTGAGCGACCCCTCCGCCTCAAGGCCTTTGAGCAATCTCTGCGAGGTTGGGGTGCGGTCTTCATCCACGACGAGGACCCGTACTTTTGGCGTGCTATCCCGGCGGCCGCCGAAAATGACGGCGAAGATGGTGAAAAACGCCACCGGCAGGATGAAGCTCAAGACCAGTGCGCCCCGGTCGCGCTTCAGCGAAATGAGCGACGTGCGTACTATGGGAGCAATCAATCGCGCAACTCCCTTCCGGTCAATTTCAGAAATACGGATTCCAAATTCGGTTTTCTCAACGAGACGTCATCCAATTCATGGCCTGCTTTGGCTGCGGCATCCAGCAAACCGCTGATTTCAATGGCGTGCTCGATCGTGAATTGCGCCATGCCATTTTCAAACTTGCCCCCGCGCTGTTTCACCCACGCGGCCACGCTCACGTCTGCTATTCCGAAGCGCGCCAGGATCTCGCTACTTGATCCGAAAGAGTTGTGCACCAGATCGTCCTTGGTGCCCAGAGCGATGATCCGCCCGTGATCGATAATGGCGACGCGGTCGCACAAGCGCTCGGCCTCCTCCATGTAGTGCGTTGTGTAGATGATGGAAATACCTTCGCTGTGGAGTTTTTCGATCATTTCAAATATGCGGTTGCGCGATTGGGGGTCCACGCCGACGGTTGGTTCATCCATCAAGATGACCCTGGGGCGATGAATAATTCCAGCGGCCATGTTCAGCCTTCGCTTCATTCCTCCGGAGAGGACTTTGACCAGGTCACCGGCGCGATCGGTGAGCGCAGCCCAGTCCAGGCACCAGGTGATCGCGGATTTCAGGTCGGCGCGATTCATGCCGTGGTAGAGGCCGAAGGCTTCCAGGTTTTCGCGGCAGGTTAACCGGGGGTAGAGCGCCAGTTCCTGAGGAACCCACCCCAAAGCCATGCGCGCTCCAACCGAGTCGGCGAGATCGCCGAAAACCGTAACCTTGCCCGAGTCAGGGATGACGCGGCCAACGATGCTGCGAATCAATGTGCTCTTGCCGGCGCCGTTGGGGCCGAGTAATCCCAGGCATTCGGCGTTTTTCAATTCAATGGAGATGTCGTTGATTGCCGTCAGCTCGGCGAAGCGTTTTACCAAGCCCTCAACGCGCAAGGGCGGTGATGAGACGGTGGTCGAAACGGCCGGTGCGGATGCCAAGTTGGCTCCTGAATTTGCGGGTGTTCGTCATTATACTTGAAGGGGCGGCTTTCAAATGGACGATTCGAGCTTTTGCTTTTGAGGCAGGCCAACCTTGCTCACCAACTCAGCAAATCGCGGGTCGGGAGTCGTGCGCAACTTCCTCGGGTAGGAACTTCAGGGCGACGAAGCGGCCCAGTCGCGTGTCTTCAGTCTTGTAAATCACCTCCATCCCGCCTCCGCCAAGTTTTTTCAGAATGCGTTAATGGGAAACCGTCTGCCCGAGGAGAGCTTGGGAGTCAGACATTTCTTCGAGGCAATCTTAGTTTGCGTATCGGAGGCAGGTCAATTTAGCTAAGCGGTCACTGCGGGTTTTCTTGCCGGCGTGGTGGTGATCACGATAACGCTGATCAATACGAGCATTGACCCCAGAATCGTTCGCAGGCCCAGCGTTTCCCCGCCAAGGAAATATCCAACCAGCACGGCCACGACGGGATTCACGTACGCGTAGGTGCCGACTTTTGTGGGCGATTCATGGTGAAGGAGCCACACGTAAGCGGTGAAGGCGATGATGGAGCCGGCGACGATCAAATAAAGCAATGCCAGCCATGTTTCGCGGGAGACGCTCGAAGGGTGGAAACGGTGAAATTCTCCCAGCAAGGCCGCGGCGATTAAGAGCAGCACTCCGCCAACGAACATTTGCGCGCCTGCACTCATCACTTTAGAAGACGGCAGCGGCAGCCTGCGTGTCAGTGCGGCTGCAATGGACCAACTTATCGCTCCAATAATCAGTGCCACAGCGCCGCCCCTGTCAATGGACGTGCCGCCGAGGGCCACCGTGTGACTCAACAGCACTGCCACTCCGCCGATACCGATAGCCAGCGCCAGGGCCAGGCGAGCTGTGAGTTTCTGCGTATGCAGAAAGATGATCTCCGACATGGACATGAACACTGGAATCGTGGCCAGTATGACCGCGGCAATTCCCGAAGGCACGCGCTGTTCGGCCCAGAATAATAGTCCGTAGGCGAAGGCGAACATTAAGAGCGCGAGAATGAACACCGACAGCCATTGGCGAGCGCTAGGCGAATGCTCACCACGCGCGATCCTCCAGCCATAAAGAACCAGGCCTGCAATCAAAAAGCGTATTGCTGCAAGAAGAAATGGGGGAACTTCGCGAACGCCAACACGGATAGCGAGAAACGTAGAGCCCCAAACAAAATAAATGATCGCAAATGCTAGCCAAATCTTCCACGTGGCGGGATGGGTTTTCGTTTCCAAGTCAGATTCGCGCCAATACTGTACCAACCTCGGCGGCCAAGCTCTCCTACCAATATGGCCGCCGCGAATAATATGAATTCTTTTAGCGCCACTTCTTCACTTTCGGCCAGACGTCGGCAAGCGTGCCAAATTTTGGTCCTCTGCAGATGAACACGTCTATGTTCTTTTCCAGCGCATAAGGATTGTCCGGGGACGTGCCTACAAATTCGACGTGGTCCCAAAGTCCTTCGAGTGTTTCTTTCGTGTCGTCCAGAACGATCATGCATTTGCCGCTATAGCCTCTGGGCCCCCACAGAAAGTAAGTCTGATGGCCGCTGAGCGCCGGGGGCAAGCCATAACGCCTGCCAAGAAAATCAATAGCGCCGGCCTGGCCATAATCCTGGGCGAAAATCCCGCAATCGGGTCGCTCAGCTGGGGGGAGTTGATTCCACGCTTGGGCGGTTTCTTGCACGATCTCCTCCCAGCCGAACTGGTCAGAGTACCATTGGGGCAAAACGGCTCTGGCGTGGCTGTGTTCCATCACTGGAATCTTCATGGGGAGGTATTTCATGTAGCTGATGAAGTGGTCGGGGGACAGGACCGGCACAACTACCGGGGCAAAATATGCGCCGCCGGAGAGCAGCAAAATAACGACCACAGGTTTCAGCCAAGCTAGACTAGGGCGTTCCAGCGCCGCCGCGATCACCACCGCGCCAGCCGCCAGGAGCATGGGATAAATCGAAGCGAGGTAGTAATTCTTGCCATGGAGGACGAAAAAAATTGTGTAGGTGATCAGATAACTCAGACCAAGCGGGCGGTACACCTTGAGTCGCGGCGAGAATAGAAACGCAAAGAGCCCGGTAATCCAGATGGGAGCTGTCAGAGGATGAACCAGCAGTGTCTGCTGAACGAAATATTGAACGGGGGGCAGGACCACATCGCGGCCTTCAGCCCTGATGGCCCGCATTAATTGTAAAAATGGCCAATCATAGTGAATGTTCCACAAGACGTTGGGCAGAAAAACCAAAAAAGCCGCGAGGCCGCCCAGCCAGATCCATTTGTTCAAGAAAGCGCGCCGGTGCTGGGTGAGCAGGAGGCCGACTACGATCCCCAAACCGAATAACGCTATGGAATACTTTTCTTCCAGACCCAAGCCGGCGATCAATCCGAACCACAGCCAGTTGCGTGGGTCGGCGCGCTTGATGGCGAGAATCGCGAAATAGGCACAGCCCATCCACAGATTCGGTTCGAGGCAATTCGTCCCCAAAAGGCTGCCGTTGGAGAGGTACTGCGGCGCAATGACGATGGTGACCGCGCTGAGCAAAAGGGCGAATCGCCGGCCGCCGAGTTCGCGGGCAATGACGGCCGTCTGCACGACGAGCAGGGAGGACGCCACAGCCGGAATGAACCGGATGCTGCGGAGCGAATCGCCCAGCAGCGCCCGGCAAATGTGAATCAGAAATGGAATAAGCGGAGGCTGGTCAACATAGCCCCACGCGAGGTGATCGCCGCACGACATATAATCAAATTCGTCGCGAAAATAGCCGTAGCGGTTGTTGAAGTAAAAATGGAAAACGAGTTTGGCCAAGGCAATGATCAGGAGGATCAGCATGCCGTCGGCTAAAAAGGAATGCTGCTCCTGGCGGCCGTTGGATGGAATCGATTCGGTGCTGGGCATGCGGGCCAAGAATAGCCGAACAGGCGGGCAGATGTCATTGGGTAGCACCTGCCTCGAGAATTAAAGCTGCGGGGGCGCTCCCACGCGCCACCTGTTCATGGATGTGGTAACGTAGATGGCAGCCGGAGACTTGCGATGCGCCGCGCCTTTCGCTGTTTTTCCACAAACCTCATTTTAGTGGCTGCGGCCGCAGTGTCGCTGCTGTGCGCCCACACTCCTCCGGCAGCCGCACAACAGAAACAGGGCGGCGAAGAAATTGTCGCCAACCTGGCCACCGGGCGCGTGGTTTTCTGCGTTACGCGCGATGGGATAATTGTTGGGGCCATGACCAATGATAAGGCGGAGCCCGGGTCTCATGCGCCGCTCTTCGTCCCGCTGGTTGGCGGACATGTAGCCGTGCTGCTTGGCGCCGTAGAGTGGGTGGAGGTGAATTCGAACAAGCCACCCGTGCGCCTGGATCAACTCCTGGCCGACCTCCCCTTCAAAGCCATGCGTTCCACAGTTTATTCGGAAGCCAACGAAGCAGGCGATATTGAGGGTCTGGGGATGAGGTTTCTCGAAGCGTTTCGCCCGGTCGCGGGATTGCTCCACCACCAGGTGAACATTAAGGAAGATGAGCCCCTGGTCCAGATTCTTGTCATCGGGTATGAACAGGACTATGGACCGGAAGCGTGGCTGCTGAATTACCTCGTGCAGCAACGTGAATTGGAGAACAATTATTTTGATACGCTGGTCCTGCGTCCGAGTTACACACAGCTTTATCCGCCCGAAAAAGGAGAGCCGCGCACGATCGTCGAGCATCGCTATCCGTCGGACATGCCCGGCCCAACTCTGGCTCAATTGCTGGGGAGCAATGACTCGCGCCTGATTCCCATCCGCCAAGAGTCGCCAGTGAATGGTAAAGCCGCGCAGTTTATCCTGGATGGGGCCAGCCAAAAGGCCGCGTCTGAAGGCGTTACGGCATTTATCCGTGGCGCGCTGACGGCCACGTCGCCGCCGGATACAAAACTGACGCTGGCAATTTTACGCGAAGGAGACCGGCTCGATTGGATTGTTCCACCGACGGATACGCCGAAGAAGCCCACCGAGAAGCGCGCGGACGATGCGCCCACTCTGCGCGGCCCGCATCACCAGTGAGGGCCCGTGCAATGCCTGCGCGAGAATACCGCCAATTCAATTGTGGTAGCTAGCTAGCGTGATTTGCCCGCGTATTGCTGTTTCACGCGCGCGCTTTTTTCCGCCACGGATTTGGCCAGCTCTTCCTTGTAGGAGCTCAGGCGGCGCGCAATTTCAGCGTCAAATGTGGCGATGATTTCCGCGGCGAAGATGGCTGCGTTGATGGCCCCGGGCTTGTCGATGGCCATTGCCGCCACGGGGACACCTGCGGGCATCTGCACCGTGGAAAGCAGCGAGTCGATGCCGCTGAGTACGGTCGTGGCCATGGGCACGGCGATGATGGGAAGCGTCGTGACCGCGGCAATCACTCCCGCCAAGTGCGCCGCGCCGCCTGCGGCCACGATGATGACCTTCAGCCCTCGGGCCCCTGCCGTGCTCGCGTACTCATGAGTTCGCGCGGGTGAACGGTGCGCCGAGGTGACCTCTATCTCATATGGGATCCCGAATTTTTCGAGCATCTTGGCAGATTCCGACATAACCGGAAGGTCGGTATCCGACCCCATTAGGATTCCAATCAGCGGCTTTTGATCGTTGTGCTCGCTCACGTCTCCTCCATGAATTGATTGCAGGGTATGGTTAATCTCCGACTGCTGATCCTTGACCGACGAGCGCCCGGCGCGCAATGTCTGAGCGGAATTGAGCCCCGGCAAAGCGTATCTTATGAACGGCTTGGTAGCAATTGCTGACAGCGGAAGCGAGACTGGGGGCACTGGAAGTAACACCCAGAACTCTTCCACTAGTTGTGTAGTAAATGCTGCCTTCTTTCCTGGTTCCGGCGTAGAAAACCTTGGTATCAGGCAGACCCTCAGCATCCTTAATTCCTGTAATGCTCTGCCCGATCTGTGGATCGCCAGGGTATCCTTGCGATGCCATTACCACGCACGCACTTGGGGCAGGATTCCAGCGGATAGCCTTTGCGTCGAGCTGGCCAGCGGCGCAGGACGCCAAGACGGATGCCAGATCGAAATCCATTCGGTAGATGATGGCCTGAGCTTCGGGATCGCCCATGCGGCAGTTGAACTCCAAAACTTTTGGGCCACTAGCGGTCAGCATCAATCCAAAATAAAGGAATCCGCGATAAGGGCGGCCGTCCGATGACATGCCACGAATGGACGGTTGGATTATTTCTCTGTCAATTCGCGCCGCGATCTCCGGCGGGAGCAACCCATCTGTTGAGTAGGCGCCCATCCCTCCCGTGTTGGGACCTTGGTCGCCATCAAAAATGCGCTTGTGATCGCGCGCAGGTGCCATGGCGGCGGTGGACTCGCCGTCCGTCATGACAATCAGTGAAAGCTCTTCGCCCTCGAGGGCCTCTTCCATCAGAATTTGTGCGCCGCCTTCGCCGAATTCCCGCTTCCGCATCGCTCGTTCGACAAAGGCTGCTGCTTCATTCTGGTTCCGCGCGACCAAAACGCCTTTGCCGGCGCAAAGGCCATCCGCCTTTATGACCGTGGGCCAGGTCAGATTCCCCAAAGCCGACGCGGCTGCGTTGGCCGAATCGTATATCCCATAAGTTGTTGCGGTGGGGATGTTGTGGCGCTTCAAGAATTCCTTTGCGAAGATTTTGCTTCCCTCAAGCTGTGCCGCAGCTTTGGAAGGCCCAAACAGGGCGAGGCCGCGCTGTGCGAATTCGTCGGCGATGCCGGAAACAAGTGGCAACTCCGGACCCACAACCGTCAAGTCCGCGCCAAGCAGCGTGGCCAGTGAAGCCAGAGCGACGACATCTTTCAGGCCGTCTTTTGACTCAACGCGGACGCATTCGGCCTCGTCGGAAATTCCACCGTTGCCAGGCGCACACCAGATTTTTTCAACGCTCGGACTCTGGCGCAATTTCCAAACCAGCGCGTGCTCGCGTCCTCCGCCACCGATAACCAGAATTTTCATGTCGAGGCAACGATAGACGGTGCGCGCGGAAGTTGTCAAATCTCCGGCCGATTTGCCGGAGCCTTAATGTCCCGGCTTGCGCCACGCGGATGGCGGCCGGTTCCGATCAGCTACCTCCCGCTTGCTCTGCGCGGCGACTCGTGTTGTTATCTCAAGCTGTGATCGGAAGTCCGGAGTGTCTCTAATCATGATGGGAATCCTGTTTCCTTGGGATTTTATTCTCATATTTGCCGCGCTTGCTATTTTGATTCCGTGGCGCGGGGCAGCGCGCATCCGCAGCTTGCTGGCGCGGAGGCGAATCTCTTCGGCGGACAGGCTCGCGATTTACGCGTCTACGATTGCGTTTCAGTGGTTCCTCGCGGGATTGGTGGCTTGGCGATGCTTTGTGAGGGGTCTCAATCTTGAACAGCTGGCGCTAAATGTCCATTCGTGGACATTGCCCTCGCTGGTGGCGGCCGGCCTCATTGCGGTGCTCGGGGCCCTTCAATATGTCGGGATCCGCCGGACAGCTCTTTTGCCCGCCAATTCAAATTCCCGGATTCGGCAAATTTCGGTCATGTTGATGCCCTCTTCGCTGGTTGAGGCCCTCGTCTTTGCAACGCTCGCGACTACTGCATCTCTTTGCGAGGAGTTTCTTTACCGTGGTTTCGCCTATGCCGCGCTGGAGAGAGCGTGGCATCCTGTCGCGTTCCCAATCATTGGATCGTCATTGCTGTTTTCGCTGGCTCATCTCTACCAGGGTCGTCGCGGGCTTATGACCACATTTGTACTAGGATTGATATTTGCTGCCAGCCGGTTCTGGGTCGGGAATCTGGTCCCAGCAGTTGCGGGCCATCTTGCGGTGGATTTGCTGGCGGGATTTCTTGGGCCCCGGTATTTGCGCAAGGTCAGTGAGGATAAATCACCTGATGGGCAGGCCGTTGATGTGATTCTTTCAGATGGCGCAGCTGGTAAGCATTAGAGACTTCAGGATGAATCATAATACTACAGTTGTAGTTGTAGCGAATTCCGATGTAGAGGTTCCCAACGCCTCCTCAATTTCCGCATGGCTAGAGCCCTACGGCGTCCGCCTGTCGGATCTACAGGTCGTACAGGTTCAGAACTACCTTGGAATATTAGTCTTTTGGAATCATAAGTTTAACTTGACTTCCGTTGAGGATCCGCAAGAAATCGTTGGTCGACACTTTGGAGAGAGCTTTTTCTGTGCCAAATTCATGTCCACAGGGAAAAGTCGGCTCGCCGACGTCGGTTCTGGTGCCGGCTTTCCTGGGCTGGCATTGAAAATTGTGCGACCTGACACTGAAGTGTTTTTGATTGAGCAAGATACCAGGAAGGCAGCTTTTCTGAACGAAGTTGCCAGGACGCTTCATTTGGAATCTGTTAAGGTCCTCAGAACTCATTATGAGACTCTGGATCCAGATTTTGGCAACTTTGATATTGTGATCGCCAGGGCGATTGGAAATCACAAGACCCTTCTAAAGTGGGCCTCTCCGAGACTAAGCCATTCCGGACGATTGATTTTGCTCCTTGGACTCGAGGACGCCACAAAGTTGACGCATCTTAAGGATTGGCATTGGTCGCAACCTCAACCAATGCCGCAGTCCAAGAAGAGGGTTGTTTTGGTTGGAAATATAACAAAATCAAATAGTTAGATGCATTGTTCCACGTGGAACATTTTCGACACGGCCAGAGACAAATTCGTGGTTCTCAGATTGAACTGACACCCTTCTAGGATTCCTGAGTCGTGAACTGAATTCGGGCACTTCTTAGAGCTGTTAGTTAATCCCCCAAAGCAAGACATATTCACTCCAAGTAAGGATGGATCCTTTTAGTCTCGCTTACACTCGATGTCGCTGCTGTTAGATTGTTCCACGTGAAACTATCTTGATTGGATTACACGATTCACGCGATCAAATTGTTTCACGTGAAACATATTGCACTTCACAGCTGAATTCTGCTAGATTCGCGAGTGGGGGAAGCGTAATTGGGTCGTATTATAGCGATTGCAAATCAAAAGGGTGGCGTCGGTAAGACAACCACGGCAATAAATCTGTCCACTTCGCTGGCGATTTCCGAGCGACGCACTCTCCTGGTGGACTGTGACCCCCAAAGCAACACAACGGGCGGCATAGGATTCCCCAAGGACCCGGCACGCCGCAGCCTCTACAATGCGCTGGTGTTGCATGAGTCCACCGATCGAATTATCCAGAAAACTCAGGTAGAAGGCCTCGATTTGCTGCCCGCGGACAGGAATCTTGTTGGCGCCTCAGTGGAGCTGGTAAGCGCCTCCGATCGCGAATTCCAGATTAAGCAACTGCTAAACAACCTCAGAAATGATTACCATTACATTATCCTCGATTGCCCGCCATCGCTGGACCTCCTTACGTTGAATGCACTGGTCGCAGCTGACTCCGTCGTAATTCCGATCCAGTGCGAGTATTATGCCCTGGAAGGGGTCTCCGAGCTCCTTGATACGCTGATGCGGATCCGCCGATCCTTGAATCCGGAGCTGGCAATCGAAGGAATCTTGCTCACAATGTTTGACGAGCGTACGACGCTTTCGCGCCAGGTTTCCGCCGACCTCAGGAGCTTCTTCGGGGCTCAGGTTTTTTCTACGGTGATACCGCGAAACGTGCGATTGGCAGAGGCCCCGAGTCACGGGAAGCCAATCGTGTTCTACGACATAAGTAGTAAAGGAGCAGAGAGTTATATACAACTCGCCAAGGAG
Source organism: Candidatus Acidiferrales bacterium (assembly GCA_035308165.1). Classification (GTDB taxonomy): domain Bacteria; phylum Acidobacteriota; class Terriglobia; order Acidiferrales; family UBA7541; genus DASTCZ01. Next base: position 129,515 of record DATGHC010000010.1, on the reverse strand, counting down.
GTCATTGCCAATGACCAGAAACGCTCTGGGCAGGGGCTTGGGAGCGCTGATCAGGGAACCCGAGCCGCAGCAGCCGCAGCCGGGACCGGCACCCTTGCCGGCAGTGGAGAGACCACAGGCAGCAGCGGCGACGCAAACAGCGCCGACGGCTCCAACGGGCTCTTACCAAGTGGACATAGATCTGATTGATCCCAATCCGTACCAGCCTCGCACACGATTCCGGGAGGAAGCGATAGAAGAGTTGTCCCGGTCAATTCAAACCAGCGGGATTATTCAACCGCTGGTGCTTCGAAAGATGGGTGCGCGGTTTCAGCTAATCGCCGGAGAGCGCCGTTGGCGCGCGGCACAGCGGGCAGGGTTGCAGCGGGTGCCGGCGGTGTTCCGCGAAGTTCCCGAAGAGCAGGTGCTCGAGCTCACGCTGGTGGAGAATCTTCAACGCGAGGACTTGAATCCAGTGGAAGAAGCGCGCGCATTCGACCGCTTGCTCAATGAATTTCACTTGACGCAGGAAGAAGTTGGATCGCGTACCGGTAAGGACCGCGCCACAATTGCAAATGCCGTTCGCTTGCTGCGATTGGAAAAATCAATTTTGGAAATGATGGAAGAGGGCCGCTTGACCGGCGGGCACGCCCGCGCGCTTCTGGGCGTCACGGATGCTGCCGAAAGACAGAAACTCGCGCACCGAATTGCCCGCGGCGGCCTGACCGTTCGTCAACTCGAACGATTCATCGTACGCAAAGCGCGCGGGAGCGAAGCCGCTAAGAAGGAGGCAGCAGAGCTGGACGCCAACACTCGAGCTGCGTTGGAAGAGCTTGAGCGGCACCTGGGCACGAAAGTCACGCTCCGGCTGAAGGCAAAGAACCGGGCCGGCCAATTGCAAATAGAGTATTATGATGACGCGCAGCTTGCCGGAATCTACGACAAATTGATGCATTAGACTACTTATGTAGTATAAATGCTCACTCTAGTACCTTGTTCCTCTTGACTGCCGGGAAATCGCATGCAAAGCTGTCATGAAGAGTGACCCAACCATGGCTTGGCCTTTCTCAGATCGGAAAATGGAGGACTCCCAGAGCGAGTGGTCCGGGTTCCTAGATCGGACGGTTCGTTTTGAAGGGACTTTGGAGTTTTCCGGAACGCTCCGAATTGAAGCCCAGGTCAAAGGAAACATATTGAGCAACCAGACGCTGGTCCTGGGCGAGGGTGCCAAGGTCGAGGGCCAGATCGAAGGCAATCAGGTCATCATTGCCGGGCGATTTGACGGCGTGATATTCGCCAAGGGGCGAGTTGAAATCCAGGCTAGGGGCGTCGTTTCCGGCGAGATTCACTCTCCATGTCTGGTCATAGAACCGGGGGGCATTTTTGACGGACGATGCCACATGACAGCTTCCTCACAAGCGACCAAGACCGTCACGATTCCGTTCCGCGCAGCCAACCAGGGTTGATCTTCCCCGTTTCTGAGCCAGTTTCGGCGAACGCGTCTCCTCTCGCGCTATAATCCTCCGGCCGTATTCCGAGGGGGGCAACTTGGCGGAAACTGTGAAACTCACGACCATGGCCAAGGCGGCCGGCTGCGCCGCCAAGCTGAGCCCGAGTATTCTGGATTCCGTGCTGCGTTCCCTGCCAAAGCAAGTTGACCCGAATGTGTTGGTCGGATATGAGACCAGCGATGATGCCGGGGTGTACCGCCTGACCCCTGACCTGGCGATCGTACAGACCACCGATTTCTTCACACCCATTGTGGATGACCCGTTTCTGTTCGGTCAGATCGCCGCAGCCAACGCCCTCAGCGACGTTTACGCAATGGGCGGCCGGCCCATTTCCTCGCTTTCGTTGGTAGGTTTTCCTGAGCGCGGCGATGTCGCCGTTCTTGGCGAAATTATGCGCGGCGGCCAGGTGAAAATGACGGAAGCGGGCTGCTTCGTAATTGGCGGACATTCCATCCGCGACGACGATTTGAAATTTGGATATGCGGTAACCGGCGTGGTCCATCCCGACAAGATTTGGCGCAACGTGGGCGCGCGTCCCGGCGATGTTCTTTTGTTTACGAAGGCGCTTGGGACCGGGGTGATTGCGACCGCGCTCAAGAAGGGCACGGCATCTGTGGAGAGCGTGGCCGCAGCAACCGCTTCCATGACACAACTCAATCGAGCGGCCGCCGAAGCGCTCATAGAATCGGATGCGAGCCGAATAAATATTCACGCCGTCACCGACGTAACGGGGTTCAGCTTGCTGGGCCACGCACGTGAAATTGCACTGGGGCACGTCGGATCCAATATTCCCGTGGTTTCGTTGGAAATTGACCACGCGCGGATCGACTATCTCCCCGGCGCCGTAGATTGTGCGCGAGCGGGCAACGCCTCGGGTGGCCTCCACAACAACCGCAATTTCATTGGTGATTGCGTCGTTTTTGCGGATACAGTGCCGGAGGAATTCAGATTGCTCCTGTTTGATCCGCAAACCTCGGGCGGCCTGCTTGTGGCCATCGGCGCAAGCGGAGCTCCAGCCGCGCTCCAGGCCCTCCTGCAGCGCGGTATTCCCGCGCGGGAAATTGGGCGAGTGGTCGAAAAACGGTCACCGTTGATTTCAATTTCCTGACCAGGCAGCATAACCAAGCCCAATGGATACAATTACTCACGCATTCGCCGGCGCGCTGCTCGGCAAAGGTTTTTTCACAACGCGCCGCGCGGAAACGCCGGCGGAATTTTCCTCACAATCACGCGTACTAATCGCCGCGGCCACTATCGGCTCAATATTTCCAGACATAGATTTTTTCTACCAATTTATTTCGCGCGATGATCTGGCCATCCTGAAGTATCACCGGTACATCACGCACTCTCTGGTCATGCTTCCGCTGTGGGCCGTGGGAATCGCGTGGTTGGTACGTTGGGCAGCGCGTCGCTTCCGCGCTGCTCCGCCGTCATTTGGATGGACGGCCCTGGCAACCGCGGCTGGAATTGCCAGCCATATTCTTCTGGACGTGGTGACTTCGTTCGGCACCATGATTTGGAGTCCGCTTTCCCGAGTACGCGCTCAATGGGACTGGATTTTCGTCATAGATTTCACTCTTTCCGCGCTCTTGGTGGCACCGCAGATGGCCGCCTGGTCGCACCGCGATCCCGCTCGCAGCACCAAGCGCGCGTCCCGCATGTGGGCCTTGTTCACGGTTCTGACGCTCGCTGTTGCCTGGCTCGGCATGTACTCCGGATTTCCTTTTTCGTTGTGGGTTGTCCCAATCGCCAGCGCTATTTTTGGCGCACTATTTTTTCTTCCGCTGGCGGGCGCGCGGGGAACGCGCATTCGCCGCTCCACCTGGGCACGTGCGGGACTGCTCGCCTCGTGCGGCTATCTCTTGCTTTGCGCCGCAGCCCACCACATAGCGCTGACTCGCTTGCAGCGCTTCGCCGCCAATCAAAAACTGAATGTCCAGGCGCTCGGTGCGCTTCCGCTCGCACCATCCATTCTTCAGTGGGATGGTTTGATACGCACTCCGGACGGCGCATATCGCCTCCACCAGGATCTTCTGTCGACGGACACCGTGGATTACGATTTCTATCCCGACAACGCGCCGGAAAATCTCGTGGAGGCCGCGCGGCAGCTCCCGGAAACGCAAACCTATCTCTGGTTCGCGCGTTTCCCGATTTACCGCGTGCGCCCCGGCGATGGAAATAGCGTGCTGGAAATCTCAGACTTGCGCTTCATGCTGCGGAATCTTCGCCGCAGCCCAGCCTTCTCATTTCGCGTAACATTTGACTCTGCCGGGCGTCCCATAGAAGGAAGACTGGGCCGTTTGGGACGTTAATTCATCCAAGCAATTCATGATCCGATGAAAACAAACTTGACGCCGACTTCCACCTCGCGCATCGCCTCCATGGACATTGTGCGCGGAGTGGTGATGATCCTCATGGCCATTGATCACGTCCGAGTTTACTCGGGCCTTCCCGCGGGCGGCCCGACCTGGGGAATTTTCTTCACCCGCTGGATTACGCACTTCGTCGCGCCGGCATTTGTTTTTCTTGCGGGGACCGCGGCCTACTTGCACGGACGCAAGCTCGCCAATCGAGCGGGGCTTTCAAAGTTCCTGTTCACACGGGGAGCGTGGCTTGTGCTCCTTGAGCTCACCTTCATCCGCATCTGCTGGACCTTTAATTTTGATTTCGCTCATTATCTGCTGGCCGGAATCATTTGGATGATCGGCATCTGCATGATGCTCATGGCCGGCTTGATCTATCTTCCGGTAAAGCTAATCGGAGCGATTGGCGTGGCCATCATTGCGCTGCACAACCTCACCAGTGTTTTCCAAGGCCAACTGGAACGCTACTTCGGTGAGAATGGGCCAAACTGGCTCTGGAGCCTGCTCTATTTTGACGGAGGGTTTCAGCTGGGCGGTTCGGGTCCGCCGTTGTTCATTCTTTATGTCATCGTGCCGTGGATCGGAGTGATGATGGCCGGGTACGCGTTTGGCCTGGTGATGGAAATGCCACCAGACAACCGCCGCGCGATCTCTCTCAAAATCGGCCTGGCCCTCGTATTTCTTTTCATCGCCCTTCGCACCCTGAATGTTTATGGTGATCCACGCCCCTGGGGCAAAGCTCATACCTTGCTCGGGTTTCTAAACACCACCAAGTATCCGGCCTCGCTTTTGTTCCTGCTGATGACGCTGGGGCCGATGTTCATCCTTCTGGCGGTCGCGGAACATTGGCGAGGCAAAATCGCGAGCGTTATCGAAACTTTTGGCCGCGTTCCCATGTTTTATTACTTGCTGCACATTCCTCTCATCCACGCCGCGGCCTGCGTCGTGTCGCTGATTCGTGAAGGACATGTTGATCCCTGGCTATTCGCCAATCACCCAATGAATCCGGGACCTGTCCCGGCGGGATATGTGTGGAGTCTCGGTCTGCTCTACCTTGTTTGGGGCCTGTGTGTCGTTGCGCTGTATTTCCCCTGCCAGTGGTATGGGCGAGTGCGTGCGACGCGACGATCGAAATGGCTCAGCTATATTTGAACTGACAGCGACGTGACTCTCCTCATGTTTCCTGCTGGCTGCGGAGCTACGCTACAATAGGAACCGCAACAAAGTGCGCGCATTCTTTCGCGCGAATTGCGGGACACACTATGTTTGAAAACCTTACCGACAAACTCCAGCGCGCGTTCAAGAATCTCCGCGGCCAGGGAAAACTGACTGAGGAGCATCTGGACGCCGCGCTCGCGCAAATCCGCGAAGCCCTGCTCGAAGGCGACGTGGCAGTCGTCGTCGCGGATGAATTGTTGGCGCACATTCGCGCCAAAGCGCTGGGATCCGAAGTGTTACTGCAACTTTCGCCGGATCAGCAAGTAGTGAAAATTGTTCGCGATGAGTTGTTGGCGCTGCTGGGCAAGCACGCCAAGCCGCTTTACGCCTCGCGCCCGCCCTCCGTGTGGATGATTGTCGGCCTGCAAGGGTCGGGCAAGACCACCACCACCGGCAAACTCGGCAAATGGCTCGGCCAATCCGGTCATCGCCCCATCACGGTTTCCACCGACGTTTATCGGCCCGCGGCACGCGAACAGCTCGCGCAAGTTTCCAAAGCGGTTGGAGTCGCCTGCTGGCCCGGAGCGGGAACGGACAAGCCGCTCGAGATAGCCAAGGGCGCGATCCGCGAAGCAAAACTTTCGGCATCCGACGTGATTCTGGTGGACACCGCGGGCCGCCTGCACATTGACGACACACTCATGGAAGAACTTTCGCAGCTCAAGCGCGAGCTGCAGCCCTCCGAAATATTATTCGTCGCCGACGCCATGATTGGCCAGGACGCCGTGCGCTCCGCCGGTGAATTTCATCGCCGCCTGGGGCTCACCGGCATCATTCTCACCAAGCTTGACGGTGATGCGCGCGGCGGCGCGGCGTTGAGCATTGGCAAAGTGACCGGCGCGGCCGTGAAATTTATCGGCACGGGTGAGAAGTACGACGCGCTGGAGGCGTTTTATCCGGAGCGTATCGTTTCGCGCGTGCTGGGCATGGGCGATGTGCTCTCGCTGATCGAGCGTGTCGAGCAAGCGGTGGACGAAAAGCAGGCCGCCGCGCTCGAGCGCAAAATGCGCCGCAGTGAGTTTTCGCTCGGCGATTTCCGCGACCAGCTCCACCAAATCCGCAAAATGGGCCCGCTCGAGCAGGTTATGGACATGCTGCCAAAAATGGGCCCGCTGGCGAACATTCCGCGCGACACGAAAGTGGATGAAGGCCGCCTCAAGCGCGTCGAGGCCATCATCAATTCGATGACCAATGCGGAGCGCGACAATCACGATTTGCTGGACGGCCGCCGCCGCAAACGCATTGCCGCCGGCAGCGGCACCTCCGTGCAGGAAGTCAATCAGGTCCTCAAGCAATATCTGCAGATGCGCAAAATGGTGAAGCAGTATGGCGCGATGGCCAGCGCCGGCCGCCTGAAAGGTCTGGGCGCAAAGCTTAAGGGCGGCGCTTAACGTCCGGCGCGTTCTTTAAACTCCATTTAACTCTTGCCTCCAACAGCATCAATCTTATTTCCTTGACAGCTAATTGCGCGCGGGCGTATATGCGGGACATAAACTTTTAGGTTCTGGGTCAGTACGTCCTGCCTACAAGGGATTGTACGCGGAACTCACGTGGAGGTGGTTCCGCATGATGGGGATCGAAAATAGGGCGGCGTGTCCGAATTTGCGCCGGAGCGCGAGCGCAACTGGCGGAAGCTTGTTCTCGGTTGCGAATCCCCACGAAAGCTTTGTAATTTATTCTTCAACTCTGATTGTGGTTCACCCTCGGCAAGAATCCCAAGGAAATGAGGCAACTTAAATGAGAAAAATGAGAATGTTTGTTGTTCTTACTTGCACTCTTATATTGGCCGGCCTCTGCGCGCAAGGCGCGTTTGCCCAAGCGCAAACAACAGGCGACATCAGCGGAGTGGTTAAGGATCCTCAGGGGAGTAGCGTAGCGGGCGCAACGGTAACGGTAAAAAACATGAGCACCTCGGCTACGGCCTCGATGAAAACAAATGACGAGGGGATCTTCCGCTTCGCGTTGCTGGAACCGGGTGATTATTCCGTCACGGTGGATGCCGAAGGGCTTCAAAGCGCCACGACAAATACTGTGGTTCGCCTCGGCCAGGTTTCCTCGCTGGAGATGAAACTCACCCTGAAGGGCACAACTCAAACGGTCGCGGTTACGGCGGAAGCTCCCATCTTCCAAACGGAAAACGGGAATAATTCCACCAACTTGACGCTGAAGCAGATTCAGGAAGTACCGAACGGTGGCAACGATATCTACGACATTTTGTGGTACGCAGCTGGCGCGGTCGTGGCCCGAGGAGGAACTTTCCCTTCATTCTTTGGCCTGCCTACTTCGTCCAATATGGTTTCGTTGAACGGCATGCCGGACATTGACCCCGACAACAATGCCACGAACGGAGGCGCATCCAACCTGCTTCTCGGCTTGAACGAAGTTCAGGAAGCCACCGTCGTGCCTAATGGATATACGGGTGAGTACGGCACGCTCGCCGGATCGAACACCACCATCGTCACAAAGTCAGGCACGAATAAATTTCACGGCGATTTGAAATATTATTGGAGCGGCCGGGCCGTTGACGCCAACAGTTACTTCCACAACTCGGTAGGCACGCCGCGATCGTTCCAGAATGCCAATCAATATGCCGGCGATGTGGGTGGACCAATCCTGAAGAACAAACTCTTCGTTTACTTCAATACCGAAGGGGTCCGCATCATTCTGCCGGCATCAAGCAATTTCACTTATCTGCCCACGAGTGCATTTGAAACTGCAACAACGACTAATCTCACGACGCTGGGCTTGACCAACTCTCTTCCGTTTTACACCTCCATGTTCAATCTTTGGAACAAGGCGCCGGGCGCTTCGTCGGCGTCCTCGGCCGGAATCCCGACCGGCACTGCTGGCAGTTCATTTACCGGCCCTGGATGCGGAACTTTCACTGGATTAGGGACCGCTGCCACCCCCGCTTTGGCTGCGGCTTTGCCCGCATGCAGCGTACGCTTTGCTTCCGTTGTGCCGAATTACACTCCGGAAACCATTTACAGTTTCCGTGTGGACTACAACATCAGCTCAAAGGATCACGCCTTCGTTCATTACTTCAGAGACGACGGCGTGCAGGCGACCTCTACTGACACCATTGATCCCAAGGATTTCAATGTGATTAGCCCTCAGCCGAGTTGGAACTCGGAGATTGTGGAAACACACACCTTCAACTCGAATATGCTGAACCAGGTCACGCTCGGTGCCGAGTGGTACCATGCGCTCTTCGCTCCGACGAATTTCGCCCAATCCTTGGCCACTATGCCCTACGCTGTCTCCTTCCAGGATGGAAGTCTCAATTCGCTGGGGTCCAGCGTCAGCGGCTTCCCGCAGGGTCGCGCCATCACCAGCGCCGAATTCTCGGATGATTTTTCATGGCAGAAGGGCCGACATTCGTTCAAGTTTGGCGGCGTTTTTGACCGCTACGACATGAGCAACTATTTCAGCACTACTCGGAGCATGTCGGTCGCCAACCTGGACGCCTTCTACAACGGCGGTTTCGATCCAGGGACCCCATCCGGTAACAGCACGACCTACACTCAAAGTTTCCCATTATCCACCGACCAGCCGTTCGCGATGTATCGCCTGGGAGCCTACGTCACAGATACGCTTCGAATTCGTAATAATCTCTCGGTCACCCTCGCATTGAGGGTGGACCATGCATCAAATCCAGTCTGCCGGACCGTTTGTATGGCCAACCTTTCGACTCCATTTCTGACCGGCGGAAACACAGCCTCCACCCCTTACAATCAAGCCATCTCGACGGGCCTTTTCCAGGGATTCAAAGGATATCAGTCTCTGGAATGGCAGCCGCGCCTGGGTTTCGCTTGGCAGGTCCGGGGCGGAAATCGTCCGACCGTATTGCGTGGTGGCATCGGATTGTTTGGAGATAACTACGCCTTCAGCCTCGCCACGGCCTTTGCGAACAACGCGCCCAATACGTCCAGCTTCGCTGTTACCTCGCTTGGTTATATTTCTCCTGCGCAGACCACCAGCTCGGGCAATCCCCTGCAGACCGATGCGATCACGGACTTCACTGCGTTCAAGAGTGGCTTCCTGGCCGGGGACAACCTGACTCAACTGCAAGCGGCAGTGAAGGCTGCAGGTGGGACTTTCGCGCCTCCTAATTTCACAACTACTGCACCCTATCTGAATTTGCCTCAGTACCAGGAATGGAACATTCAGGTTCAGCAGGGTTTGTGGCACAACGCTTCTTTGAACCTGGCTTATAACGGAAACCACGGGATCCACGAACTGCTTAGCGTTGGCGGTTATAACGCGTTCGGTCTGGCGGGGTTTCCAGCCACCCCTCTCAATCCCTTGTTCAAGTCCGTGACGTACTTCCAGCCCAGCGGCACTTCACATTACAACGGCATGACGGTTTCGTTCCAATATCGTTTCGGAGGTGGGGCGCTCCAGGCTAACTACATGTGGAGCCACGCCTTTGATATCGGCGAAGGGACTGGGCAAACGAGGACGGTCCTCAATCCTTATTCCCTGGCCAGCTCAATTTCCGTGGCCGATATTGATGTGCGCCATTATATGGACGCCACTTACGTTTGGACGCTCCCCATCCAGAAATTGATTCACACTCAGTCAGGAGCCTTAAGCCGGGCGATTGAGGGTTGGCAGGTTTCTGGAACCATCATCGCGCGCTCCGGCTTCCCGCTGAATTTCACGGATACTTCACTCAACTCGACATTGACAGCGGACAATTACGGAGGCGCCACACCGTTTGCAAACTGGAGCGGGGCGGCAATTCCGAGTTGCAATGTTCCTGTGTATTCGGGTACGACGGCCGTTTCGTGCTTCCCCAGCGGATTATTTTCCAAGCTATCAAAATCCTCACTGATGTTTGGCAATACTCCTCGGAATGTCCTCATCGGTCCGGGGTACTTCGACACCGATTTCGCCCTCATGAAGAACTTCAAAATCTGGGAGAATTGGACTTTGGGCATTGGGGCGCAAGCATACAATGTGCTGAACCATGTGAATTTCTCGATTCCGGGCACCAACATAAACTCCTCCTCGACGTTTGGTCTGATCACCTCAACGGTGGGGCCGTCGAATTCGGTGTATGGCTCAGGACTGGGAGCGGACAGCTCACCGCGACTGTTGCAGATCAAGGCGCAAGTCTCGTTCTAGAAAGTTTACGAGCGAGTAACAGAGAAACCATTTCCGGACTAAGGAGCGCGGCATGAGGAAGCGTGCAGGGATAACTCTTGGAATTTTGGCTTTGGCTGCGTTGCTGTCTTCGGTGAAAACTGCTCGCGCAACCACGCCGCAATCTTCAGGGCCAAGATTCGAAATCTCATTTCCGGCTTCCGTACAAGCAGGTCCGCTCACGGGCCGCGTATTCGTGATGATCTCGCAGCGCGACACACCCGAGCCGCGCTTGCAGGCCGGAGGGTGGGGTGACACTGCACCGATTTTCGGAACAGATATTGACGCACTCGCTCCCGGTAAGGCCGCTGTGATTGACGGCAGCACCCCGGGCTCTCCCATGCGCAGCCTTCGCGATATTCCCGCCGGCGATTATTACGTCCAAGCGCTGGTCAACATGTATACGGAATTTCATCGTTCTGATGGTCACACCATCTGGGCGCACATGGACCAATGGGAAGGCCAGCACTTCAATCGCTCGCCCGGCAATTTCTACAGCGAAGTCCAACGTGTGCATCTCGATCCCTCAGCTGGATACGACATTCGCCTCAGCCTGTCGAAAGTGATTCCGCCCGTGGACGTGCCCGCGGACACGCCCTGGGTGAGGCACGTGAAGATTCAGAGTCAAATGCTCACAAAATTCTGGGGACGCCCAATATACATTGGCGCCATCGTCCTGCTGCCCAAGGGTTATGACCAGCACCCCAACTCCTCCTACCCCGTTGTATATGAGGAAGGCCATTTTGGATTGGGCGCGCCATATGGGTTTTCAACGGAGGATCGGCCTGTCAGTCCGGCGCAGCGCGCGCAAATGACCGATCTGAATCGTGAGTCAGGCTACGAGTTTTATCAGGCCTGGAGTTCGGATAATTTTCCGCGCATGATCGCCGTAACCTTCCAGCATCCAACGCCATATTTCGATGATTCTTACGCGGTCAACTCAGCGAACAACGGTCCTTTCGGCGACGCTCTGACTCATGAGCTCATTCCTTACTTGGAAGTGCATTTCCGCATGATTCGCAAACCCTACGCGCGCGTGCTCACCGGCGGCTCGACCGGCGGATGGGAATCACTCGCAGTGCAGGTGTTCTATCCTGACTTTTTCGGCGGCACGTGGACGCTCTATCCGGATCCGATTGATTTCCGCAAGTACCAGCTGACGAATATCTATGACGACGACAACGCCTTTTTCGAGCCGGGACACACTTGGACGCAGGCTCCGCGGTACATGCAAAGAAAATCAGATGGCCAGCCCGAAGTCACCATGAAGGCTATGTCGCAACTTGAAGACGTCCTGGGCAGCCACGGGCGCTCGGCGCAGCAAATGGAGATTTGGGAGGCTACTTACGGGCCGGTTGGCGACGATGGCTACCCCAAACCCTTGTGGGATAAACAAACTGGGAAGATTGATCACAGTGTCGCGCTCTACATGCGAGATCACGGCTACGATCTCAGCTACAACCTGCGCACAAATTGGGCAACGCTTGGCCCCAAACTCCGCGGAAAAATTCATGTCTACGTCGGCGATATGGATAACTACTATCTCAATCTCGCCGTGTATCTTCTGCAGGATGCTTTGATGGCTGAAAAGGATCCGCCCTGCGATTGCGTCTTCGAATACGGGCGACCCATGAAGGGCCACGGCTGGCAACCCACTTCCAGCGCCAACCTGATTCGCATGATGGCAGATCAAATTACCAAGAACGCGCCGGCGGGAGAAAACGCCGGAGCGTGGCGTTATTGAAATCGGGTACTGTGCCCTGGTGGTCCTCAGCGAACAGCAAGAAACTTATCCGGCTTGACTAGATTTCGGTCAACACCAAATTCAAACTTGTCCTCAATTGACGTCAGGGATATCTCGTCGTTACAATCGCGTCACGTTTTCCCAATTATCTCAGGCTAATCGTGAGGCGAGTCATGCGTAACTTGAGCTGCGTCGTTTTCGTTATCGCATCCTTGGTGAGCGCACCGCTCCTCGCGCAAACGCAAGCGCCGCAGCAGCCTGCGCAGCCACCCGTAAAGCTCTACTCCGGCATGGGCACGCTGCATCACGTAATAAGCACTTCCAACCCCGAAGCACAGAGATTCTTCGATCAGGGACTCACTCTCGTTTACGGATTTAACCACGAGGAAGCAATCCGCTCATTCGATCGTGCCGCGGAGCTCGACCCGCAATCACCCATGCCGCTCTGGGGCCGGGCGCTGGCGCTGGGCCCAAACTACAATATGGATATAGACCTGGAACGCGAGAAGAACAGCTACAACACCATCCAGAAGGCGCTCAAGCTTGCTGCGGCCGGGCCGGAAAATGAGCGCGCCTACGTTGCCGCTCTCGCCAAGCGCTACACGGATGATCCGAAGGCTGATCTCTCAAGACTTGCCCACGATTACGCCAACGCCATGCGCGATCTGGCGCACAAATTTCCCGACGATCCCGATGCACAGGTACTTTTCGCGGAAAGCCTGATGGACTTGCATCCCTGGCAGCTCTGGAGCGTGGACGGCAAGCCCAACGAAGACACGGAAGAACTTATCGCCACACTTGAAACCGTGCTCAAGCGCTGGCCCGATCACATCGGCGCAAATCACTACTACATTCATGCGCTCGAAGCTTCCCCGCATCCCGAGCTTGCCAATTCCAGCGCGCAACGGCTGGGCAACGCTGTCCCCGCCGCGGGACATCTGGTGCACATGCCCGCGCATATTTTTCTTCGCACTGGAAATTACAGCGGCGCCGTGAAAGCTAATCAGGACGCCATCGCCAGCGATATGGCTTTCATTCAGTCCAGCGGCGCGGACAGCAGCATGTATGCCGTCATGTACCTCGCCCACAACATTGATTTCCTTTATTACGCCGCGGGCATGAATGGTCAATTTGCGATTTCCCGCGACGCCGCAAACCGAATCGCAACCAATGGCAAGCCCGCGCTCGGCGAATTCCCCATGGCGGAAATTACCATCATGGAGCCCATGTTTCCTCTGCTTCGATTTGCGCAGTGGGAGGAAGTCCCCAGGCTCGACATTCCCGACCCAAAGTTTTTGGGTGCGACCCTGTATTCGCATTTTGGCCGCGGCGTTGCTTTCGCGGAATTGGGCCTGTTGGCGGCTGCCCAGGCAGAACGCGAAGCATTTGCAAATTCCGTCTCGCATCTTCCCTCGGGCCAACCGTTCGGGTTGCTTTACAACGATTGGAGCACAATTGCAACCCTTGCAGGACACGTGCTTGATGCGCGAATTGCGGCAGCAAGGAGCGAAGCCGTAAACGGCATCTCAGCTACGAATGGCTTGGGGGCAGCGGCCATCGAGCATTGGCGGCAAGCTGTGGCAATTCAAGACAAGATGAATTACGACGAGCCGCCCGAGTGGTATTACCCCGTGCGCGAATCGCTGGGCGCGGCGCTCCTGCGCGCAGGCAAGCCCGCAGAGGCGGAGGCCGTTTTCCGCGAAGACCTGAAGCAGCATCCCAATAATCCGCGCTCGCTCTTCGGCCTTTGGAAATCACTCGAAGCGCAAAAGAAGACCGCCGAAGCTCAACAGGCACGCCAATCCTTCGAAGAAGCGTGGAAACAGGCCGACACAAAACTGCGCATCGAAGATTTCTGAAACGGGTCAAATTATTTCACTGAAGAAGCTCTCGTATAGAGGAGTCGTGGGCGCGGATCCCGTGCCCATCTTCAGCCCCTCAAGTATTCTTGAAATAGACCTGAACAATCCTCACCCAGGTTGCTGGTAGAGCCCAATAACATTTCCGCCCGGGTCCTGGAACCTGGCGGTGATCTCGGGAGCATCCGCGCCGATGGGATGCACGATCACTCCTCCGTTCGCTTTGACGAGTTCAACCGTCTTTGCGACGCTGTCCACCATCACATAAATCAGAAGGCCGGCCACAGAGTGGGGTGGCCGCCCCAGTACCCAGGTACCGCTGACTTCGCCGACGCCATCGTCAAAAGCCACACTGCCGTCCCCGCGCGTCCGGACCTTCCACCCGAAGACTTTCTTGTAGAATTCGGCTGACCGTGAGACATCCATAGATGGCATCTCGATATAGCAGATCTTTCCGTTCGCAAAAGTTGGTGGCATCTTGGGTACCTCAATGCGCCGAAATTCTAGCACGCTCACACATGGTAAGAACGCTGTCGCTGTGCAGACTCTGCGAAGGCGGGGGCATTCCCCTATGTTTAGGCCTTCTGGGAGCCGTATAATCCCCTCCCAGGGGAGATCCCGAACGCTGTATGTCTTTACCTGCCACCCGCAAATCCGAGTCGCGCCTCTCGATTGATCGCATCGCCGCCGCGGTTGACTCTATTGACGCCGTTTTCCTGAACAGCCCTCAATTTGAAAGCGATGCACTGTCCGTCGAACTGGGAATGCGTGTCGTGTTGAAAGTCGAAACCGTAAATCCCATTCGCAGCTTCAAGGGACGCGGCGCCGAATTTTTCATATCTCAATTGGGCGATGATTCCAGGCAACTGGTTTGCGCTTCCGCTGGAAACTTCGGCCAGGGACTCGCCTTCGCCGCGCGGAAACGGGGAATTGGTTTGGTGGTTTACGCCGCGGAAAACGCAAACGCCGCCAAGGTCGCGCGCATGCGCCAGCTCGGCGCGGAAGTCCGGCTCTTCGGCCCGGATTTTGACGCGGCAAAACGCAAAGCCGGTGAGTTCGCCAATGAAGCGGGAGCCCACTTTGTGGTGGACGGGCTCGAGCCCGCTGTTTCCGAAGGCGCGGGAACCATCGCCATCGAGTGGTGCCGCTGGCCAACTCCATTTGATTTCGCGCTGGTTCCCCTGGGCGATGGCGCCCTCCTCGCCGGAATCGCCACCTGGATGAAGGCTCATTCCCCCGCCACGCGGATGATCGGCGTCTGTGCAGCCGGCTCCCCCGCGATGGAACTCTCCTGGCGCAGCCGCGAATTGCGCAGCACCGAATCCGCTAACACCATCGCCGACGGCATCGCCACGCGTGAACCCGTCCCCGAAGCCTTGGCCGACTTGAGAAATGTGGTGGATGAAATTCTGCTGGTGGATGACCATGCCATCATCAAGGCCATGCAAATGTCATTCCGCCTTCACGGATTTGTGGTCGAGCCGGCGGGTGCCGCTGGCCTCGCCGCCGCATTCACCCACAACGATAAATTCCGCAACGCAAACGTAGTTGTTCCGCTGACCGGCGGCAACATGACCCCCGAACAAATCCGCAAATGGCTCTCGTGAAATACAGCAGACACACCCGGATTTGAAATTGACAGATTTTATGGATCATAGGATATTAGGTTGAGGCACTCCCACCCCTTCCTTGACCCCATCCCCCATGCCGCATAGACTATGACGTTTGACTTGCCTCCATTGAGGCTTACCAGGGGAGAGTTTCTGTGCCCAAGCGCACTTTTCAGCCAAGAGTTCGGCGGCGTCACAAAACACACGGCTTCCGCGCGCGTATGAAGACCGTAGGAGGGCGCCGCGTGCTGGCCGCGCGGCGAAAGAAGGGACGTCATCGCCTCACGCCCGTCTGATGGCTCCAGCGCCACGCCCGCCGGCAATAGGGCTCGGCGCTTTCCGCGTTCCGTCCGCCTGCTCCACCGCCCCGAATTTGAAGCGGTGTATCGCAACGGCCGGCGGCGCACGAGTTCGCAATTCGTCATTTTCTTCCGCCCGAACGGAGCCGCTCAAAGCCGCTTCGGCGCTAGCGTAAAAAAAGCCCTGGGCGGCGCGGTGGTTCGCAACCGGATTCGGCGGCGCATCCGCGAAGTCCTGAGAATCCACATGCCGGAGATACCAAACGGATGGGACATCGTGATTCACCCGCGCGCCACCGTGGCGCGAAGCCAGTTTTCTCCTCTGGCCATGGAATTGGTCGGATTGCTGCGGAGCGCGCTCAAGTGATGCATTCAGAAAAGTGGCACGGGCTTGACCCTGTGCATGCTGTTGGCGGTCAAAGGCCACAGCCTGAAGGCTGTGCCGTACGCCCCGACATTTTTGCACGCGCTGTGCTCATGGTCATCCGCGTCTATCAAGTCTTCTTTTCGCCGCTGAATATTTCTTCGTGCCGGTATCACCCAACTTGCTCGCACTACACCTATGAAGCCGTAGAGAAATACGGTGCGCGCAGGGGCGCGTGGCTCGGCGTGCGGCGCGTGCTGCGCTGTCATCCGTTTTCGCCCGGCGGATTCGACCCCGTCCCCGATTTGGATTCCGCATCGCGGGATGGCCACTCCCACGATGAGCATTCACCGGAGGCGCATTTACGTAACAACTCGCGCGGCCATCACCAGCAAGGATTCGTATCGTGACCGACAAGCCCAAAGGCGAAATGTCTCACGAGTATCGGACTTTGCTCGCCGCGATCCTGTCGCTCGCGGTAATCATCACTTTTTCCTATCTCTATAAGCCGACAACACCGCCGCTAAATCCGAATCAGCCCGTCACCACAAATGCTCCCGGGACAAGCCCGTCCCCTGCGGCGCAGGGCAGTGCAACGGCGCCAATCGGTTCGCAGATCACGGGTATTTCTTCCACCACTCCAACTCCCACGCCGCCGATCGGCGCAAGCGCTCCACGCACCATCGCCGTGGAAAGCAATCTATACCGCGTCGAGCTATGGAACGCCGGCGCAGTCGCGCACAGTTGGCTGCTCAAGAATTACAAAGACGAAAGTGCGTCGCCCAAGCCGCTCGATTTGATCCACGCCGACGCGGCGCAGCAACTGGGGGGCTGGCCGCTCGCTATTGTGCTGGACGACCAGAAGCTTGAAGCGCGCGCCAACACCGCGCTCTACGATGTGACTACCACGCCTGAGCCCATCAACGGCGTCCTGCGGGCCCCCGCCGAAGTGGACTTCACCTGGAGCGACGGCCACCTCGCCATTTCCAAGCGGCTGAAATTCGATGCCAGTTATATCGCCAGCGTGCAAGTCAGCGCGCGCCTGGATGGCCAGCCGCTGATCGCCTCTGTGGCCTGGCGCGGCGGATTCGGCGACGCCGCTGCCGAGCGAACGGCGTCGTACTTGATGGTTTTTGACAGCTCCAACGGCAAGATCAATCTCGTGGCTCCCAACAAACTCGGCCAGCCCGGCCAATCCGCCGTCCGGTTTTTGCAGACCGGGCCTCTCGATTTTACGGGCATCGAGGACCAGTTCTTTGCCGCGGCTTTTCTGCCGCCATTGCAAACTTCAGGCTCCACCGTGGGCCTGCCCGACACCCTGGGCGCAGCCATGACACTCACGGACTGGTCCATCAATCGCGATGTGGCCGACCCCAAGGGTGGCCCGCTGACGAAGGAATTGGTCCCTGAAATGGCCGTCGGATCGGCGCACGGCGAATCGCTTGACCTACGTCTGTTCGTCGGCCCCAAAGTTCTTGACGACTTGAAGCAGATCCGGCCGCCGCTCAATGAGTTGGTGAGGTTCGGCTGGATGGCCATAATTGCTGAGCCGTTATTTTATCTGCTGCGCTGGATACACAACTATGTCCCCAACTGGGGATGGGCCATTTTTGCCATGACTGTTGGCTTGAACATGCTGCTCTATCCGCTCAAGGCCAAGAGCACTCGCTCCATGAAAAAGATGCAAAGCGTGGCCCCGGAAATTCGCCAGATTCAAGACCGCTACAAGAAATATTCCATGCGCGATCCGCGCAAGGCCAAGATGAATGAAGAAGTCATGGCCGTGTATAGCCGCGAGGGGATAAATCCGATTGGCGGCTGCCTCCCTCAACTGATTCAGATGCCCATCTGGTTTGGGCTTTACGAAATGCTTGCCGTCACCATTGAGCTGCGCCAGGCGCCTTGGATCCTGTGGGTCCACGATCTTTCCGCGCGGGATCCTTACTACATTCTTCCGGTGCTCATGGCCATCACCATGTATATCGCCCAGAAAATGACGCCCATGCCCTCCACCGATCCCGCCCAGGCTCGCATGCTGACTCTCATGCCCCTCATGTTTGGCGGCATGTTTATTGTTTTTCCCATCGCCAGTGGGCTGGCGCTGTATATTTTTTCCAGCTATCTTGTCAATATGGCTCAGCAGTGGTATTTGAATCGGACCATGCCCGTAACGGTTCCCAAGGCAATCAAGAAGAAGTCATAGTACACTGCGGTGCGCCGGGCCTCAGCGGCGCCGCAAGGACTTAGCCGAAAATGCCCCAGTCCCCTCAACAGCAGCCCACGGGAACCTTCGTGCGCGACGGAATCCTGGACCGTAATGCGGTGCTCACCACACTCAAGCGTTGGCTTGATACCGTGGTGCCCGCGACAAAATTGAAGCTGACCTACAAGATTCTCGTCAAGCCTGTACCCCCCGGCGCGGACAAAGAACCGCCGGCCGCGGCGTCCGCCCCCGGTGAAGAGTTTGAAAAGCCGGAAGTCCTTGTGGTCTTCAGCGGCCCCGACCAAGAACTGTTGCTGGAGCGCGGTGCGGAACTGTTGCTGGCGCTCGAGTATCTGGCGCTCCGCTCGCTGCGCCTCGACCCGCCATTTTTTGACCGCATCCGCTTCGACGCCGGAGATTACCGCGCTCTGCGCATTGCCGAGCTCAAGCTCGCCGCGCAGGTGGCCGCCGACCGCGTTCGCGAATCGCGCCAGCCATTCCGCCTGAATCCCATGCCCGCGCGCGAACGTCGAATCGTGCACCTAGCGCTCAAGGATTTGCCGGGCATTCGCACCACCAGCGAAGGCGTCGGCGAAGAGCGCCAGGTCGTGATCCTTCCCGCCGACAAAAAACCCTGAAAATATTGTGAGCTGTCATCCTGAGCGCATCCGGCCAGGATGCCCGAAGGATCTGCTTGCCCCGAAAGAATTTCGTGAAGGCTGGTCGCCACGATTCAAGTGGCTGCCCATGCAAATCTTACTTGTCACTCTCCGCACGCAATTCTTCCAGCCAAATCACTTCCTCATCCGTAAGCATCGTCCGCGCCAGCAACTCCGGGCGATTCCGCAGCGTCTTTTCCAGCGCCGCATGGCGCCGCCACCGGCGAATCTCTTCGTGATTCCCGCTCATCAACTCTTTTGGGATTGGCCACTCGCGAAATTCCGCCGGCCGTGTGTAGTGCGGGCAATCCAGAACTCCGCCGGGAACTGGAGCCTCGGTCCCCGCCAGGGATGCCACCCATTTCCGCACCGAAGCCGCCGCGGCCACTCCCTTTTTGCCCTTTGTTTTTTTCCTCGCCGCTGCGCCTCCGCTTTTCGCTCTCCCCGAATTCTCCGCGCTCACTTCCATGCTGAACGATTCGTGCACCGATGACGCCTCATTCCCGAGCGCGCCCGGCAGCAGCCGCGTGACCGCATCCAAAACAATTGCCGCAGGCAGCTCCCCTCCGCTCAGTACGAAATCCCCCACGGAAATCTCATCGGTCGCCAGGTGTTCCGACACGCGCTCGTCCACGCCTTCGTAGCGCCCGCAAATCAGCACCACTCGCTCCAACTGGCTTAGCCGCCGCGCCACCGCTTCGCTGAACAATTTCCCCGAAGCCGAAAGCAGCACCACCGCGGTCTTGGCTCCCATGTCGAACGTCAATCCCGAAGATGGTGCTGCGCCTCCAAGCGCTTCCACCACCTCAAACAACGGCTCCGGCTTCAGCACCATCCCCTCGCCCCCACCAAACGGACGGTCGTCCACTGCGCGGTGCCGGTC
This sequence comes from Candidatus Acidiferrales bacterium, assembly GCA_035308165.1. Lineage (GTDB taxonomy): Bacteria > Acidobacteriota > Terriglobia > Acidiferrales > UBA7541 > DASTCZ01. The sequence continues at coordinate 109,675 of DATGHC010000010.1, read as the reverse complement.
GTGCGTGAAGTCGCGCAAGTCCTGCAGTTTGACTTCGACAATTCCGTTCGCGCGCGCCCGCCGCACGATGCCATAGTCCAGCGGCCCGTCAAAAAATTCCGGAAAAATAGTGATGATGTCGAACCGCATGTCCCGTCACCCTCCTGGGTGGCGTCGTTCAAATTCACCTGCACCGGCACGGAGCCCGGCGGTACAAAAAACCGCCTATTTCTTGTTCAGATCGCGCAGCCCTTCCGGCAGCACCGCATCAATCCGCCGCGCGGCCACGTCTATCCGCCTGCAGATCTCTTCGGCCATGGGAACCAGCACTTCGCCATTAGCCGTATCCACCTCAAGCACCGGTGTACCCGTCATCTGCACTCCGCGCACCACCCCCAGCATTGTGCCCGCCTCCCACACCTCGCATCCCGTCAGCTCCGAAATATAGTAGCTCCCGGCGGGCAGTTTGGTGCGCTGCTCCATCGGCACCTGCACCTGCAGCCCGCGCAATTTCTCCGCGTCGTCAATCGACTCCGAGCCCGCGAAGTGGAAGATTGCCTGCCCTCCGCGCCCGGGGCTCAACCAGCAGCGGCGCACCTCGGCCTTGCGCGGCTCAGCCGCGCGGCCGTCCCACAGCCAGACCTGTTTTAGTTTTGTCAGTCGTTCGGGAAAGTCCGTGAGGATTTCCGCGGCCACTTCGCCTCGCCGCCCATGCGGACGCAGCACCAATGCCAGTGTCAGCCGCTCAGTTCCGTGGGAGGGCACTGCGCAAGTTTACTATTACTCGAGGATTTCCAGCGTCAGGCGCTTCTTCATTTTCATTCCCGCGGCGCCCAGGATCGTGCGGATGGATTTGGCCGTCCGTCCCTGCCGTCCTATCACCTTGCCCAGGTCGGTGGGGTGAACCCTGAGCTCGAGAACGGTTACCTGTTCGCCTTCCACTGCGTGAACTTGCACCTGATCCGGATTATCCACCAGAGCTTTCGCAATCACTTCAACGAGTTCTTTCATGACGGGGCCTCCCGCGCTTGCTCAAATCGCCCGGACGCCCGTTGCGGGGCGGGTGGCTAGACGATCTTTTGGATGCGGAGGAAACTGCGGACAGTGTCGCTCGGCTGTGCTCCGCACCCTATCCAATACTTGATGCGTTCCGCTTTCAGTTGGATAGCCGCGGGTTTCTTCAATGGGTCGTACGTCCCTACAATTTCCATGGTCCGGCCGTTGCGCGGGCGGCTCTTTTCGATCACCACCACGCGGTAAAACGGCTTCTTCTTCTTGCCAAATCTAGCCAAACGGATTGCCAGCACTCGAAGACACCTCCTCAGGCCCTCCATTATAGCCGCATTTCCCTGATTTCACATAATGGCATGGGCTGGCGCTCATGCGATGTGAGCGGAAAAAACTCTACGGCGTCAACTTGAAGGAGCTGAAAAACTTCTTGGCGGCGACGGAGCAGTCCTGCCCTTTGGAGCAAAGGTTCGCCAGGGTATACACGTGATCCTTGTCAAAGATGGCGCTGCCCTTTACAGCAGTCGTGTCCGATTCTCCGGTGAATTCCAGCATGGGGAGCCGGTCATTTGGGCCGCGGACGTATTCGCTTTTCGTGCTGGTGAGCAACTTTGCTCCGCCGGTCTGGAGCAGGCCGTTTTGTGCGGTTCTCATGGCGGCGTCGGCGGAAACGGTCGCTTTGGGATTCAAAGCCATGTAATTGACGAAGAAAATTCCGTTCCCGCTGGATATGGATATGTATGAGAAGACCTCGGTGATCAGGCCGCCATCGTTCAGGGTTTGGTGGTCGGGCTTGGGCTCGGCGGGAAATTGCACGGTGAAATTTTTCGCGGGCGGCGTGTAGGTGATCCAGGGCTTGGCCGCCTGTCGCCCCGCGAGTGATGCGGCCAGAAACGTTGAAAAAGCCAGCGCCAGAATTAAGTACGAGGTGAATTTCTTATGCATCGCGCCCGCTCCTTGATGAAGCAGCATATCATCACGCAGCCCACGGAAAGCCATCGTTGGAGAGGATTCGCGCAGGCGAAGCAATTGGGCCGGGGACAATCCGGGTAGAAAAATGCGCGGAAATCGGCTATAGTTGCTGATTGTCCCGGACATGTCGGCCCTGCCTGAGCGGGTCCCATTCTAAATCGCGCTAAGGACGAATAGCCATGAGCACCGTGCTGGATAAGGTCAGTGAGCTTCAACTGCGCAAAGACATCCCCGAATTTCGCGCCGGGGACACCGTGCGCGTCCACGTCCGCCTGAAGGAAGGCGAGGGCGAAAAAGAGCGCATCCAGCCGTATGAGGGCGTGGTGATCGCCCGGAACGGCAAGCAGGCTTCGGCTTCATTCACGGTCCGCCGCGTCAGCTTTGGTGTTGGAGTGGAGCGCATCTTCCCCATTCACTCTCCGATGATCAGCACGATTGAAGTGGTGCGCCGGGGTAAAGTGCGACGCGCTAAGCTCTATTACCTGCGCGGACGCAAGGGCAAGGCCGCTCGCATCAAGCGCGCCGACCGGGTGCAGCTCCCCGGAGCGGAAACCACGGCGTAATTTTTGGATTGGCTGAGCTAAGCTGAAATTTCTGTTAAGTGCTCCGGGCCACCGGAGACGTAAAGCTCCTAATTCGCGTTTCGATTTTTCCGCGTTTTCCCTCGAATATATTCTCACTTGGTTCCTTCCCCCGGGCAACGGTGTCCAACAAAGTACCGTCCATTTACGTGTACGCGTCCGCGAGGAGGACACCATGAAATCAGCCCGAAGCATGGAAAAGATGGTTGTACTGTTGTTGGTTACCACCGGGTTCTGCATTTCGGCCTACGCGCAGCAGGCCAGCCAGAAGATTGGCGCGGCTGCAATTAAGAGCGCGGCTGGATTAACAGGAACTCCGATCGCCTCAACGACCGCGGAGAAACTGCCGCTGCGCCGCGTGGTGCTTTACAAATCAGGTGTCGGATATTTCGAGCACGACGGCAAAGTGCGCGGCAATGAAGACGTGGAAATTGATCTCACCAGCAGCCAGTTGGACGACGTTTTGAAGTCGCTCACCGCGCTCGACTTGAGCGGCGGACGCGTTGTAGGCGCGAGTTACAACTCGCAGGAACCCGCGGGCCATCAACTGGAATCGCTTCCCGTGCCTGTTTCAGACAAAACCACTCTCAGCTCGCTGCTGGAGGAGTTGCGCGGCGCGCGTCTTGAAGTGCACACGTCAGCCGGCGCTTTCACGGGACGCCTGCTCAGCGTGGAGGAGAAATCCCGGAAAGAAGGCACCGCGGAAGTGAAGGTGGATCAGGTTTCGCTGCTGGGCGAATCGGGCGAGGTGCGCCAATTCGCGCTGGAACCCGGCACTAGCGTGCGCTTCGCGGACCACGACCTGGAACAGGAGCTGACGCGCGCGCTGGGCTTGCTGGATGCATCGCACCAGGAAGACACGCGCCATCTGGTTCTGACCACTCTGGGATCAGGCGAGCGGCAAATCCGCGTGAGCTACATCAGCGAAGTTCCGGTGTGGAAGACAACGTATCGCATCGTGTTGCCCGGCGAAGTGAATCCGTCCGGTAACAAGCCGCTGCTTCAAGGCTGGGCAGTAGTGGACAACACAGTTGGCGAAGACTGGAACGACGTGGAACTCTCGCTGGCCGCGGGCGCGCCGCAGTCTTTCATCCAGCAGATCTCACAGCCCTATTACGTGGAGCGGCCAGAGGTTCCAATGCCGAAGGGCGTTCTTTTGGGTCCCCAAACGCACGCCGCGGGATTCAACTACGACCTCACGGCAAAGCTATTTCCAACTCCCGCTATAACGCCTCCTCCCGGCATGCCAGGGAGAGTGAACGGAGTTGGAGGCGGGTCGGGGGGCGGAGTGGGCTCTGGCTTTGGAGGGGGATTCGTAGGGGCAAACACCACTCCTAATGCTTTTCTGAGACTGGAAGCAGCTGCGGCGGATTCCGCGGAGCAATATGCGTTTCTCGCGGCAGCGCGAAACATCAATGCCGCGAAGGGCGGCGCCTTGGGAGACCTGTTTGAATACAGACTGAAAGACCGCGTCACCATTCGCAAGAACCAGTCCGCGCTGGTGCCCATCATCCAAACCGACATCGCCGCCGAGAAAGTTTCGCTGTGGAATGCGGGGCTGGGCACGCCGCGTCCTCTGCGCGCGCTGTGGCTCACCAATTCCAGTCCGCTGGTGCTGGATGGCGGCGATTTCAGCGTGGTGGATGCCAACGCCTTCGCGGGCGAAGGACTCGTGGAATCCATACAACCGGGCGAGAAGCGGCTGATCAGCTACGCGGCGGACCTGGCGATGCAGGTCGTCAGCAAACAGGAATTCGCGCCCGACAAAATCACCCATATTCGCGTGATAAAGGGCGTGATGATCCGCACCGTCGAATCGCGCCAGAGCGTCACCTACACGGTGCGCAACGAAGATACTTCCGCACGGACGCTCATCCTCGAACATCCTGTGCGGAACGGATGGAAGCTCTCGAACAACCTGAAACCTGAGGAGCAATCCGCGGGCGCATACCGCTTCCGAATTGAAGTGCCCTCAAAGGAGACCAAAAGATTCACGGTGGAGGAAACGTCTCCGGTTTCCACACAATTCGCGCTCAACAATTTAGACCAAGCTACGCTCGACATTTTCGTCACCCAACGCGCAATCACTCCAGAGTTGGAGCAGGCGCTGCGGCAGATCCTGGCGCAAAAGGACGCCCTAGCAAAGCTCGATGCGGGGCTGAAGGCCAAGCAAGCAGGCGTGGACGTCATCGTGAAGGACCAGGACCGCTTGCGGGAAAACATGAAGGCACTCAAAGGAACTCCTGAAGAAAAGGCCCTCACGCAACGCTACACAAACGAGCTGGACGACCAGGAAACGCAGATCGCCGCAATGCGCAAAGAAATTTCCTCCCTGGAAGCCAATCGCCGTCAGGCGCAGCAGGAACTGGATAATACCATCGCGCACCTGACATTTGACACAACGATGTAGGAGTCGGAAGGGACGCGGCTCGCGCACAATCTGTGCGCCCGCGCCCCTCCCCTATTCGGAGCGGAGAATCTTGACCGGGTCCATTCGCACAGCGCGGATTATGGCGGGCAATGAGGCCAGGATTGTCACGATTGCGATGGTCACCAACGGAACCGCAAGAATTGTCGCGTCGGTGGGTTTCACATGATAGAGAAGTGTGCTGATGTAGCGCACGGACGCAAAACCGAGCGCGATTCCTCCGAGCGCTCCCACGAAAACCATGGTCAGGATATTCAAGGTGACCAACCGCGCGATGCGTGCCGGTTGCGCGCCAATCGCCATGCGGATTCCAATTTCTCTGCGGCGCTGCAGCACGGAGTAATGCAGCACGCCGTATAGACCAACGCCGGCAATCAACAGAGCGACTGTCGCGAAGAACAAGGCCAGCCTTGCCAACAATCGCTCTCGAACAGTATTTCCCTGGTTGATCTGTTCCTGAGAGCGAATATTGCTGACGCGAAATTCCGGCCGGGCCCTGGGCACTTCCTGGCGCAGGGTGGAGGCAAGCGCCAGCGGGTTTGAAGTGAATGTGCGCACAATAAAGGTTTCTGCTCGTTGGGGCCGCATCGAGCCGTTCGCGTCAATGGAATGGAACGGAACATAGGCAGTCGGAGTCATTGGTTCGCGGATATCGCGGTATCGCGCATTGCCGACTACGCCGATGATCTTGAAGCGGAGTTCCCCAGGTGTCCCCCCTGCTTTGCCAAACAATCGTCCGATTGGGTTCTCCCCTTTGAAATAAGTCTGGACAAAAACCTCGTTGACGATGGCAACACCGGCAGGCGCGCTGGTGACACCTGGAGACACATCAGTGGGAAGAAAATCTCTGCCGCTTATCAGAGGAATTTTCATGATATCTATCCACCCCGGCGAGACACTCAAAAAGTAAGCCAGAGTTTGGTTTGAGGGTGATTCTCCGTTGGTCGAGATGAAACCGTTCCACCCGTTCCCGTCCAACAGCGGCCAGCCGCATAGGGCGACTTTTTCGACCCCCGGCACCGAGCGCAAGTGTTCGGCTACCTGATCCCAATAGGCGGGCGGCTGCTTCGATTGCGAAATGGTGTCGAGCGTGATCAGGCGTTCCGCGGAAAAGCCATTGGGCTGATTCGAGAGCCGCTCGAACGTGGTTACGAATAGGCCGGAGACAAATACCACCAAAAAACAAAAGGCGACTTGCGCGGCGATCAACCCATGCATCAAACGGCGGCGGGAGTGCGGATCCTCGCCGCCTTTGAGGGCGCTGACGGGTTTCACCGCAGAGGCACGCAGGGCCGGCTCCAGACCGAACAGGAGCGCCACACCGGCGGCGAGCGCGAATGCAAATCCGAGAACGCGCCAATCGGCGGGAAGAACCAGGCGTGCCGGATTATTGGGCGGATTGATCCTGCTGACGATAAACGGCGCGGACCACCATGCGAATATGCCTCCAAAAGCGGATGCCAGGAAAGCGATCCACGCGCTCTCGATCAGCATCAATTGAACCAGGCGCCGGCGCCCTGCGCCAAGCGAGACTCGAAGCGCCATCTCTCGCGCGCGCGACGCTGCCTGGGCGGTCATCAAATTGGCGACGTTCGCGCACGCGATTAAAAGGACGAGCGCCACGAGTACTCCCAGGGCGATCAGTGACCGGCGGTATTGGTCCTGCATCCAGGAGGCGCCGCCCGCGGCCGGTTCAAGAAGGAGTTTTTGCTTCAGGAAATTATCGACGAGCTCTTTTGGCTCTCCGTAGAAACTCCTCGTCCTTTCCGAGTCGAAAGCATGCATGATTGCGTGAAGCTGCTCCCGAAGAGGTTCGATGTCTCCATCTCTCTTGAAGTGGACAAAGGTCCTGAACCATTCCCAATCTGATTGAACAACCCCTGGATGCATCATGGTGGGAACGAAGATGTCGGTGACCGTGCCCGGTTCGGTGCCGGTAAACGGCGCCCCGCAGACACCCACAATTGTGTACAGGTCGTTGCCAATGCGAAGGCCGCGCCCGAGCACTTTGGGATCCTCACCGAAGCGGCGCTTCCAGTAGTCATAGGAAAGGACGGCGTAAGGATGCGCACCCGGTTTCAGATCGTCGTTTTCCGTGAGCAGGCGGCCCAAAGCCGGCTTCAATCCGAAACTTCCGAACATCCCCCCTGAAACGAATTGGCGATAGCCTTTCTCCATTTCCTGATCGGAACTGTAGGTGATATCCGTCGGCACTGCGTTTGATACCGCAATCAGTTCGGCTTGATCCTCGGCGGCGGTGCGCATTTGTTGAAATAGAGGGTATTCCCAGGCGTCGCTATTTCTGTCGTGCCCCGTGACATCAATGCCTTTACGTTCCGCAATGTAGAGACGCTCGGGATGCGAGACCGGCAAGGGGCGGAGGAGCATCGCATCAATCAGGCGGAACGCAGATGTACAAGCCCCGATGGCAAGAGCGAGCGACAGAATCGCTGCAGCGGAGGTTATTCTCTGTTGGCGAAGTCGCCGCCATCCCAGGATTGCGTCGGCGCGGAGCGAATCGAGCCAGGCAAATATTTTGATGTCGCGGCTTTCTTCCCGATTGCGTAGCGCGGAACCGAATGCTCTGCGTGCTTCTGCAGGGTCGCGGCCTTTCTCGATCGCTTCTTCGATATGCGATTCGAGTTCCTCATCCAGTTCGCGGTTCATTCCATTGCCGCGAAACACGTTTCCCAGTCGCGACCACCATGACATGTCAAACCTCCCGCAGAACGCGGTCCACAGCTGAATTCACAGCTCGCCAGCGGGGTTCCACGGCGACTAGTTGTTTTTTTCCCGCCGCAGTAAGTTCATAGACGCGAGTCCGCCTCCCGCTTTCCTTGGTGATCCATTCGGCGCGAACCCAGTTGGCCTCTTCCATGCGGTGCAGCGCAGGGTAGAGCGAGCCTTCCTCGACGCGTAGCACTCCGCATGAAATCTCCTGGATTGCGGACATGATGGCGTAGCCGTGCAGGCGCGGTTTGCGCGAAAGAATCTTCAACACCAGCAAGTCGAGCGAGCCTTGAAGGGAGTCCGGTTTGGTCATACTCAGACCTCGAAATATATAGACGTCTGAGTATGCGAGATGGTCACGAAGAAAATTGCCAAAGGATTGTGGCGGATCAGAAACCAAATCATTAATCTCGCGCAATGTGGCGGGGACCTCGTCAGTCCCTGTGCTAAGATTTCGCGCAGTGGGACGCCTTTGTTCATCGCGATACGAGCGCTTCGCGCGGCAACGCGGCTGGATGCGCATCGCCGGCGTTGACGAAGCAGGCCGCGGCTCGCTATTTGGCCCCGTGGTGGCCGCAGCGGTCATCCTGAACCCGCGGCGGCGCATTGTGGGCCTGGATGACTCGAAGAAACTGTCGGCCGCGCGGCGGGCCGTGTTGGCCGAGCGCATCAAGCAGTTCGCTCTGGATTTCACCGTTGCGCAGGTGGACGCTTCGCGCATCGACGCCTGGAATATTTATCAGGCCAGCCGCCAGGCCATGCTCTCCGCGGTGAATTCGCTCTCCATGACTCCGGATTATCTTTTGATTGATGCCATGGAGTTGGATGTTTCACTCGAGCAGAAATCTCTGATCCATGGAGACGCCCGCTCGGTGTCCATTGCGGCTGCCTCTATTCTTGCGAAGACGGAGCGCGATCGCCTGATGGACGAATTTGACGCCATCTATCCGCAATACGGCCTGTGCCACAACCGCGGATACGCCACCGCGGATCATCTGGCGGCGCTGCGCGCTCATGGGCCTTGCCCATTGCATCGCCAATCGTTCGCGCCGGTGCGCGATTCGGTCAGTTGGGCCGCTTCCGCTTCCCAAACGCCGCTGCCGCTCCAAATTGCTGAAACGCTCTAAGGCGACTACACGAATTAAGCGCGCAGGAACTGGATATCCAGCGTGATGGTGACTTCGTCGCCTACGACGATGCCGCCGGCTTCGAGCACGCCATTCCAAGTCAGCCCGAAATCCTTCCGATTAATGCGCGTGGTCGCAGAAAGCCCAATTCGCGTGTTGCCGTAAGGATCCTTGATGGGGGAGCTTGGGCCCTCGACTTCAAACACCACGGGCCGCGTGACACCGTGAATGGAAAGGTCGCCTTCGACCGCGAGCTCGCCGTCTCCGCTCTTTGAGACCCGGGCGGACTTGAAGCTCAGGGTCGGAAACTTTTCCACATCGAAAAAGTCACCGCTCTTTAGGTGAGCATCTCGCTGGGGGTCACGGGTGCTGATGGAAGCGGCGTCGATGTAGGCTTCCGTCCGAGACTTGGTGATGTCCGCGGCGTCGAGGGTCAATGAGCCCTTGACCGCGGTGAACTCGCCCTTCACGTTCGAGATCATCATGTGCTTGACCTTGAACTGGGCGCTGCTGTGGATGGGGTCGATGTTCCAGGTGGTGGTGCTCGGTGCTTCCGTAATGGCCGTCGCGTTCATGGTAAAACCTCCTGTTGTAAGGATGCTCGTTATAACGACTAAGATGCAAAAAATTTTGGCTGCTCCTCTTACGTAATCTTCTGGCGCACCTCATCGAGCAACTCGGTCAGCAAATGAAGTCGCCCCCGCCCCAGGTGTCCCAGTTGGGCGCGGTGAGTTTGCATTACGGGGGAATCGAGTTTCGCCAGAAGCTCCAAACCTTTGGGCGTGATGCGGGTCAGAACCAGGCGCCTGTCCTTCGATTCCCGTGAACGGGAGATGAGGCCGCAGTGCTCGATGCGATCCAGCAGACGCGTGATGTCGGGATCGCGGGTGATCATCCGCCCGCCAATTTCATTGCAGGGCAGCCCCTGGGGTGAGCCGCGAAGAATTCGCAAGACGTTGTACTGGGTTGGCGTCAGGCCGACTGCCCTCAGCACTTTTTCGGGCCTGCGCGAGAGGGCGTCGGCGGTGATCAGCAGACTGAGGAAGGCATCTTCCTCGGGCGAACTGGCGCGGCGGCTCGGCTTCCTTTTGGCGTGGGGCTTTTCGGACATGCCGCAATAATAGTCGTTATCACGACTAATGTCAAGACATATTTTCTTGTGCCGGACGGGGCGGCCTCCGCTTCTCAGACCCTGCTGCCGCTCCAGATTGCGGAGACTCTCTAAGCGGTCCCCGCCATCTGGCCATTAGTACCAATTACTGCCACGCAGCGCACCCCTTGACGCATCGTTGACCGCCCCCTACCCGCGTGCTAGCGTGAATTTGCCGCCCCAAGGCCTGCCCCTTGTGGCCTCAGTCGCCACGCCGTACGCGTGTCCCGGAGCCGTCTTCATGCGGAGCAAGGCAGGACGTCGCCGATGGGCTACAGCAAAATCAAACACGTGGAAGCCGCGCAAAAGCACCTCGCTCAGGGCCGGGTGCCGCAGGCCATCACGGAATACCAAAACATTCTGAAGCACGAGCCCTCCGACCAGGTCACATTGATGACCGTGGGAGATTTGTACGTCCGCTCCGGAGAGACTTTTCAGGCCATTGAGTATTTCCAGCGGCTGGCGCAAATTTTTGTTCGCGATGGATTCCTCACCAAAGCGATCGCCATTTATAAGAAGATCGCCAAACTCGCTCCCGAAGAAACCGCGCCGCTGGAAAAACTGGCCGACCTTTATGTGCAGCAGGGCGTTCTGAGCGAAGCGCGCCCGCTCTTTCTGCAGCTGGCTGAAGCGCACATCAAGGCCGGGCGCCGGGAACCCGCCGCATTGTTGCTGCGCAAGCTTCTGGAAGCCGAGCCGGACAACCTGAGAGTTCAATTGCGCCTGGCGGAAGTGCAACTGGCCATGGGGCAAAAGCAGGATGCCGCGCAGACATTTCTGATCTGCGCCGAGCGCCAGCTCAGTCACCATGATCCCGAAGAAGCCGTAAAGCTGATTGGCCGCTCCCTGGAATTGGTTCCAGGAAGTGTTCCCGCGCGAATGTTGCAGGCGCGGGCGCTGGCCGCAGCGGGCAAGCATGGCCAGGCAGCCGCGATTCTCGAAGCCATGCCCGACCTGGATTCCGGCAACGAGGCCGCCGAACTCCTTCTGGATAATTATTTGCAGGAGGGCCTCTCCGATCGCGCCCTCAAGCTGGTCGCCAAGGTATTGGCTCGCGACCCGGCGCACTATGCGATGGCGGGAAAGACGGCCATGGCGCTGCTCGAAAGCGGTCATTCGGATGACGCGCTTGGTCTCCTCGACACCATCCGGAAAACAATGGCGGACAAGGGCGACGCGGAACCGCTCGCTCAAATGTTGCATACCGCGGCTCTGCGGCTTTCCGGGCGCATAGAGCCCCTCGATTGGCTTGTCCAACTCTACACGCAGATCAACGACGCTTTTCATCTCCCCGAAGCGCTGGCGCAATTCGCGCAAGCCGCCGCCGCCGCGGGACACTTCGATCGCGCGCGCCTGGTCTATGAACAACTGGCAGAGCGTTCCCCCGAAGACTTAACCATCCGCCGCAACCTGGAGCATGTGCGCGCGCGCCTGGGCTTGGAGCCAATGGCTCCTGCAGGAGAGGCGCAGGGTCCGGTAGTTGATGAACCTACGCCGCCCAAAGTATTTGAGGAACCCGCGCTCGATGACGATACACAGCAGTACGTGAATCTGGCGCTCACCGACGTGGATCTGTTCTCGAGCTATGGCCTCACGCCGAAAGCAATTGAACTTCTGGAAAGGGTCGTCGAACGCGCGCCGCGGCACACACCTTCGCTCGAAAAGCTGCTGGACCTGCATCTCGGTGAAGGGAACAATGATCGCACCGCGCAACTGGCCGGTCTGCTTATGGCCATACACGCCGAGCGAGGTGACACGGCCAACTCCGAGCGCTTTGCCGAGTTGCACCGGCGATTTCAGCGCGCGGCGGCACTCGATCCTCAATCTCCTCCAACCGTTCCCGCGTCCACGAATCCCCCAGCTGAATTTGCGTTGCCAGCCCCTGGGACCGTAGCGGAAGCATCATTAAAGCCTCCTCTTGCCGGTGAAGCGGTGGAAGAAGTCGCAGAGAATGCTGAACCCGCAATCGCTGATGAATGGGCTTCCATTTCGGAGCAGGTATTGGAAGCCGAAGCGCGATCCAAATTGGAAGAATCATCGGAGCCGGAGCACGCGACGATTGAGGCCAACCAGTCTGCATTCGAGGGCAGCGAGGACCCCGGTGTTCCTGCTTTGCGTTCAGTAATGGCCTCAGGATCGCAAAGCGGCGCGGCGCAAGAAGAAGAGATTATCGAATACGAGCTTGAGTTAGTTGAGGAAATGGCCCAGCCCGCCGCCTCTGCCACCGTCTCACCTATTCGTCCGGCGGCGCAACAGGATGGCGGTACGCTGGGAGACCTGGCTACGGAGTTGGGTATGGTGCTGGATGCGGCTCCGCCGGTGGCTCACAGCGCGCCCGGCAATGGCAAACCGAGCTCTTTTGTGCCGCCCGCTCATCCCGCGAAAACGGCCTACCCCCAACCGTCTACGCCCCTGGTTGCGGCTTCCGATCCCGGTGGTCCGCTGAGCGAAATTTTCAACGAATTCCGAGAGGCGCTTGACGAGTTGCAAACCGACGAGGACCCGGAGACGCATTATAATTTGGGCATCGCTTATCGCGAGATGGGGCTGCTTGAGGAGGCCATCAGCGAATTTCAGAAGGTCGTGCACTCGCACGACACCGGCAAGGTATTTCGCTATTCCATGCAGTGCTGCACCCTCCTGGCACTGGCATTCATGGACAAAGGCCAGCCGGAAATTGCCTCCTTCTGGTATAAGCGCGCACTGCAAACCCCGGACCTCGACCAGGAATCCATTCTTGCTCTGCGGTACGACCTGGGTGTGGCGCAAGATCTTTCCGGCCACTCCGAAGAGGCCATCAAGAGTTTCCAGCAGGTCTATGCCATGAATATTGATTACCGCGACGTGGCCGAACGCATCGGCTCCCTCCGCCAGCGATAACTCCTATTTGATGTACACTATGCGCTGAAATTTGCCGGATGAATCTGGGCCCGTTTGATTGGTTCACAGAGGAAAGGTGTCCCCGATAACCTCTTAAAATGACTCGTCTCTTGCGTGTTCTCGTCGTCCTGATCCTATTCGAGCTGGGAATGCTCCTGATATTCCTGCCCTGGTCGAGCCAGTGGGAACACAACTATTTCCTGAGTCGTTATCCGGATCTCATCCGCATTCTGCTGCATCCTTCCATGCGCGGACTGATCTCCGGGCTCGGAGTGCTGGATATCATTGTGGCCGTGAGCTTCCTTCGCCGCCCCGCGGATAATCCGGTGCAGCAGTAAAGTTGGGATGGCCCAGTGAAGCATTCAGGTGGCGCTGACCGGTAATGCCCCCGCGAATTTCGCCCCCGCTGCTTTGTTACGTCACCGACAGACGAAGTCTCGGCAATCACTCCGATTTAATTGGGCGAATTGGTCAGGCGGCATCCGCGGGCATTCAGTGGATCCAAATCCGTGAAAAAGATCTTCCCACGCGGGAGTTGCTGGCGCTCGTCCAACAGGCGGTGGCCCTTGCGGAGCAGAAATCGGTGCGCGATTCACCCACACGAATTATTGTGAATGACCGCTTGGACGTTGCCCTGGCCGCGCGCGCCGCTGGCGTGCATATGTCGGAGTTGTCTGCTCCTGTCGCGGCAGTTAACGAATGGCGGCGGAAACGCGTCTCTACCAATGCATTCATGGTGGGGGCATCCTGCCATTCGGTGGAAGGTGCCAAGGCCGCCGCGCGGGATGGCGCGGATTACCTGTTTTTCGGGCCGGTATTCGCCACCCCCAGCAAGGCCATGTTTGGAGCGCCGCAGGGATTGAAGCAACTGAAAGATGCGTCCCATAGCGTGGAGGTGCCCGTGTTGGCGATTGGCGGAATCACCGCTGAAAACGCACACGAATGCGTGGCCGCGGGAGCCGCAGGAATCGCGGCCATACGCCTGTTCCAGGAGGCCAAAGATTTGCCCGCGTTGGTGGCCGGCCTGCAGGCCGCGCCTTAATTTGTACGTTCTGGTGCGTGGAAATAGAATCGCGTCCCTGTGAATGAATTGGGCGAAACCCGCATCCAAATTACGAGGCTGCAATCACATGCTGCGAAAATTTCTGCTCCTTATTGTACTGATCATCATCGTCCTGATCGCTGGTGGATGGTTTGTGTTCGATCGGATGACCATCAGCGCGCTCGACCAGCCCAGCCGGTTGGAAGTATTTTTGGCCACGCAGGCCAAGCACCGGCTGGTGGCCCGCGCCGCCCTGGAATCGCTCCCCACGGAAACGCCGGCCAACGCCGATACCATTGAAGATGGACACACGAGTTACGGCTCGTCCTGCGCGGGCTGCCACGGTTACGACGGGCGCACTCCCACCAAGCTAGGCGCCTCGCTCTACCCCCACGCGCCGTCGCTGGCCTCCGCCGACGTTCAAATGTATAACGACCGCGAACTCTACGTGATTATTCACAATGGAATTCGCCTGAGCGGTATGCCCGCCTTCGGCAACAGCCAGACCAGCGATCAGATCTGGAACCTGATCCATTACGTCCGCACTCTTCCATCCGGCCAACCCGGACGCCGCTGACAGCCGCATACGGAATTCACGCCAAACTGTGATAAGTATTTCTTCAAATGAATTTCGTTAGGGCTCATCAAATCACAAGAGGCAATCAGCGGGGTTCGTGAATTACGCGGAACAACAACGTTATCTGGACCGCAGCCGATGGTGGGCCGCGTTGTTCGCATTGGCGCTTTTTTTGGCAGGAGTGTGCCTGGCGGTTGACTCGCCACACTCCTGGCGGATCACAGTTAATTTTGGGCTGGTGATCGTGGCGCTGGCAGGTTCACTCTCCTACTCGCCGGATTATCTGCACTTGAATGTCAATCTGGAGAAAAGACAGAGATGGGCGATCAAGATTCGCTGGAGGCTCATCGCAGCGGGATTGGTGATGGGGATCATTTCCAGCCCCAGCACGCATGGCGTGATCATCACATTGTCCGCAGTTGCGTTGCTGACGGCGGCAAATTTTCTAGCCAAGGCCGCAGTTCAGCGGCAATTTCTTCCCGCTTATTTCTGGGCCACGGACCTGGCGCTGTTCTCCACACTGCTGCTGGCACTACACATCAATTTATTGGTTGGGGTGGCATTGGTCACGGGGGCGGCTCACCTTTCCATCGTCATCTGCGAAAAAAACGTTTGGCCGTGGATGGGGATTGTCTTCATTTGCGGCGGCTCTCTGATTCTCTGGGCTGGCTTGTTGCAAGCCGCTTCTGCCGGCATGCTGCTAAGCAGCTTGGGCCTGCTTTTCATTTCAGCGATGGGGACAGCTTTCCTCGCTCATCGCGCCCAGCGCCAAAACGAAAAAAACATTGCTGCGGCGATGCTCGAGCTGATGGTCTTCACAGGATATTCCCCAGGACGCGTTCGTCAATTGTGGTCCAACAGCAATCAGGAATTGGCCCGGAATTGGCAGGCGGCGAACATCCCGGAAAACGATCGCGAGCGCATGGCCCGTTGGTATCGCGACAACTCCGAGCTCTATATGTTCGCCATCTCCGGGTACAACCTGGAATACAAGCGCATCATTTCCAATCTCCGCATGCTCAAATACGGCCGGGGCGCTTGCCTTGATTACGGAGCAGGAAACGGTGAAATCATTTTGGAGCTTGCGCGGCGCGGCCACCGGGCGACTTATTTTGATGTGGATGGATTAACTATGAAATTTGCCCGCCAGCGCGCCCAGCAGCAAGGCCTGGTGGTTCAGTTCCTGCATTCCAAGGATGATCTTGCCGCGGCCGCTGAAAAAGAAGGATTCGACACCGTGTTCTCGTTTGATGTTCTCGAACACCTGCCCGATCTGCCGGGCGAGCTTACATTCCTGTCTTCCCTGCTGAATCCTGGTGGATTGATGGTCTTCGATGTGCCCGCGGGCTCCACGAAATCTCATCCAATGCACCTGAATCATCACCTGGATATTCACGGCCATTTGAACTCGAAAGGATTAGCGGAAGAACGAGGTTTTTGGCAGAGCCTGCCGTTCGTCAAGCAGGAAAAGTATGTGTTTCGCGCGCCGTAGATGAATCAACCGAAAAATCGCAGCTGCCTACGACGATCCTAGCCAGCGGCCCACGGGTTCCCATCCCTCCACGTTGTCGCAAACGACTTTCGCCGTGGCGATGATGGGTATCGCCAGAATAAATCCCACGGCGCCCCAGGCCCATCCCCAAAACAGGAGACCTACGGTCAACGCCACCGCGTTCAAGCGGACAGTCCGCCCAATAATGGCGGGGATCAGCACGTTCATGGAAATGATGTGCAGCGCGGTAAGTGTTCCGGCGACTTCCAAATAAGGCGCCAGGACTTTCCACTTGGTAATACCAATCAATATGGGCGGGGCCCACGACAATACCAACCCTATGTAGGGCACCATGTTCAGCAGTCCGGACACCAATCCGGTCAGAAACGGGTAGTCGAGCCCCATGTAGGAGAAGAAAACGTAGCTTGCCAGGATCATGATGACTGCCACCAGCGCATTGCCTGCAACATAGCCACGCAACATCCGGCTCATTTCGTCCAGGATGTTCTTGGCTCGCCCGCGGTGGCCCAGCGGGAACAGCTCCAGCGTCACGTGCCAGATTTGCCGTTTGGCCGCCAGCATGAAAAAAACCAGGAATGGGACAAAGGTGATCAGCAGCAGGATGGAATAAAAAGAACCCAATCCTTCAATCAGGAACGCGCGAAGCGGCCGCGGCTCCTCCACGGAAACGGTCCGTGTGTTCTTCGTCTCGACGGGCGTGATTTCCGAGAAGCGCGACTCCAGCTTCTGCATGCTCTTGTCAACTTCCGTGGCGGCGTCACGCAGCACCTTGCTATAGCGCGGCCAGTCCTTTGAAAAGGAATCCACCCGGTCGTAGAGAAGGTATCCTGTACCGCCCACCAATGAACTGGCCAACAACAACACAATCAGCGCACCCAGCGCACGCGGCACACGCATCCGTTCCAGCAAGCTTACCGGCGGGTCCAAAAAATACGCGGCGAGCACGGCAAACAACAAGGTCATGATCACACTGGAGGCCCAGATGCAAAAGGCAATGAGCACGCCCGCGGCCAGAATGCGCTGGCTGGGAGTGCTGCGCGTGGCGTGGACTGCGAACTCCTGCGGCGGAGTATACGATTTGGACTGTTGCTCCGCCAATGATTCACTCAAATCGTCGGCCACAAATCCATCCTTAAGCTTCCTGACTGAGGGGGTTAGGCAACAAACTTACCATAAGCATCGCCTGCTCGGAGCCAGTTTGAAAAATTTGTAGTGGAAGGATTACCCTGAGAGGGCAATCCCGGGTCTGTGCCAAGGTACAGTTTCATTGTAGGCACGCGCCCCGGGTACGTTCACTTTTGTCCATTAGCGCGTGTGCTAGACTTGCTTACTTCTCGGAGATAAGGGGCCCAGCTCTGAATGGCCAAGAAACTTTTCGGTACTGATGGTATCCGAGGTGTCCCCGGCGTATTCCCGCTGGACGACGCCACTCTGTTCCGCGCGGGGCGCTCGCTGGGCGGCTATCTTCGCGGCGGAAATGGCGCCGCGCCCGGCGCTGTCCTGATCGGAATGGATACGCGCGAATCCGGCCCGCACATCGCGGGTGAAATTGCCGCGGGCCTGGCCGCGTCCGGTGTATCCGCTGCTTCCGCCGGAGTGATTACCACGCCCGGCATCGCCTGCCTGGTCCGCCAGAAAAAATTCTCGGCGGGGATCGTTATTTCCGCGTCGCACAATCCTTACCACGATAACGGCGTAAAGCTTTTCTCCTCGAAGGGCATGAAGTTTCCCGATGAAATCGAGGAACAGCTCGAAGGCGAAATCCTCAATGGCAAATTGGAGCCTGCCGAAGCGCTCTGGCTCAAAGAGGACGCCACTCTCGATGAAGCGTATCTCGAGTTCCTGCGAGGCCGCGCCCTGCCAGGCGCAAGTTTGAAGGGTATGAAGATCGTGCTGGATTGTGCGAATGGCGCGGCTTCCACGCTCGGCCCGCAACTATTTCAATCGTTGGGCGCGAGTGTTACCGCCATCAACGATTCTCCAGACGGGCGCAATATCAACAAGAATTGCGGCTCGCTCCATCCGGAATCACTCCAAAAGCGCGTGGTTGATGAAAAAGCCGCTCTGGGCGTGGCTTTTGATGGCGACGCGGACCGCGCACTTTTCGTCTGCGCCTCCGGCAAGTTGGTGGATGGCGACGGCATTTTGCTTGCCGCGGCGCGCTATTTGAAATCCACGGGCAAGCTCAAGTGCGGGCGAGTGGTCGGTACGACCATGGCGAATCTGGGCCTGGAACGCGTCCTGGCAGCGGAGGGCATAACCCTAGTCCGCACTGATGTCGGCGACCGCTATGTGCTCGAGGAAATGATTCGTGGCGGGTGCAACCTGGGCGGCGAACAGTCCGGCCACATTATTTTCCTGGATGATGCCACCACCGGCGATGGCCTGCTTACTGCGGTGAAGATTGCCAGCCTCGTTGCCTTGCGAGGCCCGCTCAGCCAGCTGGTCAGCGGGCTTAAAGTTTATCCGCAAACGATCCTCAATGTGAAAGTTCGCAGCAAACCGCCGCTCGAATCGCTTCCTGAAGTTGCTCGCGCGTTGAAGGAAGCCACCTCTGCGCTGGGTGACTCTGGCCGAATCGTACTTCGCTATTCGGGAACTGAACCCAAGGCTCGCGTCATGGTGGAGGCTGAGCACGCCGAAGACGTGGAGCGGTACGCCGCTTCCGTGGCTTCTGCGATCCAGGCTGCCTTGGGGGTCTAGAACTCCCAGCGAGACTCACCTTAAGAACCCAGTATCCGCGAGACCATAGATTCCCTACTTCTCTATGTGAAAAACAGTATTACAGCTGCCTCCCTCTTCTTCCCGTTTCTAATTCTATAAAGACATCTTCCTTGGAATCAATAATTTAGAAGATTTCCACAGGTCGCTCACGTTCTGGCAAGGCATTTGCACATGTATATTTCAGAGATTTTACTTCCCGGGGTAGGCCATTGAGCGCACTGCTCGGTAGGTCCTAAAGGGGTGTTACGAAAGGGGATCCATACCGGATCCCCTTTTGATTTTTCTGAAGACCATTCCCTCAATTAACCGGAAAACTTGTCTTTCTCGCTCGGCCTCAACTGCAGCCGCTGGTGCCACCGCAATTGCTGCACTTGTAGCAACTGCCGTTGGGCGTCATCAGCATGCCGCAATTGCTGCATGTGGGTGCGCTGGCCATCATCGTGCGCGCCGTGAAGTTTGCGCGCGAGTTGGATGCCGGGTTGGAAGCAGCGGCCGGCGCCGGAGGATCGTTCACCGCTGCGCCGTTTGCGGAAAGCGACGGCGCGGCCATCACATCTCCGCCGGTCATCTCGCCCAACTTCAAATAATCCGTGGAGATGAATTTCCCGCCCAGCCAGCGCGCGATGTAATCGAGCACCGATGACGCGATGCGAATCTCCTGCGTGTGCGTGAATCCGGATGGCTCAAAGCGCGTGTTGATCAGTTTGTCTACCAGCGCGCGCAGAGGCACGCCGTATTGCAAGCCGATGCTCATGGCCAGCGCGAAGCCGTCCATCACCCCGGAAAGCGTGGAGCCTTCCTTGGCCATTTTGATGAAGACTTCGCCGGGGTTGCCGTCGTCGTACATCCCCACGGTGATGTAGCCCTCATGCCCATTGATCCAAAACTTGTGGGTGATCGATTTGCGCTCGTCGGGCAGTTTTTTCCGTTGAGCGTTGGTGAACAGCTCCTGTTGTTGCGGCTCAATCAGCAAAGCGGGCTCAGACACCTTGCCCGGCTCTTCTTTCTTCGCGCCGGAAGCGGAAAGGGGCTGGCTCCCCTTCGAGTTGTCGCGGTAAATGGCCACGGCCTTCAGCCCCAGCTTCCACGATTTAATGTATGCATCCATCACATCTTCCACCGTGGATTCTTCGGGCATATTGATTGTCTTACTGATGGCGCCCGAAAGGAACGGCTGCGCGGCAGCCATCATTCCCACATGTCCCGTCCAGGTAATGGAGCGTCCCCCGCCCGCCGGCGCAAGGGAGCAATCAAACACCGGAAGGTGCTCAGGCTTCAATGCCGGCGCGCCCTCGATGGAGCCGGTCTTATCCACAAACGCCACGATTTTTTCGGTCTCTTCCGGAGTGTAGCCCAGGTGAATCAACGCGCCAGGCACGGTGTTATTCACGATGGTGATCACACCGCCGCCCACTAGCTTCTTGAATTTCACCAACGCCAGATCGGGTTCAATGCCGGTAGTGTCGCAATCCATCATGAAGCCGATGGTGCCCGTGGGCGCCAACACGCTCACTTGCGAATTGCGGTAGCCATGCTTTTCTCCCAGTTCCAGAGCGTCGTCCCAGGCCTGCTGCGCGGCCCTCAGCAGTGTTGGCTGTACATTTTCCGGCTTGATGGGCCGCAGCGAATCGCGGTGCAACCGGATCACGTTGAGCATCGGCTCGCGGTTTTTTTCGTAGCCTTCGAACGCGCCCAGCCGCTCGGCAATCCGCGCCGACTGCGCGTAAGCCTCGCCGGTCATCAGGGCCGTCACCGCCCCGCACATGTCACGCCCGGCTTCGGAATCGTACGGCAGCGCTAACGACATCAGCAGGGCGCCGAGGTTTGCGTAGCCCAATCCCAGGGGCCGGAAATCGTGCGAGTTCTGCGCGATTCTCTCCGTCGGATAGCTGGCATTGTCTACCAGGATTTCCTGCGCCGTGATGGTCACGTCCACTGCATGGCGGAATCCGTCCTCATCAAATTGCCCGGAATTCCCCATAAATTTCATCAGGTTCAGTGAAGCCAGGTTGCAGGCGGTGTCGTCCAGGAACATGTACTCCGAGCAGGGGTTTGATGCGTTGATTCGCCCCGTCTTGCTGCTTGTGTGCCATCGGTTGATCGTAGAATCGTATTGCATGCCCGGATCGCCGCAGTGCCAGGCCGAATCGGCGGCCAGGCTTAACAGGTGTCGTGCACGATATTGTCCCGCGGGAGAGCCGTCGGTAACGTTGCGCGTCCACCAGTCTTTATCTTCCTCGACGGCGCGCATGAATTCATCGGTGACGCGGATGGAGTGGTTGGCATTCTGGAAGAAAACCGAGGAGTAGGCCTCCCCGTCAATCCCCGGATCGTAGCCCTGCTGGATAAGCACCTGGGCCTTCCGCTCTTCCTTCATCTTGCACTCGATGAACTCCACGATGTCGGGGTGATCCATGTTCAAGATGACCATCTTCGCGGCCCGGCGCGTTTTCCCGCCGCTCTTGATGACGCCCGCGAAGGCATCAAAACCCTTCATGAAACTGACTGGGCCGCTGGCGATTCCGCCGCCCGAAAGCGTTTCGCGGCTGCCGCGCAGCGCCGAAAAATTCGTCCCTGTTCCCGAGCCCCACTTGAAAAGCATTCCCTCGGTTTTCGCCAATCCCATGATGGCGCCCATATCATCCTGAATGGAGTTGATGAAGCACGCCGAGCATTGCGGCTTGGCCTGCACGCCCACGTTAAACCACACCGGTGAATTGAAGGCCATCTTCTGCTCCACAAGCAGGTGAGCCAATTCGTCGCGGAAAGCGTCTCGCGATGCGTCCGATGCGAAATACCCGCCCTTTTCTCCCCAGCCCACAATCGTATCCACCACGCGCCCGATCAATTGGCGCACGGAGCTTTCGCGCTCCGGCGAGTTCGGCTTGCCGTGAAAATATTTCGAGGCCACGATGTTGGTCGCCGTCTGCGACCACGGCTTTGGCACCTCCACATTCTCCTGACGGAAAATTACCTGGCCCTTCTCATTTCCGATCAGCGCGGTCCTGGACTCCCATTCGACCGCATCAAAGGGCGAGATTCTCCCCTCCGTAAAATAACGGGCGAAATCCAGCCCTCGCTTCGCACCGGTGACGGGAACATTCCGGGCCGCCGTTTGCAACGTTTCTTTGTTGATTGCCATCCTGACTTCCGCCATCATCCGCCTCCGCGCATTTGGGGTGAATCCGCGCGGGTCGCGGTCCCCCCTATTGTACCCCCGCCCAGCGGCTGGGGCGCAGCTCCTGCTTCTCCGGGCAGGCGCCACTCGATTTCGGGAGCCATAGAGGCCCCTGCAAAAACAAAAAGCGAAAACCTCGCCCCTTGCGATTCCCGGGGATTTTAAAAGGGCCGGAATCGCTTTCGACGCCGGGCCGGAAGCTGGGTGAACCGGCGCCGGGAAATTTCACCCGTCGTATGTTTCCGTTTTTTGCCGGGCAGGCTGCGTGTCGCTTCGTCTTGCAGGAGCGTAGGTGTCAGCGTTCCTGCACTGCTCCACGGTCCCCCTAATCTGGGGGGGCAGTATCAATCTCTGCGGAAAAGATGTCAAGAGGGAATCGCAAAAAAATCACTAAATGTTAGGCCTATCAGACAACACCTGTCTATTTGTAGTGGTGCTGTTCCAAATAGGCACCAACGGCCACTAAACACATTTTCTATCCCTCCGATTGACTCTAAAATGCCGCGCGCTTACCATCATTTCAAGGTTCGCTGTGATTTCCAGCATATTTTCGCGCTCATTTTGGTTTCATTCAGCGGCCTTCCGGTTCGCAGGGTGGCTGATCGCTGCCATTTTTGTAATTTTTGTTGTCACGTTACTCCTTTCCACGACGCTTTTATCCGCCCCGCGCGCACCCGTCTCTGCCAATTCACAAGAGACAGCTGGGCCCGAGGGAGCTTCCGCAGTAAAGCTCACGATTGCAAGTCTTCCCAACTCCGCGTGGATAACACCCGCGCTCTGCCGCGGCGCGCAGCCCAAACGCGAAGGCTACACAGAGCTGAAAAAGCTTGGCATCGAGATCGTGTTGGATTTCCGCAATGAGAATGATGAAATACAAACTGAGCAAAGCCATGTGGAATCGCTGGGGATGCGCTTCGTCAGCCTGCCATGGAGTTCATGGCACGATCCCCGTCGCGATGAGGTCATCTCTTTCTTCTCACTGTTGCGCGAAAATCTCGGGAAAAAAATCTTCGTCCATTGTGAATTCGGTTCCGATCGTACCGGATTGATGATCGCTCTGTACCGTTTGGTGATAGACCATTGGACGCCGGACCAGGCCGTGGAAGAAATGAGGGCGTTCAATTATCACGCCCTGCTGTATTCGCATCTCGCAAGGTACGTGCGCGCTTTCCCGGCCCGCCTTACCGGCGACCCGGAACTGGCGTCTCTGATTTCCGCCCCAACGCAGCCGCCAGCCTCCGCCAAGCAGCCTTCCGCGGAACATAATCAATAATTCTGATTTTCAACGCAGGAATTAAACTCGGAGCTTTAAGTCTTTGCGGGCGTAAATGTTGTCCTACTCGTAGCGCAGCGCTTCCACCGGATCCAGGCGCGAGGCTTTCATGGCCGGCCACACCCCGAAGATCAACCCGATGGCCAGCGATACCGTGAGGGCCAGGAGCACAGCCCACAACGGCACGATGGCTTTCATATCTGTCCAAGCGCGGATGGCGGCCACCAGGGATTCCACGCTGATGACCCCGATCACGCCGCCGACTCCAGTGAGCGCCATGGCCTCAAACAAAAACTGCAGCGTAATGTCTTTGCGGCGCGCGCCAATCGCTTTGCGCACTCCGATTTCTCTCGTTCGCTCGGTCACGCTCACCAGCATGATGTTCATCACTCCCACGCCGCCAATCAATAATCCAATCGAAGCGATCACAAATGTGGCCAGCACCACCATCCCGATGATGGAATCAAATTCCTGGATCTGTTGCTGCGAAGTGGTCAGCGAAAAACTGTCGGGCTTGTCATAGCCGTCATTGCGGCGCCGCCTGAGCACTTCTCGCGCCTGGTCCACGGCCGTGTCCAACTGGTCCTGTTTGGCCTGGAATCGGATCGAATTCTCATACGACGCTGGGTAAACTTTCTTAAAAGTGAGATAGGGAATCACCACGCGGCGGTCTTCATCACTGCCGTTGAAACCGCCTTTGGGCTTATCCAGCACGCCAATCACGCGGAAGTCCGCACCGTCGATGAGCACGTCCCGATTTGTCGCCGGCAGGGATCCGAACAGTGCTTTGGCTGCATCCTCACCCAGCACCACCACGTCATCCCGGTGCTGATTCTCGCTTTCCGTAAAAAATCTGCCTTCCCTTAAAGTGGCGTTGGCATAGACGAAGGGATAATTCGATTCCGCGCCGCGAAAATCAATCCCCGTCACCGAATTGGTCTGATACATCACTTTGTGCTGCGTCTCCCACTGCGTTATCCAAACCGTGACGTTGCTGACCGCGGGGCACATATCGCGAATGGCGTCGCCATCTTCCATGGTCAAGGGCTTCCGCTGGCGTTCCTCTTTGGGTCGCCTCCCACCGCCGTGCGGGCCCTGCTCAAACCGGGACACAAATGCGGTATCCGCCCCGAAGGAGCTGATGCTATCCACCACCTGTTGCCGGAAACCTTGAATGATTGCCACCACGATCATGACCACTCCGACGCCGATGACGATTCCCAGCACCGCCAGGAAGCTGCGCAACTTGTGCGCTCGGAGCGTTTCCATTCCCAATTTCAAGTTTTCAAGTGAGCCCTGTGCCATGGTTCGCTCCTCTGGCTTCCTGCCTAGTTCTCCGCGCGTAACGCTTCAATGGGATCGAGCTTCGCCGCGCGCATCGCCGGATAAATTCCGAAGAAGAGTCCCACCGCTGTGGACAACGTAAGCCCGATGATTACGGCGTTCAGCGGTGTGGACATGGGCATGGAGGTGGTCGCGCGCACCAACCAGGTAATTCCTTCCGCCAGTCCGATACCCATCAATCCGCCGACGGCGGCCAGCACCGCGGCTTCCACCAGAAATTGCATAACGATATGAGTCCGCCGCGCTCCCAGTGCCTTGCGAATGCCGATCTCCCGGGTCCTCTCCGTTACGCTCGCCAGCATGATGTTCATGATCACGATTCCGCCCACAACCAGAAAAACGGCCGTCAGATAGATCGCCATTCCAAAAATATTTCCGGTCAATTGTTGCCACAGGCCCGTAATCGAGTCCGATCCGATGATTCCAAAACTGTCGGGATCGTTGTAAGCCTGATGCCGCCGCGCGCGCAGGATCACGCGAACTTCGTCCTCCGCCGCGTCAATCAATTCCGGGGATCGCGCCTGCACAAACATGGTCATGGAATTCTGCGCGGTGTGAAACGATTTTTCCCAGGTATGAAACGGCACCAGGATGTAGTTGTCTTGCGGCTGGCCGAACACTGTCCCCAGCGGCACGGTTATCCCCACCACCTGATATTCTTCCTGCCCGGCGCGCACAAATTTTCCGATGGGCTCCACGTTGGGAAACAGCTTGGTGACCACATCCATCCCCAACACGCAAACCGGCGAGCGGTGCTCATCATCCGCGTCATTGAGCTGGCGGCCGCGCTCCAGCCCGATCACCCGCACGTCGGTGTAATTCGGCGAAACGCCGAATACGTTCACATCTTCGTCCAGTTGGTCCGCGCCGCGTACATCCAGCGTGGTTCCCTCCACCACCGCTACCGCGTTCGCCAGTTGCATCCTGTCCGTCAGCGCCTGGAAATCGTCGTAAGTCACCAGCGGGCGTTTTTGAGCCTTCAAAAACTCTTGCTCGTTTGTGATGATTCCAAACCGGTTCACCACGAAGGCATTCGCACCCAGATTGGCCACCTTGTCGGATATGTAGAAGTTCAGGCCAGAGACGATCGACATCACTCCCACCAGGGTCGCCACCGCCAGGATAATTCCGAGCAAGGTCAGGAAGCTGCGCAACTTGTGGGCGTTCAGGGCGTCCAGCGCCAGGCGAAACGTCTCCGCCAACGCCACTTTTGATGACTTCCTGCGAGCAGGCGCTCTCGCCACCTGTAAGTTTGCCGGAAGTGCTATTTCGCCTGTTTTGCCCATTCTTCTCCGACCTCGTGGATCCTCACCTTATAAAACGTATAGATGCCCCAGATTGTTTCCGGAAAGCCGCAAAAGAGCGAAAAGGAGAAGTTTCTGCAGGTACCCGTCGGAAACGCCTGCCCTGCGGGATAACTCCAGACCTCTCTTTAGGATACCATGGGGTGGTGAGGAAATGGATTCTCCGGCGGACCAGTTCCGAATGACATAACTGCGGTTTATTTGAGTATGACGCGGGCCTAATCTATGGAATTGGACTTTCGGCCCTCGCTGGAGCATCCTGCCGTTGAATCAGGGAATCCCTATTTATGAGAACTGCACCCTCCCAACGAGCTGCCCGAATGCCACACCGGATCGCAACTTTCGCAATTTTCTGTGCCACGCTCGTGACCATACCCGTGGCCGGACAGCAGCCTCGATCAAGTCCGCTGCGAAACGACCCTCCCCTGGCGACCACCTCCATACCCACGGAAGCAGAACAGCGCGCGCTCATTGATCGCGTCATCGTCAACCAACATGCCAACGATCTGGCACTCCCGCTGTTTCAACGCGTCGAACACCGCCAAGTGCGCGGCCGCGACGGTGATGCCAGCGCCGTGGAGGATAGGATCTCCCGCGTGGTGCCCACCGGCGTCAATTCCGGCCGCATCATTCTGGCGGAAAATGGAAAGTCCTCCGATCCCGCAAAGATTCATGAGCAGATGGACATCGTAGCCCGCGCGCTCCAAGCCGCTCAAGATCCGGCCAACAGGCAAACCAAACTCGACCGCGAAAAATATGAGAAGCGCATGCACGATCGCTCAGACTTCGTGAATACGGTCCGCAATGCCTACACCTTCACCTGGATGGGGCGCGAAGTACGCGATGGACGCACGCTGGCAAAATTTAAATTGGATCCCAATCCATCCTTCGTGCCAAAAACGCGCGAAGAAGATCTGTTGCGCCACGCCACGGCCGTCGCCTGGATTGATGAAAAGGCCGCCCAGCTTGTCCTCCTGGAAGCCGATCTCAACAGCGAGATTTCGTTTGCCTGGGGCATCGCCGGCAAAGTGAATCGAGGCGCGAAGCTCATCTACGAGCAAAATGAAGTGGAGCCCGGGCTATGGTTCCCCTCGCTCTATCAATACGATTTCACCGGCCGCAAGTTCCTCTTTTATTTCGAGCTGCACCAGCACACCGAAACCAGTCACTATTTCCGCGCAGGCCCGCCCAGCCAGGCGCTGGCCTCGCTCCGCGCCGAGCTTTCCGGCGGCGCGTCCGCTCGGCCCCTTCAATGAGGAACAGGTGCTTACAATTTCCCCCAGAACGCGAACGCCACGGCGCCCACCAGAAAGAGGAATGACACCGCGTGGTTCCATCGCGGGCTTTCACCCAGATACGTCCACGCGAACACCACGAACACGCAGAGCGTGATCACTTCCTGAATGGTCTTCAGCTGGAACGCCGTGAATTCCCCGTACCCGATGCGGTTCGCGGGCACCTGGAAGCAGTACTCGGCGAAAGCGATCAGCCAGCTCACCAAAATCGCCGCCGCCAGAGGCGCTTTCCGGTATTTCAAGTGCCCGTACCACGCGATGGTCATGAAAATGTTCGAGCAAATCAAAAGCAGCACGGTTCTCATAGGCCAAAAATAATATCACGCGCCTCTTTGGGTCAGCGCCCCTCGGCATTCTCCTTGCTGCCTCTGCCTTCTCTGTGCCCTCTGCGGTGAATCTTTCTTCTTCTGACACCAACTTGACCCACGGCCACGCCCTTGTTAGGTTTAGTGTTTCTCCGCACAACGGGAAAGCCGCATGGAGACCATTCACATCTCACTGAAAGACGGCAAGGTCCTCGACCTGCCCCGCGGCACCACCGCCGCCGAGGTCGCCAAGAGTATTTCCCCGCGCCTGGCCAGCGCCGCTCTCGTCGCCCGCGCGGACGGCGAGCTGGTGGATCTCTCCAGGCCAATCGAGCGCGACGCCAAGCTTGAAATCCTCACCGAAAAAGATCCCGACGCCCTATTCGTCTTCCGCCATTCCGCGGCGCATCTGCTGGCCGCAGCGGTACTCGAACTTTTCCCAGATGTGAAGCTCGGCATCGGCCCGCCCATCGAGACCGGCTTCTTCTACGAATTTGAACGCGCCGAATCCTTTACTCCTGAAGATTTGGAGCGCATCGAAAAACGCATGCATGATATCGCTTCGCGCGATGTCCCCAACGAGCGCAAGCTGCTCCCCAAAGCCGAAGCGCTGGAGCTTTACCGCAAAACCAATCAGACATTTAAGTGTGAGCTGGTCGAGGAAAAGGCTATCGAGCCGATGGTTTCCTTTTACACCACCGGAAAATTTATCGATTTCTGCCGCGGCCCCCACATTCCCCGAACTGGAAAAATTCAAGCCTTCAAGCTGATGAACGTTTCCGGCGCCTATTGGAAGGGTAAGGAAACCAATCCTCAGTTGCAGCGCATTTACGGCGCGTGCTTTTTCACCAAGGCCGATCTGGATGACTATCTGCATCGCTTGGAGGAAGCCAAGCGCCGCGATCACCGCCGCATCGGCAAAGAGCTGGAATTATTTACGGTCAGTGATTTGGTCGGCGCAGGGCTGCCTCTCTGGCTGCCCAAAGGCGCCACTATTCGCCGCCTGCTCGAAGAATACATTCTCGAGCGCGAACGCGAGCTCGGCTACCAGCATGTGAATACTCCTGATTTGGCCAAAGTGGATTTGTATAAGCGCTCGGGCCATTGGGCCCATTATCACGAGGATATGTTCCCGGTAATGGAGATGGAGACCG
The DNA here is from genome assembly GCA_035308165.1 of Candidatus Acidiferrales bacterium. Lineage (GTDB taxonomy): Bacteria > Acidobacteriota > Terriglobia > Acidiferrales > UBA7541 > DASTCZ01. Next base: position 81,111 of record DATGHC010000010.1, on the reverse strand, counting down.
AAGATTTGGTCCTGCGGCCCATGAATTGCCCGCACCACATTTTGATTTATGAATCCAAGAAGCGCAGCTACCGCGATTTGCCCGTGAAGCTCGCGGAGCTGGGCACCATGTACCGCTATGAGCGCTCGGGCGTGTTGAGCGGGCTCAGCCGGGTCCGCTGCATGACGCTCAACGACGCGCATATTTTCTGCACCCCCGAACAAATCAAGGAAGAATTCATCAACGTGATGAAGTTGGTGGAGCGCGCTTATCGCGATCTGGGCATCACCCAATACAGCTATCGCCTCTCGCTGGGCGACAGGAACGACAAAGTAAAATTTGTGGACAACGACGAAATGTGGGCGCACGGCGAACGCGTGCTGCGGGAAGCCATGGATTCCCTCGCCCTTCCTTACACAGTTGCGCCCGGCGAAGCGGCCTTCTACGGCCCCAAGCTGGATATCCAGCTCGCCGATGTCATGGGCCATCAGGAGACCTACTCCACCATTCAAATTGATTTCCATTTGCCCAATCAATTTGAGCTCGGCTACGTGGGCGCCGACGGCCACGTGCATCGCCCGGTGATGATTCACCGCGGCGTCATCAGCACCATGGAGCGCATGGTTTCCTACCTGATCGAACTCTACGCCGGAGCTTTCCCCGCGTGGCTCTCACCGGTACAGGCCATTGTGCTGCCCATCACCGATCGCCAGAATGATTACGCCAAGGAAACCATGGCCAAACTTTCCGCGGCTGGATTCCGCGTCGAGCTCGACGAACGCAACGAAAAACTCCAGGCCAAAATCCGCGACGCGCAGTTGCAGAAAATCCCCTACATGCTGGTGGTTGGCGGGCGCGAGGCGGAAGCGGGCACCGTGGGCGTCCGCCATCGCAGCAAGGGCGACCAGGGCGCCAAGCCGCTCGCGGAATTTATCGCCGCACTCAAAGATGAAGTGGATTCCCGCGCGACAAGCTGAGGAACCAAGAGATTTGGAGGGCAATTACCGTGCCGAAATACGTGATTGAACGCGAAATTCCCGGCGCTGGAAAACTTACTCAGGAACAGATTGCTGGAATCTCACAGAAATCCTGCGGCGTCCTGAAGAATTTGGGCCCCCAAATCCAGTGGCTTCACAGCTACGTCACCGACGACAAGATTTATTGCGTTTACATCGCGCCCAATGAGGACGTCGTTCGCCGGCACGCCCAGCAGGGCGGTTTCCCCGCCAATAGCATCTCGGCCATCCGCCGCATGATTGACCCAACCACGGCCGAATGATGGGAGCCGCCGCCGCGCAACGACATGCACCGGTATCCCATGGACCGGCCATCGAATCTGAAATTCTCGTCATCCTTGACGAGCAGGGCCACGCGCACGCAATCACCGAGCTTACGCGCCGCGATGAACATCTTGCCGGAGTCGTCGCGCGGCACGGCCCGCCTCCGTTTTGGACGCGCGAGCCGGGCTTCGCGACGCTGGTCTATCTCATCCTGGAGCAGCAGGTTTCGCTCGCCTCTGCAAAAGCCGCTTACGACAAGCTCCTCGCCAGAGTGAAGCAGCTCACGCCCGGACGCTTCCTGAAGCTCACTACACGTGAGCTGAAGGCCGCAGGTTTCAGCCGTCAAAAAATGTTGTACGCGCGGCTGCTGGCGAAGGAAATGGCGGCGAGGCGCCTAAACCTCCCCGCGCTAAATGCCATGGACGATGAAGCCGTACGCGTTCGCCTGACCGCGCTCAAAGGCATCGGTCCTTGGACAGCGGAAAATTATTTGTTGTTTGCTCTCCGCCGCCCGGATGTTTGGCCCGCTCACGACCTTGCGCTGCAAATCGCCGTGCAGCAAGTAAAAGGCCTGCGGAAGCGCCCCACGCCCGAAAAACTCGACAAGATGTCCGAGGTCTGGCGCCCCTGGCGCAGCGTGGCCACTTGCATTTTCTGGCACCACTACCTGAGCACGCGAAGAAAAAAGACGTGAGCACTGCATCTGCGCTTGTGAATCACAGTGACGGCGAATAAGCTGGCCGCGATGGAATCAAATGTTTGGGAGGTTAAAGTGAGAACAAGATTGCACAAAGTTGTCGCTCTCATTTGCGCAGCGTGTTTCGGCGCATTCGTAGCATCGGGCCAAAATGCGCCGCCGGCATCGAAGCCTCCCGTGCGTGTAGCCATCCTTGCGGGAAAGTTGCTCGACGTGCGCACCGGCAACTACGCCACGAATGTTTACATCGCCATTGAAAACGACCGCATCGTCAGCCTCGGCGCCACTGCGCCCGTGGGAATGCCGGTAATCGATCTTTCCACGCAAACAGTTTTGCCCGGGCTGGCCGATTGCCACGCGCACATCCTCGGCAATATGAAAGACCAGTCGCCTGCCGCCTGGCTGCGCATGTCCTCCCCTATGGCGGCCTTGTGGGGCGCGCACAATTTGCAGGTGTGGCTGGACCACGGCTTCACCTCGCTGCGCGAAGCGGGCGAAAACGATCCTTCTTATGGAAATGTCGCCTTGCGCGACGCGGTTCGCAAGGGATTGATCCGTGGCCCGCGCATTCAGTCGGCAGGCTTAACCATCAGCCTCTTTGGCGGCCACGGTGATGGCGATCCTCTCGCGCCGGATCGCGAGATGCCCCGCGCTACGAATATCGCCAACACCGTGGATCAAATGAATGACGCCGTCCGCCACGACATCAAATACGGCGCCGATTGGATCAAGCTCATGGCCACCGGCGGCGTCGAAGATCCCTTCAGCGATTTCAATGTTCAGGAGTTGAGCGAGGCGCAGATGGCCCGCGCCGTGGAAGTGGCGCATCGCGCGGGAAAGCACGTAATGGTTCACGCCGAAGGCACAGAGGGCATCAAGGCCGCCGTTCGCGCCGGGGTGGACTCCATCGAACACGGCACCATGCTCGATGAAGAAGGCGCAACGCTGATGGAGCAGAAAGGCACCTGGCTGGTGCCGACTCTATACACCTTTCAGCACGGCGCGGAAGAAGGAACGTCGCTCGGCGCCGACCCCATCATGGCGGAAAAAGGTTTGGCGATTCTGGCCGCGCAGCAGCCCGCATTTACCCGCGCGCTTCGCCATCACCTGAAAATTGCCTATGGTGTGGACGACGATGTGGACTTCGTCTCCAAGGAGTTCAGCGCCTTGGTGCGCGGTGGCATGACCACGCTCGGCGCGATTCAGGCCTCCACAACCAACGCCGCGGAATTGCTCGGCACGGTAAAGGACACCGGCACGGTGGAAGCCGGAAAATTCGCCGACCTCATCGCCGTCTCAGGCGATCCATTGAAGGACATCACCATCATGGAGCATGTGACGTTTGTGATGAAGGGCGGCGAGGTAATTAAGGACGAAGTGCACGCAAAGAAGTAACGCCCGTCTCTTTCACCCCAGCCCATGCGCGATTTTCTTGGCATCCGGCGCGCGCATCAGCCGCAGCATGGCAATCACTCCCAGCGCCGGCCCGGGCGCCAGCGCCGCGAACGCCCACGCCCAGCCATGCGATTCGCGCAGCACGGGCACCAGCCAGATTGTCGCCACGGTCAGCGTGAATCCGATGGCAAGCTGCAGCGTCAGCGCCGTGCCCACGTAACTTTGATCCGCGACCTCCGTCACCATCGTTGAAAATTGAGCTGAGTCCGCCACCACCGCGAATCCCCACACAATTCCTATCGCCAGCGCCAGCGGAAATGACCTCTCGGCCACTAAGCCGATCGCCAACGCACACGCTCCGCTGATCACCATGGAGGCCGCCGCCGTGCGCGTCCGTCCCCAGCGGTCAGCCAGCACTCCCGCCGCCCAACATCCGATGGAGCCCGCGCCAATCGATGCGAAGGCCGCCAGCGCCCCTCCGCGCGTCGCATCCACCGAGGAAATCAACGTGCCAGTTGCCGCCGCCCGCGCGCGCAGCGAATCCGCGAAAAACACCGCGCACCACGTCCACATCGCGTAAAGCTCCCACATATGTCCAAAATATCCGAACGAAGCCAGCCGCACGCCCCGGTTCGCGAACGCGCGCGCCGCCTGCTTCGGATCGAACACCGCCTTCGGAAATGCAAATGGCCCGTCGTGTCCCGCAAACGCGGCCAGCGCCCCGCCCAGAAGAGTCAGCACCGAGGTGGTGACGATCACGCCCGGCCAGCGTACTTGGCCAAATCCATTCAACAATTGCGGCAGCGCTGACCCCATCGTAAATCCACCCACCATAATTCCCAGCGCTGCTCCGCGGTCGCGCCGGAACCACGTGGCCATCACCTTCATCGCCGGTGGATAGACCAGCGCAACCCCTGCTCCCGTGGCGAACCGCAGCGGTACAGCGCTTGCCATTCCGTGACTTGCAAGCAACCCAAAATTCGCCAACGCCGCAAACGTCCCTCCATAAAGCATCAGTCTGCGCGGCGCGATGATGTCCGCCAGATTCAGCCCCGAAGAAATCACCGCGCCGGCCACAAATCCCAGCTGTACGGAAATGGTCAGCCACGCCCCTGCCGAGGAAGAAATTCCCCACGCCGCACGCAATTGAGGCAGCACCGCCGACGCCGAAAACCATGTGCTCATTTCCAGGAACGCGGCGGTAGCCAGCAGCGCCAGCGCGCGCCACCGCCCAGAGGGAAGGTCGTCGTTCAAGATTGCGGCGATTTGGGCTTGCGCGATGCGCTGGTTATCAGTAGGTTTCGCCAGAGAATGGCTCCGCGACAATCTGGTATTCGTCTTCATATACAACATAACCGACCTTGTCGGTTTTCAGTACCTGGACTGATATTCCATGATTTTCGAGTATCGCAACCAAATCCCTTATACGCGAGAGATGCTCACACGCTGTGTCTTTGAACCATGAAATCGCCTTGTTCTGCCTTCGGTAGTAGGGAGGCTTCGCAGCTGTGAACCGAGTGGGTTTTTCCAAATTCTCGTTGAACCACTGTCGAATCTCATCGTGATGCTCCACTTCGTAATCAAAGAGTTTCCCCTCATCCCGCAAATAGCCTACCGCGTGGAAGACTCCCAACTCCCGGCCCGAATCTTCGTGTATTTCAGAAACAACAAATCTTAGATACATGGGGTTTATTCCCGTGACAATTATTTTGGCGTAGCAACGCGCCCAAAACCAAGTTCATTTTGCCGCGTGGCTTGGGTAAACCAAGAATCGAGTCCCCCCCCGATTGTGTTGCCTTCCCGCCATGCTATACTTCTTCCCCCGCCAGTCCACGGGGTACATTAGTCTCCGCGGGCCCGGGGCAGGGGTTTCTTCAACGGTGTTTCTGGAGGTGGTTTTATCGCCGAGCGGAGTTTTCGGCCGAATGATCGCATCCGGGTGAATGAACGCATCCGGGCACGCGAAGTTCGCGTCATTGATGAAGAGGGCGGGCAGTTGGGCGTCATGCAGCCTTTTGAGGCCATGAAGCTTGCCCGGGAACGCGGGTTGGATCTTGTGGAGATTTCTCCCACCGCCGATCCGCCCGTTTGCAAGATTACCGATTACGGAAAATATCTCTATCAGGAAAGCAAGAAGAAGCACGAGGCTCGCAAGCATCACAAGACCTCGCAGCTCAAGGAAGTAAAATTTCGGCCCTCCACCGCCGAGCACGATTATCAGGTGCGCAAGAATCAGATTGTCCGGTTCTTGGGTGAAGGCCACAAAGTGAAGGCCATGATTTTTCATCGTGGCCGCGAAATGGCTCACCAGGAAGTGAGCCGCAAGAAAATGGATCGCCTGATGAAGGAAGTGGGCGATTATGCGCTGATCGAACTCGGTCCGCGCATGGAAGCAAATATCCTGATGGCGCTGCTCGCGCCGAAGAAGGGCATGCCGGCTCCGCCGTCAAATCCTTCCGCGCCTCAGAAAGCGCGAAGCGAGCAGGCATCGCAAGAAGGAACCGGTGGCTAAACAAAAAGTAAAGAAGCTCAAGATCAAGACGCATCGCGGCGCCGCCAAACGCTTCAAGATGTCGGCGGGCGGAAAAATTCTGCGGATGCATTCCGGCAAGCGGCACATTTTGGGCACCAAGGGCCCGAACCGCATGCGGCGCATCAAGAAATTGACCAAGGTGAACAAGGCCGACACGCGCAACGTGCGCCTGCTGATCCCTTACGCCTGAAAGTTCTCTGTTGGATGTTTTATTGTTTTCTGTGCCAGGCAGCGCGTAATCCGCCCACGGCGGGCCTGCCGGCCAGCGAGGCCGCGAGCATTCAGCGGCTTCAAGCGCGAGCACCCTGTTTGTTAGGGCGCCGCGCATTCCCAACACGCCGTGGAGATGTATCCTCCGCACGTTTTTTGCGAAAGAAATTTCGCCTTCGCGCGCGGTTGTGCGTCTCCCGCAGGAGCAAACACAATGGCCAGAGTAAAACGTGGAACCAAGCGCCGCGCGCGCCGCAAAAAATATCTCAAGCGCACCAAGGGTTTCTTCCTCACCAAGAGCAAGCTCTATCAGTCCGCGCAGGAAGCCGCCAATCGGGCGGAGCGTTTTGCATTTCGCGATCGGCGCAACAAAAAGCGCCAGTTTCGCCGTCTGTGGATTCAGCGCGTCGGCGCCGGAGCTCGCCTCGCCGGCCTTTCCTACAGCCAATTCATGCACGGATTGAAGGCCGCGGGCATCACCGTGGACCGCAAGATCATGGCCGACATGGCTGTGAAGGATGCCGCAGGCTTCGCGCATCTCGCCGAACAGGCCAAGGCCGCTCTAAGCACCAAAAAGTCCTAATTCAGTTGAGCGGAAGATTTGCCTGTGTAGCTCGGGGCGCGACGGCGCATTCTGCCGCCGGCCCCGAGGCCTCTCACAGCCATTCACCTCGCCGGTCGCGCCGTTTTGAAGCGCGGACAATAAACCCTCACTCGTACCTCAGCGCCACCAGCGGATCCACCCGGCTCGCCCGCCGCGCCGGAATGTAGCACGCTAGCAATCCCACCGCGATCAGCAGCACCGCCACGGAAATAAACGTGATCGGGTCCGTCGCCGTCACTCCAAACAGGAAACCGCTCAGCAATCGCATCAACGGCAGCGCTATTACAATGCCCAAGCCAACCCCTAGTATTTGCAGCCAGGCGCCCCGCGCAATCACCATCCGTAGCACATCCCCCGGCTGCGCGCCCAGCGCCATGCGAATCCCGATTTCATTCGTGCGCTGCCCCACCAGATAGGAAATCACTCCATAAATTCCCACGCACGCCAGCAACAACGCCATCCCGGCAAACACATTCAGCAGCGTCATCTCAAAACGGCGGAAGGCTACCGACTCGTCCAAGACCTCGTCCATCGTTTGCACGCCATACATCACTTGCTGATCGTCCAGCGCTTTCACTTGCTCGCGTATCGGTTCAACCAGGCTCAGCGGGGGCACCGCCGTGCGCACCACCACTCTTGAGCCGCTCGAAAGCAGGGGGAACAGCCGCTCAGGAACCTGTTGGAAGGAAAAGTAGGTTTGGTATTGCCCGTCGTCCGCCGCTGACGTCAATCCATATTGCTTCACATCTCCCACCACTCCCACGATCTCCACCACTTCGTTGAAGAAGGTCAGATGCAATTGTTTTCCCAGCGGGTCTTCCCCCGGAAATAATTTGCGCGCCATTTTTTCGTCAATCACCGCCACGGGCGGCGCGGAATCGGTATCGCGGTCGGTAATGAATCGGCCCCGCAATAATGGGATTTGTAACGCGGAAAGGTAATCCGGATTCACCGCATACCAAAGCGTGTCGGGCATATCGTTTTCATTGTCCGGACGCGGTTTGTCCTCCCGCCAGAATACAAGGTCGGAATCGCCGGTCATGGGCAGGTTTCCAAAGAATGGAGAGGCAGCGGACGCGCCTGCCGTCGCCCGCAGTTTTTCAGTCAACTGCGCGTACATCAGTCGAATTTTGGCCGGGTCCTTTGCGGAGGAGGGTGAAAGCGAAACGCTAAACGCCAGCACATTGTGCGGATTGAATCCCGGGTCCACGGCCCAGATGCAAGCCAGACTCTTGATCATCAGCCCCGCGCCAACCAGCAGGACCGTGGCCAGCGCAATTTCGGAAATAATCAGCGCGGCCTGCGTGCGTCCGTGCCCGCCGATAGTTCCTCTTCCGCCTTCCTTGAGAACTCTTTGCAAATCCGGCTGCGAAGTTTTCAGCGCCGGAAAAATTCCAAACAGAATTCCCGTCAACACTGAAATAGCCAGCGTGAATCCCAGCACACGCGCGTCGAGACCCGACCCCTCCTCCCCCAACAGGCCCGCTGGTGCAATCCCGCGCATCGCGCTCATGCCCCAGCTAGCCAGCAGCAGGCCCAGCCCGCCGCCTGCAACGGCCAGGAGAACAGTTTCCGTAAGCAGTTGCCGGACGATTCGCGCGCGGCCCGCGCCCATCGTCATGCGGATGGCCAATTCTCGAGTCCTGCCGTTTGACCTTGCCAGAAGCAGGTTTGCGACATTGGCGCAGGCGATCAACAGCACGAAACCCACAGCAGCGGAAAACAAAATTAGCGTGTTTGGCAAATCGCCGATGCTGGAATCCCGGAAGGAAACCACGGAGAACTCCAACCCTTTATCTTCTTTTGGATAGGTCGCCGCCAGATTCTGCGCCACCTGGTTAAGATTCGCTCGCGATTGAGCTATCGACACGCCCGGCTTTAGTCTGGCCACTACGGCCGTCCCGAACCCCGCTCCGCGCTTCCGAAACGCTGGGTCGGCCCAGTTCCCGATGGGAACATAAATGTCCACCTTGGCGAAGAACTTGGGCAACTCCGGAAAAACTCCAATCACTTCGTAGTCTTGGCCGCTGAGTGCGATGTTTCTTCCTAGGACCTGCGGGTCTGCTGCAAATTTTCTGCGCCACAATCCTTCGCTCAAGATGACCGTTGGCGCGGCATTCAAAGTGTCTTCTTCATGCCGAAAATTGCGGCCCAGGATCGGCTGCGTCCCAAGAATCGTGAAGAAATCAGCGGAGATCATTCTTCCGACCATGCGTTCCGCGTCGCCAGCCCCAGTCAAGTTGAAACTGTCCCGGCGGGTCAGCGCCGAATATTGGAAAGCTGTGGCTTGTGCTTGCAGGTCGGCGAATTCAGGATAGGGGACCGAACTGCCTTCGCCACGATGAATCATCATGAGCTGCCCGGACTGTGGAAACGGAAGCTGGTACAGCAACACCGCGTTCACAACCGAAAAAATCGCCGTATTCGCGCCAATGCCCAGCGCCAGCGTCAGCACCACAATTGCAGTGAACCCCGGCGACTTGCGCAGCATCCGCAGCGCGTAGCGCACATCCTGCAATAGATCGGCCAGCATATTCCCCCCTCGATAGGTTCGGAGTTTTTCTTCTCGCGCGGCTTCGCGCCAGTGGTCGGGAACAGTGGTCGCCATTTTTTCAGTGATGGGCTGCTCAGCGCCTCGAATTTCTTTGGCCAGCGCGTCCCAATCGGGAATCTGCGCACGGGCGTGAGCTTCCGCTTCGGTTACATTCGCTCCCCGCGCCAGCGCCTCCGCGTAAGCCTCATCCAGCTGTTGTGCCAGCTCCTCGACGATCTCCTGCTCGCGCGCCCCGCTCAGTCCCAGTGCCGGCAAATGTTCCCGAACGTACTTCTTCCAGTCGCGCATGTCTCCATCCCTCGCTCACTCATACCGCAGCGCGTTCATGGGATCCACTCTCGATGCGCGCCACGCGGGCAGCGCCGCTGCCAGTGCCGCCACGGCCAGCAATATCGCCGCGCAAACCGCCAGCGTCGCGGGGTCCCGCGCGGTCAGCCCGTAGAGCAAACTCGCTAGCACCCGTGTGGCTGCCAGCGCCGCTCCCAATCCCACCACGGTTCCGATTCCCGCCACCACCAGCACATCCTGCAAAACCAATCGCAGGATTTCACTGCGCTGTGCTCCCAGCGCCATTCGCACCCCAATTTCTCCCGTCCGCCGCGCCACGTTGTAGGAAAGAACTCCATAAAGCCCGATGCACGCCAGCAGCATCGCCACCAGCCCAAAAAATGTCGAAAGCTTCGCGGTCAACCGGTCGCGCACCAGCCGCAAGTCAATCAACCCCGGAACCGTTCTGAAAACCGGCTCCGAAAGTCCCGCATCGGTTTCGTGGATCACGCGGCGGACAGCAGACGCCACGGCCGCGTCATCCCCCGCGGTGCGCAATTCGAAAATGGAGTCCGAATTTTCGATGGGCCGGTCGAAGTATGAGATATAACATCGCCGGTCGATGTCGCCTCGAAGGGCATTGGGCCTCGCGTCGGCCACCACGCCAACCACGTCATACTCGGTATCGCCAAATGAGAAATGGATCACAACGTGCTGCCCCACCGGGCTCGCCTCCCCAAAGAAATATTTGGCCAGGGATTCATTCACCCAAAGGTGGTGCGTCCCCGCGGTGTCCCGGTCTTCCACGTTGCGGCCCGCCAACAGGGGAATGCCCAGCGTTGAAAAATATCCCGGGCCAACATCGTCCATGGCCACACCCATGTCTTGTCCCGACTTAACCGGAGCCCCCACAACCGTGATGTCGTCGCCTGAATCCCCGCCATAAAAAAGTCCGTTCTGCGAAAGCGTCGCGCTGCGAACACCCGGTATGGCGTTGAACTTTGCCAGTAGTTGCGTTAGAAGCGGCGAAATCGCGCCGGGCTTGTATCCGTCCACTACAGGACTCACTCGAAATTGGATCAGGTGCGCGGTGTCGTAACCAAGCGGAATGGCCGTGAGCTTTTGCAGGCTTCGCACAAACAATCCCGCCGTGACCAGCAACAGCAGGGATATCGCCACTTGCGCTCCCACCAGCATTTTGCCCAAGGGCATGCGCGATCCGCCCTGCCCGCCACCGGAAATATTCCGCCCCGCTCCGCGCAACACCAGGTTCAGATCCACTCGCGTGGCCCGCAGCGCGGGCGCCAGTCCAAACAAAACCCCTGCCAGCAGCATCACCCCTGCTGTGAACGCCAACACCGTCGCATCCAGGTGCACATCCAGCGGCACCGGAGTCGAGGATCCCGAAACCAGTTGCAGCAGCAGGCTGTCTCCCCAACCCGCCAGCAACAATCCCACCGCCGCGCCCAGCGCCGAAAGAAAAACGCTCTCGGTCAGCATTTGCCTCACCAGCCGCGCGCGGCCCGACCCCAGCGCCACTCGCACCGCAAGTTCGCGCTCGCGACCCGAGGCCCGCGCCAAAAATAAATTCGCCACATTCGCGCACGCCAGCAAGAGCAACAATCCCACCAGCCCCATTAAAACTTCCAGCGGTTGTTGATATTCTCCGCGAAGCTCGGATAGCCCATGCCTTGCCTCGCGCACCACCACGAACGCATTGGTCAGCTCTTTTCGCCGGCTTGCGTCTGCGATTTGACTTCCATCCACCTCCAGCAAGTTTTTGAACGTAATGTTGGTTGCGGCATTTGCTTGCGCCAGGTTTACGCCCGGCTTCAGCCTGCCCACCACGTGCAGGAACATAAATCTGCGAATCCGCCCGGGCGGCTGCGTTAGCAAATCCGTGCCTGGAGTCACCGCCATTTGCATCGTCAGCGGCACCCACATGTCCGGCGCGTTGCCCACCACAATTCCGGTGAAACTGGCCGGCATCACTCCGATCACATCAAATGTGGTCTGCCGAATCTTAATTGTCTTCCCGGCCACATTTGCATCCTGTCCCATGCGCCGCTGCCAAAAGGCGTAGCTCAACACGGCCTGCGGATGTTCGCCCAGCCCTTGATCCACTTCCGTCGAGAATGTACGGCCCAGTTGCGGCTCCACGCCTAATACCCCAAAGTATGCGCCGCTCACCAGGCTCACTTGCGTCTGACTCCCTGTTTCAGCAGCGCTTGTGGCCACCGGCGCGTTGAATGGCGAGGTGCTGAATGCAAATATCCCCGAAAAAATCTGATTGTTGTCCCGCAGCCCCTCAAATTCGTGGTAACTGAGCATCCGGCGTTCACCATCTTGAAGCCCGGACTGTTGCCCCGAAGCCTCTGGATCGGTTAGCACCACCAGTTGCTGCGGATCCTGCACCGGCAGCGTGCGCAGCAGGATCGCATTGATCACACTGAACAGCGCTGTGTTCGCTCCGATCCCCAGCGCCAGTGTCAGCACGGCTATCGCCGAAAATCCCGGATTCTTGCGCATCATGCGCATCGCGTAACGTAGGTCTTGCAGCAGATCCACGATCATGTTTCCTCCCCTGCGCTTGCGAAGATTCTCTTCCTGCACCGCCACATGCCAATTCTCGGGCGCGCATTCTGCTAATTTCGCCGCTGCCGATTGCTCCGCGCGCCGGATTTCCCGGGCCAGCGCATTCCAATCCGGAATCTGCCCCAGCGCTCGCCCTTCTGCTTCAGCAACGCCTGCGCCCCTGGCCAGCGCTTCCGAATACGCCTCATCCAATTGCTGCGCCAGTTCTTCGACTATCTCGTGCTCTCGCGCCCCGCTCAGCCCCAGCGCCGGCAAATTTTCGCGAACATATTTCTTCCAATCGCGCATCGCCCAATCCTTCGCTCACTCGTACCGCAGCGCCACCAACGGATCCACCCGGCTCGCCCGCCACGCTGGCAACCAGCACGCCGTCGCCGCCACCAGCGCGAACAATATCGTTACGCCCACCAGCGTCACCGGGTCATTCGGTTTCACTCCGAACAAGAACGCCGTGAACGACTGCATCACTCGCGTCAGAATCAATGCTCCGGCAAGACCCAGCGCCACGCCCGCTGCCACCAGTCCCATCCCCCGGCTTACAATCAACCGTAGGATCTGTGACGGTTGCGCTCCCAGCGCCATGCGAATTCCAATTTCCTGCGTTTGCTGCGTAACCGTATAGGACATCACTCCGTAAAGACCGGCGGCCGCAAGCAGGGCCGCCAATCCCGCGAATAAACCCAGCAGTACCGTGCGAAAACGTGGCAGCGACACGGATTCGCTCACCAGTTCGTCGAAGGACCGGAATCCGATTACCGCCTGTTGCGGATCCACTTCTCGCACCGCGACGCGCGCGGCCGCCGCCAGTCCCGCGCCACTTCCGCTGGTGCGCAAAATCACGGACATATCAGTCCGTGGAAATTGAGCGAACGGCTCATAAACCTGAAGAGATTTTTCTTCCGCCGGTCCGTATTGATTCACGTACCCTGCGACACCCACGATCTCCCGCACGATATTGAATTGATGCCCGAATTGAATCTTCTGCCCGATGGGATCGCGTCCCGGAAACATGGCCCGTGCGAAAACATCATTGATGATGCACACGTGCGGCGCGGTGAGGTCGTCGGCGGTTGTGAAATCACGCCCGGCCAGCAGGCGGATTCCCATGGTCCGCAGAAAACCGGGTGTCACGCGATAAGAAAGCGCCGAAGGATTGCTCTCGGAAGAAGGCTGGCCCGCAAGAGCGACTTCGTACATCTCGTCATCGCCGCTGATGGGGATCAGGGAAACCAGCGCCGACGAATCCACTCCGGGTAAAGCAGCCACGCGCTGCTGTACTTGATTGAAAAACTCCAGCTGCTTCTGCGGCGTGGGATACCGCGTTTGCGGAGCGCTCAAGTCGAATGCGTATCGCCCGGCGGTCTGCAATCCAAGATCAACGGAGGTCAGATGAGTGAAGCTGCGCACCAGCAACCCCGCCCCCGATAGCAATACGAATGCGAGCATGACTTCGGCAACCACCAACAGCTTGCGCAGTCCTCCGCGTGCCGCGCCCGCTCTTCCCCCATCCTTCAACGCCCCCGCCAGATCTTCTCGTCCAAGTGTCAGGGCGGGCGCCAGTCCGAACAAAATCCCTGTCACCAACGCCAGCGCCAGCGTAAAAAATAAAACTCGCCCATCCACCGAAACCATCTGGGCTCGGGGAAGAAACCTGGGCGGCAGCGCGGCAATCACACGCGTGCTCCAGAACGCAATCAGCAAACCCAGCGCCGCACCCGCAAACGAAAGCACCACGCTCTCCGTAAGCAGTTGGCGCACCACCCGCGCCCGTCCCGCACCCAGCGCCAGGCGGATCGCGATCTCCCGGTGACGCACGGTGGCGCGCGCCAGCAACATGTTGGCCGCGTTCGCGCAGGCGATCAGCAGCACAAACCCCACAGCGCCCAGCAGCACCAGGAGCGCGGGTCGGATTTGCGCCACTCCCCCTCCCTCGGAAAGCGGCACGATGGCCACTGTCCATCCGGAGTTTGACACCGGGTATTGTTTCTCGAGCCTCTCTGCGATCGCCGCCATTTCCGACTGTGCCTGCGCCACGCTGACTCCCGGCCCCAGCCGCGCTATGTCCCCAAGGAAGTGCGCTCCGCGTGCATTCTGGAGTTCGTTGGGACTGAAGGCCAATGGAGCCCAGACTTGTGTGGCTGGATTCGGGAATCGAAAACTCGGACCCATCACGCCGATCACCGTGTACGACTGTCCATCCAGCGAGACGCTGCGCCCAATCGCCGCGGGATCTCCGGCGAATGCGCTGTGCCACAGCGCGTCGCTGATTACCACCACGTGATTCTTTCCGGCTTGGAATTCATCCGGAATAAACAAGCGCCCAAGTTCCGGCTGAACCCTTAAGGTCTCGAAAAATCCCTCTGTAACCTGCGGCCCCGTCCATCGTTCTGGAACATCCCCGCCCGTATACGTATAGGCATTGTTTTCCGTGGCCGCTAGCCCTGCGAATGAGTGCGCCTGCGCGCGCCAGTCCAGAAAATTGGGCGGAGAGACCGAAAATGTCGGCCATCCCTTTCTTGGATTGCTTTCCAGTACTCGCACAAGTTGTTCGGGCTCGGAATACGGCAGAGGGCGCAGCAGAACTCCGTTGATGACCGAGAAAATTGTGGAATTTGCGCCGATTCCCAGCGCCAGCGTCAGCACCACCAGCGCGGCGAAACCCGGCGACTTGCGCAGCATCCGCAGCGCGTACTGCACATCCTGAAATAAATCTGCGAACATATTCCCTCCCCGGCGCTTCCTTAGATTTTCCTCCCGCATGGCCTCACGCCAATTTTCCGGAACAGTTGCGGCAATCTTTTCCGCCAGCGGCTGCTCCGCGCGCCGAATTTCCAGCGCCAGCGAAGCCCAGTTGGGAATCTGCGCCGCGGCGCGGCCCTCCGCTTCAGCTACACTCTCGCCGCGTGCCAGCGCTTCCGAATACGCGCCATCGAGCTGCTGCGCCAGCTCCTCGACAATTTCCTGTTCCCGCGCGCCGCTCAGCCCCAGTGCCGGCAAGCGCTGGCGGACATACTGCTTCCAATCGATTGGTTTCCCTTCACGCATTCCCCACCTGCGCCACGCGCTCAATCGCTCGGATGAATTCACGCCAATTCTTCCGCTCTTCGGGCAGCGCGCGCCGCCCCGCCGTCGTCAATTTGTAAAATCGCCGCCGCCGCTGGCCCGCCTTTTCCAGCCACCGGCCCTCGATCCATCCGCGCCGCTCCAGCCGGTAAAGCATCGGGTAAAGCGAGGCCACGTGGAACTCCAGCACGCCCTCTGACCGCTTCTCAATCAGCTTTGCGATTTCGTACCCATGCCGTGGCCGCTGCTCCAGCAAGGAGAGGATCAATACCTCCGCGGTCCCCTTCTTCAGTTCAGGTTGCATAGTTGTATGGCCTCCATATGCGGCCACGCTATATATAGACGCGCCCCATGTCAATCCGTCACGTCGAATTTTCCCGGGGTTCTTGGCTGCGCGGAAATGTAGGAAACGGGAGGGTATACGGGCAATCTAAACTTGGGATCACTCAGGAGGGGGCCTGGTAGCGCCGGCTTTCCGCCGCTCTTTGGTTCTTGCTGAAGGTAACGATGAATCCGAAGCTATCTTCCGCCTACCGCGGAATCACTGAAGAAGTAGCATCCGCGGGCATCCCATAAGCCTGCCGGATCACGTTGGACTGATCCAGGAAGAAATACCATTCCCCTGTAATCCCCGGGCTGATCGGATTCGCGTTCACCTGATACCCGGTTGGCTTTGTGGTCCCCGCGGAAATCAGCGGAACATAAATGAATTGGTATCCGCCGCGTATTCCGCTCGCAAGTATGGAATCGATCAAGTCCGCATTGGTTGAGGAAGCAGCCGTGCCGGGTGACGACGGGCCCAGCGCGGCCAGCGTAGGTGAATACCCCGCCGACCACGACGCATCGTAATTCGCTTCTTCGCTCGCCAGCGTCCGCAACGCTGAAACGGCCGCGGATTCGTTGGCGGCCATCCGGGCGTGCAACAGGCTGGGGATGGCCAGCGCCGCGATAATCACAATCACCGCGACAACAATCATCAACTCAATCAGTGAGAATCCTGCGTTGCGCAGTGGGCTGCGCCGCGTGGCGTTTCGGTTTACCATATTGGTATTTCCTCCGACCTTCGGGGGAAAAAGACACATACTCCTGTAAAAATGCTATCACGCAATTGTCAATCGCAGCGTTTTTGCCGGGTAACCAGTAAGTATCCTGAGGTACTACCGATTTTCGAGCGAGTCCTATTCCCTGTACTCACAATCTAAATTTACATTTATGCAAACAAGTCGCCCCTCTTCTATTTCCCTCCAGTCTTCCGCGCGGATTCCATCAATTCCCACACGCTATCCGGCAAATCCGCCAGATCATTAAACTCTCCCGCCCCGCGCAGCCATTGCGCGCCATCAATCACCACGCACTCGCCATTGATGTATCCCGCCGCATCCGAAAGCAAAAACGCTGCCAGGTTCGCCAGTTCCTCGTGTTTCCCAAACCGTTTCATCGGATGCGTGCGCCGCGTGTGCTCCTCAAATTCCTTGCTGGGCATCAGCCGCGACCATGCTCCCTCGGTGGGAAACGGTCCGGGCGCAATCGCGTTCAGCCGGATGTTATACCTCGCCCACTCCACGGCCAGCGACCGGGTCATCGCCAGCACTCCCGCCTTCGCTGCCGCCGACGGCACCACATACCCCGACCCGCAATTTGCCGCCGCGTAGGTCGTTACAATGTTCAACACCGTCCCCGGTTTTCCCGCCGCAATCCACTTCCGCCCCAGCGCCTGCGTGCAGTGAAAGGTTCCGTGCAACACGATCCCTACCACCGCCGCAAACGCATTGGGCGAAATCTTCTCCGTGCGCGCGATGAAATTTCCCGCGGCATTGTTCACCAGTGTGTCCACGCTCCCCAATTCACGTTCCGCCGCGGCCACCGCCGCCTCTACCGCCACGAAGTCGCGCACGTCGGCGGTCGCATAGCCGCACACGCCTCCCGCCGCGCGGATTGTTTCCGCCGTCTCGCGCAGCGGATCCTCCCGCCGCCCCACCAAAAATAATTTCGCGCCTAGCCCCGCGGTCCGCAGAGCCATCGACCGCCCCAGCCCTGTCCCGCCGCCGGTAAGAAATATCGTGCGCCCCGCCAAAAGATTGTTTTGAAACATCGCCGCCTCTCGCCAAAAAAGTTTCGGCGAGAATACCACGCTTCCCGCAAGCTGAAGCGAAGCATCGGTCCCCCACTTCGCGACCTTCTGCTCTTGAGTATGCGTCCGCCCTGATGTCATTCTGCCCAGACGTAGCACTGTCATTCTGAGCCCGCCGCGGCGGGCGAAGAACCCCTCCGAGGGGTTGCGTTGGTTGATGGCTTCGCGCCTGACTTCTCATTCAGAAAAGATTCGGAGGGGTTGTTCGCTTCGCTCAGAATGACACCATTGAGCGGTTCTTCAACCAACTATCAGAATTGCCCCGCCGAATTCCTCTCCGCCTCCAAATGGTTCCTCGTCGCCTCCAGCGTAAACCGCAGCGACTCCCTCGGTATGCTTTCCACAAACGGCCCAATCAGCCACCCGAACCCCAATGGAATATCGCGCGTCAGCGACACCGACTCGCATTGCACATACGTCCCGCCATCGCGCTCCAGAAATCTCCAGTAGCTGTTGATTCGCCACAGAAATCCTCCGCCCTCGCCTTCCGGCAAATCCTTCTCATCTTTCGATCCCGCGTCGCGGACTTCCTGCACGCGAATGGAAACGCTCCGGCTCGCCGCGCGCGTCGCATCCAGCCGCTGATAATGCACCTCGTGCTCGGTGTCCAGCACCACGGTCACAATTTTCTTGCGGTGAAATCGCAGGTACACGCGGAAGTCATCGCCCGCGCGCGAAATCAGTTTCGACCGCGCCACATCCGGCGCGTAAACTTCCGCGTGATGGTCGTAGTCCTGCACCATTCGTAGCGTCTGCTCCAGCGTCGCTCCGGGCACATAAACAATTCCGACCCAGTGATGAATCAAACCTTTCGGGCACTCGATTTCTTTCCCACGGTCCAGCGTCGTCAAATGTTCAATCCGTATCTCCCCGCGCCGCAGGACTGCATAAGCGTCATCTCGTTCCCCGGCTGGCAGCGTATCCAGCCACAGAAACGGCCCGCCCGGCGCAAGTTCCGTGTTGATCCTCCCTTCAGTCAATCTCACATACCGGTCAAACGCCTCCCGCGTCGCCGAACTCTGCTCCACGGCGTCACCGTCCCGCGCGGGCCCTTCAACCCTGCCAGCGCGCGGCGCGCCATGCACAATTCCCAGGCCCAACAGCGCCGTCACAGCGAGCATGCTTGCTCGTTTTCCTGCTCTCACCATTGTTGTCTCGCCCACACTCACCCTTCAGTGTCGCCTGATCCTTACATTCCCGCTGCGCCTGTCGTCGTGCCCTGTCATCTCCAGCTCTTCGTCTCCGCCCGCTTGCCCACCATTGCAACAACTTAGCTGCGCTCGCTCTTCCTGGCAACATTAGTAGCGGCAGCTTGCCTTCCACTTTTTCTCAATCGTGAACGATTATTGCTTGTCCATGCACGGATAACGCTTTCACTCCAATCACGTCTTTACCACGTTAGGCAAAACGAGGGATTTGTGCGCCAGCGCGTCCGCTGCCACAAAAAACTCGCGGGCCTTTAGGGGTTATTCCCCGAAGGCCCGCAACTGACGATTTATTTTAGGGAGAGAGAGAACACCCGGTAGGAGGTTCTCGCCGTGATACGCCACAAAAGAGTGGCGGGCTGGGTCGCTCGCTTACACCGCCGATCGCTCGGCAGTGGCGTCCCCGCAGCGCGCGCCCAACCCGTCAACACATCCTGACGGTTGCGCGCGCCTCTCTCAATGAGCCGGAAGCTTCAATTTTTTCAGTACCCGGGTTGTAGTACTGCCCCTAAATCATTGGAGAAATCGCGCATTTTGCGCCGGTCGTCTGATAGAATTCACGCCGCAACCAAATAAGAGGGGGAGCAAGAATGATCGCCAATTCCAAAAAAGCAATTCTATCCGTCACCGTCCTGGCCGCCTCGCTGGCTCTGGCCATGGTCGCCGCCCATGCGCAATCCGGTGGTGCAGCCGCAACCCCCGCCGCGTCGGCCCAGCAGACTCCTCCGCCTAGCATGGCCGGCAAGAAAGCCGGTGAGTATTTCAAGAACATCCAGGTCCTGAAGGATCTCGACGCAGAAAAGCTCCAGCCCTCCATGCAATTCATCGCTGCTTCTCTTGGCGTGGAATGTGATTTCTGCCACGTGGGCACCATTGATGGCAAGGAGAACTTTGATAAGGACGACAAGCTCCCCAAAGCCACCGCTCGCAAGATGATGCTCATGACCAACGAAATCAATAAGGCCAACTTCAACGGCAACCGCAACGTCACCTGCAGCACTTGCCATCACGGGTCGCAAACTCCGGTCTCAGTCCCCGCGGTCAGGGATTCCGATGCGCCGCCTCCAGCCCGGGAGGCAGGCCGCGGTGAAGGGACCGCGCCTCCGGCCGCTCCGCCCACCGCCGATCAAGTTCTGGCCAAGTTTGCGCAGGCCGCCGGCGGAGCCGACGCGCTCGCAAAAATCACCACCCGCATTGAAAAAGGGAATCTGATCTTCGGCCCAAATCCCACTCCGATTGATCTGTATATGAAGGCTCCCAACAAACGCGTCGCCGTATCCCACGGCCCGGGTGGCGACAGCTTCACCGCCTTCGATGGCACCTCGGGTTGGCTCTCCGGCCGCCGCGGCTCCACGGACATGAACTCCATCGATTCTCATAGCGCCATGGTGGACGCCATTTTCTCCCCGGCCACCGACCTCAAGAAAATCTTTCCTCAGATGCGCGGCGCCCGCCCCGATAAGATCGGCACCGAAGACGTCTACATGCTTCTCGCGCGCGGGCCAAACATGCCCATCGTCCGGCTCTATTTCGACCAGCAGACCGGCCTGCTCGTCCGCCTGATTAAATATAATGATGTGGGTCTGGGGCAGATGCCTGTTCAAGTTGATTACGCCGATTACCGCGATGCCGACGGAATCAAAATCCCTTTCCGCTGGACCCTTTCGCGCCCCAACGGCCGCTTTACCATCCAAATCGACAGCGTCCAGCAAAACGTCCCCATCGACGATTCCAAATTCGCCAAACCCGCGGCGCCAACTCCCTAGCCGCGGGCAAAGTTTTTCTTCTCGCGGATAAACGTGTGGAATGTTTTCCGTAGGGGCGCTTCTTGTTTTCACTGAGGCGCGAAGCGTTGCGTCCGCCGAAAAAAAGGGGGGCCGCCGCCCGCTAAATTCCGGTGGGGAACGCGGACGGCGGCGCTTAGGAGTGTTACCAAAGCCGTCAGCGCCAAGCGGCGCGCGGCCTCAATCAGGAAGCGAAGCGAGTGGTGTTGCCAAGCTCCCTTTCACCTATCCAGACTCACCCCCTCCACAAATTATTCCCACATCTCTCTGCCCAAATCATGAATCACCTCCGCGCCTGCTCCGCGTCCGGAGCCTGCCCTGCCTGCCCTGAGCTCGCCGAAGGGCGCGAAGCCGAAGGGCGCCTCCGCCGTGAACAATCCTTATTCCTTCCCTCCGCCTAGCCTCTACTTCTCCTCCACCGGATCCGCGTAATACCCCTTCCTCGCCTGCACCTTCAACGCATGATCTTTCGTCCTCACATCAATTCTCCGAAACTTTGAATCGCGCACCACATTCGGCATGTAGTACCCCAAAAAATACTGGCTGTGCAGCTCCTCCGCAATCTCCTCAAACGCTGCCCGCAGCTTGTCGCGCCCCTTCACTTTGATCACCCGCCCTCCGGTCTCCTCCGCCAATCGCGTCACGCTCCCGCTCCCTGGATGAAAAATGTGCAGCACGTCGCAATCGTCGTGGGCCGCGTGCTCAAACTCCAGCACGTAAGCAATTGTATTGGTCTCCTGCAAACTTCGCAGCGCGTCCTCCAGCTTCGTTTCGCTTTTCGCGTCATCCGCCAGCGCCAGGATCACCATGGCCTTCCGCCCAATCTCGGGAGCCAGATACCGGTTCGTGCCCACTCCCACTGCGTCAAAAATGTGCGCCTCCCGCAGATTCCTGGCATTGCTCGGCATCGGATTCCCTGCCGGGGTGGGCACGCGATCGACCGGCTCCTCACCCGCCAGCGCCCCTCGCGTGATGCTGAACACTCCGCGCTCCAGCGCCTTCAATTCCTGTGTCGGTTCCTGCAGCACGTTCACTCGCACATCAAAACTAAGCACAAACGCCAGATCCGCGGGCCGCACCACGTTGGTCAAAAACAAATTGGCTGCGTCGGCTTCCGCCGCCAGCAGCACCTCCATGCGCGTGCTGGTGTCCAGCAGCACCCCCACATTCAGTGGCACATCGCTTTCATGCGCAAACGTGTCAATGGCCTGCTCTTTCCCATCCTCGTAAATATGAAACTCGTCCTTGGTAAGATTCGTCACCAGCGCCCGCTTCGCATCCCGCACAGTAAAGTACACCGGCACCAGGTTCACTTCACTCCGAATCTGCGCTCCACTTCTCTGTGGCCCTGTGCCAACCAGTCCCACATCAAACGCAATAATCGCGAAGCCCGCGAATAAAGTTATCTTCAGCAACCCCAACATTAGTTTTCCCTCAGCACAAATCAGGACTCACTGACTCTGAAATCAAGCACTCCGTCCTTCTTCATTTCGTCAAGGTATCGGATGATTCGGAGGACATCGACTTCTGGGGCACAATCGATTGCATACATTTTCCCATCCGCGTTCTCGTAGGATGCTCCGAGCTCATTTATTTTCTTGAGAATCTCCTCTCTTTTTTCACTTCCCGATTCGTGGATAAAAACATGCATGGTTCGGTGACCGCTCCGTTTCACAACCGATACAAACATCGGCCATTTATCCTCGCTCTCGGCTACTGCCTTCACCCAATCGCCCCAGTTGATGTTGCGGGCATGCCACGGGGAGTTGCGGATTTCAAATATGTCATTCCCAACCGGGACCGCCCACAACCTCTCGCCAGAAACTCCCATGTCAGGCTCCGGCAAATCAACAATAACTCGCACGAATTTGTCTTCCTTCTCCACTTGCCGCACCCGTACTCACCGCTTCTGAGGATGAGGATGATACCAGCACTCCTCGGGGTTGCACCTCTTGGCTTTGCGTATCACAGCCAATCCCTGGCCGTACACTTTTGCACTCTTCTTGATGTGAGCCTCGCTCTTGTTTCTTTGAACCCTTCCACCCCCTCCCCGCATCCCAATACTTCCCCCCAATGTCGCCCGGGCACATTCGGGAATAAAATACCTTCCATCGGAGTCTGGCACTGCGATGCCTGAGGAAAGGCAGCTTATCCGTTGAATGAGTCCGGTCAGCGCGAACAGTTCACGCAGCTGGTGATGCCGCATCTGGACGCGGCCTACAACCTCGCGCGCTGGCTGGTCCGCAATCCGCAGGACGCCGAGGATCTGGCTCAGGAAGCCATGCTCCGCGCCGTGCGCTTTTTCAGCGGCTTCCGAGGAGGCGACGCTCGCTCCTGGCTGCTCACCATCGTTCGCCACACCTGCTACTCGTGGCTGACGCGCAACCGCGCCGCAGAACTTGCGGAGGCTTTTGACGAGGAGGCCCACTCCGCGACGGCCTCAGAGCCGAGCGTAAACGCGACCGGTGGCAGTCAATATTATTCGAGCCCCGAGGCGCAAGTAATCGCCCAATCCGAAGCCGGGCGCCTGCGCCAGGGACTAGACTCTTTGCCCGTGGTTTTCCGGGAGGCGGTTGTGCTGCGCGAATTGGAAGGAATGTCCTACAAGGAAATCGCCGAGGTTTCCGGCGTCAGTATCGGCACGGTGATGTCGCGCATCGCGCGCGGCCGCGAACGCCTGCGCGAAGCTCTGGGCGCACCGCCGCCGTTGATGGTCACCGAACCTCCGGCAAAAGGGGCCGCCAGTAAAGGACCAATGTCATGACCTGTGAAGAATCCAAGCGCCTTCTGACAGATTACGTGGATGGCGAACTCGACCTCGTCCACTCGCTCGAAATCGAAGACCACCTGCGCGGCTGCGCCTCCTGCGCGGAAATTGTTAAAGGAGATCGGGCCCTGCATTCGGCCATGTCGCTGAATAATTTGAAATTTACCGCTCCTGAAAGCTTGCGCCGCAACGTTGAGGCCGCAGTCGCAAACGCATTCCCCGAAGAAGCCCGCTCCATGAAATCAAACGTAAAGGAATTCCCGCGCCGCGAGCGCTCCTGGCAATGGGCCTTCGCCGCCGCGGCCATGCTTTTGTTTGCCGTCCTCGCCTGGAAGTTCGTTCCTCAGCGCCAGCCGGTTTCCGATTCCGCCAGCGACGAATTCGTCTCCAACCATATCCGCTCGCTGCTTCCGGGGCATCTCGCCGATGTGGAGTCCACCGATCAACACACCGTAAAGCCCTGGTTCAACGGCAAACTCGATTTCTCGCCGCCCGTCCAGAATTTTGAGGCCCAGGGTTTCCCATTAATCGCCGGACGCCTGGAGTACGTGGACCACAAGCCCGCGGCAGCTCTTGTCTATCAGCGCCGCAAACACTACATCACCGAGTTCGTCACCAACGCCCGCGGCGAAAGTGACGCCGCCGAAACGCACTCCAATCAGCAGGGCTACAACGTGATCGCTTGGACGCGCGACTCCATGCACTTCTGGATCGTCTCCGACGTAAATCTCACTGACCTCGAAGACTTCGCCCATCTCCTCCGCAACGAAGCGCCCACGCAACCCGCAAAACAGTAGCGCCCCTGCTACCGTCGCCCGCCACTCGTAATTCTCCGTGTTCTCGGCGCCTCTGCGTTGAATTTTCGGCTTTGCTGTAGGTTTTTGACTCACTTCTCTGACGTTGGCTTCGCCGCCGCGACCTTCGCCGGCACAATCTTCAAATCCACATTCATCTCCCGATTCGCCTTCACCAACACATTCCGTCGCTGCTCCGACCACGTATCATTCGCGTGCGCGCGTAGATCATAGAGTCCCGGGTGAACTTTCGTGAAGCTGTAGTGCCCCTGCTTGTCCGTCAGCAATGTGTGTGCCGCGTGTCCATTCCCCGGCTGCAAATAAACCCGAGCGTTGGGCACCGCGGTCTTCCCATCCGCCGCCAGCACGTACCCCGAAAGCGTCCCCAGCCCCGTTTGCGCCTGAATCGACACCCCTATTAGCAAGCAGAAAATCCCGAAGATGAAAACAGTGCGTCGAAACATGGCAGGCACCTCTCTATGTGTAAAGAGATTCGTTGAGTGCTTCCATTCTATCGAATCCCGGAACGTGCCCGCCTTTTTCTATAAATCGCGTTTCACCCCAGTCAATAAGCTGTCAACAGGCAGATTCCACCGCCGCCGGGTTACTCACAGAAAAGTTCTTGCAGGCAAGTTGCTTCCAGAATGGTTGAGCAATCGAAATTAAGTGACGCCCCTGGAGCATTCGAACAGAAGGTCGTTACAACGCCCATCGCCAGAAATTTTTCCGCGCCAGACTTTTTTCTACCTGAAAACGTCCCATATTATCGTTTTCAAAAATCGCATTTTTCAGAAAATTTCAATTTCTCCTTATTTGGTTGGTCAACCAACCCATTAAGAAACACTCACGTAACTCCCTCTGTTTCAATCAGTTCCGCAAGCTTCGCAAGTGAGCTCACCACCACGTCCGGTTTCACTGCCTCCCCCGGATCCCGCGTC
This sequence comes from Candidatus Acidiferrales bacterium, assembly GCA_035308165.1. Taxonomy (GTDB): domain Bacteria; phylum Acidobacteriota; class Terriglobia; order Acidiferrales; family UBA7541; genus DASTCZ01. The sequence continues at coordinate 56,315 of DATGHC010000010.1, read as the reverse complement.
GCTCCCAGCTCTCCCCGTGGACTGGGTCTCTTCACCCACGCCGATTTCAATCCCAGTTTTTTCGCCGGCGCGTGATCGTGAAATAAACTTTGCCCCACGTGCAGAATTTGCGTCGCCGAAAATCCCCAGCCCGCGGAAATTTCCAGCGCGCGATAAAACATTTTCAAATCCGGTTTGTAGGCGCCGACTTCCTCCGCGGTTACCACCGCATCAAACACAACTCCCAACTTCGGTTGCGTGCGCGCGAACGACGCGCGATCCACATTGGAGACGATCATTAATTTGTGCCGCCGCTGCAATCGTTTCAACGCATCCGGCGTGTCCGCGAACGCCGGCCAATCGCCCACGGAATTTGCGAATGCCTCGGCTGCCTTCGCATCGGGTTTCGCGCCGAAGCGTGCGGACATTCGTGCGTGCGTGTCGCGCAGAATGTCCGGATAAATTGCGCCCGGCCTGGCGTGCTCAGCGGCGCTTTCCGCTTCGCCAAACGCGGAGAGAAGTTGCGCGTCGTCCGCGGCGATTCCCGCGTGCGCAATCCACGGACGGAGCACCGTGAGAATTCCCGTTTCCCAATCAACGAGCGTACCGTAGCAATCAAATGTCAGCACTCGAAAATCGCCGAACTCCATCGTCTCTCCGTGATTTCAATTCGCAGGCATTGTATCGCGGCTCAGACTCCGCTGCTGAAGACGTGACTCACATTAAGTTTATGAATGAATCCCGGTCTCCATCTAAATTCGACGGAGACCGGAGATTCATTCACCGGAGCGCACAAGTATTATTAGGTTGCGGATTTCATGTCCGCATCAAATTCCAATTCCGCAATCGCTTTGTCGAGCTGCTCTTGCGCTTCCTTGCGCCTTGCTTCAAGGTCCGCAATTTGCTTTTTGAAAGTGGCGAGTTGTGTTTCCTGGTTGTCCAGTTCGGCGATGTAGCGCTGCGCCAGAGTTTTTTCCTCCGCGCTGCCTTTCAATGCTTTCAGATTTTCTCGCAAGCGGTCCTGATCGTCCGCGATCGAATCGATGCTGTCATTCTTTTCCTCGAGATCCGCATCGAGTTTCGCAACCGCGGCTCTCTGGGCAATGATCTGGCGCAAAGATTGATCGAGTTCCGGGGGCACGTCGCGCCGCTTGATCATGATTTCCAGCGTGTCCAGATTTAGAGAGTTGATCTGAATCTGCGTCGAAACTGGCGTCGTCTCTTCAACCGTGAATGTTTTGGTTTCTTTGGATGGAACCTCGACGCGGAAACGATACGCCGCGGCCGACTCTTCATCAGGTTTCACACCGGATGCGAGTTTCCACTTTGGCCGAACCGGATGTTCGAGGATCAGCGTGCGCGCGGTTGTGTCTTCATTGCGAATGGTGTAGGTCACGCGCGTGCGCGAAGCAACGGTGCGAATCAGAATTCCGTGCGCCACATGAATGTGGGTCAGGGTTTCCGGCGTGGGTTCCTGCCTTGCCACCACTTGCATCGCCAGATCCGCGGCATAGCTGATCAATCGCTTTTCTCCGGGATGAAGCGAAGCGATCAGTCCCTCCCCGGCGAAGGCTCCGTCCTCAATGACGTTGAAACTGCCGCCGTCGAGCACCAACGGACTGGTGTTCGTGAGCCACAGCGCGCGCAACGGACGCGCCATGCCCAATCCAGGGTTCCACAGCGCCACTTTTTCAGCGGAGATTTCCGTTTGCACGATGGGCACCAGTGCCGACTGGTTTTTGCGAATGGTTACGCGGTCTTTGAGTTTGTACTCGAATAGATCGCCCAGCAGGGCGCCCTGCGCGGCGTCGACGCTTCGGCTTGTCGCCAGAAACACGTTTTCAGAATTACCGGTGATACCGAATTCTTCGGTGTTGCCGATGCCTGAGCCATTCACACCAAAGAATCCATTTGCAGAGTTCAGGCCTTTTTCCTGGTTGCTAGTTCCATCAAAGGTTGCATTCCGCGATTCTCTCGAACGATTGCGGGATGTTAGATTTCTAATTGCCCTTGCGCTCATTGATTCTGAGACAGTTGCGTTCTGAGTCTCGAGAGCTGGCACACCGCCTGCTTCCACTGAAACCGTCATCGAGACGGAGCCGACCTCAAGGCCGTTCACAGAGCTGTAAGTACGCCCGGATACAACGGGAACGGAATTCAACCTTAGCGACTTGAAACCGGTCATTGATATTTCCAGATTGTAATTACCTGGCGCCAGATCGGTGAATGAATAGTGGCCATTGTCGTCCGTTTCGGTTTGAGCGACCTGGTTATTGTTTGAGTCGAAGACCTTCGCAGTTGCCCCTGCGACTGTCGCGCCACTCGAATCTTTCACAACGCCGACTACCCTTCCTCCGCCGCTGAAAAGCGTGGCCCCGTGTGTTTGTGGGGAGAGCAAAACATTTTGCGGCAGCGGAACAACCGGGCGCTGGGTGTAGTACGGCTGCGAAAGTTGCTGGATGAATGTTTGCGGCGCGCCGGCGGCGAGTGATAGCTCAATGTCCTTCCAATCTTCGCCAACGGTGTTGTCCACGACCGCCCAACCTTGCAGCAGCGGCTTGGTACCCGCTGAAAAGGAGGCGCTGGGCAGCACAATGCGATAAGTGGTCTTCCAGATGGGAACTTCGCTGATATAGCTGACTCGAATTTGGCGGTCGCCCGTGCCGGCGGTGCTCAAAACCAGACGGCGCATGTCTTCCTGGTGAGAAGCGTCGAGCAGTCCGAGTGCTCGAGCGAGTTCCTGTTCGAGGTCGCGATCGGCGAGGCGCACGCTGGTGCCTGGTTCCAGATTGAACGAACGCACATCGCCGGAATCGTTGAGCAATGAAATCTGGTTCTGCTTTACTTCAACATAGCCGTCGCGGTGCGTTTTTTCTTCCACGCTGAGCAAACGCCCCGTGAATGCGCCGCCTGCCGTGCGGATTTCGAGACGCGCGCCGCGCAATTCCTCCAAAAGAGAACCGAGTGTGGTGTTATCGGCCACCGGCACAGGGAGTGATTCCAGTTGATGGCCCGCCGGTTCCTGGGAGTTGTAACTTGCGCCGACGATGCGCCCGCCGCTCAAATCCAGCGCGGTGAGCGATTTCAGAACGTCGTCGAGCTGGCTGCTGGTGAGATCAATTTCCACGTCCTCATTGCCATGGACGCGGCCGCCGTGCTCGAAATATCCGACGCCGGATTTGTAAAGCACCACGCGACGGAGCGGGAGTTTTTCCGCAGCGGTATCCGCGGCGCCTGTTCCGGACGGTGAGATTGCCGATTTCATCGGGGACTTTTGCGCGGGTGGAGTGGATTTTTGCGGTGTCTGCTGGGCAAAAGAGAAAGCGCCGAGTGCAATGAGGATGGTCAGAAATACAAAACATTGTTCGATCTTGCGTGCAATTGCGTGAGAGATTCGCCGGGCTGTGAACATGGCTGCCTCCATTTTAATTTTTGGGCAGACCTCTCCTGCCAGCTGGCAGGTTGAGCCTGCGCTGTCCATTTCTGGCACACACGTACACTTGAGATTTTTCAGGATGGCAACCGACAGGCGTCATCCCGAGCGGGGCGGCGAAGTTGCCGCACCGGCCGGCACGGCGAAACCACTCTGCTTCAACGCCCGAAAAACAACCCGGGGAGTTACCAAATTGGATGATGGCTGGTATTAAAATCGTTGTACGAGGTTGGATTATTTTTGCGGAAGAAAATCAAGTACGCGAAACTCGTGATTCATTCCTCACTCAAAGCGGCGCCAAAGATTGGCTGACCTCCGAGCGAAACATACCAACCGAAGATAAGAAGAGCGAGAGGAATCAGCAGCGCAATCAAGGCACGCCCGGCGTACCATTGGTCAAAGCTCAATGGCGGACTCGTACCCAACGTATTGATAACAATAAGGAAACATGTGACAGCAACCAAGCTGACTCGCGTCAGAACGACCAAGATAGCGACAGTGAATAAGGTGGCGAAAAGGAAATCAAGGGCGTTCGGTTGAGCGTTGAGCGCCAACATGGCGACACCGGTCGCCGCCAGCCCCCTCCATCGCCGCCGAAGCAGGCCGGTCATGATCGACAATATCCCGAGGAAAAGGAGAGCAGAAAAACAGGCAAAGGAGGGCACAGAGAGACACCTGCCGATGGATGGCATCAACCCGAATCCGAACGGGGGCGCCACCGGCGTTACTTCTGACATGCCGACCAGTACAGCGAGGCCCAGAAAAACCACACTCAATGCTGATCCCGCGAAGATTCCGATCAACACATCGCGCCCGACGAGAGGATCGCGGAAGCGTCCACTCAGAATTCGCTGCCAGGAGACCATCAGGTTGGGCCAGATTCTCCGCGCGTAAGGTTCGACCGCCATGTATCCAATCCAGACGAGGGCCGCAAACAGAAGAGGAATTCCGAGCATGATGAACTGAATCAAAATGTAATCCGGCATAGGAACAAAATGGTAATTGAGCACCCCATACGCGCAATTCAAGAGTCCGACGAAAGCGGCAAAACGGAACGCGCCCTTGGCGTCTACCCGGCCCCGGCGAATATTTCGACGCGCGAAGAAACCACCCACCAAAGAAATACATAAAAGTGCGATCACTTCGGCGGCCGCCGCCACAATCGAAGGAATAGCACGCCGAACGGCTTCCTGACTTCGTATGGGCTTATCCCAAGGTGCGATCACCTGAAAAAAAACGGGAACTCCGTGGTAGGAAGCTGCGGCAACATGCAGAAGCAAATCAGGGCGTCCGGCGAGATGGCCCTCCCAATCCGCCCGGGCGTCGAAAATGTCCTGTGGAGCCCACATCGGACCACTAGGTGAAAACTGGTTCCTGTTGAGTCCCGCTTCAGCAAAGAGCAAGTTCCAATCGAAGTCAGGCCGCGTGCCCGCAGCTTCGATTTGCGGCGGGACGACTCGCAAGAGAAGCAGATTGCCCTGAGTATCAAACTTGAGAGTTGCCATGCCGGATGTTTCATGGGGCGGGTCCGACGGGGTGACCGTTGGGGGACCGAATGGGCGCTCCGCAAGCGGCGCCATCCATTGAGGGCTCTGGCGATACCAGAAACCGACGGGGGACGGCCAGGATTGGCCCTTCGATGCAGGATTCCAATCCTTTCCGGCAGGATGGGAGGCAGCGTAACTGAGGTACTGACTTTCCGATTCAAACCAGAATGCTCGATCCACTGCTGCCGGAACCCCCAACTTCTGCAAGAGTTGCTCGGCGCGATCAGCCAACACTTCCGGAGATTTGGTCATGGGCGCAAAACCCCAGTCCAGATTTCGCGGAGCCAAGAACATAGATGAACCAAAGAGGAGAGCAATCGAAGCGATCAAATACGACCAGGCAATTGACGGGCGAAGCGCTCCCTGAGGCCCGGCGGCCGCGACAATTTCGGGTGAGGGAGTATCTCCGGCTGCCAGCGCGGCGGCGATCGGATCTCCTCCGGGAAGAGCGGCGGCAATTTGCAGCGCAGATGGAGGGCGCCGGGCAGGATCTTTTTCAAGGCACCGGAGAATTACGCGTTCAACGAGCGGATCCAGCTCTTTTAGATATTGCGAAGGAGCAGGTGGCGAGCTCTTCTCACGCAGGCGAGCCAATTCATCGCTGGAGGAAGCATCGAAGGGCCGCTTACCAGTGAAGACTTCATAAAGGACCAGGCCGAGCGAGTACAAATCGCTTCTCAGTGTTACTTCACCGCCGGCGAATTGTTCGGGCGACATGTAGGCGAGCGTGCCGGCGCGGCCGGCGCGGCCACTTATCTCGACGGCCAGGGCCGCGAGCCCAAAATCCGTGATGCGAACTCGCCCGCGTCCATCGAGCATGATGTTCGCGGGCTTGAGATCGCGATGGATTATGCCGTGCTCATGGGCAGCGGCAAGGCCGGCGCAGAGTTGCCGCGCGATTTCGAGGGCTTTGTCCGGAGGCAAGCGTCCGATGCGGCGAAGAAGCGAGGCCAGATCTTCACCATCCACAAATTCCATGGTCAGAAAGGTGTGCGTGAGAGACTTGTCGACTCCGCCGACTTCGGTGACTTCACCGATATCGAAAACGCGGCAAACGTTGGGATGCGAGACCTGCCTCGCCAGGCGGACTTCCCTTTTGAATTGGTCGAGCGCTTCTTCCGTGCTGGACAGTGCGCGTGGCAGAAACTTCAGCGCCACGGTTTGGCCGAGCTTCAAATCTTCGGCCCGATAGACTTCGCCCATGCCGCCCTTGCCAAGCGGGGAAACAATGCGATAACGATCCGCGAGTGTGACACCGGGAACGTAGCGCGCTTCGTAATCGGATGAAAAATTACTTCTGACGCGGGGAGAATAATATCGTTTGGGAGAGGCGGGTGCCGGCTCGGCCGAGACGGTGGCGCCAAAATCCAGCGCCTTGCCACAATCAGGGCAAAAGTGCGCTGTATCCGAGACTGCGCTTCCACAGGCGGGGCAACTCATGGCTGACGCGGGAGTATATCATTGCAGAGATTCAGGAAAAGGACGGCGCGGGCTGCGATCCAGCGCGCGGACAAGATCCCCACGATCGGAATCTCGCGCTGCAGCAAAGCACGGGTCTGGACTGGCTTGATGAAAAGGGATGCGGATGACAATTAACGCAGCGTCGCAGAAATCGAAAGGCCCCACCCCTACGAATCGGGGTGGGCTACAAAGGGCGCTAAACGAGATTCAGCTGCGACGGCAGTGAAGAGTCATGCGCATACCGTAGCGCGGGCGAAGCGTTACGGAGGCGAAAGTTTCGACCGGGTGGCCGGGGACCACTCTTAAACTGAATTTCTGGGTAATCGTTGCCAATACGAGGATCGCTTCCATCATAGCGAACTGCGCGCCGATGCAGACGCGCGGGCCTCCACCGAAAGGAAAATAGGCGTAGGGCGGCAGAGAGCGCTGGAACTCGTCGGTCCAGCGATCCGGATTAAATTTTTCGGGCTCCGGAAAAAAGCGCGGGTCGTGGTGCGTGACCCAGGGGCTGATGCCAATGCTGGAGTTTTTTGGAATCTCATAACCGCCAATTTCGGAATCTTCCACGGCAAGGCGAAGGATGGCTGTGGCGGGCGGGTACAGGCGCAAAGATTCCTTGACGACTCGCTCCGTGTAAGAGAGGCGCGACAAATCTTCGGCTCCAGGAGGGCGTCCGCCGAGAACGGCGTTTAACTCCGCATGAAGCTTTTGCTCGACATCAGGATGTTGCGAAAGCAGATACCACGTCCAGGTAAGCGCGGTGGCGGTGGTTTCGTGGCCGGCGAGTAACAGCGTGAGCGTTTCATCGCGGAGTTGTTGATCCGTCATGGGAGTTCCGTTTTCATCGCGGACGGCGAGGAGTGTGCCTAAGAGGTCGCCGGTGTCTTTCGCGGAGTTGGATGCAGCGGCGCGGCGATCCCGGATGATTCCGAACACAATCTGGTCGAGATCGCGAACAGCGCGCCTGTAACGGCGCTCGGAGGGCAGGGGCAACATGCGCATCAACCGCAAAAGGCGGCGCGGATTGGCGGAGACCACAAGCACGGTGTCCAGGGCGCGGCCAATGCGCGCGGACTCTTCCGCGATTTCCACGCTGAACAGAGTGCGCGCGGCGATGCCTAGAGTGAGCGACATCATTTCACGGTGGATGTCGCGCGTGTCGCCGTCGCGCCAGGTTTTGAGCATGCGCAGCGAATCATCCACCATAGTGCGAGCGTAGGCGGCAATGCGCTCGCGGTGGAATGAAGGCTGGATTAGTTTGCGCTGGCGCTGCCACAAATCACCTTCGCTGGTGAGCAGCCCGCTGCCGAAGAGTTCGCGATTGGCTTGGAAGATGCGGCCTTTGATGAATTTGCGTTGCTGGGCAACGAGAACCTGCTCGATATATTCCGGGGCGGCGAAAAAATAAACATGAAAACGGAGAAAGCGATAATAAAAGATGTCGCCAAATTCGCGCGCCCACCGGGTGACCAGGGCCAGGGGATCGCGCACCCGGAAAGGGGATACACCGAACAAAAAATTGCCCTTGGGGCCGGGCGGGCGGCGGATGCGGGACATGGGAATAGTTTGAGGGAGAGAGCCGGGGCGCGCAACTGGACGGCGCATACGAGTAGAATTGCGGACATGGCGCGGCCATTTGAAATACTCGAGCATCCGGCGGACGTGGGGTTCCTGGCTTATGGCTCGACGCTGGAAGAAATGTTTGCGAATGCGGCGCTGGCGATGATTACGCTGGCATGCGATTCGGAAACGGTGCGCGAGACGGAGCAACGCAAAATTGAAGCGACGGGCGAGGATGCGGAATCACTGCTCTTTGCCTGGCTGGCGGAGATTTTGGCGGTGATGGACGCGGAGCGGCTGGTGCTGCGGCGCGTTGTGGTGGAGTTTCTGGATGAGGGGCGCGTACGTGGAGTGGCGCATGGGGAGAAAATGGATCGCGAGAGGCACCGGATGGGAGTGGCGATTAAGGCGGTGACGTTTCACCAGTTGGCGGTGGAAAATATTGAGGACGGATGGCGGGCGCGGGTGTTTTTGGATTTGTAGTAGAAGGCGATGGCGGCGCGTCTTTGTGGGGGTGCGGGGATAGTGTAATCTCGTTGGCTTATCGATATGAAAGAGCAGACAACAAAAACGCTCGCGGAACTTGGCGCGCAAACAGCGGAGCAGCTTGCAGCGCTGTTCGCGGGACTGCGCGCGGAATTTGAGGATGATGCCGCGGCGGCGGGCGATGAATCGCGATGGAAAACATTCCGCGACGAGTGGATGGGGCGCAAGTCGGGCGTGATTACCAACATCACGGAAAACTGGCTGAAGAAGGCGTCTTCGCCGGAAATGAAAAAGGCCACAGGACAGGCGCTGAATGAATTCCGGGCATACGTCGAATCCGTGATTGAAGAGCGGCGGCAGGCGGTTGAGACTGCCACGGAACAATTGGCGATGGCGAAGGAGCGCGTGGACCTGTCGCTGCCGGGTGTGATGCGTCCGGTGGGGACGCGACACCCGATCCGGCAGACATTTGAACAGGTGGAGCGGATTTTTCTGGCCATGGGATATCAGGTGGTGGTGGGGCCGGAAATCGAAACGCCCTACTACAATTTCGAGGCGCTGAACATTCCCGAATTCCATCCGGCGCGCGACAACATGGACACGTTTTACATGCAGCCGCCGGCGGAAGCGCTGCGTCCGGGCGGGACAAAAGTGGAGCCCCGGCTGCTGCGCACGCACACTTCACCCATGCAGATTCGCACCATGGAAAAACAAAGGCCGCCGGTGCGGATCATCGTGCCGGGCAGAGTCTATCGCCGCGACAATCCCGACGCGACGCACTCTTTCGCGTTCCACCAGGTGGAAGGGCTGGCGGTGGACACCGACCTGACCTTCTGCGATTTCGCGGGGACGATTGATTATTTCATCCGCGAATTTTTTGGCCCGGGCACGAAGTCACGGTTCCGGCCAAGCTATTTCCCGTTTACCGAGCCGTCGGTGGAATTCGACGCTTCGTGCATTTTCTGCGGCGGCAGCGGAGTGGGTGCGTCGGGCGCGAACTGCGGCAAGTGCAAAGGCTCGGGGTGGATCGAGCTGTTTGGCGCGGGGATGGTGGACCCGGCGGTGTACAGCTACGTGAAATACGACGCGACGAAGCTGAGCGGGTTCGCGTTTGGCATCGGGATTGACCGTCTGGCCATGCTGAAATTCGGGATTGAAGATTTGCAGATATTTTTCCAGAACGATGTGCGCTTCCTGCGCCAATTTCCATAGACAAACGGGCGATGAAACTTCTCTATAACTGGCTGAAGGAATTTGTGGACATCCCGGACGCACCGGGAGAGCTGCGTTCGCGGCTGTCGCTTTCGGGACTTTCGATTGATGCGATTGAGGAGACGGCCGCGGGGCCGATGCTGGACGCGGAAGTAACCATCAACCGTCCGGATTGCATGGGGCACTACGGGGTGGCGCGTGAAATCGCCACGATTTACCGCAAGTCGTTGATGCCGATTCAGCCGGAGATTACGGAATCGGCAGAAACGGCCGCGAGCGCGGTGACCGTGGCCATCGAGTGCCCGGAATTGTGCGGGAGGTTTACAGCGCGTGTGATGCGCGGCGTGAAAGTGCAGCCGTCACCGCCCTGGTTAAAGCAGCGGCTGGAGGCGATGGGACACGCCTCCATCAATAATGTGGTGGATGCGACGAACTTCGTGATGTTCGGGCTGTGCCAACCCATGCATGCCTACGATTTCGACCGGATCGCGGAGCACAGCATCGCGGTTCGGCGCGCGAGCAAGGGCGAAAAGTTCAAAACGCTGGACGGCGTCACGCGCACGCTTGCCGCGGACATGTGCGTGATTGCCGACGCCTCCCGCACGCTGGGGATTGGCGGGGTGATGGGTGGGCTGGATTCGGAAATCAGTTTTGCGAGCAAGAATATTTTGTTGGAGGCGGCGTGGTTTGATCCCATCTCCGTCCGGCGCACGGCGAAGGCGCTGGGGATGCGCACGGAAGCGTCCACGCGGTTTGAGCGCGGCGCCGATCCAAAAATGGCGGAGCTTGCTTCGCGGAGGTGCGCGGAGCTTATCCAACAACTTGCAGGCGGCGAATTGCTGGCGGGTGTGGTGGATATTTTTCCCGGCAAGATGAAACCGGGCGTGCTGTTGCTGGCGCGGCGCGAATTGCTGCGGGTGATGGGCGCGGATGTGCCCGATGCGGAAATCGAAGCAATTCTGAAATCGCTGGGGTTCGCGCCGAAACGCACGGACCAGGCGGGCGCGAATTCGCGCGAGGCGGTTTGGGAATGCAGGCAGCCGTCATGGCGGGCGGATGTTTCGCGCGAAATTGATTTGATTGAAGAAGTGGCGCGGCATTACGGGCTGGATAAATTCACGCCACGGCTGCCCGCGGCAAAAACTCCCGCGGCGCGGCTGCCGTATGCGGAAGCTGAAGACCGGTTGCGCGAACGGCTTCTGGGGCTGGGCTATCAGGAAATTTTGACCATACCGCTGGCCGATCCCGCGCGCGACTCTGTTTTCCGGAATGAAGCGGATGGGGCGGTGCACATTGCCAATCCGCTGGCGGAGGATGCTTCGGTGATGCGGACGTCGGGGATTGGGAGCATGACCTCGGCGCTGGAATGGAATTTGAACCGCGGGCAGCGCAACGTCCGGCTGTTTGAGATTGGGCGCGCGTACCGTTGGAATGGAGCGGAGCCGCAGGAGCGCGGGATTCTGACGCTTGGCGCGACAGGAATGGCTCGGGAAAAGGGAGTGGCGGAATCGCCGCGCGAATATGCATTCGCAGATTTGAAGGGGGATCTGGACCTCCTGGGCGAGTTGGCGGGCGGGCTGAAATGGACAGGTGGCGGGCCGGCGTGGGCGCATCCGGCGAGGAGCGCGACTTTTACGGTGGGTAACGGCGATGGCGAAAAAGACGTAGGACTCGCGGGACAGTTGGCGCGGGGCGTTGCGGAAAAACTGAAAATTCGCCAGGACATTTTTCTGGCAGAAATGTTGCTGGAGCCGTATTTCGAGGCGTACACGGCGGCGCGGGAAAAGCTGCGCTACAGAGCGATCAGCAAGTTCCCGCACGTGGAGCGGGATTTTTCGTTGGTGCTGGCCGAGGGAACGCCGTTTGCTCAAGTGGAGCATGCCATTCGCGCGTTGGGAATTGGAGAGTTGCTGAATGTGGAAGCGGTGGATGTGTTTCGCGGCGGTCAGGTGGCGGCGGGGCAGTATTCCCTTCTGGTGCGGGTAACCTTCCAGAGTTTTGAGGCCACGTTGACCGATGCGCAGCTCAGTGATTATTCGGCGCGGATTGTGGATGCGCTGGCCAAAAAGCTGGGCGCTTCGATTCGTACGGCGTAGCGACCGATTCCAAATCCAAAAAGCACCGCCTCAGGGGACTGAAACCCCTGAGGCGACCCTCGCAGAATGCCAGAGCGGAAGCGCCGGCCCCCCTAAAAACCGAGGCCCGATCAACAGTTGCTTTGGCCCCGGCAGGTCAACGGAATAATTTTCCTTAGAACCGGAAAACAAAACCGGCCGAGTAGCGAAAATTATTCTGAGTAAAACGGACGTTTGCTGGACTATTGAGCTGCGTGAGCAAGTAGTCCAGTTGTCCCAAACGCACCGCAAAGTGGCGTGCCAACTTCAAATCCACTCCACCGCCAAGCGCCATGGCAAAGCCATTCGAGGAGGAAGCGCCCAGAGCGGTTTGGAGATTGGTATCCAAGTGTGACAGCCCGAAAAGTCCCTGAACATAAGGCTGGAACGGGCCGTGGCGGAATGCGAGGCGAGGACCACCCATGAAGGTGTACATCACTCCGGAAGTGGATGTGGGAGTGATAACCGGGGGAAGTACGGTTGAAACGCTTCCCGTAAATTGGCCGCCGACTTCACCCACAACCCCGAACCAGCTGGTGGGGTAAAAGACGACCTGGCCAATTCCGCCATTCAGATTGGTTGGATTGAATCCATTCCCATAATTCTGCCGCGTGTAGGAATAGCCGACAAAGGTATCGGCCTTATCTTGGGCGGCGGCAGCAAATCCAAGAAGTAATGAGAACACTAGAAGAGACACAACTTTCCGCATGATTTATGGTCCTCCATCTTTAGGTTTTTGTTGGGAGCGGCATGGTTCAGTGCCGTCCCACCCCTTATTGCGTGCGGCCCCGCCTGGTATGGGTGAGGCGGGCCGCACTTGGCGCACAGCCAAGTGCCAAGAATGGGATGCACCTAAATGAGGCAGGGTTGCGCGGGGATTTTCTGTGTATTTCTTGGGGATTTCCAGCATTTCGCAGAAAATGTTAGTGTTTCCACAAGGGGCGCGCGGCCACGGATTGCGAAAGTAGGCGCGCCGGGCGAGAATCACAAATATGGCAAATAACGAATTCGTGGTGGTGGTGTTGGCTGCGGGAAAAGGGACCCGGCTGAAGTCGAACCTGGCGAAGGTGCTGCATCGCGCCGGAGGACGGACGCTGGTGGAGCAGGTGGTGCATGCGTGCAAAGGATTGGGCACGCGCGGCATACGCGTGGTGGTTGGGCATCAGGCGGAACAGGTTGAAGCCGCGGTTACTCCGCTGGGTGCGAAGGCGGTGCTGCAAAATCCGCAGCGCGGCACCGGGCATGCCTTGCTGGTGGCGCGAAAGGCTCTTGGCGGAGCGCGGCACGTACTGGTGTTGCCGGGCGACGCGCCGCTGGTGCGCACAGAGACTTTGAAAGGTCTGATGCGCGCGCATGTGGATGGCGGCGCGGCGGCCACTCTGCTGACCGCAGTTCTGGCCGATCCCACAGGATACGGACGCATCGTTCGCAAGGATAGCGATGGGTCCAGCGGACGCGTGGCGGCGATTGTCGAGCAATCGCGGTTGACCGGGGATCAAGGCCAAATCAACGAGGTCAACTCGAGTATCTATTGTTTTGCGTTGGCGAAATTGTGGCCGGCGATGGCCAGGCTGCGTCCGGACAACATCCACCGCGAGCTTTATTTGACGGATGCGATTGCGGCACTGGCCGACCAGGGGGAAACCGTGCTGGCGAAAATTGCGGCCGATGCGGCGGAAATTCTGGGATGCAATACACGCGCGGAACTGGCGGAGGTGGACCGGACATTCCGGCGGCGCGCAGCAGAAACGCTGATGGCGAATGGCGTGAGCATACAATTTCCCGAAACCGTGGTGATTGATCCGGAAGTGACCGCGGGACCGGACACAATTCTGGATGCGGGCGTGCAACTCCTAGGGCGTACGCGGATTGGCGCGAATTGCCGCATCGGCGTGGGAAGTATTTTGCGCGACATGACCCTGGGCGAGGGCGTGATCGTGAAGCCGTATTGCATGCTGAACGCCAGCAGAATAGCGGCGGACGCGCAGATCGGGCCGTTCGCGCACCTGCGCGAACACGTGGAAATTGGGGAAGACGCGCGGCTGGGGAATTTTGTGGAAGCAAAGAAAACGGTGCTGGGACGGCGCGCGAAGGCCATGCACCTGAGCTACCTGGGCGATGCACGGATCGGCGAAGAAACGAATGTGGGCGCGGGAACGATAACCTGCAATTACGACGGGGTGCACAAGAATCCCACCACGATTGGGAAACGCGTTTTCATTGGAAGCGATACGGCGCTGGTGGCTCCGGTGCGCGTGGGGGATGGGGCGTATGTGGCGGCGGGATCGGTAATCGTTCAAAACGTTCCGGCGGATGCGCTGGGGATTGCCCGCGGGCGGCAGGAAAATAAGATTGGATGGGCACGGGCGCGGCGGCGGGAAATGGCGAAGGAGAAAGCGACCCCAAAGAAGCGCCGCAAAGTTTCGCGCAAACATCCGAAAAAAAGAGCGAAGGCGAAATCGCGGCGGAAGAGGTGAAGCTAAGAAGGCGGGAAAAGAAAAGGCCTTAACGCCGGGGCGCGGAGGAGGACGCACCCTCCGCTAAAGCAAATTCGACGCGGCGGCGAATGGGGTCAATGCGCTCGGCGACTACGCGGATGATGTCGCCCAGATGCCAGGTGCGGGCGCGGCCGGAGCGAGCGCGCTGCGAAACGGAATTGGCGACGATGGCGTGATCCTTCTCGCGATAGACAACGCGCTCACCCAACTGCTCTTCCAGCCGATTGATGGGCACCAGCCCTTCCACAAAAACTTCCATCAGCTCCACGAAGAAACCGAATTTTTGAACGGAAATAATCAGCGCCTCGAATTCGTCGCCCAAGCGGCTTTCCATGAATTGAGCGGTCTTCCAATCCATCAATTCGCGCTCGGCCATTACGGCGCGGCGCTCGGCGTTTGAGGTCTCGGCTCCCAGCTCTTCCAGCTCCACTTCACGATAAGGGCCACGAACATTTTCCCCCGAGGCGCCGGCGGAAGCTTGCGGATGATCGAGCGCCCACTTCAGCACGCGATGAACAATCAGATCCGGATAACGGCGAATCGGCGAAGTGAAATGCGCATATTCGTGGAAGGCAAGCGCGAAATGGCCCAGCGCTTCCGGGGAGTAGCGCGCCTGCTTGAGCGAGCGCAGCATCAAGTAAGAAAGGATGCGCTCTTCGGGCTTGCCGGCGATTTTTTCCGTGAGGCGCTTGTAATGCCGGGGCGTGATGTCGAGATCACCGATATCGGGCGTGGCGACGAACATGGGTCGCTCGCGGCTGCCGCGTCCGGAGCGGCCTTCGTGCCCCCTGGCCAGCACGCTTCCGTGGCGCACTTGCAGGCGGCGCTCGGCCAGTCCGGGGACGCCGAGCGAATACCCGAAGGCATGGGCCAGCTCTTCAAATTCGATAACTTTCTTGGCGTCGGGCTTTTCGTGGATGCGGTGGAGGAAACCGAGTCCACGTTGGAGAAGGAAGTGCGCGACCGCTTGATTGGCAGCGAGCATGAACTCTTCAATGAGGCGGTGAGCGATGTTGCGCTCGCTGCGGACGATGCTGGTCATGCGGCCTTCAGGATCGAATTCAATGACCGGCTCGGGCAAATCGAAATCAATGGAGCCAAGGCGCGCGCGGCGGGCGTTGAAGATGAGCGCGAGGTCACGCATGTCCCGGAAATGTTGTGCGAGATGCGCGTAACGGGCGGTGGCTTCCTCGTTGCCTTCGATGACTTTATTTACATCCGTATAAGTCATGCGAGCGGCGGAATGAATCACGCCGCGAGTTAAGTCAGCGGAAGTGATTTCGCCGCGCTCATCAATTTCCATGATGACGCTCATCACCAGCCGATCCACGCCGGGCTTGAGCGAACAAATGTCGTTGGAGAGCGCTTCCGGGAGCATGGGCACCGCGCGATCGGGAAAATAAACAGAGGTGCCGCGCAGCCGCGCTTCGCGATCAAGCGGGCCGCCGCGACGAACGTAATGGGCGACGTCGGCAATGTGGACCTGCAATTGCCAGCGCGTGCCTTTGCGTTCCACGTAAACGGCGTCGTCGAAATCTCGGGCGGTTTCACCGTCAATGGTGACGATGGGAAGCGCGCGAAAATCGCGACGGCCCGCGAGATCGGTTTCGCGCGGAGGGCGGGCGACCTCTTCAGCTTCGGCGATCACCTCGGGCGGAAACTCGTGCGGGATGTGGTGCTTGCGCAGGATGATTTCGACATCCACTCCCATGTCTCCGGGGCGGCCGAGGATTTCGATGACGCGTCCGGTTGCGGCAACGCCGCCGCGGGGAAAACGCAGGAGCTGCACGTTGACCACCGCGCCATCGAGTTGAGGGATTCGGGCACGCGGGCTGGCGGGGCGGGCGATGCCCAACTTGGCGGCCAGTTCAGCGGGCAGCTCCTCACCGGGCGGGATGACGACTTCGGCAAGGCGCGCCTGATATGGCAGAACGACATTTTCACGTGAGCCGTAGCGGAAAAGACCAACCACCGTAGCGTGGGCACGGCCTTTAACCCTAACCAGGCGACCTTCGGCGCGTCCCCGGTTATCACGATGCCCCACACGAGCGACCACCCGGTCGCCATGCATGGCGTCACCCATGGCATCGCGGCCGATGAAGAGGTCGCCTTCAACACCTGGGATGGGGGTGTCCGGAACCACAAACCCGTAGCCGTCTTGGTGGGCGACCAGCCTGCCATGAACCAACCCCGGCTCTGAACGTGGCAAACCTTTTGTTTGTAGGGACTTAGACGTTGGCACAGCTTGTGCATGGCCGGTTCCCGATTCGGGAAGGGGGCGGGGCGGCGAAGGTTTGGCCGACTTTTGACGCGGCGCGTCCGCTGAAATCATGAATCGGCCGTGGTTCACCTCCTCGACCTCGCCGCGCTTCCTGAGGCGGACGATTATCTTGGCAAGTTCACGGCGGCCGTGGTGTTTTAGCTCCATTTCGGCCGCAATTTCGCGTAGGCTCATGGGCTTGGAAGCCTTGGCCAAGTGGGCCAAAAGCTCCTGCGGGGTGGGCCCTTTGTGTGGCTCGGCTTGGTGGTCAAAAGTGCCCGGTTTTCGGCGGCTTTTCATGGCAAGGAGGGCGTTGGGGCCGGGGATATTCTAACGGGTAAGGGGTGAATTTGTGCGCAACTTTTCTGGGGGGCCTGGGTTTTAGGGTTCAGGTCAACACATACCATCCGGACTTCCTCCGACAAGCCGGGTGGGTCCCCGATGAGGGACAACAAGGAGGCGACTAGACCTGGGTCGCCTCCTTTTATTTTGTCCCGTCTTCTTTTGAAGTTGGAACCAGGATTCGCCTGAGTTGAATCCTCGCTGAACATTGACGCCCCGGCGCGGGCATCCTAATATGGATTCCACCACGAAAGATTATCGGATGTCCTCCACACACTCCTTTGCTAAGACTGCGGCACGAGTACTTGCGCTGAGCTGCGTCGCGCTGATCTGGGTGGGCGCGCGCGCGGAAAAAATCAAGGACCTGAAGCCGCAGGGATACGTGAACGACTTCGCGGGCGTGCTGAGCGCTAGCGCGAAAGACAAATTGACGGCGCTGTGCGGCGAAGTGGATCACAGCGCGGGCGCGCAGATTGCCATCGTGACCGTGAAATCGCTGGAGGGTGAGTCTGCCGAGCAATACTCATTTGATTTGGCGTCGCAGTGGGGAGTGGGGCCGAAGCAATCCTCGCGCGGAGTGATGATCCTGCTGGCGCCAAACGATCACAAGGACCGCATAGAGGTGGGCTACGGGCTCGAAGGGATCCTGCCGGATGGAAAAGTGGGCGGGTTCGAGCGCGAGGCGGTTCCGCTGTTACGGCAGAGCGATTACGACGGCGCGGTGCTGTTGATGACTCAGCGCGTCGCGACGGTGATCGCGGCGGATAAGGGCGTCACGCTGACTTCGCTAAATGGAGTGAATCCTCCCTCTGGCGAGAGTGGTGGGACACCCGTTGCCTACACGGATCTGCAATGGCTACTACCGGTCATTGTGCTGATCATAGTCGTTGTAATTATCGCCGGCCTATTTCGGCGTGGTGGACCATCCAGAGGGGGACGGAGCGGCGGAGGGATTCCCTGGTGGATGTGGTTCGTCATGGGCAACATGATGAGCGGCGGAAGGGGCGGATCGTGGGGAGGTGGAGGAAGCTCCTGGGGCGGCGGATTTGGAGGAGGAGGCGGTGGTGGCGGAGGTTTTGGCGGATTCGGCGGCGGTGGTTTCGGGGGCGGCGGCGCAAGCGGGAGTTGGTAGGTTTTTCGGGAGCGGAGAGCGGGAGCGATGGAAAATAAATTGGATGAGCTGGTTGAAAAACTGAAAAGCGCCGCGGCAGGAAATTTGAAGGCGGTGGTGCTGTACGGCTCCTCGGTGACGGGCGAATTCAGCGCGGGGCACTCCAAGCTTAATACGCTTTGCATTGTGGCAGATGCCGCGGCCGCGAAGATCGAAGCGCTGCACGACGCCGCGGAATGGTGGACTCGCCAGGGGCACGCCGCGCCGCTGATTTTTACCATGGAAGAGCTGCGCCGCTCGGCGGACATGTTCGCGATCGAGCTGCTGGATATGCAGGCGCAGCACAAGATGCTGTTCGGCGAGGATTTCTTCGCGGGGCTTGCGGTGCCGCAGCGCTACCATCGCCAGCAAGTGGAAAGAGAGCTGCGCACGAATTGGCTGAGGCTGCGTGAAACTCTGCTGGTGGCGCCGCGAAAAGCGAATGTGCTGCTGGATGTAATGCGCGCGGCTTTTTCGTCGTTCACAACGCTGTTTCGCCACGCGCTGATCGCGCTGGGAGAAAAGCCCGCGGCCGGCAAGCGGGAAGCGATTGACCGGGTGGCGGATTTGGCAAAGGCGGATCCTGTGGGCTTTCACGTGATACTGAATTTGCGCGAGGGAAAAAGGAAAGAGAAAGATATCGATGTAGAGGACACGCTGCGGCGGTATTGCGAGCTGGTGGAGGCAGTGACGGATTTGGTGGACCGAAGATTGGACGCTCAGAATTGACGAAGCAGATGGAAGAGAAAAGTGAAAGGCACACAGCCTGAAGGCTGTGCCACCGGAGGGATGGAATGAAGAAGGTGATGATTGTGTTGATGGTCGCGGTTCTGATCGCGCTGATTATTGGCGGAATGTATGTCGGCCGGCGCAATCAGATGGTGACAAAGAATGAAGCGGTGAAATCGGAGTGGGCGCAGGTGGATGTGGTGCTGCAGAGGCGCGCGGACCTGATTCCCAACCTAGTGGAGACGGTCAAGGGATACGCTGCGCAGGAGCAGACTGTTTTTCATGATATCGCCGCGGCGCGTTCGGCGTTGATGGGCGCGCAAACCCCTCAGGATAAAATTGCGGCGAACGGACAACTGGATGGCGCGCTCAGCCGGCTGCTGGTGATTGTGGAGAACTATCCGACGCTGAAATCGAATGAGAATTTCCTGCGGCTGCAGGATGAATTGGCGGGGACGGAGAATCGCATCGCGGTGGAGCGCAAGCGGTATAACGATTCGATTCAGGATTACAACACGTACATCGGACTGTTTCCGAACAGCGTGTTTGCCGGATGGGCGGGGTTCAAGCGGAACGACGCGTATTTGGCGGCACCGGAAGCGGCGAAGGAAGCGCCGAAAGTGGCCTTCCCGGGGCCAACGCGTTGAGGTTCGAGTTGGTTGGGTGTGATTGAAGCGGCAGCCACATGAAACGTGGCGGCCACCCTTCACGAAATTCGTTCAAGGTAAGCAGATCCTTCGGGCATGCTGATCGCATGCCCTCAGGATGACAGGGAAGTTATTGGCGGGCCGAATAGGAAAAAGAGAGGCGGCTCAGAGAATCTGAGCCGCCTCTCTTCGTTCAGGAATGACGGTGACTGCTCTAACTGCCGCTTCTGCGGCCGCCGCGACCTCCTCCTGCGGGACGCGCGGGCGGAACGGAAATGCCCGGGACGTTGGCCTGGCGCATCTTGTCGTTCAAGGCGGCTAGGTCAGTCTTTTGAATGTCGTCCCACTTGGCGAGCGAGGCAGTGAGTTTGGCGTTTAGATTGTCGAAGACCGCAAAGGACTGCGCGGTCGGCGCAGCGTCGGCGCCTTCCACGGTGCCGAACAACGCGACGAGTTGGTTCACCACCCGGATGGGAAAGTTCAGCGCGTCCTCGCCGCTGGTTGATTTGGTCTGAATCATCTCCTCTTCCACTGCGGTCATTTTCTTGTTCAACTCATCGGCGGCATCGAGAACCGGTTTGTTTTCAGGAGTGGCCGCGAGCCGCGTGTGCAGCATTTCGATTTGCGTGCGCAGGCCACGGATTTGGTTTATGGCATCATGCCCGGCGCTGATGCGGGAGTTGATGCGCGTGGCAAATTCAAATTGCTTGTCGAGATCGGCCTGCGGCACGTTGATGCGCGGGTCGGTCTTCACCTCAACTTTTGCGGTGTAGGATTGCCCGCCGGCGGTGAGCTTCACTCCGTAGGTCCCGGTGGTGACGAGGGCGCCTCCGCCGCGGCCTGCCCAGTAAACCGCGCCGGGAACTTCGCTGGGCGGCTCGGTGCGTAGGTCCCACATGAAATGATTCAGGCCGACGTTGGCAGTGGGAGGCGCAGGCGCGCCGCCTCCGCCACGACGGCCGCCGCCTGCGGGCGCCGCTTCTTCGGCGGGTGGGGCTTCGCCGCGCGCGCCGCCGCGTCCTGTGAAGGTGCGAATCACTTTGCCGGAACTGTCGGTGATTTCAATAGTGACCGGCCCCTGCGGCGCAGCCTTGAACCAATAATCCACGGCCATGCCGCCGCGTCCTCGATAAGCAGTGATGGGTGTGAACAGGTGCGCGTCGGTGTTC
Organism: Candidatus Acidiferrales bacterium; assembly: GCA_035308165.1. GTDB lineage: Bacteria > Acidobacteriota > Terriglobia > Acidiferrales > UBA7541 > DASTCZ01. Next base: position 35,728 of record DATGHC010000010.1, on the reverse strand, counting down.
ATCACTTCGTTGGTCATTTCACGGAGCGGAGTGATGTTGTCCAGAATGTAGAACGCGCGGCCGTGGGTGGCGATGGCCAGGTCGTCATCTTTGATAACCAGGTCATGCACGGGAGTGTTCGGCATATTCAAACGCAGGGACTTCCAGTTAGCGCCGTCGTCAAAGGAAACGAACACGCCTGACTCGGTTCCGGCGAAGAGCAGACCTTTCCGCTTGGTGTCTTCCTTCACGGAGTGAGTGAACGCGCCGTCGGGAATCCCGTTGGTGATTTTCTGCCAGCTCTTACCGAAGTCGCTGGTCTTGTAAATGTAGGGGCGCACGTCGTCGAGTTTCTGGCCGTCGAGCGCGACATAGGCAGAGCCGTCGGTGATCGCCGAGGGAGCGACGATGCTCACTTTAATCCATTCCGGAATACCCTTCGGGGTGACGTTGGTCCAAGTCTTGCCGCCATCGCGCGTGAGTTGTACGAGGCCGTCGTCGGTGCCCGCCCAGATTTCGCCCTTGGTGATGGGAGATTCGGCGATGCAGAAGACCGTGTCGTAATACTCGACGCTGGTGTTGTCATGGGAAAGCGAGCCGCCCGCGTCCGCTTGTTTGGTTTTGTCGTTGCGAGTCAAGTCCGGGCTGATGGCAGTCCAACTTCCGCCGCCATTGTTGGACATGAACACGTATTGAGAGCCCGCATAGAGGATGCCGGGGTCGTGCGGTGAGGCGGCAATTGGAAACGTCCATTGAAAACGTTGCAACACGTCGGAGGCGGGAGAGCCCATGGGGTTGAGCGGCCAGGGATTGACGTCCCGCTCGGTGCCCGTGGCGTGATTATATTCGGTGAGAAGACCGTCGTAAGAGCCGCCGTAAGTGATCTCGGGATTATCTCGCTTGGGAACGACCCAACCGGATTCGCCGCCGCCCACGGCGTAGAAATCGCTTCCGCCCCCGCCCCGCCCGAATCCGCCGGCGCGGCTGGAAATAGCCACGGTGGAGTTGTCCTGCTGCGAGCCATATAGCATGTAGGGATAGCGCGTGTCGGTATCCACATGATAGAACTCGGCGGTGGGCTGATTGTCGGTAGTGGACCAGGTCCTGCCACCATCATGGGTGATGGTTGCGCCGCCGTCGTTGCTGTTGATAATCCAATCCGAGTTGGTGGGATCAATCCACAGGCCGTGGTTATCGCCATGCGGCGCGCGCATGGCGGTGAACGCGTGCCCGCCATCCGTGGAGCGAAGGATGCTGGTGTTCAGCACATAAACTTCGTCTGCATTCTTGGGGTCGGCGAAAATGTGATGGAAATACCAGGAGCGCTGAGTGAGATCGTGGTCGCCGTTCATGAATTGCCAGGAATCGCCGCCGTTGTCGGAGCGATAGACGCCGCCGTGATTGGCCTCAATGATGGCGTACACACGATTTCCGTCAGCGCCCGAAGCAGAAATACCGATTCGGCCTAGAATTCCCGGCGGCAGACCGTGCCCGGTGATTTGTGTCCAGGTGGCGCCGCCGTCTGCAGAGCGGTAAATCCCGCTGCCCGGGCCGCCGCTTTCAAATCCCCAGGGCTTGCGGACAAATTGATAGAGCGCGGCAAAAACGATGCGCGGGTTTTGAGGATCGATGGAGAGATCAATGGCGCCGGTCTTATCGTCCTTGAAAAGGGATTTCGTCCAAGTCTTGCCGCCATCGGTGGATCGGAAAACGCCGCGCTCCTGATTCGGCCCAAAGGCATGGCCCATGGCGGCGACGAGAACGACGTCGGCGTTGCGCGGATCCACGGCGATTCGCGCGATGTGCTGCGTGTCTTCGAGGCCGATGTGCGTCCAAGTTTTTCCGGCGTCAACGGACTTCCACACTCCGTCGCCATAGGAAATGTCGCCACGCATGCAAGATTCGCCGGTGCCCACGTAAATTACGTTGGGGTCGGAGGGCGCAACGGCAATCGCGCCGATCGAGCGGATGTCGGTGCTGTCGGTGAGCGGAGTCCAATTCTCGCCGCCGTTGGTGGTCTTCCACACGCCACCGGCCACCGCGCCGAAATAATAAACATCCTCATTGCCGGCGACGCCGGCCACCGCGAGCGCGCGCCCTCCGCGCTGCGGGCCAACCGAACGCCAGCGCAACGGCCTCCACTGAGCAGGGTCCAGTGATTGGGCCGCGGAAATGACCGCGGCAAGCATTACCAAGAGAACGATTCCGAAGAGAATGTGAACAGCACTCCACTTTTGCGATTTCATCGCGTACTTCCTCCCTAAATGTAGGTTTGCCGCGCGATTCTATCGCCATTGCGAGGTTAGCGGTAATGTTTTGTGGGCGGAACAATCGCCGCTCTGTGCTTGCCCCGGAGAGGCCGCCGGAGATAGCATCGCGCCAACCCATTTCAAAGGAGCGTCCCGATGCTCAATCGCCGCAGCTTTTTGACCAGTGCCGCTGGACTAGCCGGAGCAGGATTCGCCGGTGCGACTGTCTTCAATAATTCGCTATTGGCTCGAATAGCCGCCGCGCCGCGTGAGCTTCCTGCCGACTCTTTGCTTCAGGCGGACGAAGACGCTTACTGGGCCGAACTGCGGAAACAGTTTCTGATTCCCGAGGACGAAGTGTATCTGAACGCGGGCACAGTCGGCTCAAGCCCCGCTCCGGTGCTGAAGGCGGTCTTCGACGGCTACAACGAGACCGAAAAAATGGCCCAGGAGGATCCCGAGGACTACCCGCTGTGGGGATATGGCGCGCTGAACGAATTCCGCGGGCCGCTGGCCGCATTCATAGGATGCGGGACCGAGGAGATCGCGCTGGTACGCAACGCCACTGAGGCGAACAACTACGCCACCAACGGAATTGACATGAAGGCGGGCGACGAAGTCCTGACCACCGACCAGGAACATGGGAGCGGGTATTCGCCCTGGGAGCTGAAAGCCAAGCGCTACGGCATCGTGATGAAAAAAGTGAGCCTGCCGCGGCCGGTGGAAAATCCGGCGCAGGTGCTGAATCTTGTTAATGATGCCATCACGCCGCGCACGCGCGTGCTTTTCTTCAGCCACATCACAACGGACACAGGAGTTGTGTTGCCCGCGAAGGAGTTGTGCGCACTGGCGCGGTCGAAAGGAATTCTGAGCGTGGTGGATGGCGCGCAAGCTGTGGGCATGATGCGGCTGCATATGCACGAGATCGGCTGCGACGTTTACACCTCGAGTCCCCACAAGTGGCTGGTGGCGCCGAAAGGCACGGGATTCCTATTCGTCCGTGATGAGGTGGTGGATCGGATCTGGAGCACGGTTGTAACCGGGGGCTGGGACACGCTGCATACCGTGGAGCGATTCCAGCACTTCGGCAGCGCCAATCTCCCCGCGCTGTGGGGTCTGCGTGCGTCCGTGGAGCTTGCGAATAGAATTGGAATGGAGCGCATTGAGAAACGGCATCGCCAGATGGCCGACTACATTCACGCGGAAATGATCAAGCGCGGAGCGCAGACGGTGACTTCACCCGACCCGGCGATGCGCTGCGCGATTGCGACCGTGAATGTGCCACCCATTGACCGGATGCAGCTGGAATTGTGGATGTGGAAGACGCACAAGATCCGGATCCGCGGAAGCCAACCCTCAAAATTGCGGCTGTGCACGCCGTATTATTTGCTGCGGCCGGATATTGACCGGTTCCTGGAAAAGTTCGAAGCCTATAAGAGAGAAAAAAATATCGCGTGAGCGGGGCCGAGTGGGAACAATCTATGCGGGCACTTCCGGGTGGGCCTACGCAAGTTGGAAGCCCGGGTTCTATCCGGCGGACCTTAGCAGCGCAAAGTTTCTGTTCCATTACGCGACGCGGCTCAATTCTGTCGAGGTGAACTACACCTTCGGCAGTCTGGTCACCGATGAATTGCTGCGCACTTGGATCCGCGCGACGCCTGCCCATTTCCAGTTTGCGATCAAAGCGCATTACTCCATCACGCATGTCAAGCGCCTGCGAAAAGCGGCCAGAGCCGCAGCCGAGTTTATTGAAGCGATCGAACCGCTGCGCAAGGCGCGCAAGCTCGGCCCCATATTGTTTCAGCTTCCGCCAAATCTGAAATGCGATTTGCCTCTACTGAAGGCTTTTCTTGTGAAGTTGCCACAACGCACGCGCGCTGCGTTTGAGTTCCGGCACACCTCGTGGTTTAGCGACGATGTGTATGAGGCGCTGCGGAAAGCTCATGTGGCCCTTTGCCTTGCCGAAAGCCCCAAGATTGAGACGCCCGACGTTCGCACTACAGATTTTTCCTACTTGCGCCTGCGAAAAGACCGCTATCCGCCGAAGGCGCGCAAGGAATTAGCCGAAAGAGTTGCCCGCCTCAAGCGGCAAGGCGATGTCTATGTCTATTTCAAACATGAAGAAACACCCGAAGGCACGAAGTACGCGGAAAAACTTCTAAAACCCACGAAGAAAAACCAGTCTGCAATTGCCTTGTGAAATCTCCGACGAATCATTATTTAACTGGGCTTGCTGCGCTGGACTTGGAGAAATTTACGGCGGAAGTGTTTCCGCCGCAGACCAGGACGCCGACGCGTTCGCCGTACTGGGGCTGGTAACGGTGTGAGAGCAATGCGGCGAAGGCCGCAGCGCCACCGGGCTCGGCCACCACGCGCAAGACTTTCCAAAGAGATTCCTGGGCTTCCTGAATGGCTTGGTCGGGGACGAGGACAACATTTTTGACCAGCGCTTGCGCAATGGGGAACATCAGTTCACCCACGCGGCGGGGAGCAAGCGAATCGGCGGCGATTCCACCCGCTTCGCTGTCAACAGGACGTCCGGCGCGCAGTGCGTTCGTCAATGTCGGCGCGGCTTCCGGCTCCACGCCCACAGTATTTATCTTGCCGGAATACCAGGAAGCGACACCTCCGATCAGCCCGCCTCCGCCGACGGCGACGAGCAAGGTATCCAGGTCCGGCGCTTGTTGCTCAAATTCCAGACCTACCGAGCCCTGCCCCCATAGAGTTTCGATTTGATCGTAGGCATGGATGGGAAGCGCGCCCGTCTCTGCGACCCAACTTTCGCTGGCGGCCAGCGCGTCGGCGTAGCGATCGCCGGTGATGACCAGCTGCGCGCCGAATCCGCGAATGCGTTCGATTTTTTCCGCCGAAGCGACTTTGGGAACGAAAATCTTCGCGGGCTTGCCCAGTTTCATGGCGGCGTAAGCGACTGCCACGCCATGATTTCCGCCTGAGGCGGCGACCACACCCGCCGCAGGAACCGTGCGCGTCAATAAATTTGCAAATGCACCGCGCGCCTTGAAAGAGCCTCCATGCTGAAACAATTCGAGCTTGAAAGTAAGCACGCCTGTAGCCAGGCCAAAATCACCACCGTCAATTTCCAAGACCGGTGTGCGCCGCACGTAGGGCCGGATCAGCCGCTCGGTTTCGGCGATGCGCTCACGATTGATTTCTGGTTTGGCCATACTCCCATTCCTCCGGATAAAAGCGCGGGCTATCACGTTAAAACGCCAACGAAAACGCCCAGGCAATTCCGGTCAGGGAAAGTCTGAAGGAATCCAAGCAGGGGCGCAAATCAATCGGCGCCTCTGCTGCTGTGTCGAGGGAGCCAAAATGTCTCATGCCGTGAAACAGTTGCAAAGAGGTCCGCCGCTTACTGCGGAAAGAGTGGTGCCCAAGGAGGAATTCGAATCCCCACGGCCGTTAAGCCACTAGAACCTGAATCTAGCGCGTCTGCCAGTTCCGCCACTTGGGCACATTGAGCGGCAAGCACTACGAGGCTCCAAAATGATGCCTGCCATAGCCACCTTTGTCAACGCGACGGGGTGGATGCACCAGAGCAACGGTACGGTGCTATAATCCGGCCAAATGGGGCCCCTTATCCTCACGATTTGCCCGGACGGGACATAATCCGGCCGGGGATGGGAGGATGCCGTGGAACAACTCACCTCGGGATGGCTTGGATATCTGACGCTGACGTGGGTGGTGATCACCGTACTTTGGATGATATTGCTCGCCTACCGCAGCATGCTGGCCAGTCGTGAAGAAGATCAGCTTTTCCTGAACAAAGGCGAAGCCCACGCGGCGGATGATATGCACGCGCTGGTGGGCAAGCTGGATAAGTTAACCAAACCGATCTGGGCTTTGGGGATCGTCGCCGGAGCGCTGGTCGTGCTGATTATCTGCCTTTGGATATGGCAGGGGATGAAGGCCGGCACGATAGGCTAGCCGCAAGGCGGAACAATCGCTTGACCGCCAGAGGCGGGCTAGGGAGTGGCTGTTTTGGCCGGAGGCGGCGCACTGTTTTCCGGCGCAATGGAGGTATGGTTCAGCACGATGAGCCAATGGCCGTTGCGTCTGGCAAAAACGAGTGTGGAGTGCCCGCGCGCTATTGTGGCGCTGTTATCCACCACCCCATTGAATTCCCACTGATAGGTCGCCCAGGCGGTATCCCCCGTGACTTTGATGGCCGTGTTGGTGCGTTCCAGGTGCGCGCTTTGCATATGAGCGCGCTGAGTCTGATACGAGGCCCGATAATTCGTCCAACCGATGATGGGTGGCTCCCATCCGCCGCTAACTACCAGAACATCCTCGGCATAGTAGTTGTGCATGCGATCCGTATCGCCGATTTGCCAGGTGGCCAGCATTTCCGAGATTTGGGTTTCAAGTGTGGCCTCATCGGTCATGGGGAGGATGGGCGCGGATGTGGCGGGTTGCTTGTTCTGGTCCTTCTTGTTTTTTTGACCAAAGGTGGGCGCGGAGGCGATGGAGAGGCCTGCGGCAATCAGAAAAACAGCAGCCAAGCGCCAAAGCTTCATGGTGCGCGCGGGAATAGATTTCGACGGACCAAAGAATTCCGGTTTCATTGCTCCCCCTTCCAATGCGGTGAGAAAAAGATAACACGGATGAAAATTGCGGCGTGAGCTTCCATGGACGGAGTAGCGAACGCGGCAACATTCGCAACCGGAGTTTTGATGACCAAGACCCCGCCCCCCACAAAGTGCGGCGGGCTACGCATAAAGGCAGGACGGATTATTTTGCGCGGGACTGACTCAGCAGGTTGACGAACAAGCGGTAAGCGCCGGCGTTGCCCTCGGGCAGTTGGCGGAAAAACTCCAGCGCGGCATAAATGTAAACGCCCTTCCCGTAGCGAGTCCAAACCAGCGAACCGTTGAGATCCGCTTCCCCGGGATCGTGCATGCTGAGAACGGCCTGGTAGTGCGAATCGAAGCCGGACCACAAATAGTTAGCCCGCTCCTGCACCCAACCGTTGAAGTCGTCCGGTGTGATTTTGTTGGGGAAATTCAGCAGGGGCGAATCGGGGGCGAGGAAGCGCACATCGGAAGTTTCATCGGTGATGCGCAGCGTGCCGCCTTTCATTTCCGCCGGATAGGGCGTAATTGGCGTTTTCAGATTGTTCCAGAAGCCGTCGCGTTCATATTCCAGAATCAACGTGCCGCCGTTGCTGGCGTAATCAAGCAGGCGCTGATTGTTGGAAAGAACGTCGCCCCGCAACTCGTAAGCACGAATGCCGATGACAATAGCGTCGAAGCGATGCAGATCACCGAAGGTGAGCCCGGCGGGATCGAGCATCTCCACCTGGATCCCCAGCCGGCTGATGGCATCGGGAACGGCGTCAACATCCGCGGCCACGTAACCCACTCGCAGTTTTTCCGGGACGATGAGCGGAAATGCGTGCACCGGCGCGACGGCCGGCTCGCTCCATAAATAGGTGGGCAGCGAAGGAAGCGGCTCCAGCGAGGTGCGATACGTTTCGCCGCCCCGTTTCGCCCAGGCTTTCAGCTCAAAATTCCCGCGCGGCACTTTCGCAGGAACCGTCACCGCAAATCGCAGCAGCGCGTCGCCGCCCGCGGCGAGGTCCACCTGTTGGGGGGCGGTGACGCGCCAGCCGTCAGGCACATCCAGCCCGACGCTTATCTGCGCGGCACCGCTCGAGTAAGAATGCGCGCGCAAAAGGACGTCAATCGGAGCGTGCGCCGCCGAATTCGTCGCGGGATTTTCCGGCAAGATGAATTGATCCGGCTCGATGGTGAGCCCGACGGCGGGAACTACTCTCAGTGATTCCGTAATGGCGGTGGTCGGAGTGAAATGCTGCGCCATGACGTCGGTGTCTGCGTCGAACCCATAGCCGTCAATAGTTGCGTGGACGCGCGCCTGCACAATCGCGGGAGGAAACGGCAGCATCCAGTCGGCGGAAGTGTGTGGCGGCTGGGCGTTTGGTGGAAGGGTGACCTTGAATGTGGAAATTCCGGCCGGGTCAACGGCTGGGGCCTCGGCCTGCCATCCGGCGGGAAGGACCAGTGTAGGCGCGGCGAATTCGGCTCCCGTGATTCCTTCCCGATGGAGCGGCTCGGCTCTGACGGTGAAGGATTCGCCGGCGACCAGATTGCCACGATCGGCTTGCGCCAGAGTGCGGAGCCCGGTGGCGATCGTGAGCGCATGATCAATGCGCGCCCGCTCGCGGGCCAGTTCGTATTGGGCGCCGGCGGATTGACCTCCGCTGCGGGGGATTTGCGATTCCACGGCGGCCACAGAACGGCCCGCCGAGGCGAGTTCGTGAGCCGTGCGCGGCCAATCGAGTGCGAGCGCCGCGGCCCGCGCGCGCTGCAAGGCCTGATCGGTTTCAGCAAGACCAGGCCGCAGATTGTCCGCGAACGCCGGAAAGCGCGTGGCGAGTGAACCGAGCGGCTGCTCAATTTCGGAGCGGTCAATGGCTGCGCCGTCGGGACGCTGCACTGTGGCGGGACGCCGCAAGAATCCGGAGTTGGTGAAGGCCACCACTCCCTGCGAACGCTGGTTGGCAAATCCCTTGATGGCGATTTCAGCGTAGGATTCGCCCCAGATGGGTGAAATGTCATTCACGGGAAAAGTAAGAACGGATCCCTGTCCACGGCCCTGTTGCAGCAGGAGCCGTACATGCCAGGGTTTAATTCCTTGCGCGATTTGATCGGGATAGGCACTCGGGTCGCCGGCCGCCTCAACTGCCTTGGGCGTAAGGAATCCGGACGCCTGGTGATTGCCGTGGCCCTGCCGCACTCCGCCCCAACCATTGATCACCACGTCCGGGCGAAAAGTCCGAATCACCCGGACCATGTCGCTTTCCGCAACATCGCCCCAGATTTTCAGCGTCTCTTCCATCGTTTTGGAGAAGCCGAAATCGGGAGCACGCGTGAAAAAAAGTTTAGCGCCGTAAGTTTGTGCAGCCGCGAGCAACTCCGCGCTGCGGATCAAGCCAAGTTGCGGCGCCTGTTCAGGGCCGATGGCGTTTTGGCCGCCTTCCCCGCGGGTCAGTGTGAGCAGCGCGATATCATCATTCGCCCCGCGTGCCAGATAGGTAAGCAAGGTGGAGGCTTCGTCATCGGGATGGGCGGTGATGAAGAGCACGCGTGTGGCTACTCGCGCGCGATCGATAGCTTCAATGGCGTCAGGGAGGCTTTGACCATTCGGATCTTTCCCGGGCTTCTGCGCGGTGGCGAATTGCGCCGTCGAAAGCAGCGCGAAAATCACCGCGAGCGCGGTGGGAAAGCGTCTTGAAAAATCCAGGAAGTTTCGCTTCACGCGGTCACCTGCGGATTTGCCGCCGATTGGAAAGGCCACTCGCGCCGCAAGCGCGCCTGCACCAGGTAAACGATCGTTCCCGCGAGAATCACGAAAAGTCCCCCCAGAACAAAATTTCTGCCGGTTGCCACGAACAACGCCGCCCAGCCAACAATGGAGAGCAGTGCGGGCAACGGGTACAGCCACATCTTATAAGGGAGCCGCGAGGAAGGCCAACGGCGCCGAAGAATCATAACGCCCACGCCCTGCGAGATGAATTGGATGAGCACACGCATGGCCAGGATTCCTGTGATCACGGTCTCCAGGCGAAAAAGCATGCTGAATACCAGCGCCACTGCTCCCAGAAAAAGCAGTGAGACGTACGGAAATTTTTTTTCCGGATGCAGTCGCGCGAAAATCGGGAAAAAATTCCCGTCGCACGCGGCGGCATAAGGCACGCGTGAGTATCCCAGCAAGGCGGAAAACAGCGACGCGAACGCCACCCACAGGATCATCACCGTCACGCCCTGCGCCGCGCGCGCGCCGTAAATGCGCTCCATGAACGCGCTCACGATGAAATCCGATTTTGCCGCCTCGTGCCAGGGCAAAACGCCCAGCAGGCTGGTCTGCATCAGCAGATAAAGGGCGGCGATTCCGAAAATGGAGAGAAAAATTCCGCGCGGGATATTTTTTTCCGGATTACGGATTTCGCCGCCCAGATGACAAATGTTGTAGTAGCCCAGGTAACTGTAAATCGTTTTGATGGTGCCATGGCCCAGCCCGGCGAAAAACAGCCACGACCAACTGAACGCGCCCGGTGGATAGCTGAATGCAAGATGCGCGTTGAAATGGGTGGCCCCGCCGAAAATCACCCACACCATGGTGGCCATCACGCCGATCCACAGCAAGACAGAGATGCGGCCGATGGTGGTGATGCGGCGATAAAGAAGCATCACAAGAAGAACAACGAGCGCGCCGGAGACGAGCTTGCGCTCCACCGTGCTGAGCGGAACGAGATAAGTCAAGTACTGCGAGAAGCCGATGGCGCCCGAAGCAATCACTAGCGGCGCTTGGATCAGCGTCTGCCAAATGAAAAGGAATGAGAACAGGCGCCCCCAGCGGCCCGGCCCGTAGGCTTCGCGCAAAAAAATGTAGCTGCCGCCGGCCTGGGGCATGGCCGCGCCCAGCTCGGCCCACACGCAGCCATCCACCATGGCCAGCCCCGCCCCCACCACCCAGGCGAGCAAGCTTTGCGGGCCGCCCATGGATTGAATCACCAGCGGCGCCACGATGAATGGGCCAATGCCCACCATGTCAATCATGTTGAGCGCGGTGGCGGGGAGCAGGCCCAGCCCGCGCTCAAGCAATTGATTGGGCGATTGGCCCGGCGCCTGGCCGGAATTTGTGGAGTTGCTATTGGCGCGGTCGCTCACTGGCGGCGTCTTCTCCCGCAAAAATGAGTGGGTAGCATAGCACCGCCGCTTGGATTTTGACCCGCGGCGAAAGTAGGGTGATGTGTGGGGTGACGGGACACATCGCTTCAGATTAGAGTTATTGCCGCGCGATGGCGAATCCGGCTAGCCTCGTCCTTACGAAGCGAATTGTCCACTCAGGAATATTTGTTTTCATATTAGCCCTGACCGCATTCGCTTGCGGCGCTGCGCCTGCCTTCGCTCAAACCTCCTCAGCGCCCCTAACCCTACCCAAAGAAACCACCGAAGGCCTTGAGGCATTGTTCTCCGGCGATCCCGACGCCGCGATTGAAATTTTTCATCGGGTGGAAACTTCGCAACCAAATTCACCTCTGGGATTTTTGCTCGAGGCCGAAGCGCGCTGGTGGAAGCTCTATTGCGGTGCGCTGGAGTTTAAATGGGGTCATCTGGATGCCTGGCACCGAGGCGAACTGGCGGAAGACGCCGCTTTTCTGCGGCTCGCGGATAAGGCCGTGGCGCTGGCCGAATCGCAGCTGAAGCAAAAGGAAACCGCGGAGATGCATCTCTACGCGGGAATGGGATATGCGGATCGAGCCAGGTTGATGGGACTCCGCAATGAACGCCGCGCCACCGCGCGTGCAGGAGTTGCGGCCCGCGCTCAACTGCTGCGCGCGAAGGAAATGGATCCGCAGCTGGCCGACGCCGATACGGGCCTGGGCCTTTACAACTATTATGTGGACACGCTTTCGGCCATCGCCAAAATCTTGCGCGTCTTTATGGGCATTCCGGGCGGGAGCAAGGCGGACGGAATTAAGCAACTTGAAAATGCCGAAGATCACGCGCAACTGACTGCCGTGGAAGCGCGTTTCTACTTGTCGAAAAATCTGCGCAGCTACGACCTGCAATATGAGCGCGCCATCACGGTTATGGAGCCGCTCGCCACGCGCTATCCGAAGAACGCAATTTTTCAGTTGATGCTCGGCAATTTGAACGCGCTGCTGAACCGCAAGGAAAAGGCCGCGGCTTACTACCACTCCGCCGAAACTATTTCCGCCGGAATGCCAGCGTCGGATCCTGCATGCAAAGCGCGAATCGCGGCCCTCGCGAAGGAAGGTTTATCAAAATTGAATGCGGATTCGCACTGAGATCAGCTAGCGAGTGAGCCCGCTTAACCGGTCCGGCAGCAAATACGCAAGCGCGGTGCCGATCACCAACCCGACCACGTAGCCGTAGGGGACGCCGAAGCAAAGCAGGCCCACGAGGATGACGAGCGCGAAGTCGCCGGGCTTGCCCATGGTGTCGCGGACGAGCTTCATGAGGGCGAGCGCCTCAAACAAAAGGATGACGCCGAGAATCGGAAGGGGGAATAGTTTCACCGCAGATGCAAAGCCTCCACTGAAGAAAAGTCCCAGCGAAAGATAAATCATTCCGTAAGTGATCACCGACCCGCCCGTACGCCCGCCGAAAGCATAGTGGCCGGCGATGCCGCCCGAGCCGTGGCAGGTGGGCACGCCGGAAAAAAATGGATTGACCAGGTTCATCAGCGAATAGGTCATGCTGATTTTTTTCACCGAAACGTGGCGTTCGGGAAAAAGGTCTTCGGCCAACTGCCGCGTGGCCAGAATCGAATTGCCCAGCGAAAGGGGAATTTGGGGCAGCGTCAGCAGGAAGAATCCCGTCACGATGTCCGCCCACACAGGCACATGAAATTGCGGCAGGCGCACGCCAAATCCGTGGCTGGGCAGAGACACGCCGCCAAACTTGAAGATCACCGCGTAGACAATCCCCAGCGCAATTACAAAGAGTGCCGGGGGAAAGCGGCGATTGCCGAGGAGCAGAATGGTCAACAGGAATGCGGCGGCGGCCAACACAAATCCCCAGCGCCCGTCGGCGGGCACGTAATCTTTCAATGAAAGGTAGGCGAGCTGCATTCCCAGGCCGAACTGAATTCCCCGCACCACAACTTTGGGCACCGCGCGCGCCAGCCAGTCAATCAAGCCGGTCACAGTGAACAAAAGCATCAGGACGCCGATGGTCAGCCCCGCAGCGTACAGAATGTTTCCGCTCAGCTTCTGCGCGATCACAATTATCGCCATGGCCTTCAGCGGCTGCGCGGGCATGGGCATGCCGTAAAGGAGCCCGGTGAAGAGCTGCATTGCGCCGAACATGATCAGGACACTCGCGACGTCCAGCTTCGCGGCCAGAATCATGCCGACAATGAGCGGAAAGTCGGTGCCGATGTCGCCGAACGCGCCGGAAAACTCGTTGCGGTCGAACCGCGCGCGCGCGCGAAACCAATGGATGAATCCGGATGCCAACGCTTCGCCTCCGAAGGGACGATATCATACGATTTATTTCGACTTTTCGTAACGGATTTGTGCGGCTTGCCGGGCGGGCGGTACGCAACAATTCAAATTGAGCCTACTTGATCGCCGCTTCGGACTGCTCAAACGCGTGGTAGGAAGACCGCACCAGTGGACCGGACTCAACATGCTTGAAGCCCAACTGCTCGCCGATGATTTTATATTCGGCGAATTCGTCCGGATGGACGTAGCGCACAATCGGCAAATGCTCGCGCGTGGGCTGCAGGTATTGGCCGAGCGTGAGAATGTCGGTGCCCTGCGCGGCGAGATCGGCCATCGCAGACACTACTTCATCTTTCGTTTCGCCCAGGCCCAGCATCATTCCGGTTTTCGCGGGGATTTCCGGCGCAAATTCCTTAGAGCGGCGCAGCAATTCGAGTGAGCGCTCATACATGGCGCCCTTGCGCACCTGCCGGTAGAGCCGAGGAACCGTTTCAGTGTTGTGGTTGAGCACGTCGGGCCTCGCGCTCAAAACGGTTTCAAGCGCCCACCACTCGCCGCGAAAATCGGGGATCAGCACCTCGACTTTGCATCCCGGAACGCGGCGGCGGATTTCGGAAATGGTGCGCGCGAAAATCGCGGCGCCGCCGTCGGGATGATCGTCGCGGTTCACCGAGGTGACCACGGCGTAGCGCAGTCCCATCTTCGCAACGGCCTCGGCCACGCGCTCAGGCTCGTCTTCTTCCGGAGGACCCAGCGGCTTGCCCGAGGGCACCGAGCAGAATCCGCAGGCGCGCGTGCAGATGTTGCCCAGGATCATGAACGTGGCGGTGCGATGGTCCCAGCACTCGCCCATGTTGGGGCAGCGCGCGCTTTCGCACACGGTGTGCAGCCCCAGTGTGCGCATGATGCCCTTCAGGTCCTGATAGTTTTGCCCGCCGAAAAACTTCACTTTCAGCCAGTCCGGGCGAGGGTGCGCGTCAGGCGGTGGCACAGGCATCCCAGCGCCGCTGGGCGAGGACAAAATGTTAAATGGCGAGGCCATTATGACTTTCCGAAGATTCAATCTTACGCCGCGGCAACTAACGTGACAAGCGAGCCTGAGAGCTCGGGTCAACCCGTGTCCCAATTTAGTGTCACTCTTCAATGCGGCGCGGCTGATGACGATGCGCGTCTTGCGTCATCCCTTAAGACTGGTAGGTTCTCATTTGTCTTGCCGTGTTTCAATTGATACCTAGATATCCGCATACTTATTGTATTTAGCAGTAATCATTCCTCGCATTGGAGCCCAATTCTCGTTATAGTCTAAGGGTCTGATTTGTTCTTCATCCACGGAATCCACCGGATATTCAATCTTGACAGTGAGGCGAATAAAAAGCGAATATACCACAGCTCAATGCGCAGCCAGCCCCAATTCGACGAGATCGGAGCCTGGTCGGAACTGAAGCTCGAGATACTCAAGAAATACGCGGTGGCCTATTCCACAATCCTTTCCGCCCAAACCAATGTCACATTCTTCCATGTATATATCGACGCCTTTGCTGGATCCGGGCAGCACATATCTAGAGCCAAAAGAGAGCTTGTGTCCGGAAGTCCGCTTAATGCGCTTGATGTCGAGCCTCGGTTTCGAGAGTTTCATCTTGTAGACATTGCTTCTGAAAAGATCGACAACTTGCGTGAGCTGATCGGCCCACGAAAAGATGTTTTCCTATATCAAGGTGACTGCAACGAAATCCTTCTCAAGGATGTCTTCCCGACTGTTCGATATGACCAGTATCGGCGCGGGTTATGCATACTCGATCCTTATGGACTCCACCTCGACTGGAATGTAATCTCAACGGCTGGCCACATGAGGAGTTTGGATGTTTTCTTGAACTTTCCAGTCCAAGATATGAATCGCAATGTTTTTTGGCGCAATCCCGAAGGTGTTGATCAATCGCAAATTCGGCGAATGAATCTCTTTTGGGGTGATGAATCTTGGAGGAAAATCGCATACGAAACGAAATGGAATCTTTTTGGACAGCCTGAGAAGGAACCAAATGAAGTCATTGCCGAGGCGTATCGCCAAAGGCTGAAGGAAGTCGCCGGTTTCGCCTATGTTCCAGAACCGCTGCCGATGGAAAACTCAAAAGGTGCAATCGTTTATTATCTTTTCTTCGCTTCTCAGAACAAGGCCGCTGAAAAAATTGCGAGACAGATTTTTGATAAATCTCGGAAACGCAGGAGCTAATCATGTCTCTAGACTCCACAATTGAATGGACAGACGCCACTTGGAACCCAGTCCGAGGATGCACAAAGATCAGCCCTGGCTGCAAGCATTGTTATGCGGAAACATTTGCCGAACGCTTTCGCGGCGTGAAGGGGCATCCCTACGAGCAGGGATTCGATCTGCGGTTGGTACCGGAAAAGGTAGCCGAACCCCTGCGCTGGCGCACGCCAAAGATGATCTTTGTTAATTCGATGAGCGATCTGTTTCACGATGCCGTTCCGGACGATTACATCGAAGCGGTCGCGAAAGTAATGGTCGCGGCAAACTGGCACACCTACCAAGTCCTGACCAAGCGCTCAGAGCGCTTGCGGCAACTCTTGAACTCGAGGCTCAAGTTTGCGGCCGAGCAACCCCATATTTGGTGGGGAGTCAGCGTCGAAGATCGAACATTTGGTGTCCCACGAATCGCGGATTTGCAAGCGACTGATGCTGCGGTACGGTTTCTATCCATTGAGCCGCTTTTGGAGGACATAGGAAAATTGAATCTGACCGGAATCAATTGGGTGATTGTGGGCGGTGAGAGCGGTCCAGGCGCCCGGCCGATGGAGAAGGAATGGGTGCTCTCGCTGAAAAACCAGTGCCTTGACGCGAGCGTCCCCTTCTTCTTCAAGCAATGGGGCGGAGTCCGAAAATCCGCCACGGGCAGAAAATTGAATGGACGCACGTACGACGAATTCCCACCGCGCGCCAATCATTCCATTCTTCCCACAAAGGAGTGCCTCTCACTAGCAGCGAACATTGAAGCGTCCTTGAAGATCGCTCACCTCGAGACGTGCTTCGCCTAACGCTCAAGCGAAAATCCTCGGCACCGCAAAAAACACTCTTGACACAGCCTATAACTCTTTGATAATATACGTTGCAGACTGTGACGAGCGTTTCGAATAGTCCTCTCGAAACTTTTCTCCTCATGTGCTGCAAATCATTGGAATTGCCAATGAATTCAGCGATCTGTTGACCTGAAGTAAAACGAAGGAAAAAGACCAAAATGGGACTGATTGACGCAGCCATTTTCACAAGAGCCGCCAAATCGGCCGGAATAGTAACTACTTGTGTAACACTTAAATCCTTTGGAATCCGCACTTACGAGAGGGGGTCCAACGCGATGAAAACATTCGACTTTAACCCGCGCAGTTGCAACACATACGCCGGTCGCGCCTGTAACCCCTGTATTAGCAATACATACGAAAAACATGGGGGGGTGGGGGTCTCACGACGGATAAATCTTAAGGAAGTGCCTTAAGGATTGAAGTTCGGAATGGGAATTTGGTGCTTAGTAGCGTTGGCATTCCTTCCTGCGCGATTTGGCATGTAGGTTGAAAAACCACTGTAAGGACGTCAGGCAAGGGCTCACAGGCAAGAGCGTCGGTGCTACGGGCGGCGAAATTCGGCGGACGACCTGAACTGAAAGGTCGCCCCTACCAAAGATCAGAGCGGTACAGGGAATTGAAAGGGGAGAGAGAAAGTCCTGCGACCCGGGTTAGACCAGCGGGGAAGGTGCGGATGTGGCGACGCACCAAACGGGGCACAATGTTGTGTGATTACCACAGGTTGGGCATTCAACCGAATTTATGTCCCGTAAGTAACTGAAAATGAAGACTCTCTAATTCTGGATTGCGGGCATGAAACTGCTACTATCATTCCCTCACATGCCGAATCAAACTACCATTGGGGCTGCTGTCGAAACTGAAGGCATTGGTCTGCACACGGGAGTGCATTGCCGCATGCGATTTACTCCTGCGCCTGTCGACACGGGCATCGTGTTCCGCCGCACCGACCTGGACAATTTCCGGATCGAGGCGCACGGGCGAAATGTGGCGCGCGTCAGCTACGCGACCAGCCTGATGAAAAAGGGCGTGTGGCTTTCCACCACCGAGCACGTGCTGGCGGCCATCTATTCCTGCGGGATCGACAATATTTTCATTGATGTGGATGCGCTGGAGTTGCCGATCCTGGACGGTTCGGCCAAGCCCTTCCTGGACATGATTGACTATGCGGGAATCGTGAAGCTGCGGCGCCGCCGGCGCTACCTGAAAGTGCTGAAACACGTGGAAGTGAGCGAGGGAGATCGCCGCATCGGAATTTATCCCGCGGACGAATTGCGCATCGGCGTGTTTGTGGAGTTTGAGCACCCGCTGGTTCGCCAACAACGAGTGAACCTGGTGGTGAACCGCGAGAGTTTTGCGAAGCTGCTTTCCACCGCGCGAACATTCTGCTTCCTGGAGGATGTGGACCGGTTGCGCGCGGCGGGTCTGGCACGCGGGGGTTCGCTGGAGAATGCGATTGTGCTGACGCGCGACGGCGTGATGAATGGGCCGCTGCGGACGCCCGACGAGTTTGTCCGCCACAAAGCGCTGGACCTTGTTGGTGACCTGGCGCTGCTCGGACGTCCGCTGCTGGGCCGCGTGGAAGCGCACAAAGCCGGTCACGCGCTGCACACGCAGCTAGTCTCAAAATTGCTTTTGAACCCGTCTTTGTGGATGGAGACTAGCTCGCCTGAATTGGAACCCGATACAGTCGCGCACCAACCAGCATTGAAGCGAAGCATTTCCGCACACGCCGCCGATTAGTCAGGTTCTTTCCTCGCTGGTCCTCTTGGCATTGAGTTTCGTTCCAAATAAGTCAGCGAACTTTGGCTACGGCATGTGAATTTGGGATACGGATCCTTCGGGCATCCTGGTCGGATGCCCTCAGGATGACAACGTTGCTCGTGGATCGGAGTAGAAACCTTTTCGGAGTGGAAAGGTTTGAAGTCCGGTTCATTCATTGGCCTAAGTGAAAGGTCACGGTGAAATACGTAATCACTTCGACTGGCTGGCCGTTGAGGAGCGTTGGGCGGAAACGCCATTGGAGCACCGCTTCGCGCGCGGCCTGCGCCAGTATTGGGTTTCCGCTGACGAGCTCGAGCTGTTGTACGGTGCCGTCGCGAGCGATGATGGCGCGCAGTTCGACGACGCCTTCCAGATGGATCTGCCTGGCGATTGTGGGATAGACCGGCTCGATGCGGCGAATCAGCGAGGCGAGAACAACTCCCTGGCTTACGACAACCGGCGCTTTGGAAACAGGCGCAGAAGTAATTGGAGTTGGAGGCAGCGGCGTGTTGGACTTTGCGCCGGGGATATCGATGAGACCGGGGATCCCGAGTCCACTCGCGTCGCTGCCAGAGCCGAGAACGTACGGTTTGGTGTCGCTGAAGTTCTGCGGCTGATCTGGAGTGTTTGAAGTCCTCGTGCGATTGTTCGTTGGCGGATGAAACTGGATTCCAGTTGTGATTACGCGAAAAACGCGGCCGTGCGGCGGAACATTTTGCGGTTGGGCGAGCGGCCGATTCGTTTGCGGCATTCCTCCGTAAGGGGGAATGACGATGGTGGGCTTGGCGATGAGTCGGCTGCCGGTGGTAAACAGCGGATAGATGATTAGCGCGGCGATGGCGCAGAACTGAACGATCGCGGATGCGCCAAGCGCTTTGCGGCGTCCGCGACCGAAACGCGCAGAAGCAGTGGGATTGTCATCCACCAGGCAATCTGTTAGTGGCGCGAGAGGACGAGCGGCGTTCTGCGGCGCATTCGGTTGAGCGGTACCTGCGTTTGCCGCGTTCAGTTTCGATGGATCGGCAGAGGTTGCCTGTGAAGCGCGCATGGACATATCTCCTTTTTCTCCGGCGCTGCTGAATTTCTTCGCCGGAGATTTTCTGGGATTTGGATTGGCGCGCCTTAATTCAGTTGGACACCGTGCTTGCGTGGAAGTTCCCTCGTGGGGGCGAAGGAATCAGACTGTTATTCGTCAAAGCGAAAAGAGCTGTAAATTTTCGCGCTTTCCGGCCAAATCCGGCATTTCGCCCGAAATAGGGCTGATTCAAGACTGTGCAAAATTGCACTAAAAATTAACTGGACAACAAATACCCTCTCGTGATAAATAATTCCCCGCAAAGAACTTAGCTTGCGTTAGGGACGTTTTCCGCTCAGGAAATAGCATCCTTCCAGCCAGCTGTGCATCTAAGCATTTGGGGGATTTTCCAAGTCGCGAAAGGGTTAGGTACTAGTACCATGAACCGTCAATCAGTTGAGACTGTAGGTGTGCGAGTGACCGGTTGGGCCGCTTTGAACCGCGACCCGGAGGAAGATTTGGTGGATTTCACCTGTCCTCATTGCGGTATGGAAGGCACCAAGAATGCCCGCCGGGAGCGCTCGCTTTACCGCTTCACCGACGGCTTCCTGCAGGATCTGCAGGGAGAAGTTACGGTCTGCCGGGGCTGCAAGCGCTCGTTCCGTGTGGTCCCGATCGTGATGCTTCACGACCAGGACGAAAAAAAGCGCTTTGAAGCGGTGTTCGCGGAAGACCTGACGACCGCCACAACTTAATTCATCACTGGCTTAATTACAAAAGGCCGCTCCCTGTTTTGGGGAGCGGCCTTTATTTTTTATAAGTTGGGCGTTTATTGATCAGCGGCGATCGCGGTAATGAGAGCATCGGTCGCGGAGCTTGTCCAACTCGCGACGTTCGTGATCGGCCTGACGGCTGTAGTAGCCATGGCGATTGATGGCGCGATCAAGCTCTCTCTCCTCGTTGTGGATTTTGCGGTAACAGGCGTCGTCGCGATCCCTGTCGCTTGCCTGCGCTGCGCCTGCACCCCCGAACATCACCAAGGCCCCCAGAATCGTGGCTAAGAACTTTAGTTTCCAGCTCATGACGGCCTCCTTTGCAACGAGGATTGCCCGGGTTGGGTGGGGTCGATTCGTTGTCATGGAGTTGGACGCGGGATGCGGGCGGCCGGTTGCCATGATTTGTAAGTGCATGCTTACATTGGAGATGTAGTCGAAACAATTCCCGTGTGTGCAGCGCGGCTGCGGGCACTCTTCGAGTCCCCCTGCGCCGGCAGGGACGCTCCCAGTGTATGTCTCCAGCTCACACCCCCTTGCTTTGACGCGGCTCCCGGCACAGAATAACTCGTCCCCGCGCGGAGGCGGATGCATGGCAGACCGCATTAAAATTGAGATTTACGGGCAGACTTATTACATGCAGGGCGATCTGGACGCGGCGTACGTGGAAGATTTGGCGAAGTACGTGGACGAGAAGATGCGCGAAGTCGCCGAAGCCACGCACACGGTGG
The DNA here is from genome assembly GCA_035308165.1 of Candidatus Acidiferrales bacterium. Classification (GTDB taxonomy): domain Bacteria; phylum Acidobacteriota; class Terriglobia; order Acidiferrales; family UBA7541; genus DASTCZ01. The sequence goes on along the minus strand of DATGHC010000010.1, from coordinate 15,110 downwards.
AATCCATGCGCGTGGCTGTCCTGGCGGCATTGGCTATCGCCGATGAGTTGCACGCGGTGCGCAGGAACCAGCGGGACAATCAAGGAGCGCTTCGCGACCGAGCGGAGCGCGCTCTTACCCTGGTTGAGCGGGCGCTGAAACAGACGGCCTGATTGCCTGTTAACCGCGTGTCTGCAATAGTTTCCGCAACGGCTTCCGCAGGTGGCGCGTCTGAAGTACACTAGGGGAGCTGCTTTTCGAGCTGCTCCCGACGGCAGTAGCAATATATGGCACGGAATCGTACATCCCGGGTTCTGGCAGTTACAACCGTCCTGGCCGCGGTGCTGCTTGTTACCGCACTGGTTGGCGGGAGTGTCTGGCACAACCACAACGGATCATCCGACGCGAATTGCCAGATTTGCCATTTGAGCCACCAGACAGCTGCTCCGGAACTGGCGACCAATCAGATCTTCGCTCCGGTAACTGTGGGCACCACGTCTTTGCCGGTTGATTCCATCCGCATTGCAGTTCCTTCCCTATTACTCAACATCTCTCGCGCGCCGCCTGCGGCGTAATTCCCCCGACGCGGCTATTCGCTTGGGCGGATCTTCGCAGTATTTCCAGAGCAAAGGCGTGCAGGGCTGAAAGTTTTTCCGGGTGTGAGTAACTATTCCGCCTGAAATACCTGCCGCCAGACCCCAAGTTTCCCGATTGAATTTCTGGATGGAGGAGTTGAGTCGCCATGAGTTTCGTGCTTGTGCCAATCAAAACTATCGTAATCGGCCTTGCGCCGATGACGGTCGGCGCGGCGCGCGCGTTATCGCGTAGGGGTCGCGGCACGAGGCGAGTCATCGCCGTTTTTGCCCTCTCCATGGCCATCGCAGGGACGCCGCCGGTGTCCGCGCAAACTTCTTCGGCGCCTGTGCGCATCACACTCGATCGAGCGATTGAGCTGGCGCTGCAAAATAACCCCACGCTAAAGGCAGACCGCACGCTCATCGCCCAGAGCCAAGCTCAGGAAATCACGGCCAACCTGCGGCCCAACCCCACGCTCAATGGCGACATGCAGTTTGTGCCGTTCTTCAGCCCCAGCAATTTCACTTCGACCTATCTGGATAACGGCGTGCAGTTCGATGCGGGAATCGGCTATCTGTTTGAGCGCGGAAGAAAGCGGCAGAATCGCTTTCAATCGGCGAAAGATCAGACTTCGGTGACCGAAGCACAAGTGAAGGACACCGAGCGGACCCTGGCCTTCAGTGTCGCGCAGCAATTCGTCGCCGTGCTGCTGGCCCAGTCAACGATCGAACTCGCGGAACAGGACCTGAAGAGCTTCCAACAAACGGTGGACATCGGGCAGGCGCAATACAAGGCCGGGGCAATCAGCGAAGGCGATTTCCTGAAGATCCGGCTGCAAATGCTGCAATTCCAGAGCGACATCGCCGCGGCGAAGCTGGCCAAGGTGCAGGCGCTGGCTTCGCTGCATCAACTGCTGGGATTCGCGGCGGTGCCTGATAATTTTGATGTAGAAGGCGAGCTGACCTACCAAGCGGTGCACTCCGGACTTGATGACCTGAAATTGCAGGCGCTGAAAACGCGGACGGACTTGCTGGCCGCGCAGCGCAGCGTCACGGCAGCGCAGAGCGCGGAAAAGCTGGCGGAAGCAAACGGAAAATTTGACGTGACCGCGAGCGTGAATTACACGCATGTGGCGGCGATCAGCTCGCTTTCATTTTTTGCCAATATGCCGCTGCAGTTTTTCAACCGCAACCAGGGCGAAATCGCGCGGACAAAATCCGTAATCACGCAATCGCAGCTGCAAGCCACCGCGGCCTCCGAGCAGGTGATTTCGGACGTAGTGAATGCGTACGAAGGACTGCGCACGAACGACCAGATCATCCAGCTCTATCAAGGCGGCTATTTGAAGGACTCGAAGGACTCGCGGGATATCAGCGAGTACGCGTATCGGCGCGGCGCGGCGAGCCTGCTGGATTTTCTGGATGCGGAGCGCACCTACCGCGCGACTGAATTGGCGTACCGCCAGACGTTGGCCAGCTACATGGCGGCGCTGGAACAATTGCGAGAGGCCGTGGGAACGAGGAGTTTGCCATGAAGAATTTTCATTTCCTTAGAATTTCAGCACCGGCGCGGGCACTTCCCGGAGCATTGCTCGTGGTCGCGCTGCTCGCGGGCTGCAATTCCGGGCCGGGCGAGTCGGTGTCGAAGATGACCTCTTACACCAGCCAGGAATCGCAGAAAGAGGAAGCACAACTTTTCACTGTCCCACAGGAGCAGATGTCCCACGTGCAGGTGGTGCCGGTAGAGAAAACAAAGCTGGCTCGTGTGCTGCGGATGACCGGCGCGGTGACCTACAACCTGTTCAAGACCACGCCCGTGTTCACGGCGGTAAGCGGCCCGGTGCACGAAATCCTGGCGGCGCCCGGAGAAATTGTGAAGAAGGGTCAGCCGCTGCTGACTGTGAATAGCCCTGATTATTCGATGCTTCGTTCGGCATACATCAAGGCCCGCGAGGCTTTCCAATTGGCCGATAAAAACTACATTCGCTCGAAAGATCTTCTCGATCACCACGCCATTGCCGAGCGCGACCTGGAACAAGCGGAATCGGATCGCGCACAGGCGCAGGCCGATTTGCAGTCGAGCGAAGCGGGACTGCGCGTGCTCGGCGTGGCCGATCCGGAGGCGCTGGTGAAAGGCCCGGCATCGTTTCAAGTGCCCCTGCTGGCCCCCGTAGGCGGCATGATCACCGACAGACTGGTGGGGCCGGGGCAATTGCTTGCGGCGGGCACCACACAATGCTTCACGATTTCAGACATGAGCACAGTGTGGGTGCTGTTGAATGTTTACCAGAACGATTTGGGGGCGGTCCGCGTCGGCGATTCTGTGGATATCACCACGGACAGCTATCCCGAAGTTTTCCACGGACGAGTTTCGTACGTCGCTGCGGCAGTGGACCCCACGACACGAACACTTCAGGCGCGAATCGTAACGGAAAATCCGGGCGAAAAACTGAAAAACAACATGTACGTCACCGCCACGGTGCGCGCCGGGGTGATTGACGGCGCGCTGTTGGTGCCCGATGCGGCGGTGCTGCGCGACACGGAAAACCAGCCGTTCGTTTATGTGCAGACCGAATCGAACAAGTTTGCGCGCCAACTAGTCACGCTCGGAGAGAGCCAGGGCGGCCACACGCAAATCACCGCCGGTTTGAAAGGCGGCGAGCACGTGGTGGGTGACGGCAGCCTGTTCCTGCAATTCAAGAATTCGCTGCAGCACTGAGCGCGGGGGAAATTGGAATGATTCACCGGATCGTACAATTCGCGCTTCGCCAGCGCTTCCTGGTGCTGATGGTGATGGTGATCGTCATCATCGCCGGTGCCATTTCCTTCCAGCGCATGCCCGTGGACGCCTACCCGGATCTTTCACCGCCGCAAGTAGAGCTGATCACGCAATGGCAGGGGCATGCTGCCGAAGAAGTGGAGCGGTTGACCACGCTGCCGCTCGAGCTGGCCATGAACGGTACGCCGAACCTGGTGTACATGCGCTCGATTTCGCTTTATGGATTGAGCGACATCATCATCACATTTACGGAAGGCACCGATCCGTATTTCGCGAGGAACGTTGTTTTCCAGCGTATCGCGGACGCGTCGCTTCCGACCGGAGTCGCGCCCAGCATGGCGCCACTGTTCAGCCCGAGCGGGCTGGTCTACCGTTATGTGTTGGAAAGTCCTGACCGCTCTCCACAAGAGTTGAAGACGTTTGAGGATTGGGTGGTGGAGCGGGCCTACCGCTCCGTGCCCGGCGTGGCCGACGATTCCGGCTTCGGCGGCACCGTGATGCAGTATCAGGTGCTGCTGGACCCGGCGCGGCTTTACAACTACCACATCCCCGTTGTGCAGGTGATCAACGCGCTTTCCGCGAACAACGCCAACACCGGTGGCGGATTTTATTCGCAGGGCGGGCAATTTTATTACGTGCGCGGGCTCGGTCTGCTGAAGAGCGTGGATGATATTGGGCAGGTGGTGGTGGGAAGCTCAAACGGCGCGCCGGTGCGGATCAAGGATGTGGGCCACGTGGAGATAGGCCACGCGCCGCGGCTGGGTGAATTCGGCTTTATGAAGACGGATGACGCGGTGGAAGGCGTCATTCTGATGCGGCGCGGCGAGCAAACGCAGGTTGTTCTGCAGGGAGTGGAGAAGAAAACCGAGGAGCTCAATCACGGAGTTCTTCCGCCCGACGTGAAAGTGCGTCCGTATTACGATCGCAGCGACCTAGTACGGATTACCACCGACACAGTGGAAGGCAACCTGTTGCGCGGGATGGCGCTGGTGCTGCTCGTACTCATTTTTTTCCTGGTGAGCGTGCGCGCAGCGGTGATTACCGCCCTGACGATTCCGCTGGCGCTGCTGTTCGCGTTTATTTTTCTCCACGCTACGGGTGAAGCGGCGAACCTGCTGAGCATCGGCGCGATTGATTTCGGGATCATCATAGACGGCACCATCGTGATGGTTGAAAACATCTTTCGCGAGCTGAGCGAGCGCGAGGGACAAGACTACAGGCTCCATGATGTGATCCTGGCGGCGGCGCGCGACGTGGATCGCCCCATCTTCTATTCCGTTGCGGTAATCATTGCCGGATATCTGCCGATTTACGCCCTCACAGGACCGGCCGGAAAACTTTTCCATCCTATGGCGGATACGATGGGGTTCGCGCTGCTCGGCGCGCTGGTTTTAACGCTCACCTTTGTGCCAGTGCTGGCCTCTTACTGGTTCAAGAACGGCGTGAAGGAAAAGCGCAATCCTGTATTTGAATGGATCCGCGACTTTTACGCAGGACTGCTGGACTGGTGCCTGAATCATGGCAAGACCACGATGCTGGCCGCGACGGTGATCTTCGGCTCGGTCCTGCTGCTGGTCCCCTATATCGGGGGAGAATTTCTGCCACACCTGGATGAAGGGGCGTTGTGGGTGCGGGCGACGATGCCGTACACGATTTCGTTTGAAGAGGCGAGCTTGTTCGCGCCCAAGATACGCGATTTGCTGAGGACTTATCCGCAGGTAACCATCGTAGCGTCGGAATTGGGCCGACCCGATGACGGCACGGACCACACGGGATTTTTCAACTGCGAGTTCTACGTGGGACTGAAGCCGTATAGCGACGGTACCTGGGCCGCTAGCCCGTTCCATGACAAGGAAGCGCTGACCACGGACATCCAGAAACACCTCGAAGCGTATCCGGGAGTGATTTTCAATTACACGCAGCCCGCTGAGGACGCGGTGGATGAAGCGCTGACGGGATTGAAGAGCGCGCTGGCGGTAAAAATTTTCGGCTCCGACTTGAATGTGCTGGAGCAAAAAGCGGTCCAGGTGAAGCGCGTGCTCGACCAGACGCCGGGTTTCAAGGAATTGACGGTGGTGAGAGAGCTGGGGCAACCCAGCTTGATTGTGGGTGTGAACCGCGAGGAGCTTGCGCGCTACGGAGTGAATGTGGCGGATGTGGAAGCGGTGGTGCAGGCCGCGGTGGGCGGGCAGGCGGCGACGCAGGTCATTCAGGGCGAGAAGGTGTTTGATTTGGTGGTGCGCATGGAGCCGCAGTTCCGATCGAACGCGCACGAGATTCGCGAGCTGCTGGTGCCGACGCCGGCCGGGCAACAAGTGCCGCTTTCCGAGCTGGCAAACATCCGCGAGGAAACTGGGGCGTCATTCATTTATCGCGAGAACAATTCACGCTATATCGGCGTGCAATTCTCCGTGGAAGGGCGCGACCTCGAAGGCATCATTCGCGGCGGGCAGGACGCGGTGAACAAAGCAGTGCAAATGCCCGAGGGGTACCACATGGATTGGGGTGGCGAGTACAGCGAGCTGGTGGAAGCCAAAGCACAAATGGTGATTATCGGCCCGCTCGCCGTGCTGCTGATCTTCATCATCCTTTTCGTACTGTATGGAAATTTCAAATTCCCGGTGACCATCGCGCTGGGCGTGGTGATGACGGAGCCGGTCGGCGCGTTGATTGCGCTTAAGCTGACGCATACGCCGTTCAGCGTTTCGAGCATTCTGGGATTGCTGGCGTTGATGGGAGTCTCGGTGGAGACGGCGGTCATCCTGGTGAGCTACATCAACAAGTTGCGCCTTGAAGGCATGGGTATTCGTCAGGCGACGCGGGAAGCGTCTCTGTTGCGCTTGCGGCCCATCATGATGACGGCGCTGGTGGCGTGCCTGGGCTTGCTGCCCGCCGCAATGTCCACCGGAGTGGGAAGCGATACACAGAAGCCGTTCGCGATTGTGGTTGTCGCAGGTCTCGTGTCGCGGCTGGTGCTGGGGTTCTTCGTGAACCCTGTGCTTTATGAAGTGGTCGCGCGCGAGGGCGATGTTTTACAGGTGTAGTCAATTCGGAAGATCGGAGGAGAAATAGTTGCTCCCATGACAAACCGCGGTCCAACCAGACCCCGCGCCTTATTGCCGCTGTTCTGCGCCGCGTTCCTTGCGGTGCTGATGGCAGCGACGGCCACGGGTATCTGGCATACGCACAGCAGCGCTACAGAAGCAGCCACCTGCGGCGTCTGCCACGTGGGCTCAACGCCCGCTCCACAAACCCCCATCACCGTGTTGGCGCCACCCGCGCCCGCGGTCGAAGGCGCCGTGACACTTCCCGTGCTTTCCGGGCAATCCGCGGCTGTCTTCAGCTCGAAGTCGCCGCGCGCTCCTCCTCACGCCGCGTAATTCCCCGAATCAAGACTGAATTCAGCCGAAGTGTCGGTCGCGTCTCCAACTCACTGGTCGCGCTCGCTCTTCGTCCATTCCACCCGATCACGCACGGGCCGATACGGCCACTCCTAGGAGGAGACCATGGTGGGCAATAAATATTTTGTGGGTGTTCTGGCAATATTCATAATCTCGCTTATGCTCGTGGTTCCGGCATCGCCAGCGCAGACTGGTAATTCAGCCAATATCGGCGGAACGGTCTTGGATTCGTCCAAAGCCGCCATCGCAAATGCAACAGTAAGAATCCATAATCCGGTCAGCGGATACGAACGCACTACCCAAACCGACTCTGCGGGCACATTTAAGTTCGCCAACGTGCCCTTCAACCCCTACCACCTGGAAGTCACGGCGAAGGGGTTCGATGTTTTTGACCAGGACGTCGAGGTCAAGTCCAGCGTCCCTATAGACCTGAGTATCGGCCTGAAGGTCGCGGGGACCAGCGTGAAGGTCAACGTGGAAACTTCGGGAGGCGACTTGGTCGAACAAGATCCTACTTTCCACACCGATGTGGACAAGAGCCTGTTCGAGAAAGTTCCCCTGCAAAGTCAAACGTCGTCCTTGAGTTCGCTGATCACCCTGACAACTCCGGGCGTGGCTGCCGACTCCAACGGCCTCTTCCACGGAATGGGTGACCACGCCTCTAACTCATTTTCAGTGGACGGACAACCCATCACTGACCAGCAGAGCAAGATATTCTCAAACCAGATTCCTGTGGAGGCGCTCCAATCCATTGAGGTCATTCCGGGGGCTCCGAGCGCGCAATATGGAGGCAAGACCAGTCTCATCATTGATGCCACGACGCGCTCGGGCATGGGCGTCACAACTCCGCATGGCGATATAACAGGTTCCTATGGAAGTTTTGGAACGCCGAGCGGTGGAGTCGATTTTTCTTACGGAGGCAAAAATTGGGGCAACTTCATTTATGTGGGCGGGTTGAATAGCGGCCGATTCCTTGACCCTCCCGAATTCGCGGTGCTTAACGACAAGGGCAACGAAGAAAACGCCTTCGACCGTTTTGACTTCAAGCCCTCTGGCAAAGACACCCTCCAATTGAACCTGGGATTCTCCCGTTCCTGGCTCCAGACGCCCAATTCATTCGATACGCAATTTCAGACCTGTACGATTCTATCGGCATTGTGCGACTCGACCCACAGCGTACAGGTTAACCCTCTTACCGGCGCTCCTCTGGGGCCGACGGATCAGCGTTCGCAAATCAGAACCTTCGACGTTGCACCGTCATGGACACGCACTTTGAGTCCGAATACCGTACTCACTATCGGCGGCTGGGTGAGGCACGACCAATATAACTACTATCCGAGCAAGGATCCTTTCGCTGACCTGGGGCCTCTTCAAGACGAAACGGTCTCTCAGCTCCGGTTCCTGACCAATTCAGGTGTGCGTGCGGCTCTGACGTACGTCAAAGGGATAAACAACATTCAAATCGGAGGCACCTACCAACAGACTTTCCTCACGGAAAACGACGGATTTGGGATTATCAATTCGGGGCTGCTCCCAGGGCTTGGCTGCCCCGATCCGTCCAACGCGATTTGCGTGACCCTGGACCCTATTGATTTGACCGCTGGTGGGAACATCTTCAATTACAGAGGACACACCGACGTCAAAGAGCTTGGGCTATATATCCAAGACGCAATTTCGTTCAAGAATTGGACCTTTAACGTTGGAATCCGAGGAGACATCTATAACGGCCTCGATACCATTTCGCGTCAGCCGGAACCTCGCGCGGGGGTCTCTTACAACATCAAGAAGACCAGCACGGTGCTCCGCGTTTCCTATGCCCGCACCATGGAGAGCCCGTTCAATGAGAACTTGATCCTTTCGGGAACAGGGTGCAGCACCGCCCCCGTAGTCGATGCGATCATGACTGTCGTTAATGGCTTCTCCTGCAAAGGAACCTCCGCACCGTTGGCCCCCGGCTTCCGAAATGAATTTCACGCCGGGCTCGAACAAGCATTGGGCAAGTATTTTGTGGTCAGCGGCGAATATGTCTGGAAATATACGCACAACGGATATGATTTCAACGTATTCGGCGCGAGCCCCATTTTCCTACCCATCGAATGGCACAATTCAAAAATCCCGGGGTTTGCGCTTCGCGCAAGCGTCCCGGATTATCACGGCTTCTCGGCGTTTGTGGTGATGTCGCACATCTCGGCTCGCTTCTTCCCGCCTGCGGTCGCGGGTATCACTCCGCCGCCTCCGCCAGCGGTCTTTCGTATTGACCATGACGAAGCGTTCAACCAAACGACGCATTTGCAATACCAACCCTGGAAACGGGGGCCGTGGTTCGGGTTCAACTGGAGGTATGACAGCGGACTCGTGGCCGGCTTTGTGCCCTGCCTGGCTGCGACTGCAACGTGCTCATTTTCAACTTCCGTTCTCGACGGTGGATCAGCCAACATCCCCAAGGGCGACATCGCTATGGTGAATAACCTCAACGGATTGCCGCTTACCGCCGATCAGGAGTTCCAGGCTGGATTCTTCTGCGGAAACCTTCACGCAACTCCGCTCGTCGCGCTGCCGTCGGTATGCCCCGGGTCGCAGTTCGGGTCCACTCTGATAAGCGTCCCGGCGCCGGGCACGGAAAATGACGACCACAATCCACAGCGCATCGCCCCGCGGCATCTGTTCGACGCTGCCGTGGGCGATGACAATATCTTTCACACTGACAAGTACAGGTGGAGCGCGCGCTTTACGGTCATCAACCTGGCCAACAAAGTGGCGCTCTACAACTACTTGTCAACTTTCAGCGGAACTCACTACGTCACGCCCCGGACATATACGGGGGAGCTGGGCTTCCACTTTTAGCTGAACTCTGGGGACGCTCGGGGCCTCCAGTTCCGCAATTAGGAACTGGAGGCCTTTCGCTTCGACGAAGCGCCCTGCAGTGTTGCTGCTTTAGGTCGGGCTGCTTTCTCTTGCGAACCGCGGCCTGCCGCTCGCGTGGCGCGCAATCCCGCCTCAAGCTACAATGCTTCCGGGGCCGGCCTGCCGGGCCCGTGATGGCGCGAAAGCTGTTTGAACCAATGTGAATCTCATGGGTGTCCCATTAAACCCGCGGTGTGCATGCCCCGCGTCCCGTTCCGCGGGATCCGGGGAAGCCTGAAGCGGGCGCGGGACGCCCAGCCTTAATTGGAGGTTCATGGCCTAGCGTCACACGACCCATGTGGACCGCTCCATTTTTGTAGCTGTACGCTCCACTTTGCGCTGAAGACCCCTGTGCACCTTGAGGCAATAAGAACCTGTTCATGCGCATACTTTTCATCGGAGATCTTGTCGGCTCACCCGGCCGCGACCTGGTGACCAAAAATCTTGCCGAGATCACGCGCCAGCATTCCGTGGATCTGGTGATCGCCAACGGCGAGAATTCCGCTGCCGGATTCGGCATCACTCCCAAAATCTGCGAAGAGCTATTCCATGCGGGCGTGGAAGTGATCACGGGCGGAAATCACAGTTGGGACCGCAAGGAGATCCTCGAATACATCGTGAATGAACCGCGCCTGATTCGTCCCGCGAATTTTCCGAACAGCCCGGGCCGGGGACTTTACGTGGGTACTTCACGCAGCGGAGTGCGCTACGGGGTGCTGAACTTGGAGGGGCGCGTGTTCATGACCGCGCTCGACTGTCCGTTCCGCACCGCAGATCAGGAGTTGGCGCGCATTCCCCCCGATGTGAAAGTTATTTTCGTGGACATGCACGCTGAGGCGACCAGCGAAAAACAGGCCATGGGCTGGTATCTGGATGGGCGTGTTTCTGTTGTGGTAGGCACGCACACGCACGTGGCCACCGCCGACGAGCGCGTCCTTCCCAATGGCACGGCCTATATCACGGACGTGGGCATGACCGGCCCCCACGAATCCGTAATCGGCATGGACCGCAATTCCATGGTGAAGCGCTTCCTGGATGCCATGCCCGTGAAATTTGAAGTGGCATTGGGCGATCCGCGGCTGAACAGCGTGTTGGTGGATGTGGATGAGGCCTCCGGCCGCGCCCGTTCCATTGCGCGGGTGCGCGTGCCCGCATGATGGCGGCGTTTCTAGAAGGGCCGCCCATTAACTTGTGCATCCTTCCGGCAAAAATCCTCATCATTTGCTGTGTATAATTCTTTGCCCATGAAAACATGTCCTGCAATCCGTCGGTGGCTGGGCGCAGCGGTGTCGACAGCGCTGCTGTTCTCACTGGTCTCCGCGGCGGCGTATGCTCAATCGCAGATTGACCAGGAACTCGATGGCCGCAAGCGTCTGTTTCCCGAGGCCGGCCCCGGGACCGCCGGGTTGAAACGGGGACCCGCAGGAAAATATTATGTCCTCCAATCACACTCGGTTCTTGTTTTTGACGCGGACGGCAAGAAGCTTTCTGAGATTCCTCCGCCAGGGACGAAAGGTGCCTCCGCACTGTACTATGCCCAGGCGCTGGATGTGGATTCCGAGGGCCGCGTGTATGTCGCCGACCGCGGCCGTAACATTCTGCGCGTGTACTCCCCCGCCGGAGCTCAGCTCCTGAGCGTCCCCTTCGATTCTCCTACGGGCATCGTTGCGCTTTCCGGAGGCGAATTTGCCGCCACAAGCGCGACGGCTGAGCATCTGATTTCAGTTTTCAATTTCAAAGGGGAAGAAGTACGTTCCTTCGGCGACCTGATTGACACATTCGACGACGAAAAATTTAACCGCGCCGTGAATACCGGCCGGTTGAACACCGACTCCGCCGGAAACATTTATTTCGTCTTCATCTATCTGCCCGAGCCCACGTTTCGCAAATACGACCGCATCGGTTATGCCGCTGTGGACATTTCACTCAACACGCTGGAATTTGCGCCCCCGGCGCAAGCACGCCGACGCGAAATCAAGCGCCAAATTGACCATGGCCAGACGCCGGAACTCCGCACAACCATCTCCTGCATGGCCATCGATCCGGCCACCCAGCGAATTTGGCTGGCCCTTGATAACGAATTGCTGCTCTTGGATCCGGATGGCATTGTGCGCGCCGAATATCGCGTCTACACGCCGGCGGGCGCGCGCATCGCTCCAAATTCCATCCTCGTTGAGCCCGACCGGCTCATCCTAACGGCCGATCCGTTGGGTGTTTACGATTTTCCGCGTCCCGATTTAGAACTCAAGCCCGCGAAACCGACACCGAAGCAGCCGTAACCCGCGATTGGCGTGAAGATTTGGTGTTGTGGAAAAACTGTGCAAACCCTGTGAGCGCTTCTCCCTGCCTTCGAGAATTTTTCTCTTGCCGCCGCGCCTGCATTTGTGGAAAATCTCCGCCTTGCTTCTCGGCCGCTTGGCATCCAGTGCCTGCGGCAATGCGCGCGGGGAGGCCCCGTGCAGGATGAGAATCAAGCCTCCAGCGATTGGGAAAACGCTGGACGTTGGCCGGGCGCTCCGCAAGGGCGGGGTGGGTTCCGGCAAAAGCAGGCGGCGCGGGGCCCCGCCAAAGTGGTTTCCTCAAACTAAGAAACATAGCGAGAAGCCGGAAGTGTGGCTTCCACAGGTTTTCCACAGCCATGGAAATCGCCTGTGGCCAGCATTTCCGTTTTTTGCAGAAAGATTTATCCGACTCCGTGCCTGGTACAGCAGCAACACTCGTGAACGCTTGGGACAACATCCTCCTGCACATGGAGCGGCGTGTAAACCCGCACAGCTTCACCACTTGGTTCCGGCCGACTCGCCAGCAAGGCGCCGAAAACGGGAAGCTTACGGTCCGCGTGCCCAACCGGATGTTCCGCAAGAAGCTTACCGAAACTTACGGATCGCTGTTGGAAGCCGTGCTCACAGAGGTCGGCTTGGCCGAAATGCGCGTCGAGTTTCTTTGCGATGAGCCGGAAACGCCTCCTGCTCCGGCTCCAATGGTTCGCCAGGCGCGTCTGGACTTCGACGCTGTGGATCACCAGCTCAATCCCCGCTACACATTCGATACCTTCGTCGTCGGCAACTCGAATCAGTTTGCGCACGCCGCGTCGCTGGCCGTCGCCGAGCAACCCTCCAAAGCTTACAACCCGCTTTACCTTTACGGCGGGGTGGGCATGGGCAAGACGCACTTGATGCAGGCAATCGGACACTGCATCAAGAGGCGCAACCCGGCGTTGCGGCTGACCTATGTGAGCGCGGAAAAATTTACCAACGAAGTCATTACTTCGCTGCGATTCGACCGGATGATCAGCTTCCGCGAGCGCTACCGCAATGTGGACGTGCTACTGGTGGACGATATCCAGTTCATCGCCGGCAAGGAGCGCACCGTGGAGGAGTTCTTCCACACGTTCAACGCTCTCTACGAATTGCGCAAGCAGATCGTGCTTTCCTCGGACTGCCCGCCAAAAGAAATCTCGGCGATTGAAGAGCGCCTCCGTTCGCGCTTTGAATGGGGCCTGATCGCCGACATCCAGCCGCCCGACCTGGAAACCAAAATCGCCATCCTGCAGAAGAAGGCGGAATCCGAGCGCGTCCATGTGCCCGATGAAGTCGCCGAGTTCATCGCGCGGAGCATCAAGTCCAACGTGCGCGAGCTGGAGGGCGCCCTGACGCGCCTGCTGGCCTATGCCTCGCTGACCAGCGCCACGCTCAACCTGACCACCGCTCAGCAAGTGCTGAAGAACATCATCGCCACACAGGAGAAGAAAGTAACCATTGAGCTGATCCAAAAGCGCGTGGGGGAACAGTTTGGGCTGCGGGATGCGGACCTGAAGATTCGCTCCAACTCAAAAGCCATCGCCTTCCCGCGCCAAGTGGCCATGTACCTGGTGAAGCAGCTCACCTCGGCTTCCCTGCCGGAAATCGGACGCCAGTTCGGCGGCAAGCATCACACAACAGTGCTGCACTCCATCAACAAGATCGATACCTTGCGCCGAACCGACAAGGATCTCAATCGCACCCTCAACCGCCTGATGGATTCCTTCAGCTGACGCGTTGGCCTTTCAGAATCTTTTTGTTCCTCTTCGTTCCTGTGGGCCCACTGCGAATTGTGTGATGAATTTTCATGATTTGAACTGTGGGAATGCACTGGATAACCTGCGCGACTCCTGTGGATTAGCTGTGCGCCGCTGGGCAAAACTTCCACTGCATTTAATCAAATGCTCGTTTTCCCAAGAGTTATCCGCAATATCCACGGAGAGGCGCAAAAGTCTTCCACTACAAAACTCCCGTGCCTATTGCGTACCCAGAAGGTTTCCACCTTTCCACAGGCCCTACGGCTACGACGGTCTTTATCCTTAAATGAATTTAGAGTAGATTGTAGTCGCCATGAGCGGAGCCACCACCAAGCAGCGCGAAGGAATCGAGACGATGGAATTCAGCGTCAAGAAGTATGACCTGTTGGAGGAGCTCGAATTGACGCAAGGCGTCGTCGAGCGCAAGACCACTATCCCCATTCTCTCCAACCTTCTCATTGAGAGCCAGGGCGACAAACTTCTTCTGACCGCCACCGATCTCGAACTCAGCATATGCACTTCCTGTGAGGCCAAAATCAAGAAGGAAGGCAGCGGCACCATTCCGGCGAAGAAGCTGCTCGAGCTGGTGCGCCTGCTGCCCGACGAGGAAATCAAGTTCAAGATTCTTGAGAACCACTGGGTGCAAATTCAATCCGGACGGCGGACCTACAAGATGGTCGGAATGTCGAAAGACAATTTCCCGGCCATCCCTGAGCCTCCACACCCGTTGGCCAAAATCCCTGCGAAGATTCTTTCCGGCCTGATTGCGCGCACGATATTCGCTATTTCCGCGGAGGAGTCGCGGTACACGCTGAATGGCGGCCTGATGCTGCTGAAGCCCGATAGCGCCACGATGGTGGCCACCGACGGGCACCGGCTGGCGCTGGCCGAAATCGATCACAACTTCGCGGGACTCAATAACGAAGTGCGCGTGCTGGTGCCCAAGAAAGCGCTGGCGGAAATCCAGCGGCTTGCCGCGGAAGCGGGCGAAGAGGGCGTAATTGATTTCGCGCGCGATGACAGCTACTTGTTTTTCCAGGTGGGTTCGCGTCGCCTCGTCTCGAGAATTCTTACCGGCCAATTCCCCAATTACCCGGCGGTGATGCCGCGCGACAACAATAAATTCGTGGTGATGGATCGCAACGAATTGAACGACGCAATTCGCCGCGTCTCGCAACTTGCCGACCAGCGCTCCCGCGCCGTGAAATTTTCCGTATCCACCGAGGGCGTGGAACTTTCCGCCCAAAGTCCCGAGTACGGGGAAGCAACGGAAACCATCGAGAAACCCTACAAAGGCGATCCCATCACCATCGGATTCAACGCGCAGTACCTGCTGGATTTTCTCGCCGCGATTCCCGATGGCCCGGTCCGCTTCGAGCTGAAGGACGAACAATCCGCCGGACAAATCCGTCCCG